>NZ_ACFY01000096.1 GCF_000174195.1 Roseburia inulinivorans DSM 16841 | reverse complement strand
GTAAAAACACTACAGAATCTGCGACACTACGTCCGTTAAACTCCGGTTATGACAATAATGCCTTGTCGTTAGCAAATTCCTGCCCGCTGACTTTTTCAAACTGGTGCAGCAGATCTTCAACTGTCAGTTTCTTCTTTTCCTCGCCGGAAATATTTAAGATAACTTTTCCTTCGTGCATCATGATCAGGCGATTTCCGTGCACAATAGCATCCTTCATATTGTGCGTTACCATCATAGCGGTCAGATGATTGTCGGAGATAATCTTGTCGGAAATCTCAAGTACTTTTGCAGCCGTTTTCGGATCAAGGGCAGCGGTGTGTTCATCTAACAGTAAAAGTTTTGGTTTCTGGATGGAAGCCATCAACAGTGTGATTGCCTGACGCTGTCCACCGGAAAGCAGTCCGACTTTGCTGGTAAGACGATCTTCAAGACCTAAATCCAATGTTTTTAACATTTCCCGGTAGGTGTCGCGTTCTGCCTTCGTGATTCCCCAGCTTAACCCACGCTTTCTGCCACGGCGGGCTGCAATTGCCATATTTTCCTCGATGGACATGGTGGTTGCAGTTCCGGTCATAGGATCCTGGAAGACACGGCCTAAATATTTGGCGCGTTTGTATTCGGATAATTTTGTGACATCATCACCGCCAATAAATATTTTGCCGGAATCCACTGGCCAGACACCTGCGACAGCGTTTAAAGTTGTGGATTTTCCAGCACCGTTACCACCGATAACAGTGACAAAATCGCCATCTTCTAATGTCAGATCAACTCCGTTTAAAGCAATTTTTTCATTGATCGTACCAGCGTTAAATGTTTTGCAGATATGATCGATTTTTAACATTTCAGCCATTATTTTGCCACTCCTTTCCTGCTATGTTTCGCTTTCAGATACGGGATTGAAAGGAAGATAGCTACTACAATTGCAGAGAATAATTTCAGGTCGTCGGATGGGAATTTCAACCATAAAACAACACTTAAAACAAGGTAGTACAGGATAGCTCCGGCAATGACGGAGAGCAGTGTGTAAGCAAATGCAATTTTTTTGCCGGCACACATTTTTCCAAAGAGGACATCGCCAATGATAACAGCAGCAAGTCCGATAACGATCGCACCACGTCCCATATTGACATCCGCTGCTCCCTGATACTGGGCGTAAAGTCCACCGGAAAGTCCTACAAGACCGTTAGAGATCATCAGTGCAAGTACGGTATGAAAATCAGTGTTGATTCCCTGCGCTCTTGCCATCTGCCGGTTACAGCCGGTTGCACGGATCGCATGTCCCTGCTCTGTTCCGAAATACCAGTAGAGAATGGCAACGAGTACAACGCAGAAGAGGATACAGGTCGTAAACATACGGATTTTGCTTGCAGTTGAGTCCGAAATATAGCGGAGTGAAACAACAAGGCTGTATTTGTCAACGCTGACTGCCTGATTGGAACTTCCGAGAATATTTAAGTTGATAGAGTAAAGTGAAATCTGCGTCAGGATACTTGCAAGGATTCCCGGGATCCCAAGTGCGGTATGTAACATTCCGGTGATAAATCCGGCGGTCATTCCTGCAAGAAAAGCAAAGATAAGAGCAAGCCATGGGTTCATGCCTGCGCGGATCAGCATAACGGCGACTGCACCTCCGGTCGCCATGGAACCGTCAACGGTCAGATCGGCAAAATCCAACAATTTGTAAGTAATGTAGACTCCAAGTGCAAGGAGTCCCCAGATGAGTCCCTGTGCGCATGCGCCCGGCAGGGAACGGAGCAATGCCAGCGGGCTCAGGGAAGCTAAATAAGTTGTTAACATCATCGTCATAAGAAATCTCTCCTTATTTTTTTATAAAATGCCTGTGCGGAACTATTTGGTGCAAAAATCATCTACAAATATAAAACAATATTCATGAAATCAATTGCTTGCAGAACAAAATACCCACAGCATAAAATACCTGCGGTATTTGTTGAGACGAAATACCGCAGGCATATTATAACATAATACTAAAACGATTTAAAGCTTTAACTTGTTGCATTGATGAAAGATTATTCTGTTTCAATTGCAACATAATCATCAGGAGGTGTGATTCCAAGCTGGGAACAAATATCTGCATTGTACTCTTTTGTTACCTGTGGTGCAGTCTTGATCTCCATCGTTGTGATATCAGCACCGTTTACAAGGATATCATAAGCCATCTGGCCTGCTGTGTATCCGATATCATAGTAGCTGATAGAAAGCGTTGCAACACCACATCCGGAACAGATGCCTTCCTCACCGGCAATGATCGGAATACCTGCCGGAAGAGCGATGTTATTGATGGTTTCCGTGTTGTTTGCCATTGTGTTGTCTGTTGGAATATAAATAACATCTACTTCGGAAACTGCTGTCTGTACCACAGAGGTGATATCATTGGAATCAGAAGCAGTATATTCTTTGTACGCGATGCCGTCAGCATCTAAAGCAGCCTCGATCTGGGTAGCCTGATACTTGGAGTTTGGCTCTGCGGAACAGTAAAGGATACCGACTGTTTTTACATCCGGGAATAATTCTTTGATCATGGCTTCCTGTTCATCTAAAGGAGCAAGATCGGAAGTTCCGGAGATATTTCTTCCGGTAGAACCTGTCCAGTCGTCAATCTCAAGGGCAGTTGCATAATCCGTAACAGAAGTTCCGAGAATCGGGATCGTGCTTGTAGCAGCGGCGGAACACTGTAAAGCAGTGGTTGCATTTGCAAGGATTAAATCATAATTGCTGGCAACAAAATTGTTTGCAATGGTAGCACAGTTTGCCTGCTCGCCCTGTGCGTTCTGAAGGTCAAATGTTACATTATCTGCACCGAGCAGCTCTGTCAGTGCGTCCTCAAAGCCCTGGGAAGCAGCGTCAAGAGCAGGGTGCTCTAACTGCTGTAAAATACCGATCGTATATTTCTGACCATCGGTACTGCCTGCTGCAGCGGATTCTGTTGTTGCTGCTGAATTGTCAGCAGATGCAGAGGTATTGTCGGAGGCTGTATCGCCGCCGCATGCTGTCATGGAAACTGTCATTGCAGCTGCCATCATGACAGAGAGTATTTTGTTCATCTTTTTCATATTCATTCTCCTTATCATTGATCATAGCCTTTAATGCTTTAAAGCATTAATGCTTTTAATGATTGAATTATAATCACTCATACAGGATTCGTCAACCGGAATTTGAGAAAAAATGTGTAAAGGACACTCATTTTTTCGGTGAGGATCATAAGAAAAAGATTTAAAATCTTAAGAAAACCTTTATAGTATGCAGGGTAGAAAAGTGTTAGGATGGAAACCGGAGAGATTTTTAGAAAGGATTTTATGAAAATAAAAGAGGGGTTATCCAACATTGTATTTCCTCCAAGATGCCCTGTCTGTGATGAGGTGATATATGTTGGGAAAGATACATGTGAAGACTGCCGGAAGAAAGTGATCTGTATCGGGGAACCGTCCTGCAAAAAATGTGGCAAGCCATTAGAAGACCAGAGGAGGGAATACTGCACAGACTGCATGAGGAAAAAACACTATTTTTCCCAGGGAAAAGCGGTTTTTGTTTATCAGGGAGAAATCCGCCAGTCCATGTACCGTTTTAAATATAGTAATAAACGCGAATATGCAGATTTTTATGCGAAAGAAGCAGTGCGCATCTATGGAGACTGGATCCGAAGAAAACAGATCGAAGCAATTGTACCCGTTCCCATGTACCGTTTGAAGGAAAAGGGGAGAGGGTATAATCAGGCAGCCGTATTTGCGCGGACTCTGGGAGAAAAAATGAATCTTCCGGTGGAAAAGCGCATGGTAAAACGAATCCGGAATACCACGCCGCAAAAAGAATTAAATGATGTCGAACGGAAGATAAATCTAAAAAAAGCTTTCCAGTTAGTACCAAATATAGTAAAATATAGGAAAATATTAATTGTAGATGATATCTATACGACGGGAAGCACGATCGATGCAGTGGCAGAGGTACTTTTGCAGGCAGGGGTGGATGAGATTTATTTCCTATGTATCAGTATCGGCGAGGGATTTTAGGAGGAATATGCTATGGATGTAAGAAATTGTAAGGGCTGTGGAAAACTCTTTAATTATATGAGTGGCGCACAGCTTTGCCCTGAATGCAGGGCAAAGCTTGAGAAGAAATTTAGCAGCGTGAAAGATTATATCGGTGAACATCCACAGGCATCCATCAGTCAGGTGGCAGAGGATATGGATGTTTCTGTGAAACAGATCAAACAGTGGGTGAAAGAGGAGAGACTGATCCTCTCGGAAGCTTCTTTAGATGGTGTGTTGTGTGAACACTGTGGCAGACCGATCACAAGCGGACGCTTCTGTGACAAGTGTAAAGCTGCTATGGCAAATAATCTGCGGAGTGCTTTGAACAGACCACGTCCAATGCAGCAGAGATCGGGCGGAGAGCGTGATGAAGGGGATAAGATGAGATTCCTGAGATAGAACCGGGAACAGAATGTCACATATCTGAAAATAAGGACAGAATTTATAAAAAAGCAGGGCGCATAGCTACGTTATTTATATAGATAGAAACGTAGAAAGGTCGCATCTGCTTTTTTTTGTTTTGAAAATACCGCCTACTGTGTTATAATGATGAATAAGAATGCATAATTGCGTGAAGAATGTACTTTTTCAGAAAATGAGATGGGTTTATTTTATAGTAGATACATTGTGTGACAGACAGGAAGGAAATCTGCATGGTTAACGAAGAACGTTTACATCATATGATAAAAATGGCGATATTTGACACCGATCAGGGAAAAGAATGTAAGCCGATGACACAGTATGCAAGAAAAGATTATGTTTCGCTGCGTATGCTTGGAAGCTTTGTGTCAGGAACGATTGGCTTTGCGCTGATCCTTGTGACATGGGGCATTTATTCCATGAACCAGTTAATGGAGAATCTGAATGCAATGGATATTCAGGAACTGCTGACATCCGTGCTGGTAAAGTATATTGTGTTTATGATTGCTTACATGGCGATCACGTATTTTGTTTATAATAGAAGATATACAAAGGGACGCCGTGAGGTAAAGAAGTATTATGGCAATCTGAAGAAGCTGAATCAGTTATACGAGAGGGAAGACAAGCTGAAAATGTCTGAGAATAAAGACTGGGAATAATCACTGAACGCTGCCGGGGGGCAGGAAAATCAGGAGTAAAACAAACGGCGGGAGGCTAAAATGACAACCTTATTAGAATTGAAAGAGAAACTGATCCGTTTTTACGGAAAAAATGAAATATATGTGAAACCGGCGATCCGGTTTGTACTTGCATTGTTTACATTCCTTATGATCAACAACAGTATTGGATATATGAAACTGGTCAGCAAGACTCCGGTTGCAGTCATTCTTGCACTTGTGTGTTCCATGCTTCCGGCCAATGGACTGATTGCAATTGCTGCGTTGGTCGTTTTGGCGGATCTGTATGCATTATCCATTGAGGTGTGTCTGGTAGGACTTCTCATGTTTGCGATCATCTATTTTATTTATTTCCGTTTTTCCCCAAAGAGTGGTATCAATGCGGTTCTGACACCGGTCTGCTTTAAGCTGCATATTCCTTATGCGGTACCGGTTGGCTCCGGTCTGCTGAGTGAGGCGTATTCTGTAGTGTCTGTTGCCTGCGGTACGGTGATCTATTTCTTTATCCATGGAGTGAGCGAGAATGCAAGCGCATTGAGCGATGCAGCGGAAGAGACGGATTCTTCGGTATCAAAAGTAGTAGTGGCATTGAACCAGCTGATTGGAAATAAAGAGATGTACCTTGTTCTTGGCATTTTTATCATTACGACACTCATTGTCTATGTGGTGAGAAAGCTTGACATTGAGCATTCATGGACGGTTGCATGGGCATCCGGTATTTTATTTGAAGCGATTGGACTGACAGCAGGATACATTTTACTTGGGATTTCAGACAAAATTGCCGGTGTGATCATTGGAAGCGTGATCTCCGGTGTGATCGCCATGATCATCCAGTTTCTGTTTTTTAATCTGGATTACTCCAGAACGGAACGACTCCAGTTCGAGGATGATGATTACTATTATTATGTAAAAGCAGTTCCAAAGTCTCTGGTGACAGAGAAGGATAAACAGATCAAACGTTTTAACGGCAAAAACGAGAAGGAACGTTTGAACAAGAAGAAATTTGCAGAAGAGATGGACATAGACGAAAATTTATTAGATTAAAAGGAAGTGAATCCGGTGCAGAATTTAGGCGTAATATTGCGGACGTTTTGGGAAAAAGCGGTGTCTTACCTGACGCTTCAGATGTCCCTCACAGATATTATAGAGATCATTATCATTTCAGTTCTGATCTATTATATGCTGGTTTGGATCAAAGATACGAGAGCGTGGATGCTTCTCCGTGGAATCCTTGTGATCCTTGCCTTTGTTTTGCTTGCAGTTTTGTTTGAAATGAATACGATCGTCTGGATCGCCGACAAACTGTTTAACGTGGCAATGATCGCTGTGGTCGTGATCTTCCAGCCGGAGATGCGCAAGGCACTGGAAAATCTCGGACGGAAGAACATTTTGGTAAATCTTTTTAATTTTGATTTCAACAAAGTGGAGAATGGAAAGTTTTCCGACAAGACTATCACAGAGCTGGTGAAAGCCTGCTATGAGATGGGAAAAGTAAAAACAGGAGCACTCATCGTAGTGGAAGATGAAATCGTTCTGACGGAGTATGAGAGGACAGGGATTGCCGTAGATGGTATCCTGACCAGCCAGCTTCTGATCAATATTTTTGAAAAAACACACCGCTGCATGATGGAGCAGTCATTGTGAGGGGAGACAGAGTTGTTTCTGCCACCTGCTATCTTCCACTGACGGACTCCTTAAGCCTGAGCAAAGACCTTGGAACAAGACACCGTGCGGCAGTCGGTATCAGTGAGGTGAGCGATTCACTCACAATTGTAGTATCGGAGGAAACCGGAAAAGTATCCATTGCACTGGACGGTGAACTTTACCGGAATGTAGATGCAGAATTCTTAAAAAATAAACTGGCTTACATTCAGAAACGTGAGCAGGACACTTCGAAAGTGAAATCATGGAGAAGGAGGCTGAAAGATGTTACAAAAATTCGGAAAGAAAGTAATGAATAACTTTGGCCTTAAAATCCTTGCTGTTTTGTTTGCTGTTGTTTTATGGATCGTAGTCGTGAATATTGATGATCCGAGCAACTCAAAACCTTACACAACCAGTGTCTCACTGGAAAATAAATCTTATATCACCTCCATGGGAAAATGGGCAGATTATCTGGATGGAAAGAATACGATCACGTTCAGCGTGTATGCAAAACGCTCTGTGCATAATACACTTACCAATGCGAACTTTACAGCAACGGCGGATGCACAGAAAATTGAATATGATGAGAAAACAGGGACTTACCGTGTGCCGGTTGTCGTGACCTGTAACCGTAACAACAGCAGTATTAATATTACCAGCAAAGATCTGTATCTGGATCTTGAATTGGAGGATTCTGCTTCAAAGCAGTTCCCGATCAAGACAAACACAACCGGTACGGTTGCGTCGGGATGCGCGCTTGGTGATGTTGAGATCACAGATGCGAATGTTATGAAAGTATCCGGTCCGGCTTCTGTTGTAAATCAGATCGATACCGTTGTGGCGACTATTAATGTAGATGGCATGTCAACGGATATCACAGACCGTGTGACACCTGTATTTTATGATGCACAGGGAGAGGTTGTGGATACGACAAAGCTTACGCTGAGTGTGAGCACAGTCAATATCAGTGCACAGATCCTGAATACGAAAGATGTGGAACTGGAATTCCTGACAACCGGAACTCCGGCAGATGGATATCAGGCAGGGAATATTACCTATACACCACAGAAAGTACGTATTAAAGGCGAGGCGGCTATTTTAAATACCATCAATAAGATCACGATCCCGGAAGAAGTGTTAGATATTACAGATGCAACTTCAAATATTGAAAAGACTGTGGACATTTCCACATATCTTCCTTCAGGCACTGCATTAGTGATCAGTTCAGACTCCAAGATTGATGTTACAGTTGTGGTGGAGGCAGTAAAGACAAAGACTTTGCAGATTCCGGTGACGAATCTTCAGGTGATCGGACTGAGTTCGGATGAAAAAGTACAGTATGAGGAAGACAACATTGCCCTCACTGTGTCCGGAAGGAGCAGTGTGATCGATGCACTGGACGAAAAGACGATTTCCGGCAGTATCGATCTGACTGATCTGAAGCTGGGTGCACATAATGTACTGATTACATTTGAACTGGATGAGGATACGGTCAGCTATGCGGATACTTATGCAGCAGTTACTATTGAAAGTGCATCTGATACATCTGCTTCTGCTGAATCTGACAATACAGATGGAGAACTGGAAAATACGTCAACGTCTAAGAAGGTAACTGACAGGTAGCAGATTTTGAAACAAGTGGAGCAGAAATAACGAATTGAAAATCATAAAAATCTGAAAAAATATTGGATGATTGAAAGAAGCTGATAACCAGTTTCACAGATATCTATAAAATCAGGAACAAAGAGAGGAATAGTAACATGGCAAGAATGTTTGGAACAGACGGTGTCCGTGGTGTGGCGGGCTCGGAACTGACAATTGAACTGGCAACAAAGTTAGGTCAGGCAGGAGCTTACGTGCTCACAAAAGAGCAGGAGCATCAGGCAACCATTATTGTAGGATGTGATACGAGAATTTCAGGAGGAATGTTAGCGAGCGCATTAATGGCAGGTATCTGTTCGGTTGGCGCAAATGCAATATTTGTCGGAGTGATGCCGACACCTGCGATCGCATATCTCACCAGAAAACACAAAGTAGATGCTGGAGTAGTCATCTCCGCATCACACAATCCAATGGAATTTAACGGGATCAAGTTCTTCAATGGAGAGGGCTACAAGCTTCCGGATGAGATGGAAGATGAGATTGAGGCTCTGATCAAAAATAATATGAAAGACGTGGTACTTCCAATCGGTTCCGGTGTAGGAAAGATTGATTACCGCTTCGATCTGAGAGATGAATACGTGAAATTCATGGAAAAATGTGTTCCGGTGGATCTTAAAGGTATGAAAATTGTTGTAGACTGCGCAGAAGGTGCATCCCATTATACATCTGTCAAAGCACTGACAGATCTTGGAGCAGATCTTATCGCGATCCACACCGATCCGGATGGTACGAACATCAATTCCAATTGTGGCTCCACTCATATGGATGAGCTGAAAGCGCGTGTTGTATATGAAAAGGCAGCAGTTGGTCTTGCGTTTGACGGTGACGCAGACCGTATGCTTGCGGTGGATGAGCATGGAAATGTTGTGGACGGCGATCAGATCATGGCAATCTGTGGAAACTACATGAAGTCCAAAGGAACTTTGAAGAAAGATACGATCGTAGTCACAGTCATGACAAACCTCGGATTTACCCTTATGGGGCAGAAAGAGGGCATCCATGTGGAAAAGACAAAAGTCGGCGACCGTTATGTTCTTGAGAATATGAGAAAAAATGGCTATAACATCGGAGGAGAGCAGTCCGGTCATGTTATCTTCTTAGACGATAATACAACCGGTGACGGATTATTAAGTGCCCTGCATTTATTAGAAGTTATGGTCAATACCGGAAAACCGTTGTCAGAACTTGCTGAGATTATGGAAGTACTCCCACAGGCTCTTGTCAACGCAAAAGTTCCAAACCATAAAAAAGAAAAATTCATGGAATATCAGGAAATTGCAGATGCCGTGGCAGATGTTGAGAAAAAATTCAAGGGCGAGGGAAGGGTTCTCATCCGCCCATCCGGAACAGAGCCGCTGGTGCGTGTCATGATCGAGGGGAAAGATCAGAAAGTGATCGATGAAGAAGCAAGGAAACTGGCGGAATTGATCACAAAAATTATGTTATAGAATACCAAAATGCTGGTCTGATTATAACATGGTGATTCAGACCGGCATACGGATAAAAAAATCAGGGGATTGGAATTTGGAGGGTAATACAGCATGGTTAGTCAGAAAGTAGTAATAAAAAATCCGACAGGACTGCATTTGAGACCTGCGGGAATTTTATGTAAGGATGCAATGCAGTTTAAATCACATATCACGTTCCGCTACCGCGATAATATCGCAAACGCAAAAAGTGTCTTAAGCGTGTTAGGCGCATGTATCAAGTCTGGAGATGAGATTGAACTCATATGCGAGGGCGAAGACGAGGAAGAGGCTTTAAAAGCGATCGTGGAAGCGATTGAGGATGGATTGGGAGAGTAAGGGATATTTTTTCAAAAATTAAAAGAAAAAGATATTAAGTAAGATATGAAAATAAGTATTATTATACCGGTATACAACTCAACTTTATATTTGAAACAATGTGTGGAAAGCATATTGGCGCAGACGTATCACAATTTCGAAATTTTGTTAGTAGATGATGGATCTACGGATGATAGTCCGATGATATGTGATGAATATGCCCAAAAAGATGATAGAATTGTTACGATTCACAAACAGAACGGTGGAACATCAGATGCAAGAAACGTTGGATTGGAGAAAGCCAGTGGTGATTACATCACATTTATGGACAATGATGATTATTGGAGTAATCCAGATGCGTTGTGTGATATCATAAAAGTGATAAGTGAGACAGAACCGGATGTTGTGATGCACGCAAACATGGTGTATTGGCAGGATAAAAATAAAACTGTAAACCCATCTTCTTTTGATCGCACACTTGTATCGGGAAAGAAAAGAAAAGAGGCAGTGGAAAATCTGATAAAAGCTGGAATGCTTAGCGTTACAGTTTGGACAAAACTTGTAAAAACCTCTTTGATACGGGAACATGATCTGTATTTTAAAAAGGGAATCCGCAATGAAGATACAGACTGGATTGCCAGAATGCTGATTTGCGCAGAACGGTTTGAATGGTATGATAAACCATTTTATGTGTATCGCAAAGGCCATGAAACAGCTCAGACAAGTCAGAAGATGAAATATTATATGGTGAATGATCTGAAAAATATTATAATAGAATATACCCAATATGCAGAAAAATATTTGGATCAAGAATATCGGAAAGTTTTTTATGCGTATTTAGCGTATCCGTTTGCAGTCTGGATGGGACAGGCATATTTGATAGAACAGAATGAGCAAATTAAAAATGATCGTGAGATAATGAAAAAATATGCATATCTGTTAACTTATGATATAAACCCGGCAGTTCATCTGGTTCATAGGGTATATCGTATATTAGGATTTGGATTGACATCAAGAATCTTAATGTTATATATTAAAAAAGTTTATTATTCATAATGAAAACAAAAATACATTAGAGCAAAATTGAACAGGTGAAAAAATGTCAAAACATTATTGTATTTTTTCTGCGCAATACTATCCGCATGTTGGTGGTGTAGAACGTTATACTTTGTATTTGAGCAGAAAATTGATTGCTGCGGGAAACAAAGTTACTATAGTAACATCAAATACGGGTAATTTATCAGGAGATGAAATACAAGAAGGAATACAGATCTATCGTCTGCCATGTTACGATTTGTTAGGTGGAAGATATCCGGTGTTCAAAAAAAATAAAGAGTTTAAAAAAGTAGAAAAGTTGATCAGGATGAATCAGTATGATCTTGTGATTATTAATACGAGATTCTATCTGCATTCATTATACGGAGCAAAATTTGCAAAAAGTAAGGGGATTCCATCCATTGTAATAGAGCATGGAACATCTCACCTAAGTGTAAATAATAAGTTGTTTGACACAGTGGGGGGATGGTATGAGCATTTCCTTACATTTTTGTTGAAAAAGTATTGTGATGATTACTATGGAGTTTCGGAAGCCTGTTGTGAGTGGAGCGGACATTTCCATATCAAATCAAAGGGAACACTATATAATGCGGTTGAAATCGAAGAATTTCAGCGGATTTTAAAAGAGTCTGACATTGATTATCGGAAGGAATATGAGATTCCGAATGAAGCAAAAGTAATTTCTTTTACTGGCAGATTAATTCCGGAAAAAGGAATTAAACAGCTTGTATCAGCGGTAAAAAAGATAAATATAAGCAGGACAAAAAAAGGACAGGCACCAGTTTATTTAATGATTGCAGGGGATGGTATATTATATCAGGAATTGATAGAAATGTCAGATCCGTATATCATATTGACCGGACAAGTTGATTTTGAACATATTGTTAAAATTTTGGATGCGTCAGATATATTTTGCCTGCCATCGGATTCAGAAGGTTTTCCAACTTCTGTCCTGGAGGCTGTGGCATGTAAGTGTTTTGTGATAACAACCTATCAGGGGGGAGCGAAAGAGTTACTTGTAGATGAACAGTATGGAATTATCATGAGAGATAATACAGTTGAATCAATTCAGAAAAATTTGGAAAAAGTAATAGAAGATGATGCATACCGAACACAGGCAGAATGTAAAAGTTATGATAGATTAGTAAAATATTTCACGTGGGATGCCACTGCTGAAAAGGTTATGCAGATTGCAAAAGACATGAATGGAGAGAAAGAATGAAAGTATTGATCATCATTCCGGCATACAACGAACAGGACAATATAGAACGTGTGGTGAAGCATTTGACGGAAAATTATCCAGAGTATGATTATGTGGTGATTAATGATGGATCAATGGATAAAACATCTGAGATATGCCATTCAAATCATTACAATATTATAGATCTTCCGGTAAATTTAGGACTTGCAGGTGGATTTCAGACTGGTATGAAATATGCATATCAAAAGGGATATGATTGCGCAGTACAGTTTGATGCAGATGGACAGCACAGACCGGAATATATTGCAGCAATGATCCGGAAAATAGAAGAAGGAAATGATATTGTGATCGCATCCAGATTTGTTGAAGAAAAGAAACCGACTACAGCAAGGATGATTGGAAGCAGATTGATCACCACAGCGATCAGACTTACTTCAGGTGCAAAAATCATGGATCCGACATCTGGAATGCGTATGTATAATAAAAAATTAATAGAAGTATTGGCAAACAACATAAATTTTGGACCGGAACCGGATACAGTATCGTATTTGATTAAAATGGGAGCAAAAGTGGCAGAAATACAGGCAAAGATGGATGAAAGAATTGCCGGACAAAGTTATCTTAATGCCGTTAATGCTGCAAAATATATGGCCAGAATGTTGATCTCTATATTATTAATACAGAACTTTCGCAATAAAAAGAAAGTGGATTTTACAAAATAGACAGGATAAAGGAGAAAAGAATGTCGATAGCATTTCGAATTACATTGATTATCGTATCTGTTTTTACATTGCTTTATATGTGCAAAAAAGTAAAACAGGAAAAATTACAGATAGAGTATTCTATTTTTTGGACATTGTTTGCGATAATGCTCGTTTTGTTTAGTATTTTTCCACAGATTGCAGATTGGATGTCAGAGTTGGTAGGCGTATATTCCACAACTAATTTCATATTTCTTTTGATTATATTTATATTACTTGTCAAATGTTTTCAACTCACTATGGACATTTCTAAACTGGACAATAAAGTAAAAGAATTAGTACAGAAGATTGCAATTGATGAGAAAGAAAAAAGGGAACAGAAATAAATGAAGGAAACAACAGCAAAGAAGAAATTTATGTGGAATATGGCTGGAAGTCTTTGCAATTCACTTTCCTCTATGCTTCTGTTGATTATCGTTAACCGGATTAGCGGAGAGAGCAGGGGTGGATTTTTTGCATTGGCGTATTCTACAGCGCAGCTTTTGTTTTCTGTCGGTGGATTTGAAATCAGACCAGTTCAGTCGACGGATATAAAAAATAAATTTACATTTGATCAATATTTTACCAGCAGAATGTTAAATTGTATTATTATGCTGATCTGCATGATAGGCTATATTGTTGTAAATGGTTATACTGGAGTAGAAGCACTTACCGTGTTTTGGATTCTGGGGTATCGAATGGTAGAGGCTGTGGCAGATGTATATAGTGGACTATTCCAACAGAGAGAACGCATTGATATTTCCGGAAAAGAGATGTTAATGCGGAGCGGAATTTCAACGATTACATTCACAATTATATTATGGTTAACAGACAACCTGTTATATGCGGCTATGACACTTACATTAACGTCACTGGTTATTATGCTGTTTTATGATTTACATATGAAAAAATACTTTGAACCAACACCGGTGCATCTTGAATGGAGAGGGATTTTAGGTATTTATAATGCATGCTGGCCATTGTTTGTGTCATCTTTTATTATGAATTATCTGAACAATGCACCCAAATATGCGATTAACACATATTACGATGAGACGGTTCAGAACAGCTATAATATTTTATTTATGCCTGCATTTGTGATCAATTTATTAAGCCTTTTTGTATTCCGGCCACTTCTTACAGATCTTGCCAAAGATTGGGAAGGGGAAAATATAAAAGAGTTTACGGACATTGTGAAAAAAATGATGATTTTAATTGGTGCACTTACGATTGCAGCATGTGTGGGTGCGTATCTTTTGGGAATACCAATATTATCTCTTGTGTATGGAGTTGATCTGAGGGCATATCGAATGGAATTGGTGATCATTATGATATGCGGAGGACTGAATGCCTATGTATATTGTCTCTATTATGTGGTAACAGTTACGGGAAAACAGATTTTTTTATTGCTGGGATATGGAGCCGGACTTATATTTGCAGTATTTCTGGGATCGGGTTTCGTAAAGAGTCTTGGAATGTTGGGAGCGGCACTGAGTTGTACCCTCTCGTTTGGAGTAGTATTTATAGTATTTTTAATAATAACATCCTGTGTCGTAAAGGACAGGAAGAAGAAAACTGAAGTGTGATAAAAGATGGAAAATTTTATAAAAAGAAAGAGGGAATGAAGAGAATGAGTAAAAAGATTTTGGTAACAGGATGTAATGGACAGCTTGGTCGTGCGATCAATAAGGAATATGCAGGAAGTGATGTGACATTTATTAATACAGATGTAGCGGAAGGGGAAGGTGTGACAGCACTTGACATTACAAAAATTGAGCAGGTATTATCACTTGTACGTGCAGAACAGCCAGAAGTGATCATTAATTGTGCGGCCCATACAAATGTTGATGCATGTGAGAAGCAGTGGGATGCAGCCTATCGTATCAATGCTTTGGGTCCAAGAAACTTAAGCATTGCAGCAGAGGCAGTTGGCGCAAAGATGATTCATGTTTCAACTGATTATGTTTTTGAGGGAAATGGTACAAAACCATATACTGAATTTGATGCACCGAATCCGGTGAGTGCTTATGGTAAAACAAAACTCGAGGGGGAGAAGTTTGTTCAACAGTTTTCAAACCATTTCTTTATTTTTCGTACAGCCTGGTTATATGGAGATGGAAAAAACTTTGTAAAAACTATGCTGAACCTTTCGGAGACTCATGATGAAGTGAGTGTTGTCTGCGATCAGCTTGGATCGCCAACAAGTGCAGTAGAGCTTGCAAAGGCAATCCATCATTTTGAGGGAACGGAAAATTATGGTCTGTATCATGCTACCTGCGAGGGAGATACAAACTGGGCAGACTTTACAGAGGAAATTTTCAAAAGAGCAGGAAAAAGCACAAAGGTAAATCATGTAACAAGTAAACAGTATAAACAGATGAATCCGGCAGCGGCTGACCGTCCGGCATATTCTATTCTGGATAATTATATGATGAGATTAGCGGATGGTTATCAGATGGCTGACTGGAAAGACGCATTGGATGTTTATATGGCAGAGCTGAAATAGTTAATAAAATCCTAAGATGTGTAAAACTTGTCTTAGTATATAAAATATGGTAAAATGACAAATAATTGTGATGATAGGAGGATCTCGGAATGAGAACTTATTTGGTAACTGGAGGAGCTGGATTTATTGGATCGAACTACATTCATTATATGTTTCGCAAATATGATAATGAAATCAGAATTATCAATGTAGATGCATTGACATATGCAGGTAATCTGGAGAATTTAAAAGATATTGAAAATAGAGATAATTACACTTTCATTAAAGCAGACATCACGGACAAGGATGCTATCATGAAGATCTTTGAAGAAAATGATATTGACCGTGTTGTGCATTTCGCGGCAGAAAGTCATGTTGACAGAAGTATTAAAAATCCGGAAGTTTTTGTCAAGACAAATGTTCTTGGAACAGCAGTTATGCTTAATTGTGCAAAAAAAGCATGGGAGCTGCCGGATGGCAGTTTTAAAACTGGTAAAAAGTTCCTTCATGTATCGACAGATGAAGTATATGGTTCACTTCCTGATGATGGAAAAAGCTATTTTTATGAGACAACTCCATATCAGCCACACAGTCCATATTCCGCTAGTAAAGCGTCTTCTGATATGTTAGTGAAGGCTTATATTGATACGTATCATTTTCCGGCTAATGTGACGAATACATCTAATAATTATGGACCATATCAGTTCCCGGAGAAGTTGATTCCATTAATTATTAACAATGCTTTGCACGGAAAGAAATTACCGGTGTACGGAGATGGATTGAATATTCGTGACTGGTTATATGTAGATGATCATGCAAAGGGAATTGACATGGTTCAGGAACATGGAAAGCTTGGTGAGTCTTACAATATTGGCGGACATAATGAAAAGCGTAATATTGAGATTATCAATATTATCATTGAGACTCTACAGGAAATTCTTCCTGATACTGATCCAAGAAAAGCAAATGTAAGCAAAGATTTGATCACATATGTAGAGGATCGCAAGGGACACGATCGCAGATATGCGATCGCACCTGACAAGATAAAAGCTGAGATAGGCTGGGAACCGGAGACGATGTTCAAGGATGGAATTAAGAAGACCATCGCCTGGTATTTAGAACATGAAGACTGGATGAACAATGTTACCAGTGGTGATTATCAGAAATATTATGAAGATATGTATCAGGGAAAATAATAATAGCACAAATAGCAGTACCGTCCGTAGGTCGGATGATACTGCTTGTTTGCGTTTTACCAAAAAGTGATAAAATGAATTTTTTAGGAGGATGAAAAATGAAAGGAATTATTTTAGCCGGAGGATCCGGAACACGTTTATACCCATTGACAAAAGCAATTTCAAAGCAGATCATGCCGGTTTATGATAAACCAATGATTTACTATCCTTTATCAACTTTAATGCTTGCTGGAATCAGAGAAGTACTGATTATTTCTACACCAAGGGATCTGCCGGTGTTTGAGGAGTTATTAGGGGATGGATCACAGCTTGGGATGAGATTTGAGTATGCGGTACAGGAACAGCCAAGGGGACTTGCTGATGCATTTATTATCGGCGAAAAATTTATTGGAAAAGATGCAGTGGCATTGGTATTAGGAGACAATATTTTTTACGGACAGAGTTTCTCAAAAGTTCTTCGGAGCGCAGCTGAGCGTACAGAAAATGAAGCCGGCGCAACCATTTTTGGCTATTATGTAAGAGACCCGAGAGAATATGGGGTTGTAGAATTTGATGAGAATGGAAAAGCATTGTCCATCGAGGAAAAACCGGAAAATCCGAAGTCAAACTATGCAGTACCGGGACTCTATTTCTATGACAATGATGTAGTTGAGATTGCAAAGAATGTAAAACCATCCGCAAGGGGTGAGATAGAGATCACAAGCGTAAATAATGAATATCTGAACCGTGGAACTTTAAATGTTGAAACATTGGGAAGAGGATTTGCCTGGTTAGATACCGGAAATCATGACATGCTTCTTGCAGCGGCAGATTTCGTGTCAGCATTCCAGAAACGTCAGGGATTATATATCTCCTGTATCGAGGAAATTGCTTACAAGCGGGGGTTCATTGACAAAGAGCAGCTTGTGAAACTTGCACAGCCATTATTGAAGACAGATTATGGAAAATATCTGATGGAAATTGCAGAGGGATTATAAAGTCTTTATTTTCATCTATGGATAAAAAAGATTCGAAAAGGAAGTATAAAAAATGGGAAAAATAAAAGTAACAGACAATTGCAATGGAATTGCAGGATTAAAAGTGATTGAGCCGACCGTATTTGGGGATGCCCGTGGATATTTCATGGAGACTTATAATTACAATGATTTCAAAGAGGCAGGAATTGACTGTGAATTTGTACAGGATAATCAGTCTGCATCCAAAAAAGGCGTATTAAGAGGATTACATTTTCAGATTAATTATCCACAGGACAAGCTGGTGCGTGTGGTAAATGGAGAGGTGTTTGACGTTGCGGTCGATCTGCGCGAGGGATCAGAGACATTTGGTAAATGGTTTGGTGTGACTTTATCCGCAGAGAATAAGAAACAGTTCTTTATTCCAAAGGGATTTGCGCATGGATTTATCGTATTGTCCGATTATGCAGAATTCTGTTATAAGGTAACAGATTTTTATCATCCAAATGATGAGGGCGGGCTGTTGTGGAAAGACCCGGAGATCGGTGTGGAATGGCCGATGCCGGAAGGAATGACTGAGGCGGATCTTACATTATCTGATAAGGATAAAGTATGGAGTGGAATCTCAGAATATGTACAAAAACCGTAAATAAGTTATAGCTTAAGAGAATGAAAGTTAGAGGAAAAGCATGCCAACGGAAATAAAACAAGCCAATATGCTGAAAGAAATAATAAGTAATCGAAAATTAATATGGGACTTGTCAAAGAATGATTTTAAAACCAGATTTGCAGGATCCTATCTGGGAATTATCTGGGCTTTTGTCCAGCCGATTGTAACAGTATTGGTATATTGGTTTGTATTTGAAAAGGGAATGCATGCAAGTGGCATTAATCTCAGATCGGGAATTACAGCACCTTTTGTTTTGTGGCTGATAGCAGGACTTGTACCATGGTTTTTCTTTCAGGAGGTACTGAGCGGCGGAACAAATGCGCTGATGGAGTATAGCTATCTGGTAAAAAAGGTAGTATTCCAGATTGATATCTTACCAATTATTAAATTGATATCGGCTTTGTTTGTGCATTTGTTTTTTATTGCATTTACAATTATTTTATATGCGTGTTATGGGTATTATCCGGATTTGCATACATTGCAAATGTTATATTATACCTTTGCGATGATGATCCTTTTATTAGGACTGATATATGCAACATCTGCAATAGTAGTATTTTTCAAAGATCTTGGACAGATCATTAACATTATTTTGCAGATAGGTGTCTGGATGACACCAATTATGTGGAATATTGATGGGATGGAATTGAATCCGATTCTGATTACAATTTTAAAGTTAAATCCAATGTATTATATTGTGGCAGGATATAGGGATTCTTTGATCAATAAGGCTGGATTTTGGGAACAACCAGGCATGACAATTTATTATTGGATTCTTACAATTGTATTATTCATAATCGGGACAAAAATATTCAAAAAATTAAAGCCACATTTTGCAGATGTGTTATAGAAAGGTAACTGCATGGATAACATCGCAATTTCAGTAGAACATGTAAAAAAAATATATAAATTATATGACAGAAACCGGGATCGCTTGAAAGATGCATTAGGATTTTCAAAAAAACCACTTGGAAAAGAGCATTACGCATTGAATGACGTATCTTTTCAGGTTGGTCAGGGAGAGACAGTTGGCATTATTGGAACAAATGGTTCAGGAAAATCTACAATTTTAAAGATCATCACTGGAGTTTTGAATCCAACCGATGGGGAAGTCAAAGTAAATGGGCGTATTTCTGCGTTGCTGGAACTTGGCGCCGGATTTAATATGGAATATACCGGAATTGAAAATATTTATCTGAATGGAACCATGATTGGTTTTACCAAAGAAGAGATAGATGAAAAGCTGCAGGATATTTTAGATTTTGCGGATATTGGTGATTTTGTAAATCAGCCGGTCAAAACATATTCCAGCGGTATGTTTGTACGTCTTGCATTTGCAGTTGCAATCAATATTGAGCCGGAAATCCTTATTGTCGATGAAGCACTTTCGGTTGGGGATGTATTTTTTCAGACGAAATGTTATCACAAATTTGAAGAATTTAAGAAAATGGGAAAGACCATTCTTTTTGTTAGCCATGATCTTGGGAGCATTGGAAAATACTGTGACAGAGTTGTCCTTTTGAATAAAGGGGTAAAGCTTGCAGAGGGTAAACCAAAGGACATGATCGATCTTTACAAAAGGGTAATGGCAGAATCAAAGATGGAAGACAGCCCAAAAAAAGAAGACGGTCATGCAGCAATAGAAGGAGTTGCATGGAAAGAATCCATGATTTTAAATCCGGATAAGCAGGAGTATGGCGATAAAAAGGCAGAGATTATTGACTTTGGAATTTTCGATGCAACAGGAAAGATTACGAATACTGTTTCTAAATTCGAAGAGTGTGTTTTGAAATTAAAGGTACAGTTTCATGAGGATGTGCTAAATCCAATTTTTGCATTTACAATCCGGGATTTAAAGGGAACAGATCTTACCGGAACCAATTCACTTATTGAAGGGTTAGAGCCTGGACTGATAGAGGCAGGGACGACACTTACAGTATCATTCAGACAAAAATTGCCATTTCAAAAAGGACAGTATCTGC
Organism: Roseburia inulinivorans DSM 16841; assembly: GCF_000174195.1. Classification (GTDB taxonomy): domain Bacteria; phylum Bacillota; class Clostridia; order Lachnospirales; family Lachnospiraceae; genus Roseburia; species Roseburia inulinivorans. The sequence continues at coordinate 111,019 of NZ_ACFY01000096.1, read as the reverse complement.
TACAGTTAGGATGTACAGGATATAATGGTGACGAATTAGAAGTTCATCACAGATTATATGATATTTGTTGTATACAGGTTTTATCTAAAAAAGTTACTGTTGGGTATTTTGATTTGAACTCGATAGTAAGTTGTAATGAAGAGTAGGCTATGGGAAGGCGAACAGCGAGTAAAATCAGCGATGATAGGAATCGCTGTATATAAAAAGGAGCATTATGGGAAGAACACAGAAGCTTGCAGCAATTATAAAAGAGGGAGTAAGAAATCCTCAGAAAATAAAAAAGGATTAAAAGTTTTAAAAAATCAGGGACCGGAAATCTTTAAACAGCGTTTATCTGCCAGTGTAAATTATGAACCTGGATACGGCAGAGTGAAGAAAGAAAAATTAAAAAATTATAGTGGAGAGATTCTTTTTTCCATTGTAATGCCTGTATATAATGTAGAAATTAAGTGGCTTGATAAGGCGATTGAATCTATAGAAAAGCAGAATTACAAAAACTGGGAGATTTGCATTGCAGATGACTGTTCTACAAAGCAGGAGGTAAGAGAGCACTTATCTGCAATGAAAAATAGCCGGATTAAAATTAAATTATTAGAAAAAAATCAGGGGATTTCAGGAGCAACCAATGCGGCAGCAGCGCTTGCATCCGGAGAGTATATCCTTCTTATGGATAATGATGATGAGCTTGCACCGTCTGCATTACATGAATTTTATCAGAAGATAAAAAAAGAAGGTTCTGAGATCATATACAGCGATATGGATATTATTGATGCGAAAGGAAAAACGAGAGATCCATTATGTAAACCTGACTGGTCTCCGGATCTTTTCCTGAGCCAGATGTATTTAGGACATTTGATTGGATTCAAGAAGTCCTTATTTGAAAAAGTGGGTGGATTTCGCGGTGAGTTCAACGGAAGCCAGGATTATGATCTGTTACTTCGAATGACAGAGATGACGGACAAGATTGGACATGTCCCTGAGATACTTTATCATTGGAGAGATCTTCCGAGCTCCACAGCAGCCAACCCGGAGTCAAAGCCATATGCACAGACAGCAGGACTTAATGCGATTCAGGAACATTTAGATCGTGTTTATGGCAAAGGAGCAGCGACTGCAAATGAGACAGAGAATTTGTTTGTCTATGATGTGAGATATCACATGAATGAGGAACCGAAGGTTTCCATTATTATTCCGATTAAAGATCATGCAGATTTGTTAAAGGCTGCAATTGACAGTATTTATGCGAAGACAACTTATAAAAATTTTGAGATTATTATTTTAAATAACAATTCTGAGAGGGAAGAGACTTTCACTTATCTGAAGAAGGTGAAAGAAGAACATGACAATGTCATCGTGAAAGATGCGGCGTTTGAGTTTAACTGGTCAAGGCTTAATAATTATGGAATGAAGTTCGCAACCGGAGATGTCTATGTATGTTTGAATAATGATGTAGAAGTTATTGAACCGGAATGGCTTACAAGACTGGTAGAGAAAGCTATACGAAAAGATGTTGGTGTTGTCGGTGGATTGCTTTTATATGAAGATAATACGATCCAGCATGCAGGAGTAGTTATTGGAATGGGTGGCTGGGCTGATCATGTATTCAAGGGAATGAAACCGCAGCACTATGGATCGCCATTTGTGTCACCGATGGTAACAAGAAATGTTTCGGCGGTAACGGGAGCCTGTCTTGCAGTTTCGAAGGCGACAATTGAGAAAATCGGTGGATTTGATGAGAAATTCATTGTATGTGGAAGCGATATTGAACTTGCACTTCGTGCAAACCAGCATGGACTCGTGAATATCTACGATCCAAATGTTCGTCTGTATCATTATGAATCTAAGAGCAGGGATGCAAGTAAAATCCCACAGATTGACTTTGATCTGTCTGATCAGATGTATAAGACCTACCGGAAAAACGGAGATCCATATTATAATAGAAATCTTGATTATTATTGTTGTCAGCCCAAAATTTGTGCCGCGGTGCAGCAGACTGTCAAAGAGCAGGAGGAAAAAATGCTTCTGAAGAGAAAAAGAGAAACCGGACTTCCACAATTGGATACGAATGTATATGAAATTACACCATACACTTTCCGTAAGATAGAATATCCGAACCGCAGAATGAACCTTCTGGTTCCGTCTATCAATGCAGAGCATGTCTTTGGTGGAATCTCAACTGCACTGAAGTTTTTCGATACTTTAGTGAAAGCATTAGGCTATGATGCACGTATTATTTTAGTAGACGCAGAGCCAGACAAAGCAGCCATTAAAAAATATTCCGATGAGTATACATTTGTAAAAGCAGAAGATGATTCTCTCGTTGCAAAACAGATTATTCCATACAGCAATCGTTTTAACCGCAGTATTCCAGTGTCAGAGAATGACTATTTCTTATTTACTGGCTGGTGGACAGCGTATTGTTGTCAGGATGCTTATGTTGGATTTGAAAATACATTTGGAATCAAACCAAATATTTTTCTCTATTTTATTCAGGATTATGAGCCAGGATTTTACTCCTGGTCTACGAAGTACCTGCTTGCAGATTCTACCTACAAAAGTGATTATCCAACAATTGCAATTTTTAACAGTATGTTGTTGAAAGAATTCTTCGATGAAAATCATTACCATTTTACGCATAGCTTTGCATTTGACCCTGTCTTAAATGATGGATTAAGAAAAGCGTTAGAGCAAATGCCTGCACAGGTTGATAAGAAAAAACAGATTCTTGTTTATGGACGTCCAGGTACGGAGCGTAATGCATTTAACCTTGTAGTAGCGGCTCTGAAAAAATGGGTGATGATGCAGCCGGATATTGAGGAATGGGAGATTCTTTCGGCAGGGGAGATGCACCGTTCAATTCCGCTTGGAAACGGCAAAGAGCTTGTCTCCGTTGGAAAGCTTACAATTGAAGAATATGCGCGGACTTTGCAGGAAACTTACGCAGGAATTTCACTGATGTGTTCACCACATCCAAGTTATCCGCCACTTGAGATGTCGGTATTTGATGTAAAGACGATCACGAATACTTATGCGAATAAAGATCTTAAGGATTTCAATGATAACATGGTATCACTGGATAATATCAGTCCAATGAACATTGCAACACATCTGACTGAAATCTGTAAAGCTTACAGACCGCAGGTAGAACATGTGACAGCGAATCCATTATATGTAAAAAATGAGCATGTATTTGATTTTATAAAGGATATCAAGGAGATTCTTGGGTAAAAAATAATAGTTGTAGATAACTATAGAAAAGAGGTTCTATGACAGAGCAGATTGGAAAAGTAACGTTAGATTATACATTTTATAATGGACAGGATCAATATAGTGACGGGGACATCGAGAATGATCTGTTACAGCTTATTATGGAAGAACCAGACGTAGAGAAGATACTTGCAGAAGATGACCGGTGGCCAGTGTTATATCATTTTTCACCTGTCAGACAAAATATACTGGAGTGGTATCCTTTAAAAAAAGATGCATCTGTACTTGAAATTGGGGCAGGATGTGGAGCTATCAGTGGAGTACTTTGCAGAAATGCAAAGCATGTGACGAGTGTAGATCTTTCTAAACGCAGATCATTAATTAATGCAAACCGTAATAAAGAATACGATAATCTTACAATTATGGTTGGAAATTTCAATGATGTTGTTTTGAAAGAAAAGTATGATTATATTACATTGATCGGAGTATTGGAATATGCCGGTTATTACACGGATGATGAATATCCATTTGAAGCCTTTTTAAAAAAAATCAGTGGATATTTGAAAGAAGATGGAAAACTGCTGATTGCTATTGAAAATAAATTTGGATTGAAATATTGGGCGGGCTCCAGAGAAGACCATACTGGAAAATTTTTTGATGGTTTGGAAGGTTATATTGATACAGATAGTAAAGTGAGAACTTTTAGTAAAGAGGCGTTAAAGAAAATAATTACAGATGCTGGATATGGGAAAGCAGAATTCTATTATCCGTTTCCGGATTATAAATTCCCTGTACAGATTTTTTCTGATGAGTACCTTCCACGAGAAGATGATCTTAATATAGGTTTAGATACTTTCGATAATACAAGAATGATGCTTTTTAACGAAAATAGAGTCTATGCAAATCTTTTAAAAGAAAAAAAATTTGATTTTTTTGCAAATTCCTTCTTTATAGAAGTTGCAAAATAGTGTGAGGTGATATCTTGAAGAAAATTTACTCAAAAATTACAAAAGAGAGAAGAAAACAGTTTCAGATAGAAACCTACATAATGAAGGACGGGGAACAGAGACTGGTTGTAAAAAGAGCATTGGCAAAAGACGGAGCAGCACATATCAGGAAGATGTCTGATTATTATGAAAAAAATAAGGATGAAGGTATCCTGTGTCCATCGAAACTGATTTCAGAAAACGAGATCGCTTTTGAATTTTTAACCGGGGAGAGTCTTTGCAATACAATGTTGGAGGCTCTTGAGGATAAAGACGAAGTAAGATTTCTTTCTTTGCTTAGAATGTATGATGGAATCATAAGAAATAATGTTAATATAGAAAAAAGAACATTTATGCCGGATGCACAATTTGTACAGGTATTTGGCGAAGTTTCTTTTCCAGATGAGATGGAATGTGGAAAAGAAATGAATATCGATATGAGCTTTGATAATATCATAAAAGATCAAACTGACAGCAAATATAAAATTATTGATTATGAATGGGTATTTTCATTTCCAATTCCAGTGAAATTTGTAATATATCGTGCGGTGTCTGCTTTTTATACCAGAAATGGCAGTGCTATGAAAGATATCATGACGATCAATGAAATTTATGATTGCTTTGATATGACGGAAGAAGAAATTGTTATATTTGAAAATATGAATGAAGCATTTAATCAATATGTATATGGTGAGAAAAATGGCTATAACGCAAGCCTTATTGCTTACAAAAAAGAAGTATACGATGTGAAAAAACTGCTTCCGGAGGAAAACTTATTCTTACAGGTGTTCTTAAATGATGGAACAAACTATCTTGAAGACAAGGCAATTACAAATCATATTATAGGACAGAATGTAAAATTGAATATTCCGATTGAATTCACACAGTATGTATCAGAAATACGATTGGATCCATTAAATGTTTCATGTGTTTTGCAAAATCTCAAGGTGCAAATTGTGACAAAAGATAACAATGAATATGAAATTGAACATTATCGGCACAATGCCATCATAACAAAAGATCATGATTTTATATTTGCATCGGAAGATCCACAGATCATATTTGAAAATCAATGGGAAAATAATGTAAGAGAGGTAAAAATTGCATTTAGAATCAGGGAAGCAGGGTTGCAGGATAATCCGATACTCAGTGCACTTAGTGAGTTAAAATGTCATATGAACAAAGTAGAAAACGAACTGGAGTATATTAAGGGAACGAAAGTATATAAAATTTTATTAGAACGCAAAGTCGATAAAGTGTTAGGAGAAAATGAATGAAAAATGCAGCAGGAATATTGCTGGTAATTTATTTGTTTTTTTTAGTGCCATGGTTAGCAGGTGCATTGATAGATGCAGCAGCAGGTGTAAAAAAGAGAAATATATCAAGCACATATGCAAATGGATTTGTTATTATGCTTGGAATATTTTGGGGTGTTGCGGTACTTTTTTTATATCGTGGCTGCACATTAGAAAAACTTAGTATGGTTTGGCTGCTTGCGACGATTACGATATGTGTGGTATCCATTTTAGCAAATAAAAAAGCAATACTTGGATGTTTCAAACATAAAAGAAAATCAGAAAATGGACACAAGGCTGTAAAAATTGCAATGATAGTATCCATAATAGCAATATTGTTTTCTGTAGTTTGTGTAAAACCACAGATGGAGCAGACAGTACAAACAGTAATGACATCAATTGATACCAATTCTGCATATATATATCAACCATATACTGGCGAGCAGTATCCTGCCACGCAGATGGAAAAGATATTTTCACCTTATGAGATGCTATATGCGGTCAATGCATGGGTTTCCGGATTACATCCGGCATTGCTGATAAAGGTAATACTTCCATTATTCATTTTACCATTTTTTATGTGCTGTTATTGGGAAATTGGAAAGTTCTTTTTTAAGCAGGAAAAAATGCAGGCAGTATTTTTAATAATTGTAGAAATTATCTATTATGTACCAATATATACAGCGGTAGAAACTCCGGTGACAGGCATATTCCGAAGCTGTTGGAATGGTAGTGTAATGTTGGAATGCTGCATTCTTCCATATGCGTTTTTACAAGTGATGCGTATGTTAAATTTCATGTATGGAGGAGAAAAAAATAAAGTATCCGATTGTGTAAAACATCCGGTTATGATGCAGGCAGTATTATTTATTATTTTATATCCGGCGGCACAATTGTTACATCACAAAGGCTGGTTTTATGTGTTCCTGATGATGTTGCTGATGATTCTTGTCTGGTTTGTAAGGAAGGGGTATAAATATGTCCGGGTTGTGGGAAGACATTAAAAATGCATATTTTTCTTACAATGGGATGGGAACAAATGTTTTTTTCCTTTTTGTTGCAATATTTTATTTCTTGATTATAAATAAAAAAAGACAAAGAAATTTGTTAATATATGAGATTTTTGGTATACTTTTTCTGGTGACGCCGGGGATTGCAAATGGCATACTAAATATGAGCGGTCAGAAGACAGATCATTGGATGGTCTATGGAATACTAAACATAGTATCGGTTGTTGGAGTTGCAATGACAGACTATTTGATAAACATACCATCTAAGAAAGAAAAAATAATTGTCATAGTGATATATATTTTACTGATTCAGGCAGGGATGGGATTAAATTATACGTCGCAGCATTTGGAATTTATCACAAACAGTTATAAAATATCAAATGAAGTCATGGAGATCGCTGAACAGTTGGAATTTGTAGAAAAACCAAGAGTTCTTGCACCGGAAGAGGTGGCAGGTGAGCTTCGGGAATATGATACCAGGTTTGCTGTTATTTATGGTGAAGGTTTATCTTTTACCCAGGAGAATCTGGAACAGCTGCAGATAGAAACAGAATCCTATGGCTGCAATTGTCTGGTTATTAATTCTGAGTATGACAATATTGAATTTTTTAATAGCATTGGATTTAGTAAAATTTATAATACAGAACATTATGAAGTATATGCAAAATAATTTATAGAGAAAAGTGGCGGACTTATGAAAAACTTAGATAAAACATTATGGATCAAGAGAATATTTATGGTGCTGATGGATATTTGCATTGTAATATTGACAAGCATCACGGCATTGATTGTAAGATTTGAATTTAGTCTTTCGGCTGTACCAAAGTATTATATTGGTGTTGTATGGAGTTCATTGCCGGCAACGTTAGTGATCGCGATTATTGTATTTTATGTATTTCGTTTGTATAGCAGCCTTTGGGTATATGCAGGGGTAACCGAATTATTGTATCTTGCAGCAGCATGTATTGTAGATACGCTGCTCAATACAGTGACGATTCTTCTGAATTACAGAGATCAGGAGTATCCGCTGCCTAGAAGCTGGTATTTTATTTACGGAACATTATTATTGGCGTTTATGTTTATCAGCCGCTATTCTTATCGGGCAGTCAGAACTTTTTTTGGAAAAAAAGTGGATGAGAAGAATCTTAAGAGAGTGCTTGTAGTAGGTGCCGGAGAAGCAGGAAATTCTATTATCAAGGAAATTTCCGGCAGTCGTTTTGTGAATATGCATATTGTAGGTTTTGTGGATGATGATAAAAGCAAAATTGGAAAATATATGCATGGTGTCAAAGTCCTTGGAGATAGAAATGATATCATAGAAATTGCAAATGAGTATCTTGTAGATGAGATTATTATTGCAATTCCGACAGCGAGTGCAAAAGAGACAAAAGCGATTCTAGATATTTGTAAACAGACCGGCTGTGAATTAAAACGTTTACCGGGTATATATCAGTTGGTAAATGGCGATGTCAGTATCAGTAAATTAAAAGATGTTGATGTAAATGATCTTTTAGGACGTGATCCGATCACGGTTGATCTTGATTCCATTATGGGATATGTTTCTGATAAGGTAGTTATGGTTACTGGTGGAGGGGGGTCGATCGGCAGCGAGTTATGCCGCCAGATCGCATCACACAATCCAAAACAGTTAGTGATCGTTGATATTTATGAAAATACTACATACGATATCCAGCAGGAGCTAAGGAGAAATTACCCGGAACTCGATCTGGTCGTATTGATCGCTTCCGTAAGAAATACAAAGCGCATGGATCTGATTTTTGATAAATATCGTCCGGAGATCGTATATCATGCGGCAGCGCATAAACATGTACCGTTGATGGAAGACAGCCCGAATGAAGCAGTAAAAAATAATGTTTTAGGAACATGGAAAGTGGTTCAGGCCGCAGATAAATACAATGTTAAACGTTTTGTCATGATCTCTACAGATAAGGCAGTAAACCCGACGAATATTATGGGAGCTACCAAGAGAATCTGTGAGATGATTATTCAGACATACAATAATCGTTCTAAGACAGAATATGTAGCAGTCCGATTTGGTAATGTACTTGGAAGCAACGGAAGTGTGATTCCTTTATTTAAGAAGCAGATTGAGGCAGGCGGACCGGTTACCGTTACGCACCCGGATATTATCCGTTATTTTATGACAATACCGGAAGCAGTATCTCTTGTGTTACAGGCAGGAGCCTATGCAAAGGGGGGAGAAATCTTTGTCCTGGATATGGGAGAACCGGTCAAGATCGTAGACCTTGCGAGAAACCTGATACTTCTTTCGGGACATAAACCCGACGAGGATATCCAGATCGTATTTACAGGATTAAGACCAGGCGAAAAACTGTATGAAGAGATGCTCATGAAAGAAGAAGGCATGCAGGAAACAGCCAACAAATTAATTCATATTGGTAAACCGATTCAGATGGATGAAGAGAAGTTTTTAAAACAGTTAGAAGAGATCAAAGAGCATGTGGTAGAAGAACCGGATGATATACGGGAATGGGTGCAGCGTATGGTTCCGACATACTCTATTCAGAATCGGTAGAACCAGAAAACAGGGTATATAATATGGAAAAAATTTGGGAAGTCATCTTAATTCTTGTACTTGCAGGAATGGGATTTATTTTGCAACTTGATAGGAAAAAGGAAAATGGAACAGATAAAACAAATTCTAAAAAATAAAAAAATATATCTTAGAGATTTTATTGCAATTATTGTAATATTTTTCCTATCGTTATTTGTAGAACAGGTATTATTACAGTGGAATTCGTTTAAAAACGAAAAATATGAGCAGACTTTTCAGGTGAGCGAAGTACAAAAGGCAGAGAATAAAGATGGAGAGACAACGTATGATTTTTTATTTGATGGAAGATATGTGAGTTCTATCTATTTGATTTATCAAAGCAAGACGGATATCAGCTCCAGAATGAAAGTGACATTCTATGATGGATATGGACAAAAAGAAGTGATGGAACTGGAAGATACTGCATCATTTTTGCTTGGAAAATCTGCAGTTTGGGTAGATCAGAAAGTTGACAGCCTGAAATTGACAGTGGAAAACAAAGATGCGGATAAGTTAAATTCAATAATATTTGTAAATCACACGGTATTTTCCTGGGCAAAGTTTCTGCTTGTATTTTCAGTATTGTTGCTAAGTTACATATTTGTTTCTCATTGTACTTTTTTGGAAAAAGACCCGAATGGATGTACGCAATGGTATCAGTTGCATTAGGAACGGTGATTATCTTATCAGCACATCATTCATTTGATTCATGGGATGAACAGATTCATTATAATATAGCATATACAGACTCCTGGGTATGGAATTATATGGAGTACAGTGATGCTGTGATGTCAAATGTAGAAATGCGCGTACCAACAGGGGACACGTTAGAGGAAGAACAATGGATAGGAGAATGGCTTAATCAGGCAAATGATACCGTTGTATTGTCATCACAAAAAGGTAGATTTCTCAGATATGGACAAAGGGCTTATCTTCCACAGATATTAGGACTTGGATTAGGAAGAACACTGGGATTGTCTTATGTAGCAACAGTATTTTTAGGAAAGTTTTTTAATTTACTGTTTTGTACAGCTGTCGTTACGTGTGCGATTCGTTTCAGCAAGTATGGAAAACGTACATTGATGTGTGTTGGGTTGCTGCCGACAACGGTATTTCTTTTTTCGTCATTTACATATGATGCATTTGTGATAGCACTTTTAATGTTGGGCATAGCATTGTTTGTAACAGAGTACCTGAGTGAAGAAAAAATTCAAACAAAACGGACGATGGTATCTATTCTTGCTATGGTTGTGGGATGCTTTTCAAAGGCGGTCTATATTCCATTTTTGGCATTATATTGGCTTATGCCGAAGGACAAGTTTTATAGCAGGAGACAAAAGAATCTGTTTAAAGCAGGAATCTTTGTCTTATTAATATTAATGTTTGCGTCCTTTATACTGCCGTTAATAGGTAATGTTACAAGCGGAGCAGAGGTAGGAGATTACCGTGGAGGAGATACGAGCCAGACAAGTCAGTTATCTATGATTTTGGGATATCCGTTGACGTATACAGGAGTTTTGTTGAAATCACTTGGAACAACGTTTGCATCTTATTTTATTGGTTCCAAAGTGCTTGCAAATTTTGCATACCGTGGAATCTATGATGGAATAGGATATTTTGTAGTACTGCTTACGATGTTGTTTACATTTGTGACCGATTTTGGAATGACAGAAAAAACATATGATGCACAGATGAAAAGAAAAATATTGATGATGAAAATATGGAATGCAGTATTAATATTTGGAACAGCATGTCTGGTCTGGACGGCATTATACCTGGATTTTACACCGGTAGGGTCGATGGTAATTAACGGAGTATCACCAAGATATTATTTGCCGCTGATCTTTCCACTGAGTCTCATTTTTATAAACCAAAAAGTGAGATGCAGCATGAAATTAGAGAATTATCAGAGTCTTATAGCGTTTTTAATGCTGATAGGCACAGGTATATCTATTTATTGTCTGATGCTTGCATAATTGCAGATACATGAAAGGAATCAAAAAGATGAGACAATTTACAATGTCACAGAAACTTTATATGGGAGTGAAAAGAATAATTGACATTCTTTTATCGGCGATGGCATTAATTCTGTTATCCTGGTTGTTTTTGATTTTATGCATTGCGATTAAAATTGATAGTAGAGGACCAATCCTTTTTAAACAGAAAAGGGTTGGAATCCATAAGACACACTTTATGATCTACAAATTCAGAACTATGAGAATTGATACGCCAAAGGATATGCCAACCCATATGCTGGCTGATCCGGAACAGTATATTACAAGAGTAGGGAAATTTTTAAGAAAAAGCAGTCTGGATGAATTGCCGCAGATCATCAATATCCTTATGGGAAAGATGAGTATTGTCGGACCAAGACCAGCTTTGTGGAATCAGTATGATTTGATCGAGGAACGTGATAAGTATGGTGCAAATGATGTAATGCCGGGACTGACCGGATGGGCGCAGATCAACGGACGTGATGAGTTGGAGATAGATGTAAAGGCAAAACTGGATGGTGAGTATGTGAAAAAATTTGGATTCATAATGGATCTGAAGTGCTTTTTTGGAACGATCACAGCAGTCTTGTCACACAAAGGTGTTGTGGAAGGTGGAACCGGAGAAATGCATAAATAGCTAGTAGCAGCGGATAAAAAGACATGCTGGGTTATTCGAGGGAAAATAATGGGAAAACAGATTTTGATAACCGGAACCAACAGTTATGTTGGCACTTCATTCAAACAGTATATAGAGAAAAAAAATGGAAACATGCCGTTGGAAGACCGATGGCATGTTACATTTGTTTCTGTGAGAAATTCAGAATGGAAGAAAATGGATTTTTCAAAATATGATACGATCCTCCATGTGGCTGCAATTGTACATCAGAAAGAGCAGCCGGAAATGGAGGCACTCTATTATGCAGTTAATACAAAATTGACAGAAGAACTTGCGGATAAGGCAAAGGCTGAGCGGGTTCGTCAGTTCGTTTTTTTAAGTACGATGAGTGTTTATGGAATGACAATGGGACAGATTACAGAAGAAACAGAATGTACACCGATTACTTTTTATGGAAAAAGCAAGCTTGCCGCAGAACGGTACTTATGTGAGCAAAGAAGTGATACATTCAAAGTAGCAGTTATCAGACCTCCAATGATTTATGGGAAAGCTTGTACCGGAAATTATGCTTCATTGGAGAAGCTGGCGGGCAAGATACCTGTTTTTCCGAGAGTGAGCAATGAGAGAAGCATGATATACATCGAGAATTTGTGCGAGTTCTTATATCGGATTATCAGAGGAGATGCAGATGGTATCTATTGCCCACAAAACAGCCAATATGTGAATACATCAGATATGGTAGCACGGATCGCCGAAAGCTATGGAAGAAGTATATGGCTCGTTCCGGGATTCGAGTGGATCATCGGTAAGCTTACCGGAAGAGTTAACATATTCTCAAAGGTTTTTGGCAGCCTGACCTATGACCGGAAACTATCATTTCAGGAAGAAATGGGAGAGTATGAAGTGGTGGATTTTCTGGAGAGTATAAAAAAATCTAAGGAGATAGAATATGAGTAAAATATCCGTATTGATGTCTGTTTATAAAAAAGAAAATCCAGAATATTTAAGAGCGTCATTAGAAAGTATATTAGTTCAGACGAGGACTGCAGATGAAATTCTTCTGATCGAAGATGGACCTCTGACACAGGAATTATATCAGGTAGTGGCGGAGTATCAGAAAAAATGTGATTATCTCCACGTGCATGCTATGGAACAGAATGTTCAGCTTGGTCGTGCACTGGCAAAAGGAGTGGAATTATGCCAATATGATCTGATTGCAAGAATGGACACGGATGATATTGCGATGCCGGATCGATTAGAGAAAGAGGGGGCATATATGGAAGCACATCCTGAAGTGGATGTGGTAGGTGGTGCTATCCGGGAATTTAATGATGAAGGAACCATAGACCGCGTTAAGAACATGCCAAAGACTCAGGAAGCGATTTTAGAGTATGTGAAAGTGCGTAATCCATTAAATCACATGACAGTTATGTATAGGAAAGATTCTATTTTAAAAGCGGGAAATTATAAACATTTTCCATTTCTGGAGGACTATTCTCTATGGAGTAGGATGTTGTCACAGGGATATCAGTTCCGGAACATGGAAGATATACTTGTCCGGGCGAGAACAAGCATGGGATTAGTAAAGCGAAGAAGTGGATGGGCTTATTACAAGGATTTTCAAAAACTTAGAAAACAGCAGCACGAGTTAGGAATTACAAATACGTTTGAATATATAAAGGCGCAGGTTGGAACTTTTGTTGTACTCATGATGCCGGGGTGGATGAAGGAGTACTCTTATAAGAGATTTTTGCGCAAATCTGAATAACTAAGAAAAAATTCATAGAAAAATTCTTTTGTGTAAAGAAAATTATGCTATAAATGCTTAAAGGGTAAGGCATAAATGGAGGAAAAAATCATGCGTGTAGCCCGTGTGCTGGAGATCATTGGAAAACGCCCGGTGGGCGGTGTCGGGACAGTGATGCTCAATTATCAGAGACATATGAATATGGAACGTGTCCAGATGGATTATCTGATCTTCGGAGAGCAGGAAGAGACATTTGATAAAGAAGTGAAAAAACTTGGCTCAAGAGTCTATACTTATCCGGTATTGTCCGGCAGACAGATGAGACAGACAAAGAAATATTTTGAACAGTTTTTTTCAGAACATCACAGTGAATATGATATTGTTCATCTGCATGCACCCTACATTGCATTTTTATGCCTGCCGGTTGCTGCAAAGTATGGAATCAGTCATCGAATTGTACATAGCCATGCAACTGTATATGCGGAGAGTAAAGGAAAAGCGGTGCGGAATAGAATGCTTTGGAGCATATCTCAAAAGTACATTACCGATCGGATCGGATGCTCGCAGGCAGCAGGAGCGTTCCTTTTTGGCAAAAAAGATTATACTGTGTTGAAAAATGCGATCTGCTGTGATGAATATGCTTATAACGAAACAGCAAGAAATGAAATCAGAACACAGTATCAGGCAAAAGATAAGCTTGTTATTGGAAATGTAGGCCGGTTCTGCCAACAGAAAAACCAGATGTATCTGGTAGATATTTTTTCGGAGATACGAAAAATCCACAAAGACAGTGTATTATGGCTGGTGGGAGATGGTGAGTTACGCCCACAGATTGAGGAGAAAATAAAACAACTTGGGTTGATAAATTCAGTAAAAATATTCGGAATGGTGGATAACACCGGAGAGTTATATCAGGCAATGGATGTCATGGTCATGCCATCTTTATTCGAAGGGCTGCCAATGACTGGCGTAGAAGCACAGGCATGCGGTCTGCCATGTGTGTTTTCTGATACGATCACCAGAGAAGTGGATGTGATGGGCAGTCCATTCCTGTCTCTGGAGGAAAGTAAGGCAGAATGGGCGAAGACAGCGGTAAGAGCGGCAGGACGCTATAAAGACAACGGAAAGGCAAGACGAAGTTTTGGAAAAGAGCTTGCAGAACATGGATTTGATATCCGTGTGGAGGCGGGGCGATTAGAAGAAATGTATGAGGAGATGAAATGAAACCATTAATCAGTGTGATTGTGCCAATCTATAAAGTAGAAAAATACCTTACAATCTGTGTTGATTCGTTACTCCGTCAGAGTTATGGAAATTTGGAAATTATTTTGGTAGATGACGGGTCTCCGGATGAGTGTCCGGCAATCTGTGACCAATATCAGAACAAAGACAATCGAATCAAAGTGATACATAAGAAAAATGGTGGATTGTCTGATGCAAGAAATGCCGGATTGGATATTGCGCAGGGAGAGTATGTGGCGTTCGTTGATTCAGATGATTTTATTGATGAGGATTATATCTGTAAACTGTATGATGCATTACAGCAGAATCGGGCATCAATTGCAGTTTGCGGAATTCAGATAATAGATGAGAGTAATAAAGTTACAGAGCAAATATGTGTGACACAGGATAAGAAGCAGGAGCTTTATACGGGAAGAGAGATTATAAAAAAAGAGCTTCAGGGTGAATGGGTACTAGTTACAGCATGGGGGGCTTTGTATGATGCTAAAATTTTTAAAGAACTGCGTTTCCCATGTGGAAGACATTATGAAGATGAGTATGTGTTTGTATCTGTTTTTGAGAATCAGGAATGTGTGGTGTGTATTCCGGAGAATATATACTACTATCTACAACGTGCAGATTCCATTATGGGAGTTACTTATAAAAAACAGGATTGCATGGATTATTTTGAAATGTGGCATGAGCGGATAGATTATTTTCAGACAAAAGAAGACAGAGAACTTCTGGCACCTGTGATACAGAGCTGTCTGGCATGGAATGTGCTTTATCTTGCAATGAATGGGCAAGTTATGGAAGAACCGGAAAAAGATTATTGAAAAAGATATTCGAAAGTATTTCTGGAAAATTTTTGCAAAGCCATATCTCTATAATTTGAAAGAGAACATGAAACTTGCAGTGAAATGTGTGATGGTATTAATGAATGATAAGAGTTTAGGAAAGCGGTATGTATGACAAAAAAAATGTTTCAGGTGACACGAGCCGGGATGGTCGCAGTCACGATATTTATCTGTCTGAATCTTCTGTTGGATAAAAAAGTTATGGTTGGAGATGGACATATCTGGGAGCGGTGTGCATGGCTTTTGATATCGTTAGTGGCGTTTTTAGCAGTGTCTGTTCTTTATGAGAAAAAGCGAAAAATATTCAGTGTAGGGTATTTGTTTCTACTGATTAACGTGTTTATTGACGGAGTTTTATGTCCGGGGTATTTTACAGATAGCAGATTAAGGGAGATGGAAAGAGAGGGAGTGCAGGAACCACAGGATTTCTTTCTACTTTATTTGGGAGTATATTTTATTATTATGGCAGTAATATTCCTATATCTGTTATGTGTGAAACAGACGACAGATGAAGTGAAACAGAGTGATTTTATAAGGTATAAGAGGGCGGATGATATCACTGTTTTCTTAATGGGAATTGTTATTTTGTTTTTGAATTTTAGATTGGGGACAGCTGGACTTGTGCTATATGTTCCGGTTTTCTGTTACTTTGCAGCCAGATTCTTATGTACACACGGAAATCTTAATTTGTATACAGTGGGTGGTCTTTTAGGAGGTTTATATTGCCTTTATCAGGTAAGAACCAATCGATTCCTTTTTATTCAATATATCATGCCGCTGTTATTAATCTTCTTTCTCTTTGCGGCAGTGAATGATAATTATAAAAAAGGAAAAAAGATAGTTCCGTTATTGATTTTCGGGATTTTTATTGTTATGGCATATGGAATGGTATCTGAATTGGTGAAGTTAAATCTCTATTATGACAGGAGCTATAATATATTAAGTGAGATTACAAATTTCAAAAGTATTTATGATTCATGTGTAAGACAGGTTTATAGGCTATTTGGTGTCTGGACGGAGCTTGGAGGTAATATTATCCAACATGTGAAGGTACACGGTTTTTTCCATGGAATTACTTACGTGAAGAGTTTTGCGGGATATTTCGGATTCGAATATGTGAGTCTGCCGCTTCTTTCGGCAAAATATATTTCAGCATCTTATGCACAGCCTGGACTTATTGCAGAAGGCTATGCAAATTTCGGAGTAGTTGGTGCGGTGATAAATATGTTGATTCCATTTGCAATTGCAGAAGGAAGTCTTACATATTTCTTAAAGAAAAGAAATGTATTGGCACTTTGTATTTTATCTGTTCCATATACCAAATTGTTATTTGATGGTGGTACGATTAATAATATGATTTTTGGAATTACAACTTGTATTCTGGCTTTTGCTTTTTCCATTTTCTTACACTGGATTGGAGTAGTACTTCATGGATATGGCAGTGGTGATATTCATTTTACAAAGAGAAAGAGTGTAGAAGATCGGACAGATGAGGAAAATATATGAATGATTTAATAACAATTGTTGTGCCTGTATACAATGTTGAAAAATATCTGCCCCATACACTGGAGAGTATTTGTGGACAAACTTATACAAATCTTCAAATTTTGTTGATAGATGACGGTTCTACAGATGACAGTCTTGCAGTTTGTCATAAATGGGCACGACAGGATAACAGAATTCAGGTTTATGAGCAGGAAAATCAAGGTGTTTCAAGAACAAGAAATAAAGGAATACAATTGGCAATAGGAAAATATGTGATGTTTCTGGATGCAGATGATTGGGTTGAAGCAGATATGCTGGAAAGTCTGTATCGGTTGGCTGAGGTAGATCATGCAGATGTAGCATGCTGCTTGCTTCGGGAAGAAAATCAACTGGAAGAAAAGGATAACTGCACTATAACTGAACGTACAATTATTCATGGAAAAAACAAAACAGAGAGTGGTCTTGCACTGCTTACTGTGTGGGGACCGGTGTGTAAGTTATATCGCAAAGATTTAATTGAAAATATTCAGTTTGAAGAATATAAAGTGGCAGAGGACTTATTGTTTAACACGAATGTGGTTTGTTCCGAAAAATTTGAGAGAGCTTCATTGATTCAATATCCATTTTATCATTATATGATTTATGCTGGAAGTGCGATGAAGCAGGAATTTCAGGATAAATATCTGGAAGCTATGAGAGTGGAAGAATTGTGTTATGAGAAATTAACGAAAATCTCACCGGAATTTGCAGATATTAATCTGATAGGGTGCAGTGTAAGCAGGGTATTTGAAAAATATGCTGCATTGTCTCCAGAGAAGAAAAAACAGTACAAAGCTGAATTCAAATATTGCAAAAAATTTGCAAGAGAACATAAGAATGCACTTTTGCAGACAAAAGACAGGCATCGGAAGATTTCAGGATGGCTGAAAGTATATATACCAGATTTCTATTTGTGGACATTATCACGACGTATGAGAGGATAAATGAGTGAAAAAATAGCATTAGTATTGCCGGAAGCAGGTCCGGTACCAGCTATCAGGGGTGGGGCAATTGAAGAACTGTTGACCATACTTGTAGAACAAAACGAAATAGAACACCGGGTACAGTTTATGGTATTTTGTGCGGACAATGAGCAGGCGAGGGCGATTGCAGAGAAGTATAAGTATTCGAAAATTATATATCTTCCAAAGACAACATTGGCAGATCGTCTGATCAATCGTGTGATACGTTACAGTAATCGGATTATTAAGAACAAGACATGGATTGATATTGCTTATTATCGCAGAGTATTTCGTTATCTGAAAGAATACAGACCGGATGCAATTGTTGCAGAAGGTGGATTATATCATGAATTCAAACGTTTTGCACAGGAATTCGGAAAAGAGAATGTATATCTTCATATTCACCATCACCTTTTGTGCGAGCCATATATTGATCATATTTACGGAAGTGTGATTGGAATCAGTCAGTTTGCAACAAGAGAGTGGATGCGGACAACTGAGGATAAAGATGTAAAAGCTTACACAGTATATAATTGTGTGAATGAGGATAAATTTAAGAAAAGGATCACGCCAGAAGAGCGGGAAAGAATCCGGGGAGAATTTGGATTTAAGAGGGACGATACTATCCTGCTTTTCTGTGGAAGAATTATAGAGGTAAAAGGTGTGAGAGAGTTACTTCAGGCAGTTATTAATTTAAAGCGGCCGGATATAAAACTTCTCATGATAGGAAGTGCTGGGTTTGGCGGTAATGTGGTGACACCTTATGTGCAGGAAGTACAGAAACTGGTGGAGAAAGCCGGAGAGCGTGTGAAGTTTACCGGATATATTGAGAATCAGAAATTATATCGGTACTATCAGTCGGCAGATATCCAGGTTATTCCATCTCTGTGGGAAGAGGCAGCGGGTCTGATTGCTATTGAGGGAATGCTTTCCGGACTGCCCCTTATTATTACGAAATCCGGTGGAATGATAGAGTATGCCCCCTCAAATGTGGCTGTATGGATAGATAGAGATAATATTATTCCGAATCTGGAAGCTGCAATCATACAGTTGGCAGATGATAAAGAAAAGCGGAAAGAGATGAGTGAGTTATCTTTGGAGCAGGCGAAAGAATTTCCGAAAAAGAAATTTTACGAAGATTATATAGAGGTTTTTGAACATGAAGGAACTAGGAAAAGATAAGGCACTTATCATAAATACAATCGCAAGCTTTGTGACATTTGTTGTAGGACTTGGCATCGCATTTTTCTTTACACCATTTCTGACCGATACGGTAGGGGAAGAAGCATATGGGTTTGTAAGTCTTGGAAATAATGTAATTAACTATATTACAATTCTCACGGTAGCGCTGAACTCAGTAGCGGGAAGATTTATCACAATCGAATATCATCAGGGGAAAAAGAAAGAAGCGAATGAGTATTTCTCGTCTGTATTAATGGCTAATATAGCAATCATACCAGTAATTCTTGCAGTTGCAGTACCGGTGATCTTAAATGCGGAGAAACTGTTAGATATTCCGGTTGAACTGGAAGAATCGGTAAAGCTTTTATTTTTCTTCATTCTGTTTAATTTTATTATTACTTTGATTAGTACGGTATATAATGTAGCAACTTTTATTACCAATAGATTATATTTAAGCAGTATTGCCAATATTGTGACGGCATTACTCCGTGTGTTTTTAATGTGTCTGCTGTTTGGTATGCTGCCTCCAAATGTAGCCTATATTGGAATCGTAACCTGTATTTGTACGTTTGTTGGGCTGGTAATGAATATGTACTATACAAGACTGCTTGTACCTGATATACGATTGAAAAAGTGTTATGTTCATTGGATCAAGGTAAAAGAACTTATCAGTGCTGGAATGTGGAACTCTATTTCCAGACTGTCGCAGGTTCTTTCGGATGGACTGGATCTGGTAATTACAAATATCTGGATCAGTGCCTATCTGATGGGGGAACTATCTATCGCACAACAGATACCAACCTATATTTCAACACTGACCAATACACTTATTAATCTGTTTAGCCCGAATCTTACTATGTACTATGCGAAGGACGATACAGAAGCAGTGGTAAAGGAATTGAAGCTTTCCATGAAGTTTTCTTCCTTTTTTGTGAATATTATTTTTTGTATTCTTGTTATTTTCGGGAAATATTTCATGCAGCTATGGGTGCCGAATCAGGATGTGAATCTGATTTATTCTCTTCTTGTGGTGATCATGATGAGTCTTCTGGTTTCCGGTGTAACAACATCCTTAAACAACGTATTCCTTGTGACAAACAGGTTGAAGGTGAATTCTATTTTCTGGTTGATCATCAGTTTTACTAATGTACTTTTGGTGTTCATCTTCTTAAACACTACATCACTTGGAATTTATGCGGTAGCAGGGGTAAGCAAGGTAACGGGAATTCTTGGAAACCTTATCTTTGTACCTCTGTATGCGTGCAAATGCCTTAAGATAAAATGGAATACTTTTTATCCAATTATTTTCAGGTATATTGGAACGACATTTATTATGATGATCGTATTTTTTGGAATTAAAAGACTATATGTATTGCCAATTAACTGGATAACATTTTTTGTAGTATGTGTGATCGCAGGATTTGCTGGATGTATTGTTAACTTTTTTGTATTATTGAATCATACGGAAAGAAGTATTATGAAAAATAAAATTATGGCGAGGGTAAGAAAATAATGGATGAAAAGAAAAAAATTGGAATTCTGACGTTTCATAACGCACATAATTATGGGGCAGTATTACAGGCGTATGCATTGAAAACAAAATTGAACCGAATGGGATATAAGGCAAAGATTTTAAATTATCAGAATCCCTATATTGCGAGATTATACCGAAAAGGCATTCATATTGATTTTTGGAAGAGAGACATTCTGCCATCAAGATGGGGCAAGGTATTTCACGAAGTGGGTGAGAACCTCTATGGATTGAAGGAATGGAAGAATCAGTGGACTTCATTTGAAAAATTTATAGGAGAGAAACTGCTAGACGGACAGGAAAAGAAATTGACATTGAATGACCTTGCAAAGGAGCGGTGCGATGTTTATATTCTGGGAAGTGATCAGATATGGGCAAGGGAACTGACACATGGTTTTGACCCGGCATATTTTGGACAATTTGCACCGGGATGTAAGAAAATCTCCTATGCAGCGAGTGTGCCAAACGGAAGTATACCTGAGGCGGAGCAGGCTTATTTTGAACAGGCATTAAAGAGTCTTGCACATATATCCGTAAGGGAAGAGAAACTTGCACGGGTAGTTGAGAAATTGACAGGAAAAGAAGTTACTACAGTTGTGGATCCGACACTTCTTTTAGAGAGGGCAGATTATGAGGATTTATTATATGAAGAGCCGTTGGTAAAGGAAAAATACATATTTGCCTATTTTGTGGTAGAGGATGAGTTGTTGGGCAAATGCGCAGAAAAAGCGGCAGCAGTGCTCGGATATCGACTGATTGAGTTACATTATAAAAAAACACCGAAACTGAAAAGTGAGAATATGATTTTTGATGCGGGACCGAGAGAGTTTCTGACGTATATTCGTGATGCAGAAATGATATTTACCAATTCTTTTCACGGAACGGTTTTCTCCATTCTCTTTCAAAAAAAGTTTTATAGTGTATACAAAGAGAATGGACGTATCAGCAATCTGCTTGCATTTCTGAATTTGGAAGAAAGGCATATAACGGCTGAAGATGCAATGAACTACGCAGATGGGATTGATTATACTCATGTGGGGGATAAACTTTGTAATTACAGAAGGCAGTCTGTTGAATATCTTAAGAAAGGGATTGAACAATGAGAGTCATAGAAGAATTTTCTTTTGATGAAGAACCGGGAAAAACACAGGTGAAATCAAATATTACAGAATCTGTGGAAAAACCAAATATTTCTATTGTGACACCATTTTACAATGCAGAGCAGAATTTCATACAGACATATTATTGTGTGGTCAATCAGAGTATGGAGGCGTTTGAATGGATAATTGTAGACGATGGAAGTTCAAGACCATCTGCAGTTGAGCTGTTAGAGGAATATGGGAAAAAGGATGCCCGTATCCGTGTAATTCATCAGAAAAATCAAGGACAGTCCGTGGCAAAAAACAACGGGATAAAAAACAGCAGGGCAGACATCATAGCATTTTTGGATGCTGATGATTTAATAGAACCGTTTTATCTGGAAATTTTATATAAAGCATTGAACGAGTATCCAGATGCAGCTTGGAGTTATACAGATCTTGTTGGATTTGGCAGTCAGAGATATATCTGGTGTAAGCCCTTTTCGGCAGGTCGAATGACGTTTAATAATACACTGGTGAATGCAGCACTGTTTCGCAAGAGTGATTTAGAGGAGGTTGGATGCTTCCCGGAAAAATGGAAGCATTACGATGAGGACTGGGCACTCTATCTGAAATTGTTAAGAGCGGGAAAACATCCGGTTCATGTGCCGATAATTGGATTCTGGTATCGCCGGAGTAATACAGGAATGCAGCAGACTGTAAGAAAAAATGAAAATCTTAGGAAACAGTCGGATGATTATATCGCAGATATTGCAAAAAAAGTAGATATTCATATAAAAGGGGAAGAATATGAAGGAAAACTGCCACAGGAAGCTGTAAAGACAGGTTTCAATAGTAAAGAACGGATTCTTGCGAAAATCCTTTCCAATAATCTGGGAGTGAAAATAATCTCCAGTATGTACCGGCACTAATTTGTATTGCCGGCAAAATATGCTATAATATGCGTGTATTGTGGGTTGGTTTGGCACATGGTATATGAGCAGAAGGTGAGGAATATTAATGAATGAACAAAATATGACAAGGCGAAAAGAGGTTGATCTGGAAATTACAGATTTTTTATGGGAAATTGTAAGAAATTGGAGAGTTATTGCAATCTGTCTGATAATAGGAGCCGTTTTATTATGCGGTTATCAGTATATAAAAGACAGCAGGAATGCAGATACAACAGCGGATGAAGTTGTAGAAGAATACTCCAAAACAGTGCATGAAATGAAAGAAGCTCTTGGGGCACAGGATTTGGATCAAGTCTATGGTGCAGTCGCAATTAAAAAGCAGCTGGATGAGAAAAGCGATTATGCAGATAACTCCCCATTAATGGCTGTTAATCCGTATGCAGAGAATTTAATTTTGTTACAGTATCGTGTGCAGAGTGATGAAGGAAATGCTGCAGAACTTGCAGCAATTTATCAGGATTATCTTATGTATGGTGAACTGGCATCGGAAATGATTGACTGTGACAGCCGGAAAGATGAAACAATATATGCGAAGGAAACTTATGAGACTGGCTTTACAGTACGTATTCGTGGAAGCAGGGAAGCGGATTGTAAAGAACTTGCAGAGAATGTGAAGAAGGGACTTAGTGCATATGCACAGAGGATGGATGAAAACTTTACTGCACATGAATTAGAACTTGTGAATGAAAGTTCAAATATTATTGTAGATCAGGAACTTGCACAGCTGCAGGATGATACGGCATTGGCAATCAAGAATCTTGGCGAACACTTGGATACAATTAAAAGTAAGATGAATGGTAATCAGTTGGAGCTTTATGTGGAACTTACAGAGAATCAGCCAGAGCAAAATGAGGATAGTGCAGAACAGACAGGCAATGAAGAAGAAACAAATGGATCAGATGTGCCGGAGCAGATTAGTGTACACATTAGTGTATCAAAGTTTATAATTGGTGGAATAATTGGAATAGCACTGGCAATTATTTTTATATTGTTAAAATATCTGCTTTCCGGAAATTTGCGTTCTGAAGCGGAAATTAAGGCACTCTATCATAATGATGTGCTTGGAACAATCCGAAGCAGTGTAGATGGAAAACGCGGTAAAATTGACAAGTGGTACGTTGGAGCGAGATATGGAAAATCCGGTAAAATGTCTCTGGAGCAGGAAGTTGAATTAATCTGTGCCAATATGAAAATTGCTTGTAAAGAAAATCAGAAAGTATACCTTACAGGAAGTGATTTGTCCGGAACTTCGACAGAAATACTGGAAAAAATTAAGGCAGAGTGTGAAAAGAGAGGGTTGACGGTAGTTTCAGGCAGAGAAATCTGTTATTATGCAGAGGCACTTGAAGAACTGGCGAAGATAGGACAGGTTGTATTTATTGAAGAAATGAGAAAGTCCAGATACAATAATATGTATCAGGAAGTGATCCGATGCAGGGAGCATCAGATACCAATTCTTGGTATGATTGTTATAGGGGCTTAAGGAATAAATTAAATTTGGAAGGAACAGAAATGGGCGAAATAACACTGGTAACAGACTTCTTTGATATTGGCAGAGGGCAGGATAAGAATGAAGAGTTGAGAAGGACAGCGTCAAAGTATTTTGATGAGTTCAGACGTTGGGCAAGAATACAGAATAAATTAATTGTGTATACGGATTCAAAGAGTGCAGAGACAATCAAGGCAATTCGTGCAGAGTATGGTTTATTAGATAAGACAGTTATCGTGGCAACGGACAATCTCTTTGAATTAGAAGGGGATTTGCTTGCAAGAATGGAGAAAGCATCCAGAAATCAGGACTTTCTGGATTTTCGATATCTGCCGGAAGCATCATCGAATAATCCAAAATATGATTACCTGTGGATGATGAAATACTATTTTATGAATGATGCCTATGAAAAGGGACTTCTGACAGAAGATGTGGTCTGGATGGATTTTGGATTTGATCATGGTGGAATTACTTACAGTGATGAGAAGGACTATGATTTTCTGTGGAATTATGATTTTAATGGAAAAATCCATATTTCATGTCTGTATGACCCGGATGCAAGGATTGGCATGGAGACGCTTCAGTTTCAAAATGACTGTGTGATGGGATGTATGTATGGGTTATCCAGGGAATTAGTACCGACCTTCTGGAAATTGGTAAGAAATGCAATGGAAGCACTGTTAATGTTGGATTGTGTGGATGATGACCAGCAACTGGTACTTATGGCGTATAAGGCAAGACCGGAACTTTTTACCGTGCATGTGACCGGGTGGCAGATGATTATGAAGGAAATGGGTGCAGATCATATGAAAATAAAACAGAAAGAAGCACCAAAACAGGAGAATAAATATAAAAAGATTTTAAGACAGACATTCAGAAAAATTATTCCAAATAAAAACGATCTGAAACGGAACTATGCAAAGAGAAGTTATGATGCAGCGATACGTGTTTATGGAAAGTAAAAGAAAGACAGATTCTGTGGAGAGATGATATGACAGAAACAGATTTACTGGTAATTGTGCCACATGAGGATGATGAGCTTGCTATTGCGGGAGCAATGATTT
Source organism: Roseburia inulinivorans DSM 16841 (assembly GCF_000174195.1). Classification (GTDB taxonomy): domain Bacteria; phylum Bacillota; class Clostridia; order Lachnospirales; family Lachnospiraceae; genus Roseburia; species Roseburia inulinivorans. Next base: position 85,706 of record NZ_ACFY01000096.1, on the reverse strand, counting down.
ATGGAGCGGTACAGCAGAAAATGAATATAAAAGTTGTGTTTGTCACGAACGGAGATTATTACAGACATGAAGGGATTATAAGAATCCGCGAGGCTGAGGAGGCATTGGGGGAACTTGGTGTTGCGCCGGAAAATATTATCTTTTTAGGATATGGGGATCAAACACAGACCAGACACTTGTATAATAGTGTACCGGAAGAAATCGTTGCTTCTTATAATGGAAACATCCGTACCTACGGAACAGATAAACATCCAGAATTCGCAATGACTGAATATGGTGTACACCATGCATATACTCGTGCAAATTATAAAAATGATATAAAGGCAGTCATTCAGAAATTCTATCCGTCTATTCTAGTGACAACAGATTGGGATAATCATATGGATCATCTGGCATTGTCGCTCATGGTGGATGAAGTTCTGGGAGAACTGCTAAGAGAAGATACATCTTATCATCCGCTTGTGTTAAAAGCACAGGCTTATAATGGAAAATGGGAAGGACATCCAGATTATTACAGTGAAAATAATGTGACGGAACTTGTGAATGAGGCAGATGGAACGGATTATATCCATTCATTGGATAAATGGGAAGAGAGGATTCGTTTTTCTGTACCGGATCAATGTAAAACAGCTTTACTTAAGAAAAATATTTTATATAAGGCTGCAAAAAAGTACCGTTCCCAGAGTGTAGATTTAAAGGCAATACAGTTCATCAATCTGGATATGGTGTATTGGAGAAGGCCAACAGAGAGTCTCAGTTATCGTGCAAAGATTGAAACAAGCTCTGGTAATGCGGCTTATCTGAATGATTTCAAGTGTGTTGACTGTTCCGATATTATCCATGGAATGTGGGTTTATGATGCAGGCATTTGGATACCTGAGAAAACTGATGCTGAAAAGAAGATTGTAGTAACATTAGAAAAAAAGGCAAGAATCAGAGAGATTCATTTATTTGAAAATCCAGATGAGGACTGCATAATTCATAGAATAAAAATAACCTTTGGAAATGGGTGTGTAATACATACAGGGGAGTTGAATCATGACGGCAGCCGTACTGTCATAAAAGTACCGGAAATGGAGCTGACGGAAAGAGTGGAACTCGTGCTGGAAGAGGTGGAGGGATCGGCGGCTGGACTGACAGAGATTGAGATATATGAGACAATCCGGGAGATAGAGGATTATAGATTGCCATTGCCGTTGTGGAATGAAACACCGGAGAATTACCGGAAAATTGGAAATTTTTACGGATGCAGAATGGAACAGAAATGGTTCAAGTTTGTAAGTTTTGGAAGAGTCCGGTTGTGGCCGGATAAGTATTTCTTAATGAAGCGATATCCAGAGTTAAAGGAAAAAGAATCTTTTCTGGTATTTTGGAAAGCTTATTTTCGTTTTGTTAGTGAAAAGTTGAGTGAAAAGAAAAAGCAATATTAAATTTGGAGATGGAATGAAATGACAGCAGTGATAAAAGCAATTGGAATCCTATTGCTGCAGATAATCATATATTATTTATTTGGGACAATGTTTGAATTGTTTTGCAGAAAAAAACATGGCGTTGTTTTTAAGGAAATCAGTGGATTTCTGGTATATCAGGTTTTGTTTCAAATCTGTGCGCTTCCGATGATCAAGGCAGATCAGACACTTGCCAGACTTGCAGTTTTATGGGGTGTGATTGTAATCACATGTTGTATTGGTACTGCAATTTTTTGCAGGGAACGGATCGCAGAAGATATTGAAATGATCATCAAAGCGTTTTTTAGACATAAAGTATGGTTCCTTCTCATGGGATGTTTTCTTTTTGCAATGTGTTATTATGTGTCCATTAATGGGGAGATGAATGATGATTCTACCTATTATATTGGGCTGATCAATACAACACTGACATCAGGACGTTTATATAAATTTAATGCTTATACAGGTGAACAGGTGCATTCTCTGTATCTGAGAAGAGCATTGGTTACTTTTGATATTAATACAGCAGTTGCCTGTAAAATATATCATATTCATCCACTTGTGATCACAAGAATAACACGTGCAAGCTTGAATATGATCCTTACAGCAGGGGCAGTATATCTGATCGGACGAAATCTTTTTCAGGAAGAGAAGGATGCATTCTGGAAGGCAGGAACATTTACCTGTATTGCCCTGGCATGCAATTTCCTTTTTGATAATACGATTTATACGAGTGCGGCTTTTTTGCTACACAGAGCTTATGAGGGAAAAGCATATGCGGGAAATATGCTGCTGCTTTTTACAATCTATCTGTGTATACTATATATCAGGCAGAGAGATAAATGGAATTGTATCTATCTGATCTTGACATTGTGGGCATGTATTGCAATTTCGTCATCTGCTATTATGGTAACAGGAGCAGCATGTGGAGTATTATTAATACCAGTTGTATTTGAGAAACTGATAAGAAGAATAAAACGGGATAAAAATTATGACTAATGCAGAAACAATATGGAATGTCATCTCCTGGTATTATGGGAATAGCACAGCAATCGGTCTGATGCTGGTATTGATGACTGTCTATTTGTTGGAACGAAAAAAAGAATATCGATATTATACATTCAGTTGTGCAGTTCTTATGTTTTTGATTTTAAATCAGTTAACCTACCGCATTATCGAACGATTGGGAGAGGGAGATACGTATTATCGCTTTTTATGGATATTCCCGGTCTCATTGATCGCCGCATGGGGGGGATTGAGGCTCATCGAAAAAATGAAATCAAAAATGGAGAAAGTTATCTGTGTTGCAGTTATGGTTTGTCTGATATTCCTGTATTCTGGAGGAAAAATATCTGACTGGGTGACTCTGCCAGAGAACATCTATCAGATTTCTGAAGATAAAATTCAGGTGGCAGATCTGATTGAAGAGGTGACAGGAGGGGAGCGGGTCATTGTATATGCAGAAGATGAATTGATGTATGGAATCAGGGAATATGATGCGAATATTTGTCTGGCAGCAGAAGGAGAGCGAGAATATCTTTATCATATCATTACAGAAAATGATTCGAATGCCAGCGGGAATCTGATGCTTGGAATCTTAGTAAATGCAAAGATTGACTATATCGTTGTGAGAAAAGAGTATACCGGAGCTAAAGCAGCTTTAAATGGTGGCGGATGTGTAGAAGTTGGACAGACAGATAATTATATATTATATTATGTGAATCAGGGACAATTAAAAGAAGATTTGTATCACACATATGATTCGGACTGGAAGACAGATGCTGGAATTTGCAATGTGGAAGATGTTATGATCAAAGGACTTACACAGGAACAGCAGTTTCTCTTTTATGGGGATGGAAGATTAGATGAATTTAATAATGACATTGGAGAGAACCGGATTCTATGCGATGGATCAGAAGAATTCTATAGTAAAGAATATGGAGATTACATTGTTTGTAAGATAGACAATCAAAGTCAGGGCATTACAGAACAGATTATGAAGAAGATTGAGAGTGAGGAGCGGAAGAAAAAGCCAATCTTACTCTTTTTAAATCGTCCGTTGATCCGGGGAGAAAAAAGTGACAGGCTTCTTGACTGGATAGAAGAAGGCAACAGTTATATACAGGCAGTATATGCGGAGAATGCAGACGAGAGTAGAAAAGATATGCTGACAGAGAAGGTATTTCAGTGTTATATTACAAATAATGTAGCAGAAAATGCATTGTTGGTGCAGGTGAGGGGAGAATAGTGTGGCAATTCCACAGGGAATGTGATAATCTAATAAGATACGTACGAGAGTAAATGAGGGATAAAAAATGAAATTATCATTAGTAGTACCATGTTATAACGAAGAGGGGAATATTCGTGCTTTTTATACAGAAGCAAAGCGGGTATTCGATGCAGAAGATTACGAGTATGAAATTATTTTTGTCAATGATGGAAGCAGAGACAAAACACAGGAGGAACTAGAGAAAGTATATAACCTTCACGAGACCAATATTGTGATAGAAATGTTTTCAAGAAACTTTGGGAAAGAAGCTGCTATCTATGCAGGATTCCAGAAAGCATCTGGTGATTTGGTGACCGTTATTGACGCCGACTTACAGCAAAGACCGGAAATTGTTGTAAAAATGGTAAAAATATTACTTGAGAATGAAGAATACGATTGTGTAGCGGCATATCAGGAAGAGCGACACGAAGGGAAAATGGTTGGCGGTCTCAAGAATATGTTCTACAAAATCATTAATAAGACAAGTGAGATTGAATTTTATCCGGGGGCATCTGATTTTCGTACTTTTCGCAGAACTGTTGTGGATGCAATTTTAAGTTTGCCGGAATACCATAGATTTTCAAAAGGTATTTTTTCATGGGTCGGATTCAATACATGTTACATTCCATACATAGCGGAGGAACGTAATGCAGGGGAGACAAAATGGTCAGTCAGCAAGCTTTTCAAATATGCGATTGAAGGGTTTATTTCTTATACAACTTTTCCTCTTAAAATCGCAACCGGAATAGGATTATTTACTTCTTTATGTGCGATTATTTATTTGTTTGTAGTAGTAATTCAAAAACTGTGTTTTGGAAATCCTGTGCCTGGATATCCGACTATTGTTGTATTGATTCTTCTACTTGGTGGAATCCAGCTTACAATTCTTGGAATTATTGGAGAATACTTAGCAAGAATGTATATTCAGGGCAAGCATAGACCTATCTATATTGAGAAGAAATTATTAGACTATAAGAAGGATGATCATGAAGAAAATTAAAAGATTACTATTAAAGTATAAAGAAGTTATTATGTACCTTATTTTTGGAGTGGCTACAACATTGGTAAACTGGGTGGTATATAGCCTGCTAATGAAGACATCTGCTGTCAACATGACGATAAGTAACGCAATCGCATGTTTTACAGCTGTTGTGTTTGCTTATATAACCAATAAACTATTTGTGTTTGAGAGTAAGTCATGGAATGTGGCAGAAGTGTGGAAAGAAGTTGTAAAGTTTTTTGGAGCACGTATAGCTACAGGAGTGGTTGAGATTGGCGGACTTCCACTATTATATTATATTGGAGTGAAGCAGAGCTTATTTGGAGTGGAAGGCTTCGTTGCTAAGATATTGGTAAGCGTAATTGTGGTAATACTGAATTATGTGTTTAGCAAAATATTTGTATTCAATAAAAAGGATAAATAAGCATGTCTTGTACAGGAAAATCAAGGGAAAAATGGCTCGCGGGAGCAGCAGTCCTTATATGTGGTTTGGTGACACATGGATATATATTGACAAATAAAATCAGTTATCATGATGACAGTGTCAATTATTTTGGAGTAGGTACGACATTTGAATCCGGCAGATGGGCGCTTGGATTAATTCAGAAGTTTCTTACAAAAATTGACTTTTTTAACTATAGTAGTTCCTGGTGGAATGGATTACTCAGTATTTTACTTGTTGCAGTATGTGCAATGATTTTGTCAGAATTATTTCAGATAAAACATACGGGATATGCTGTTTTAGTGGGGGTACTACTCATTTCATTTCCGGCGATGACTTCATTATTTGCTTATATGTTTACAGCTCCTTACTATATGTTTGCTGTATTATTAATGATAAGTGCTGTTTATATGACTGTGAAATATTCTTACGGATTTTTGCCGGCAATAATAATGATGGGATTCTCAATGGGAATCTATCAGACTTATTTTGGGGTGGCAACGACACTTTTTGTTTTGATACTAGTAAGTGATGCAGAAACAAGGAATTTTATAGAGAATATCAAAGAGGCTTTTAAATATTTGTTAACCCTTTTAGGAGGAATACTTTGTTATTTTTTAGGTAATACAATCTGTATTCGCAATTTTCATGTTACATTATTAGATTATCAGGGAATTAATGATATGGCGGATGTTACGGTCAAATCATTGATTGGTTCTGTGAAGAACGCATATATTGGTTTTTTACAACCTATATTAGGGGAGTTTTGTGGCATTTCAAATCAAAAAGCGGTTCGCATTCTTTATCTGGCAGTTTACCTTATGGTTGGAGTGTTAGTGCTTAGACGTTTATGCAAGAGGGGGATGGAACTGTGGAATAGAATATATTTCTTTGTATTGTGTTGCTTGATACCATTGTCTATTAGTATCATCTATGTTATGGCAGTTTCTGATAAGACGGTAATCCATACTTTGATGATTTATCCATATGTATTTGGATTGATTTATCCAATCGTGCTTCTGGAAAAAGAAAATCTGAAAGGAAAATTCTGGAAAGGTATTTCGGTTTTCTATTGTACAGTTGCAATATTGTTATCAATCTATTATATCCGGTTAGATAATATAGCGTATTTGAAAGCAAATTATCAACAAGAGACAGCAACAGCGTATTATACAGAAGTGATTTCACAGATTAAAAGCACAGAGAAATATAATAGTAACTTGCCAGTATTGTTTTATGGAGCGGCAGGAAGCATGGATGACTCGATTCCAATTTTGTGGAGGTTTGATGATATTCAGCTGCAGGGATATAGTAATAATATGCATGATTTTATTTCATATTATGCAGGTAAAGAATTTTTGGAATTACATTGTGGCTATACTTATCAGGAACCTGAGAATCGGGAGACGATTATTGCAAGTGAAAATTTTCAGAAGATGCCTTGTTATCCATGCGATGGTTCCATAAAAATTATTGATGGAGTGGTTGTTGTTAAGTGGTCAAATTTTGAAGTGAGATGAAAGAAAAATGAAGAAAAAAGTATTAGTCATAGGTGGAGCAGGATTTATCGGATCGAATCTTTCAAGGCATCTGATAAAAAATGATATGGAAGTATACTGCTTCGATATGTCAAAACCTGTGCATGAAATAGCAGGCGTAAATTATATATGTGGGGATTTCTTTGATGATTACACACTGGAACATGCATTAGAAGGTATGGATTATGTAGTACATGCTCTCAGCACTGTAAATCCTGGAAATTCCAATGAAAAGTATCTTCAGGGATATGAGAGGGACTTTATCCAGACAACAAAGCTTTGTAAGATGATCACTGACCAGAAGATACGGATGATTTTTCTGTCTTCCGGTGGAACAGTGTATGGAAATCAGGAGATACAGCCTATAGTGGAAGATGCACTTCCAAGACCGATTAATCATTATGGTAATGTAAAGCTTTGTATTGAAAATACAATTCGAACATTTAATTATCAGGCACATACAAAGATTCTGATTGCCCGGATATCAAATCCATATGGACCGGGACAGGATTTTAATAAAGGTGTCGGATTTATTGATGCCGCTATTAAGAAAACCATCCGAGGAGAGAAAATTGAAATTTGGGGAGATGGCAATAACGTCAGGGACTATATTTATATTGACGATGTATGCAGGATGTTGATTTCATTATTCAACTATCAGGGAAATTATGATACTTTTAATATCAGCTCGAATACAGGAACTTCTCAGAGAGATATTATTCGAATGTTGGAAGAAATGCATCTTGCACCGGAGGTAGTGTATCTTCCGGCGAGAAGCGTGGATGCCAAGAAAATTATTCTCAATAATGAACGGATTATGAGTATCCATGAGGTACCGTTAGTACCTATTGTGCAGGGAATTGAAAACTATTACCAGTGGCTTAAGAAGGAGATTTAAGTGATTTACGAATTAAGGAAACAGATAGAATATTTTCTTAGAAATAAAATATACATGGTATCGCTTATAATTGCAGCAGTTGCAGGATACGGTTATGAAATCACACACTCTTCACTGGGAATCGATGATGTGTGCATTGGTCTATACTTTGATGACGGACTGGGTGTTTCCATTGGGCGATGGTCTTTCTATGTGATTAATAAACTGTTTCATGTGACAGGGTTTGAACCGTTTATTATGGAGTTTGCTGCAGTATTGATTCTGATGTTTGCAGCAATTGTCTGGTCAGCAGTATTAAGGTATATTCTCGGAGATAAGCTGCCGATTGCCTGCTATGCGGTATTTTCAGCTATGTTTTTAGATTATTCTCTGATTGCAGAGGTATTTATTTATTATTTGCAGAATGGAGTACCAATTATTTATACACTTGTTGGAATGGCGGTTTTTGATTTCTACTATTTGTATACACATGATCTGGAGCAAAAACAGCGGATTCTGCATAAACTGGGAATGAGCCTTTTGGTATCGGTATCGGTCGGATTTTATGAGGCAGCGGCAAATGTTTTTCTTACCGGGGTACTTTTGATTATGATTGTAGACTGCTTTGGTGCAAATCATATGCAGATCCGAAAATTTAAACAATTTTTCATGAGCCTTTTTCTTGTTGGAAGAGTTCTTGTATATGCGATCGTGGAGAGGTCGTTGATTACAAAAGTCTGTATGGCAATATTTGGAATTGAGTCATACAGCTATCGTAGTGCTGGAAGTATGTTGCGAATCTTAAAATATCCAGGCAGAATCCTTACGATTATCCGGCAGATTTTGAGGGATTATGTATTTGTCGGGTTAGCTTATTATCCGATTGGTTTATTCGTGGCCACAAGTATTTTGTTTATAGTTATTATTATTGCGGGTTCCATTTACAAAAAGAATTTATATATTTTGTTTCTTGGCATTATTTGCTATGGATCTATTTTCGTGTTGTCACTGCCGCAGGGGGATGCACTTCCATATCGGTCCAATCTGATGATAGCATTGTTAGTTGCAATGGTACTATTCTATCTGACTTATGTGATTCTGAAATGCAGATACCAGCTGATCAATGTAATTGGAATGGTTCTGGTAATCTCTGTTGTATATAATTCGGCGTTTGATCTGAATCATTGGTTTGCTTTTGAATATGAGAAGAATCAGAGTGAGCTGGCAGTGGTAGATCAGGTAGCATATGATCTTCAGAAAGGTGGGTATAATATTGCAGAAAAACCGGTTGTATTTATCGGTAGTTATGAACTGAATCCTGCAATTCTGGAAAAGTGTTCCATGGGTTCCGACACACCGGGATATTCGGTGATCAAAGACCTGAACGACTGGATGGAGGAGGAAACTGGAGAACGGTATGTCTATGTGCAGACACTTTCCTGGTCACTGATCGACTGGGCGATTCCGGGATTCTATATCTATGAAGGATATAACCGAGAAATGATAAGACTGTTCGAAGAGCGCGGATATCAATTGATCTGGGGTGGAACCGAACTCTATGAGAAAGCGTTGGAACAGGAAGAACAATTGAATGAATATCCGTTAGAAGGGTATATCAGGGAATATGATGATTATATTGTGGTAAGATTTTAGTGACTTGGAATTTATGAAGTAAATGATATGTGATATTTTTCTGAATGAAAGAGGGAAAAATGTTTTATAGTGAGCGAGATGCAATTGATATTTATGAAAGAAAATATTCAATACAGGAAATTTGGTGGATGGATGAAGATGACAGGCTTTTATTTGCTCCAGTCAGGCGTAACAGAAATAGGATCAGAAACATTGTGAGGAATGCAGTAGAAGCAATTGAACTTGGAATACCAATGCCGCCAATCTATGTTTCGGAACAGCAAAATGGAGACTATCTTGTTCTGGAATCCAAAGATACCATATATAGTCTGTTACAGTTTTTGAAAAATAATATGGGAATCGAAATTGACCAGGATGATGCAGATCGCCGAATGAGTTTCTATGAGATTGATCATGAAAATCCAAGATTAGCCAGTATGATCATGCGCACAGTGGTTCCTGTTCAGATTATTGAATACCGATCGCCGAAATACATGCATATGCTGACAGGAAAATTTATCGAAAACTGGACGGAAAACAGGGAATATGCAATACGCAAGATTATCTATAAAGACTCAAGGATAGAGTTGATCGAAAGAATCAGAGAAGTACTTTGTAAATTTCAAAGAACGGGATTGGTTAGATCATTAAATGAAATAAATATTTTTTATATGCTTGTTATTTGGATGGCATATACAAATAAAGTAAATGTGGATGAAGACAGATATATTACGAATGAACAATATCTGTTGGAAAATGCAATCTATGAAATGGATAATCTGAGAGATGGATATATTGACGACTTTGTAGAATGCGTTTTGCATACATGCAGTAGGTGTGAAGAGATTGATTATGAAAAAACAGTGAGGATTGTAAATAGAAGATTTGATGAGAAATATAAGTCTATATTTATGGCAATTGCAATTTGTATGAATGACATACGTGGAAATTTGAGGGAATTATATGACGAGAGATCATATTTGTACAGCATGCTGCATGACACATCGGTAACCTATGCTAATATAAGTCGATGGATTAATTATCTGAGGAGATAAATAAATGATAAATGAGCTGACAATTAAAGGGTTAAAATGTTTTGAAGAGGCAGAGTTTCACTTTAAAAATCTGACACTGCTTGCAGGAAAAAATTCCATGGGAAAGTCGACCGTTATTCAGGCATTGCTTGCAATGATACAGAAGGGAAAGAATCCTTTTCGCGGAGAATATATAGATATCGGAAAAATCAGTGAGTTAAAAAATAAATATGTAGGCAGTAAAGAAATCGAGATTACGGTAAACCAAAAAATTATCAGACATATGACAGATGATAAGAATGATGTGATAAGTGAAGGAAAACTTTCGGATGAAATGTCCTTTAAATGTCTGGCAGCAAGAAAGTGTCACTGCAACTGCACTGGCAGAGGCCGCAGAGAATGGATTTTCACTATTATCATTCAAGTCTGAAAAATATACGGATTGTGTGTTAGATATACAAAAAGGCAGCCAAAAATATGAGGTGTTATCTATATATTCACCACGATATCTTGCACAAAATCATTACATAGACCTAAATATAGACAGATGTGATTATCTGAAAATCAGATATGAGGGGACAAGAATAGATTGTAGTTTGTTGGAGAAAAAGTCAGGTCCGGATCAGCTTGAAGAAAGCGAATATAAGCAGTTGCTAGGAACACTGGATAAATTTGTTCAGCATGAATCATGGGATACGATAGACCGGGATGATGGATTGGAATACAAGAGGTATCATGGCGCAGGTAAGAAAAATTATTTTGCAGGATATTCTCAGACGATAATGAAATTTCGATATAGTGAAAAACAGCGTGTATTTGGATATCGAAAAGGAGACAGATTCCGCGTGATTCTGATAGAGAGAGATCATAAAATAAGTAATAATGGATAATATGAAAAAAGAAGAAAATCATTGAGTAAATTGTCAGTGATCTTCTTCTTTTTTGTTTTACAGAAAATACTTATTCATTATCCAAATCAGGATAAATTACATAAATTTGATCTAAACCGTAGTATTTTGCAACATACACATTTGGAAATGGATCCTTAGCATCCTTTCCGTTCAAATCTAACAAGCCATATTTACAGCTATACTTGGTTGTGGAAGTAATAATTGGTACACCAATTGTCATGTTGCCGGAATTTACAGAGTTCTCTATTGCAGCATCACGAACTGCCTGTTCCTTATGCACCCGGTAAATATCGTAGGAACCTTCCCAGTACGACATCAGACTGCTGACCAGAAGATAAATGCACACACACAGGGAGATACATTCTAAGCGTACATGTTCGCGCAATAATTGCAGCAATTGGACAATTCCAATCAGAAGAAACACAATTCCATTGGCAAGGCTTCGCTCTGGCAGATAGCTTGCAATCATAAGCATGCCGGAAGATATGACACTGATGAAAAAGAAGGAGAGCGCAATGAGAATCTCTGTCTTATTCAATTTGTGATAAATCGCAATGCCAAGAAGTACAAAAAACAGAATCAAAGGGATCCGACAGGCATTATAATATTCTGTAAATATCGCAATCGCATTTTTAAAAAGCAGCGAAAGCGATAGATTTTCGGAGAACTTGGCACTTCCGGAAGGACTTAACAGTAAGATCAGATATCCAAGAGCCCCACATGCAATCGGAAAAATATAAATAAAAAATTTCCTGATACTTTTCTGTCTGTACATTGTAATGCACAGAAGAAGAAAACCGGTAAAGATAACGGAAAAAGATACATTCTCTGAGTAATTTCCAAAAAGGAATGTAAATACACAGAACAGGATCAACTTCCAGGTTTGGTTTAACAGAGATTTTCCTCGTAATAAAGTAATATAGACTGACAGAAACAACAGAGCAAACAGATAACTCCACATATAATTAATGGAACCATCCAACCATAAAAAAATCTGACCATAGGCAGGCATATAAAGCCATAATAAAGTTGGAATTGCAAAAAAAAGTAAAAGGCTGCAAGCTTTTTTATGAGAGGTCAAATGATAAATGCTTAATATAAGCAACACAAAAAGAAATGCATTCACGAGATTGAAAATCCACTTGGAACCAATCAGAAAAAGCATAACAAAAAAGTGGGAAACAAGGCGTCCGTTGCCATACTTTGTATAGTGTACAGCCAGGGACGAAAAAATCTGCCCAATGGAAGTCATACGTGAGCCATCGGATAAGTTGAACATATAGCTGTAATCATCGGCTGCGTAGGGAGTCCAATGATTAAAAAGTAATGCAGTAAAAAATAAAATTATTGAACCAAGTATTAATTTATTGTATTGTCTAAAAAAATTTTTATTCATAAATGTTTTACCCTATTTATTAATTATAATTTAAAATTTGTTACGAAGCCTTGAAGGCAGACACGGGTTATTGTAGCATAATAAATAAAAGCTTGCAAATTCCTAGGTGAGTGAGAGCAGGCGTTAAAATTGTTTTTCACAGAGTATTATGTTAGAATAATCTGGTTGAATATTGAAAATATGTAAAACATAGGGAGATAATATGTATCGGCGAAAGAATAAAGGCTGGTTAAAGCATTTGGATTTTATTATTCTGGATCTGCTTTGCCTGCAGGTCTGCTTTGCATTAGCATATTTTAGCAGACATGGTTTTGGGGGAAATCCACATAAAGTTATTTATCAGAATATGATGCTTGTTCTTGTGCTTTTTGAATTCATATATGCATTCTTCTTGGAAGGGTATAAGGATATCCTAAAGCGGGGGTATTATGTTGAGTTTGTGTCTGTCGTAAAGCAGGTATGCATACTTGAATTATTTATAAGCTTTTACCTGATTGTTGTAAAAGATGGAGATGATTTTTCAAGAACAGTATTGTTTCTTTTGGGAATTTATCAATTAGGCATAGGGTGGATGACCAGAACATTATGGAAACTTCATGTAAAAAAATATCAGACAGAGGAAGGAAATTGCTCTCTGTTATTGATTACAACATCAAAAATGGCAGAAGAAGCATTAAAGAGAATCAGAGAGAATAACTATCAAACTTATAAGTTATCAGGTATTGTTTTTATGGATTGTATAAAACAAGAGAAGCAATACCAAAATATCCAGATCGTTTTGGAAGAAAATATGACAGAATGGGTATGCAAGAACTGGGTAGATGAAGTGCTTATTGTTTTGCCAAATGATATGTCATTTCCTGCAAAGTATACACGTGAGTTTTCTGAGATGGGGATTGTGGTTCATTACACGATTATGCAGGATGGCTTGACACAAAGTGAAAATCAGACTGCTGAAATGGTATGTGGATATTTAGTACTTACATCCAGTATTCGAATTGTGAGCAACAAAGAATATTTTATGAAAAGGACGCTCGATATAGCTGGGGGGCTGGTGGGAACCGCCATTACGCTTATACTTATACTTTTTTTTGGGACCTATTATTTTTATAAAATCTCCAGGACCGATTTTTTTTAAACAGGAGAGAGTGGGACAAAATGGCAGAAAATTTAATATGTATAAATTCCGGACGATGTATCTGGATGCTGAAGAACGAAAAAAAAATCTTTTGGAGCAAAATCAGATAGCAGATGGTATGATGTTCAAAATGGAAAACGACCCAAGGATCATTGGCAGTAAAATTGATCGGAAAACAGGAGAATATATACCGGGAATTGGAAACTGGATTCGCAAACTAAGCTTAGACGAGTTCCCACAGTTTTTTAATGTTTTAAGGGGAGATATGTCATTAGTGGGGACAAGACCACCTACAGTAGATGAATATGAGAAGTATAAATTGCATCATAAAGCAAGATTGTCGGTAAAGCCTGGTATTACAGGACTTTGGCAGGTCTCAGGAAGAAGTGAAATTACAGATTTCGAAGAAGTAGTCAAACTCGATACAGAGTACATTTGTCATTGGAGTATGGCGAATGATATTAAAATATTATTGCGGACAGTTCAGGTTGTGGTATCTGGAAAGGGAAGTATGTAAAAGATGCAGAATGTATTTATAATAGGGTCAAAAGGGATACCAGCGGCATATGGTGGGTACGAAACTTTTGTAGATAAATTAACAGAATATCATCGTAATAATGATAAGATAAAGTATCATGTAGCATGTAAGGGAGAGGAGAATAAAGAGTATATATATCATAATGCAAGATGTTTTATGATAAAAGTACCTGATATTGGACCAGCACAAGCTATTTATTATGATGTAGCTGCGTTAAAAGAGTGTTGCAGATATATAGAGAAAAAGCAGGTAAAACAGCCTGTTATTTATATATTAGCGTGTCGTATTGGACCATTTATAAGGCACTATGTAAGAAAAATACATAAGCTTGGAGGAAAGGTATATGTCAATCCGGATGGGCATGAATGGATGCGGCAGAAGTGGAATGCTTGTGTACGAAAATATTGGAAAATATCAGAACAAATGATGGTAAAAAATGCAGATTTATTAATTTGCGACAGTAAAAATATAGAGCAATATATAAAAAAGGAATATGAGAAATATTATCCTAAAACCACGTTTATTGCATATGGAACGGAAATAAGAAAGAGTCAGATGGCAGATTCAGATGAAAAATTAAAAAAATAGGTATGCAGAGAGAAAAATTCACCCTAAGCAGTATTATCTGGTAGTTGGAAGGTTCGTTCCGGAAAATAATTATGAAGTAATGATAAAAGAATTTATAAAATGCAAATCCGAAAGAGATTTTGTTCTTATCACGAATGTGAATGATAAATTTTTAAAAGAACTTGAATTGAAAACCGGTTATTCCAAGGATTCCAGAATCAAATTTGCGGGTACAGTATATGACTCAGAAATGTTAATGAAAATTCGGGAAAATGCATATGGATATTTTCATGGTCATGAAGTGGGAGGAACTAATCCAAGTCTTCTGGAAGCTCTGGCGAGCACACAACTTAATTTGCTATTGAATGTAGGATTTAACCGGGAGGTAGCAGAGGACGGCGCAATGTATTGGTCAAAAGAAGAGGGGAATCTTGCCGGCTTGATAGAAAAAGCGGATCATTTAGATCAGTCTGAGATAAATAAATATACAGAAAGAGCAAGAAAAAGAGTGCGTGACAGGTATAGTTGGGAGTATATTTCCGGACAATATGAAAAATTGTTTCTAAAGTGAGTGGATAAATGAAAGGAAAAAATTTTTGATAAAAAGAGTAATAGCGTTACTTAAACTTAAAATAAAGTGGAAAAAAAGAAATCAACATAATATGACATACTTGACTAATTTATGTGATATAGAACAAATACGCGTTGGAAGATATACATATGGACCAATATGTGTTGAAACATTTGGATGTGAGAATACGAAGCTGATAATTGGTCAATTTTGTTCTGTTGCTCAAAACGTCCGTTTTGTTTTGGGGGGAGAGCATAGGCTGGATTGTATTTCTACATATCCATTTCAGGCGAAAGTGCTAAAAAAAGAATGGGAGACTCAGGCGAAGGGAAATATTATTGTAAATGATGATGTCTGGATCGGTGATTCAGCCCTTATTCTTTCGGGAGTAGAGATTGGACAGGGAGCAGTGATAGCGGCCGGTGCAGTTGTGACGGAAGATGTTCCGCCATACGCAGTTGTTGGAGGTGTACCCGCCAAGGTTATAAAATATCGGTTTAGAGATGACGTGATAAAGGAACTGGTAAAAATTGATTATGCTAAAGTCGACCGGAAATTTATAGAGCGGCATGAAGATATATGGTATAGAAAAGTGATGGACACAGAAAGTGTACATGATTTGTTAAAGGAATTAGACAGATGGCAGAGCAGAAAAATTATGCATTAACAATAGCAATACCTACTTATAATCGTCTGGAAAAATTAAAAATATGTTTGAAACGATTGATGGAACAGAAAAAAATAGAACAAATAGAGATTATTGTTTCAGACAATGCTTCTACGGATGGAACTGGCGAGTACATGACTGAACTTGTGAAGAAGGCAGAGAATATCCGCTATTACAGAAATACAGAGAATGTAGGACCAGATAAAAATTTCCTAAATTGTTTTGATAAGGCTGTGGGTGAGTATGTTCTTTTATTGGGAGATGATGATTTTTTGCTTCCGATGGCGGTGGAACATCTTTTGGATACATTGGAAAAAAAACCGGTATTTTTGCATTTGAATACTTCTGGGTTAGTAAGTGAGTCGCCTTTTTTGTATAATGAACCGCGCTGGAAGGAAACAGGGTTAAAGATTTATTCTTCCAGAGAACAATTCCTTGAAGAAACAGGAATTTTTATTACGTTTATGTCCTCTCTTGTATTTAGAACGGAATTGGTAAGAAAAGTAGAAAATAAAGAACAATATATTGGAACATATTTTATACAGAGCTATATTGCACTGGCAACCATGCGGGAGCAGGGGATATATATTATTGATACCTATAATTATCTTGCAGCCTCCGGTAATGAAACGGTTGGATATGATCTGTATGAAGTATGGTTTTATAATTATCACAAATTGATATTGCAGGGTGGAAAGAATGGGGGCTTTTCTGAAAAAATATTATCAGATATTTATTATAAAACCACTAAAAATACAGTAAGACAATTTGTGATCCAATTCCGTTGTACATGCAAAAATCAGGCAAACTGGAGAAAAGCATATATATGGCCGTGTTTAGAAAAATATCACGATTTAAAAAGAACATTTTGGATACTTGTAAATTGTCCGGTGGGAATACTCAGATTACTGCATATAGTATGGGTGCAGCTTAGAAAAATAAAGAATGTTTTGCATTAATAAACATAATACAGGGAGTTTATTCATGGATAATAAAGTAAGAAAAAATTCGATATACAGTTTGCTGAAAGCGTTTTCGCAAGTCGTCTTTCCATTAATAACTTTCCCTTATATCAGCAGAGTGTTACATGCAGAGAATGTAGGAAAAGTGAATTTTGGTAATTCGATTATCAGTTATGTTTCTTTGGCTGCATCATTGGGAATTACAACTTATGCAGTGAGAGAGTGTTCGAAAATAAAAGATGACAATAATAAACTAGAGAATATGGTGGGTCAGATTATTTCCCTTAATATGGTTACTACATTTATTGCATATATAGGTCTGGCACTGGCACTGTTAGCTGCAAAACCATTGGAAAATTATCGGGAAATGATCATTATTCTAAGCACAACCGTATTGTTTACAACATTGGGTGCGGACTGGCTGAATACAGCTATGGAGGATTTTAAGTATATTACAGTCCGTACATTCCTTTTTCAGTTAGTTTCCATTACGGCAATGCTCCTTTTTGTACGGAAACCGGAAGATTATATGCGTTATGCTGTCATTACAGTAATTGCTTCAAGTGGAGCCAGTATTACCAATATGGTATACAGAAGAAAATTTTGTAAAACGAAACTGACATTGAACATTGACTGGAAGAGACATCTGCCACCAGTTCTTTTACTATTTGTAATGGTTCTTGCACAGACTATTTATTGTAATTCAGACATCACGATACTGGGAATCATAAAAGGTAACTATGAGGTTGGACTATATAGCACATCCGTAAAAATATATAGTCTTGTAAATTCTACGATCGCATCCATTGCATGGGTGGTTATGCCGCAGATGACAAAGAATTTTAATGAAGGAAATTACAATGAAATTAATAAATTGTTTCGGTATACATTCAATTTTGTTGTGATTCTTGGACTGCCATGTGTGGTCGGAATCAATATATTGTGTCCGGAGATGATAGAGATTATTGCAGGAAAAGAATATCTGGGAGCGACAGGTTCCCTACATATACTTTCCATTGCATTAGCAATTTCACTTATTGGAGGACTGATTGGAAATGTGTTGCTGCTTCCGGCAATGGAGGAAAAAACATGCCTTATCGCATGTGTGATTTCGGCGATGGCAAATATTATACTGAATCTTTTATTTATTCCAAAGTATGGTATTACTGCTGCAGCAGCTACGACTGCTGTTTCAGAATTAATATCACTCTGTATTGCAATCAGCAGGGTGGATAAGAAAATAAAGCTGATAGCATGCAGGAAAGATTTGATAGGACCAGTAATTGGAGCGGTATTGATCATTTTGATCGGAAAATGCGTTGCAATTGTGACAGAGCATCTTTGGACAAAAACAGTTCTGACAATTTTACTCAGTATGTTAGGATATTTTATTGTATTGATTTTAACTCGGAATGAATTTACAAAAAACATGTCGGAGATGTTATTGGGAAAATGCAGACATAAAAAAATAGCAATACATGGATTTTTTTTGGGGGGGGGATTGCGTTATGATTTGAGCCATGATATAGTTAATCTATATGTTTACTAGTACGAAAAATAAGGAGATTACAAATGAAAGTAGTATTATTAGCAGGAGGATTAGGAACACGTATAAGTGAAGAATCACAATACAAGCCAAAGCCTATGATTGAAATTGGCGGAAAGCCTATCTTGTGGCATATTATGAAGGAATATTCACATTACGGATTTAATGAGTTTATAGTGTGTGCAGGATATAAGCAGCACGTTATAAAAGAATGGTTTGCAGACTATTTCCTTCACAACAGTGATATTACGTTTGATTATACGAATGGGGACAGAAATGTAATCGTACATGATCAGCATTTAGACAAATGGAAAGTTACTGTGGTTGATACAGGACTTAATACTATGACAGGCGGAAGAATAAAACGCATACAGAAATATGTTGGGAATGAACCGTTTATGATGACATATGGTGATGGTGTATGTGATGTAGATATCAGCAAACTTTTGGAATTCCATAAGGAGCATGGAAAGATTGCTACTTTAACAGCTGTTCTTCAGGAACAGGAAAAGGGAGTCCTGGATATAGATCCCGATAATACAGTTAGAGCATTTAGAGAAAAGAATATGTGCGATGGTGCACCTATTAATGCAGGTTATATGGTGTTGAATCCGGAAATATTCGATTATATTGATGGTGATGATACAGTATTTGAAAAAGAACCACTGGTTAAATTATCAGAACAGGGTGAATTGATGTCATATATGCATAAAGGTTTTTGGCAGTGTATGGATAACAAGAGAGAAATGGATTTGCTTGAAAAGTTATTAAAGAACGGAAAAGCACCATGGAAGAAATGGGAAGATTAATTATGAGTGAACTATTAGAGTTTTATAAAGATAAAAAAGTTCTCGTAACAGGACACACGGGATTCAAAGGAGCTTGGTTGAGTAGAATATTGGTACAAGCCGGAGCTAGTGTGACAGGATATTCATTGGAAGCACCAACTAATCCCAATTTATTCGGATTAGCAGATGTTGAAAATCGGATGAAGTCTGTAATTGGAGATATAAGAGACAGAGAACATTTATTTGAGGTGTTTAAAGAAACACAGCCAGAAATCGTCATTCATCTTGCGGCACAGCCTATAGTACGAGATTCTTATAAGGATCCTGTGTATACATACGAGACAAATGTGATGGGAACAGTTAACATTTGTGAGGCAGTCAGATTAAATCCTTGCGTAAAATCATTTTTAAATGTTACTACCGATAAGGTATATAAGAATAATGAGTGGGAATGGGGATATCGAGAGAATGAACCATTGGATGGTTATGATCCTTATTCTAATAGTAAATCATGTTCGGAGTTGGTAACACATAGTTATATCAATTCTTTTTATGGAGATATGGAAGTAGCGGTATCCACAGCAAGAGCAGGTAATGTTATTGGTGGAGGAGATTTCGCCAATGATAGAATTATTCCTGATTGTGTAAGGGCAGCAGAAAAAAGAGAAGATATTATTGTGAGAAATCCGCATTCGACAAGACCATATCAGCATGTCCTTGAACCGTTGAAAATATATCTGATGATTATGAAAGCACAGTACGAGGATAAGGCCCTGGCTGGATTTTATAATGTCGGACCAGATGACAGAGATTGTATTACTACCGGACAGCTTGTTGATCTGTTCTGTGAAAAGTGGAATCAGGATGAACAAGGAGAGAATTGCGTGAAATGGATAAATAAGTCAGAGATTAACGCACCGCATGAAGCAAATTTTCTCAAACTTGACTGCTCTAAAATTAAGAAGGTGTTTGGATGGAAACCGAGATGGGGAGTAGAAGAGGCTGTTGAAAAGACTGTGGAATGGTCTAAGGTATATTTTAAAGGTGAAGATATTCCTAAATGCATGGATGAACAGATAAAAGAATTTTTTGAAGAATACTAAATAATAAAGATTAGGAGATTGAAATGTCTAATTGGAATAATGAATCAGAAGCAAGAGAACAAATTAAAGCACTTGTTGCAGAATATTATAAAGATTTTAAGAAAACTGAGCAAGATAAAGAGTTTACACCTGGAGACAGAATTTCATATGCTTCCCGTGTGTATGATGAAAAAGAGATGATGGCTCTTACAGATGCTACACTTGATTTCTGGCTCACAACAGGAAGATTTTCGGATCAGTTTGAAAAAGAATTTGCTAATTGGATCGGTGCCAAGTATGCACATTTAGTTAATTCAGGTTCATCAGCAAACCTTATCGCATTTATGGCTCTTACTGCACCAGAACTCGGTGACAGACAGATTAAAAAGGGAGATGAAGTGATTACGGTGGCTTGTGGATTCCCTACAACAGTGACACCAGCTATCCAGTATGGTGCAGTACCGGTGTTTGTTGATGTGACTGTCCCACAGTATAATATCGATGTTGCACAGCTTGAAGCAGCACTCAGCCCAAAGACAAAAGCAGTAATGATTGCTCATACACTTGGTAATCCATTTGATCTGAAGCATGTCAGAGAGTTCTGTAACAAACATAACTTATGGCTGGTAGAAGATAACTGTGATGCTCTCGGAACAAAGTATACAATTGATGGTGAGACAAGATTCTCAGGTACATGGGGTGATATAGGAACCAGTTCATTCTATCCACCACATCATATGACAATGGGAGAAGGCGGTTGTGTATATACAAATAATCCAGAACTTCACAGATTGATTCTTTCTTTCAGAGACTGGGGAAGAGACTGCATTTGTCCTTCAGGACAGGATAATTTCTGTAAACACAGATTTGATGGTCAGTACGGAGAACTTCCGGTAGGATATGATCATAAATATGTATATAGTCATTTTGGATACAACCTCAAGGTTACAGATATGCAGGCCGCTGTTGGATGCGAACAGTTAAAGAAATTCCCTTCCTTTATTGAAAGACGTAGATATAATTGGGATAGATTAAGAAAAAATCTTGAAGAAGTATCTGATAAGATTATTTTACCCGAACCAGCAGAAAATTCTGAACCATCATGGTTTGGTTTCCTTATAAGTGTCAGAGAAGATAGCGGACTGGATAGAAATAAGGTTACAAAGTATATTGAAGAGCATAATGTTCAGACAAGACTTCTTTTTAGTGGTAACTTAATAAAACATCCATGCTTTGACCAAATTCGTGGAACAGATGCATATCGAGTTATTGGTGAGTTAAAAAATACAGACTTTATTATGTCTCATACATTCTGGGTTGGAGTATATCCAGGAATGACAGATGAAAAAATTGATTATATGGCTAAGGTAATAAAGGAAGCAGTTAATCAGTAAAAGGCTAACGATTGGAAGGAAACAAAAATGAGCAACATCAGACTTTTGGATTGTACATTACGTGATGGCGGATATGTAAATGACTGGAAATTTGGTCATGATAATTTAGTTGGAATATTTGAAAGATTAGTGGATGCAAATGTTGATATTATTGAGATTGGATTTTTGGATGACAGAAGACCTTTTGATATTGACAGGAGCATCATGCCTAATACAGCGTGTGCTGAGAAAATATGGAAAGACGTTGAACACAAAAATGTAATGGTTGTAGGTATGATAGATTATGGAACATGTGATATATCGAATATACAACCTTGTTGTGATAGCTTTTTAGATGGTATTAGAGTTATTTTTAAAGAGCATCTTATGAAAGAAGCAATGGAATATTGCCGGCAGATTAAAAAATTGGGATATAAGGTATTTGCACAGCTTGTTTCAGTAACAACATACACAAAAGAGTCAATGTTAGAATTAATTGAACTTGTAAATGATGTTAAGCCATATGCTGTCTCAATGGTGGACACATATGGATTATTGAAACCAAATACTTTGTTAGAGTATTATGAAATACTCGATGAATATGTATACCCAGAAGTGCAAATAGGATTTCATGCACATAATAATTTTCAGCTAGCGTATGCTAATGCACTTGCATTTGTTAGCAAACCAAATAAAAAGCATGACATTGTTGTAGATGGAACATTATTTGGTATGGGAAAAAGTGCCGGAAATGCACCAATCGAGCTTCTAGCAATGTCATTAAATGAGGATTTTAATAAAAATTATCAGATTAATGCAATGCTCGAGTCTGTTGAAGAAAGCATAATGGATTTTTTTGAACAGTCTCCTTGGGGATACAAGATGTTCTTTTATTTGTGTGCATTGAATAAATGTCATCCGAGTTATCTGTCATATTATGAGAAAAAGGAAAATCTGTCCATTTCTAAACTGAATGACATTTTATCAGAAATTGAACCTGTTCCGAAAAAGTTATTATATGATAAAAAAAGTGCAGATGAATTATATACGTCTTATATGTCAACAAACTGTTGTGATGAAGCTGATAAACAAAAACTAAAGGAAATATTGAAAAATCGTTCTATACTGCTTGTTGGACCTGGAAAAAATATTGGTTTACAGTCAGAAAAAATTGAGAAGTATATAAAAGAAGAAAATCCATATGTGATTTCAATAAACTATATACCGGAATCGATTGATGTAGATAGTGTATTTGTGACTAATGTTAAGAGATATCGGCAGCTAGTAACCGTTATGGAAAAAGAAAAAACAAAAATGTTACCATTATTGCGACAACGAATGTAGAATGTAGAAATGGAAAGTTCGAATATCATATTAATCGGGCACCGCTTCTTGAAAATAATCAAAAAATTAAAGATAGCTCATTTTTAATGATGATAAAATTGTTAGATGAAATTGGTATTGTCAGTGTGACATGTGCTGGTTTTGACGGGTATTCAGAAAAAGAAGATAATTATTTAAATCCGGAGATGGAATACTATTTTGTTAAAAAGGAAGCTTCGAATTTAAATCAGCATATGAGAGAGTCAATTTATGAATATCGTAGAACGATGAACATTAATTTTTGACCTTTTCATTATATGATCAAGTGGAGGATGTAAACAGTGCAGCATTTTGATGTGGTTGTATTTGATGTAGATGGCACATTACTTGACACATCAGAAGGTGTGTTGGCATCAGTGAAATATACAATAAAAGAACATAATCTTCCAGAGGTAGATGAAGAAGTACTAAAAACTTTTATAGGTCCTCCGATTCAGAATTCCTTTTCTAAGGTATATGGACTCAAAGGAGATATATTACAAGAGTTGGCTACTACATTTAGAAATCAATACAAAGATGTTGATCTTTTAAAGGCAGTGCCATATGAAGGAATATATAGTGTTTTTGAGGCATTAATAAAAGAAGGTAAAAAAGTTGCAATTGCAACATATAAACGACAGGATTATGCTACAAAGATTATGCATCACTTTGGTTTTGATAAATATACAGATATTATTTATGGAGCAGATCACGAAAATAAGCTAAAAAAGAGAGATATCATAGAACTTGCGTTGAAAGATTGTGGCGTGAAAGATTTTTCCAATGCAATTATGATCGGGGATAGTGACAATGATGCAATAGGAGCACAAGAAATAGGAACACAATTTATAGGTGTAACTTATGGCTTTGGTTTCAGCAAAAAAGAAGATATTTGTAAGTATAAAAATGTTGGAAGTGCAGATAGCACACAGGAGTTAGTTTCACTTTTAGTAGGAGATAAGTAAAATATGAAGATTAAAGTAGCTAAATTCATATCACAGTTTTTGGTAGATAATGGAATTACAGATTGTTTCATGGTAACTGGAGGAGGAGCAATGCATTTGGATGATGCAATTGGTCATCAGGAGGGAATGCATTGTGTGTTTAACCATCATGAACAGGCGTGCTCAATAGCAGCGGAAGGCTATACAAGAATGACTGGAAAGCTTGCAGCTGTATGTGTTACTAGCGGACCAGGTGGAACAAATGCAATTACGGGCGTAATGGGAGGATGGTTAGATTCAATCCCAATGTTTGTAATCTCGGGTCAGGTAAAAAGAGAAACAACAACATGGTCATGCCAGGAATTGGGACTTAGACAACTTGGAGATCAGGAGTTTGACATAATTAATTCTGTATCAAATATGACAAAGTATGCAGTAATGCTGACTAACCCAAAAGAGGTTGCTTATCATATGGAGAAGGCACTTTATCTCGCATTAAATGGAAGAGGTGGTCCAGTATGGATTGACGTACCACTTGATGTTCAGGGGGCAATGATTGAAACTGAAGAGTTAATTCACTTTAACCCTGCAGAGGAAAAACCATGGCAAGTGCCTGAAGTTAAACTTGAAGTTGTAGATACTATTTTGGAAAAAATCAAAAAAGCAAAAGCACCATTAATTTTAGTTGGTACAGGAATTCGTTTGGGTGGAGCAGAAGAACTGTTACTTAAATTATTAGACAAATTACAGATTCCAGTGGTAACTGCTTGGAATGCAAATGATGTATTGGCAGCAGATAGTCCATACTTTGCAGGAATGCCGGGAACAGTTGGCACCAGACCAGGAAATTTTGCAATTCAAAATTGTGATTTGCTTTTGAGTTTAGGTTGCAGACTGAATATTAGAATGATTGGATATAATCATTATGATTTTGCAAAGAATGCATATAAAATTATTGTAGATATCGACCCAAGAGAACTTGTAAAACCAACAATTCGTCCGGATATGCCAGTAAATGCGGATGTAAAGGATTTAATATCTAAGATGCTGGATTCTGATTATAATGCAGAAACAAAGCATAAGAAATGGTTGGTATGGTGTCAGAATCTTATGAAAGAGTATCCGGCAGCTTGTAAAGAATACCATAGAAACGATGGCGGTGTAATTAATCCATATATCTTTATGGATAAGCTGTTTGATCATTTAAATAATAATGATCGGATTATTTGCGGAAATGGCAGTGCATGTGTTATAACTTTCCAGGCAGGAAAGATTAAACAGGGACAGAGAATGTTTACCAATTCAGGCTGTGCTGCAATGGGTTATGGCCTTCCGGCTGCATTAGGTGTTGCGGTTTCCGATAATTCCAGAAGAACAATTTGCATTGATGGTGATGGAAGCATCATGATGAATGTGCAAGAGCTTGCGACCATTGTACAAAATAACTTAGATATTAAAATAATACTTTTAAATAATAATGGATATCATTCAATCAGACAGACTCAGACAAACTTGTTCCAGCCACCGTTTATAGGTATAGATGAAAAGAGTGGAGTAGGATTCCCAGATTTTAAAGTTTTAGCACAGGCATTTGGAATGAAGTATTACGTTTTAGATAATGAAGAAAACTGCAGTCAGGTGTTAGAAGAGGCACTTAATTGCGAAGGAGCATGTATTTGTGAAGCGATAGTAGATCCAAGTCAGAATTTTGCTCCAAAGTCATCATCAAAGGTGCTTCCGGATGGAAGAATTACATCACCATCACTTGATGATATGGCTCCTTTTTTAGACAGAGAGGAATTTGAGAAGATTAAATCAGAAGCTACAATGATAAAAGAAGAATAATCTTTTAAGGGAGAAGTACATATGAAAAGTGCTGTGATAACCGGACCTACAGGTTCAATAGGAACAGCTTTAATAGAGCATTTAATAAGTAATGGAATAGAGGTCTTGGCAATTGTAAGACCAGATTCGAAAAGAACTGATAATATTCCAACGCATCCATTGGTTACAAAATTGAAATTGAATTTGAATGAACTAGATAAAGTTCCAAATTATTTGGATGGTAAGAATTATGATGTTTTTTATCATCTTGGATGGGATGGAACCTTTGGAAATTCAAGAAATAACATGCAAGGACAACTCCAGAATATACAATATACATTGGATGCGGTAGAACTTGCGTCAAGAATCGGATGTAAGAAATTTGTAGGTGCTGGTTCACAGGCTGAATATGGAAGAGTTGAAGGAGTATTGAGTGCATCAACACCAGTATTCCCGGAAAATGGATATGGTATAGCAAAATTGTGTGCAGGGCAAATGAGTCGAATATTGTGTGAGCAGAAGCAAATAGAACATATATGGACAAGAATATTGAGCATATATGGACCATATGATGGTGAGAACACAATGATTATGTCTTCTATTGGGAAATTACTAAGAGGTGAAAAACCTGCACTTACAAAAGGCGAGCAACAATGGGATTATTTATATTCTAAGGATGCAGGTTATGCGATGTATCTTTTAGGAGAAAAAGGAGTATCTGGAAAAGTTTATTGCATAGGAAGTGGAAAAACAAGATGTTTGGCAGAGTATGTTAAGGTTCTTAGAGATTCAATTTCAACAGAGCTGCCGTTAGGTTTTGGTGAAATTGCATATGCTCCCAAACAGGTGATGCATTTGTGTGCAGATATTTCTGATTTGACAAATGATACAGGTTTTATACCGCAATATTCTTTTGAAGAAGGAATTAAAGAGACAATAGAATGGTATAAAGGTAGATAATATTATGAAAAAAGTTAGTATATTAATTCCTTGCTATAATGAACAGGAAAATGTAAGGCCGATGAGCGAGGCAATTGTTGATTTATTTGAGAAGCAGTTAACACAGTATGATTATGAATTATTATTTATCGATAATGATTCCTCGGATCAGACAAGACCTATTTTGAGAGAAATCTGCAAAAATAACGAACATATAAAAGCTATTTTTAATGCAAAGAATTTTGGACAATTCAACTCACCTTATTATGGAATGTTGCAGACAACAGGTGATTGCACAATTAGTATGGTATGCGATTTTCAGGATCCTGTAGAATTGATACCACAGTATCTTGAAGCCTGGGAGCAAGGATATAAAATTGTTATTGGAATAAAGACAAGCAGTAAAGAAAATCCTATTATGTATCATTTGCGTAGCGTATATTACAAAATGATTAAAAAGTTTTCGGATGTTGAACAAATCGAACATTTTACAGGTTCAGGTCTTTATGATAAAGATTTTATACAGGTATTGAGAGATTTAAAAGATCCAACTCCATTCCTGCGTGGGATTGTGGCAGAACTTGGATATAAGAGGAAAGAGATTCCTTATGAACAGCCGGAAAGAAGAGCAGGAAAGACACATAATAATTTCTTGCGGTTATATGATGCAGCAATGCTTAGCTTTACTTCTTATACAAAGATTGGCTTGAGAATGGCAACATTTCTTGGAATGGGATGTGGAGCAATCAGTGCAGTAATTGGTTTGATTTATCTTATAATGAAACTTGTTCTATGGGATACGTTTGCTGCTGGAATGGCACCTGTCTTAATTGGAATGTTTTTCTTGGGTTCTGTACAACTATTTTTCCTTGGTTTTATTGGAGAATATGTTTTAAGTATTAATCAAAGAGTTATGAATCGACCATTAGTTATCGAAGAGGAACGAATTAATTTCAAAAAATGAGTATTTAGATTAGATGTAGGAGAAATGTGAATAAATATATGAAAATAAAAGCAAACAGTAAAGTATTTGGTGTGATTTTATTTATAGGATTTATAATTACGACTATTTGTATGCAGTTATCACATGGGGATATTTTTGCTGAAATTTTTTTTTATGATACACTTGATACAGGTATGGATTTTTTTCATAGCATAGAGTATACAAGAGGACGAGCCCCATACGAGGTATGGAACACCTTGTATCCGCCATTGGCAAATTGTATTTTCTATTTTCTTTTTCACATGATCCCTAAAAGCGTAAGCGAGCAATGGGCAGATACATTTGAAAGTGGAATAGGAGCGAGAGGTACATCAATTGATTTACGTGTTTCCCAGACACCAATGTTTTTGTTTATTTGTTATATTATTATTTCTGTAATGCTAATATGGATTATAGTTAATAATTATTATGAAAATAAAAAAACTTCATATATAATGTGTTTTGGTATTATCTTTAATTATGGAATGTTATATGCTTATGAGAGAGGAAATATTGTAATATATTCTTTTATTTGTAGTATGATGTTTGTGTTTTTTCAAAATTCTAAAAATAAATATATGCGTGAAATTGCTTTGATGAGTTTGGCATTTGCAGCTGGATTAAAAATTTATCCGGCATTTTTAGGATTTTTACTTCTTTATAATAAAGAGTATAAACGTGCAATAAGAACAGTCATCTATGGAATAATAATGTTTATTGTTCCATTTTTTGCATTTCAAGAAAAGTTGTCTGGTCTTCCTATTTTTTTTAATACATTATTTAAATTTCAAAATATTACAGAGTTATCTTACAACGGATTTTCGTTTGATAAAATATTTAATACTATTATAATTCCATTCCAGTTAATTTGGAAAAAGGAATTAGATGTAGAATTAATTATCACAGTAGGACAAAAACTTAATATTGTTTCTGCATTAGTTTTGCTTGGGTGCGGTTTTATATTGAAAAAAATTGGCAAAAAATTATGGCATGTTGTTTGGCTATGGTTGTATTTTCAAATCAAGAGATATATATGATTATTTTTATGCTGTTGCCACTGTGTGTATTAATTCATGATGAGGATAAGGTTATTAATAGGGAAAATACGAGTATTGTTATTGCACTTTCTTTATTAGTATGCTTATTACCATTGGGGAATATGTCATCTGAAACAAATATATTATTAAAATATATAAGATTTCAAATTATAATTTTAATATTAATTTGCTATACGATTTTTAGTTTTTTTAAACAAATTATGGTGAAAAATAATTCGGGGAGAAAGTTAGGACAAATACAAAAATGAGAAAAATTGGTAAAAAGATATATGAATTAAGATATTTACTTATCATACTTAGTGTTTGTGCATGTTATGCAGGAATACTTTATAATCAAACTATGCCATTTGCAGAGGGGTGGTATAGTTATTATGCAAAATGCATTAATAGAGGAGAAGTTGTATATAAAGATTTTGATTATTTATTTACACCGTTATACATTTATTTTATCGCTTTAATAACAAAAATTTTTGGATATAAAGTAATAATTCTTAGAATAGTAGGCATAATATTTTTTGTTTAATTGGTACATTTGTATATCTTTCTTTAAAAGAACTCTTTAATGAAGAAATAGCTGTAATCGCAACTATCACTTCAGTTATGTATATGCAATCAGAAGTTGTACAAGTGTTTTATGATTATGTAAGAATGGTGGATATTTTTTCATGTGCAGCTACTTATTTTTTGATAAAAGCAATAAAAAATGATGACAGAAAGAAGTATTTTATTCTAGCAGGAATAGCAACATCATTATTTATACTTACAAAACAAAATATGGGCTTATTATTTTGGATATATAGTATAATATTAATTTGTTCTGTAAGTTTGGTTTTACGTAGAAGCGTTAAAGAGAAATTAATATATTTTATTACAGGTTCAATTGTGCCAATTTTTATTACCATAATTTTTATGTTAATAAATGGGAGTCTGATTCCCTTTTTTAATCAAACAGGGGGTGAAGCTGTTGCAGCAAAAGGAGGAATACTCCATATTTTATTCAATTGGATAATAAATAATATGTCATCCTTTATAAATACAAGTAAATTTTCAATTATATGTCTAGCATGTATCATTGTATCTGCAATTATAAAAAAAGAAGGATGAAAAGAATGCAATTAATAAACAATGGTTACGAAAAAAGCGAAAATATATTTGTTTGGAATTCTATGTATTATAAGTTTTATAGTTTTTGCAAAGGTAGACAGGATATCGAAATTGTTAGATGGACATACATATTTAAGTCCGTATAGTATCTTTTTAATTATTATTCCTATATTTATTTACTATGTTATAAATGTAATTATTGATGCGGTTAACAATAAGGAGATATCTAATTATAAATTGTTATATATTACTATTACAGGTGCATATTTTGCAATTTCTTGGGGATGTGGTATGTCTGGAGGATTGTCAGAAGGCCAAGGAACACTAGGTGTTGCATTTGCAATAGCAATATTACTCAATAACTTAGAGTTTAGATTTTCTAATGTTTTAAAGTTAGCAGTTATATTGGTATGTTTTTTGTTGACATTACAATGTGCAGCAAAAAAAATGAATTATACATATAATTGGTGGGGGATGGATGAATCATCGTTGCAAGAAAGTGTATATCTTTCAAATGATATTGAAGTATTTGAAGGAATTGGATTGTCATATGAAACACTAAATGCATATGAAACAGTATATCATATTGTGACGCAGAACACGGATGAAAAGGACTCAATTTATTGTTTTCCTCAAATTCCGAGTTTTTATTATATATGTAATCGAATGGATCCAGGGGTGCGTGCAAAAGTACAATGGTTTGATGTCGCATCAGATAAATCAATAGATAACGATATCAAAATATTAAAAAATAAACCACCTAAGGCAATTATTATATACGAAACATCAGAATATGCATATAACTCACATGAAAAGCTGTTCAGAGCAGGCGAAATTTCAGCTACGAGAAAAATGAAACAATTTTTACTGAATTTTGCAACTCAGCATGGTTATACATTTTATGGTAGGATAAAATCTACAAAGAATAATAGTTTGTTATTGTATTATAAGACAGATAATGATTTTTCCGAAGAATATTCGTATAGAGGGAAAGGAACCAAAGAGTCACCATATGAAATAGACAGTGTCGAGGATTTATTATTTTTGCAAAGATCTGTAGAAAATGGTAATGATTATTCTAACGTTTATTTTATTCAAACAAAAGATATAGATTTGTCTTCAATTGATAATTGGAATCCAATAGGAAAATATGATAGTGGATTTTACTTTAGAGGAATATATGATGGAAATGGACATGTGATAAAAAATATGACATGTATTCATGAAGGAGAAAATGTTGGATTGTTTGGTCAATTGGGAGGTATAGTTTGCAATTTAGGGGTAATAAATAGCTATGTATCAGGCAGCTGTGTTGGGGTTATTTCATCGCATGCAGCAAGTAGCGAAGCAATGATAATTAATTGCTATACTACATCTTCTGTTATAAACGGACTAAGAGCTGGCGGTATTGCTGATAATTTTGAAGGAAAAATAGTAAATTGCATAAGTATAAATGAATGTTTAGGCATTGATGCAGCAGGGGCAATATCGTATGGAGCAGGATATACAAAGAATGTTATTTCGCAAATCGATGGAATTCATACTGAAATCATTAATTCATACGGAGATAATTCAGTTACTTATTGTACACAAAAATACATGTTGTCCTCAGAGGTTATAAATAGACTAAATAGTTATATTGATATTGTAAATAAGTATTCTAGTAACTATTTAGAAGACGAACAAGATAATGACGGAGCAGTAACAGAAAAAGAATATGACGAATGGATGAGGAGAATCACGCTACGATATTGGAAAACAGAAATAAGTGGTTATCCAACATTAACTATAGGTGAGTTGAAATAGTAAATTTGACTTTGTAAGGATAATTTCTATTTTGTAGAATTAGATTCTACAAAATAGAAATTTAATCTAATATAGTATGAATTGCCTAAAAAATCAATTCTTGATGACTCCCAATATGAAACGAAGAATCAAAGTTCTTGAGAGTTATAGTGGCTCAGTTGTCAAGACAAAAATCTTAGATTTTTGTCTTGACAACTGAGCCACTATAAACAGCTTGAGGCTTTGACTCCGTGGAGTGAAGAAGTTCAAACTGTTTGCAAAAACTAAAATGTAGTAAAACGCTTGCATCTAGCAAAAGGTGCAAGCGTTAATTAAAATCTAGCGTTGTAATATTGAGCGCTTACGTACTTGGGAGAAGAACAGATTGAATA
Organism: Roseburia inulinivorans DSM 16841; assembly: GCF_000174195.1. Classification (GTDB taxonomy): domain Bacteria; phylum Bacillota; class Clostridia; order Lachnospirales; family Lachnospiraceae; genus Roseburia; species Roseburia inulinivorans. Next base: position 53,537 of record NZ_ACFY01000096.1, on the reverse strand, counting down.
AAATAATAGAACAGTTAGCGCAGAAAGAATACGAGCTCTTTGTTGTGAACACAACAGCAGTTGCTGTGCAGGGTAGAGATGGAAATTATTATGCAGAATATATCCCGGTCACACCATTTCTGTTACAAAATATGTTATCGCAAAAAGGATCATTGGGCTGTTATCAGCAGAAATACAGAACGAACCGGATACGTTGGATTTGTTTTGATTTTGACTGTAACGAGAAAGAAAATCCGGATATTCAGGAGTTATACAGTATATGTATAACTCCATTGATAGATTTCCTGACGAAAAATGATATTCATTATTTACAGGAATTTTCCGGCAGACGAGGCATACACATCTGGATTCTATTCGAAGAGATGATCACAAAAGAATTAGGATATGATATTGTAAATACAATTTTGAACCAGATTCCGGAATTAAAAGATGGAGTGGACAATGAAAAGTGGGGATTAGACCGATTCCCGGCTGCAAGAGCAAGTTCTACAAATATAGTTGGCAAACAGGTCAAATTCCCATTATCATGGCATCAGAATGGAAGCAGATCGTATCTGTTTGAAGGCGGATTTGAAACCAGATATGATATAGAATCTGAAGAGTTTTATTGTGACCAGTATCTGATTATGCAGAAGGTAAGATTGGAGAATGCCGAAGAGTTATGCCACAAGCTGCATATGGACGAACCCAGGCAGAATCAGAAGCTGTATGTTCAATATGAGGTGTCAGAAGGGTTTTGCATGTCACCGGAACAGGTGATTTCTTATCTTTCTGAGATATTGGTTTTCAGAATGATTTTTGAACGGATGAGGAGAGGACAGCAGCAGGAGCAGGACTGGTTTGTACTGTTGGGAACGCTTGGACGCCTCGATTCAGATGGGGAAATATTGCTCACAATTCTGAACAGATATCCGGGCTATGATGAATCGACTACCCGGGAAAATATACGAAAGCATAGAAAAGATTATTATCCGGCAACGTTTGATTATTTATATCAGATTTATAATCTGGAGATGGAAGATACCTTAGAACAGGAAGAAACAGGGTATGAGTATCTGCTCAGGCGTGCAGGAATGGAAAAACCAAAGAGGATAGAGACAGAGAAAAGTCATATCGGAGATTGGAGAGACAGCTATTCTGATCTGAAGAAGATAATCCGAAAAGAGAAAAGGTATGTGGTTGACAATGATGAAGTAATACCGGTAGAGATCATGAATGGACTGATGCGTGTAAGTAATTATGAATTATATCAGTACAATAATTTTCTGCAAAAACTTCGTGCAGGGGAGATGCCATTTGAACAGTGGAAGCCTATGGGATATAAAACTTATCTTCGAAAGGAAGAGGATAAGACAAGATTATTAGTATCGCTTGGCAGAAGTGACCGTATTATTACAACTGCTGTTATGCTGGATATGTGCAAGGAATGGAAACACGGTTGGAAATCATACAGTTATCAGATCTCATATATGTCAGATAATTATTTGTTTCATAGCTGGTTTTCGTCTTGGAGCAGGTACATTAGAGAAATAAAGTGTTATCTGGAAATCCCTTTTATGGATCAGAATTATGTGAGCTATATTGATCTGAAACACTGTTATGATCACGTGGATCTGTTGAATGTATACCGGCATCTGGAAGGAAAATTGAACGAAAAGGCAAAAAGATATTTTGAATATCTGGCTTATTATAATGATGAACTGATGAAGAAAATACAAGGCGGAAGCAGGGTAGGTGTCCCACAGGGACCTGCATATGCGAGAGTATTGGCAGAATTGTATCTGGATAATATTGTAGAAAAGGTGTGTACAGATATAGAGAAAGGTGAATACCGTATTTTACGATATGTAGATGATATTGTGGTTTTTTCAAGGGATGAGAAGACAGCTTACAAACTGCATCAGGCATTGATTGCGGGATTTGCAAGGGCAAGTTTGCCGTTGAACCGGAATAAGACACGTTTCCCACAGAAAATCGCAGATATCGATCAGGACTATCGCAATAGTCTGCTTCATAGGAATCAATTTAATTACGAACTGGTTCAGAACGAGTACAGTGGTTTATTATTGGAGTACGAACGCAATGACAGGATAAATCATTTCCTGGAAAGCGACACATTTCAGATAGATAATCTGAGTTATATATATAGTTGTCACAGCTTTGAGGAAGCACAATACAGGTGTTTTTACAGTTTTGGTGGACAGATTATGGAGAGTGAGATTGGAAGGGGACGTGGCTTTCGGAAGTTCTATGAATTTGTTCTTGAGAGAGAAGAACTGGTATGGCATGCACTGCAAAATCAGTGGTTTCAGAATATACCGGTTGACACGGTGAATTTCAGCAATCTGATAGCCACCATGTATTATCTGATCAATGAAGGAAGATTATCGGACAGGGTAGTAGAAGTTCTGTTTGTGTATTATCTGAATGAGGATTTTGAATTTGGAGCATTATCAGAAGAAGACCGTATTGTTGTAGAAGCGATTATGATGAAGTATGGTAGATGAGGAAAGACATGGGGAAGAATATAAAGAGTGTAACAGCGAGTCTTCGTCTGGGCACATGTAGGGAAAAGGACATAAAAGATGCGGTTCAGTATTTGAAAGAGCTGGATATAGCATTGCTGTCAGAGAAGAGATTAGAAATAGCAGATCTGTATTATGAAATATTAAAACAGATTCAGCTGCTATATGCCAGTCAGGAGATCGAGATACCAGAAGAAATCATGATGGATATCAGGCAGTTATTCGATAATATACAGGGTATTTGCAGCGAACCGAAGGAACGAGAGGTGAGTGAAGCCGCGTTTTCAGTTATCATGTTCTTGTCGTACCTTAGAGGACACAATTGTCTGACGGGAGATAATGACTTCAGTAATACGGATGAGGCCATTGAGAGGGTGAGTGCTTTAAGGACGGATCTGGGTACGATACAGTTTATTTTTGATCTGAGAGTTGAAGGACAGCTATATTTTCCGATTGAAAATATGCTTGTTTCGGTTATCAAGGATGAACAGTTTGTGGAAGAGATGAGCAATATTGATTCCGGACATATCAAGGTGCTTTATCTGGCAGTGCATTTCTTTGATGAGGAGGAGCAGAAGAGGCAGATACTGACGGATATTGTCAATGCCTGTAATTTGAAATTTATTGAATATATGCAGAATCAGAGTGAACTGCTTGATACGCAGGATTTACATAACTATCGAAAAAACGGAGTGATAATTTTTATAGATTCCAGTAGAAGGAAGATATTGATCCGGCATAATGATCCTGAATATTTTAAAGGTGCAGAGAATATACAGTATGAAAATTCCTTTAAGAATAAAGAGCGGCGGATAGGGTATTATGTGGAACTTGATATACCGGAAGGTGCAGCACGGGCTTCTTTTGAAGATGTGATGCAAAAGCAGCCGGAGAAAAGAATGGAGTTGTTAAAGCTTTTTTATTCCGGATATAAAAATATTTTTGGAAAATATCATCTGCTGGAACAGGAAGGAAAATTTTTATCAGTGAATCCTTTCTCGAACAAAGACAGGTTTGCGATAGATGTCATGCGGGAGGTTCCGGTCGATACAGCTGATGCTCTGTTAGAAAGATATGTAAATCTTTCGGTCAAAAGAAGTGCAAGCTGGATATTAAACAGACTTACAGTGGGAACAATAGTCCAACTGCTTAAGATAGACGATAAGACAAAAGATAAAGTATTCGGTCTTGAATATAACGAAGAAGACTTTTATCAGAATCAATTATTACAGAATTGGCTTTTGTCTGTTCACGATAGAGCATCTGCTATGCGGGAATTATTGAATAGCATGTATATGGAACTGCGGTACTGTGTCAGAAGGAAAAACGATGGAAATAAGGATGAAGTGTCAATAGAGAAGCACACTGTCTGTGCCCAGAAATATCTGCCATTTTATCTGGAATTATCCAAGTTATTATACTTATTGAATGATGACATACAAGGGAAAAAGGTGCTTGTACAGGAGGCAGCAGTAAATTCAAAAACAAAGGGAATCATATTACTGGAAGAAAACCCTGTCCGTACGGTAAATGAAACGGAAATAGCAGTACAGCATGCAGGATTGGATGAACTGAAAACAGGACAGTCATGTTATGTGATTGTTGATGAGGATGGAAATGTATATCTGGAAGATCAGAAGATTTTAAAAGCAATCTATGGGCTGCAGATGGTAATGGAGAATTGTCTGCATTATGATACGGTAAAAGAAGTAGATGAAGGAAGCTATGATTGGATAAAAGATGGAATCATGCTTCATAAAGACGGACTTTCCGAAAGTATTACAGAAAACATATTTCCGGAGAACTGCTTTGAGGAACAGATATGTTATCGGCTGATACATAACATGATATACAGTGGAATTCATACAGGAAATGTCAAAGATTATTTGAAAATATTTAAGAAACATCAGCTTCTTGATTTCCACGACATTAGAAATGATGAGTATTTTCAGATGAAGGATGCAGAGACATTGTATGTTCCAAAAGATTCCTTTAGTGCAGACAGTACACTTGGAAGTATATTTTTAAAATATCTGAAGAAAAAGGCGGGAAGAGATCAGTTTGAATTGTATGAACCACATATCACATATGATGCAGGACAACAAAAGTACATGCTGGGAGAAAAAACAATCCGACATATCGTATTTCTGAGTGATAATTTCGAAAGAGGATCTGCAACGACGGTGATGCTGAGCGCATATCTGGATCTGAATGGAGCAGATCCGGTTGCAGTAGATAACGCTAAAACCCGCATTCAGTCTTACAGGTACGTTAAAAATGGAACAGAATGCAGGATGGATCTTGCAGATGTAATGAAAAAGAATCAGTGTGATATTACAGTGCATGCATACTATGGAACAGAGGAAGCAAAAAAATATATCAGTCAGTTTCTGATCGAACAAGGGTACGATGAAGCAAAAGTTTCTTTTCAATATGCGATCACCTGTAAAATGAAGCAGATAAAAGAGAACGTGAAAGCAGTCTGGGGAGAATACAAAGATGGAAATAACGAGAAATTTGCTGTGATCCGGGAATTCAATATGACTAAGGCAAATGTGTTCCCTAAGAAAATGTTAGACAGTCCGGAAAAAGCAATATGCTTGTATTTGCTGAAAAAGGAGACAAAGAAAAAAATCGCAAAGAAGCAGGAAGCGGGCGAGTTGCTGGGTGTAGAAGGGCTGAAACAGTATTTTCGAAAAAATGGGATTAACAGAAATAGTGAGAGAACCAATACGGAATTATACCTTTTCAGTACGTTACCACCGACCATACGAATAGAAGTGCTGGAGGATTATTTGCAGAAAGATAGTAATGCACTGGTTCTGGAAAAGCTGTCAAAAGCTTATGGAAAAGCAGATCAGCTGGAAAAATTAAAAGAGCGTTTGGCAGATTGGATAGAAAAAGGCTATACGGATCAGAACATGGCGGAAATGTTATATGAGAGTGCAGAAATATTAAACAGGTATGCCGATAGATTTCCTATTGCAAAGGGCATGGAACAGGCCAGAGCGAATTTTGATGCGGCAATGTCAGTGGTTAAAGATCCGGTGGATGAGGAGTTTCGGGAGATAATGCAAAGTATATTTAACGAAATTGTAAGTTAGAAGAAAGATTGAAATGAACAAGAAAAGGATAAAGAGAATGCTATGAATTTATGGGAAATTATTGAAAAAATGATAGATTTTATTTTATGTAAACTGTTACGATTGAAGATAAATGAAACACAATGGGTAGCATTGATGCAATTTGTTAAGTTTGGAATTGTAGGATTAAGTAATACAGTTATATCGTATGTTATTTATGTTGTGACACTTATATTATTTCAAAAAAATAATCTGATACCAAGTGTTGATTATCTCGCAGCACAGGTGATTGCATTTATTTTAAGTGTTTTGTGGTCTTTTTATTGGAATAATAAGTTTGTATTTGAAAAGGCAGATAATGAGGAACGAAATATTGTTCACGCTTTGATAAAGACTTATATATCATATGCTTTTACTGGATTGTTCCTGAACAGTATTTTGTCATTATTATGGGTAGAAGTTTTTGGTATTCCGAAAATAATTGCTCCGATTATTAACTTGCTGGTTAGTGTACCTTTGAATTTTATTATGAATAAGTTTTGGGCATTTCGGAAGACGGAAAAATAATCAGATGAGGAATATATTGTTTGAAGCATATATGAAAAAATAAGCAAAAAAATTATAAGTTTGTTGTGCATTTTAATTTTATTGAATATAATAATATTTTGTAAAACATTATATGATCGCAATAAACAGAAAAATTTGATATTGGTGAATGTGGAAAATCCATTACCGGAAGAATATTCTGTTGATTTGTCGGAGATTACAGAAGAAGTGATGGTTGCAGTTCCAGGGTGTGCAGGAGTATGGATTCATAAGACGTTATCCACCAGATAAAGTGAACATTACAGGTTTGGATGGAGTTACATACATTGATGGAAATGTTGGCGCTATTACTATTCAGAAAAAATTGTAGGATTAAAACTTTTTATTGAGTTTAGGACAAACTTTGCTAAGGAGAAAAATGATGAATTATAATGCAACATTATATTACCCGACAATAGAATTTGCTAATAAAGAATGGCTTTGGAATGCATGCCTGCTGTGGGACAAGGTATATCGGATTGTGCCTGAAGGATATATTCCAAATGACAGAGATGAAATTAGAACGCTTATAGAGGACAAGAGTGTTATTGCGAATATTGCTCCAGAAAAGTATGCAACTGAAATATTTGAAGATTTTATAAAAGTTATGGATAAATCAAAATGGGCATGCGCATTGTCCGAGGCAGATTATATGGATAATAATTATGTCAAACTACATGAAGGAAAAGCAGATGTTCAATTGAGAGAATTACTGATAGCAGGTAATAAGCGGGATGATGAGGGATTTTATTATGTGCCCAGAGAATTTGCAAATATATATATGATTTATTTATCAAATTATATTGCAAAAAAAAATAATATTACACTCGCGTCAGATTATGATTTTTCGTGGTTATGTTCGAACTTTATGGAGTCGAATGGAAAATTGCTTGATCATGATCAAGGTGATAACATAACCAAATTGGGGGCATTAACTTTTGCAAATTTTATACCGCGTGGTATAGAAAGCTTATCGGCTAAAGAGTTGCTTGCATTCAGAGAAAAATCGAAGGATGAACGCCATCTTTTTTTTGATGAAATGCAAAAATTTAGTGATACAATTATGAATGTTAATGATGAAAAAATAATTACAGACATATTTAATGAAAGAATTAAGGATTTTCAAAAATGTCGAGATGAATATATGAAACGAATGCGAGATATTAAGATTGAGGGATTTTATGGTGCAAAAACAGTAATGTTTCCATTGATAACAACATTGGCAACATCACTTATGAATGTATCGAGTGAGGTTGCTAGAGTATTGGATGTATGTGGGGTTTGTTGTGGGGTGATTGGTGGAATATGGGATACTAAAAGAAAACTTAGAGCGGAAGCTAAAAAATACAGCGTAAATTATTTGGTTGAATTATCATATCATATGTCGCATTATTATTATAATCGTGAATTTAGGAAGCATATGGAATATTCTAAATTGTATTATTATCATATGTATTTAAATGATAGAATAAATGAATTCCTATATGATTAAAAATAGGCATGGAAAATTTTTGCCGGATCATTAGTATGACAGAAACAGAATATATGTGGAAAGTGTATATAATTTTATGATAATAAAGGGATAATATGAAAGAATTTAAAAAAATTTTTAAAAAAGTAAATGGTATAGAGATATTGAAACAGTATTGCATGGCGCATGTAATACTGTTTTCATTATTGGAAACGGCAATATTAGGTCTGTCAAGAAAATCACTTGAGATTGTCCGATTGGCAGTTGATAATCGGATATATTGTAAATTAAAAAAGAAATATAAAAGGTTTATTAGTGAATACCAACAGAAAGAAGATACAAAAAATATATTACATGAACATTCGGATATTGTTTGGGTATGTTGGTTTCAGGGCATGGAGCATGCACCTAAAATGGTGCAGTATTGTTTTGAATCCTTGAAAAGTAATCTGCGTGATAAGAGGATAATTTTAATCACAGAAGAGAATTATAAGGAATATGTCCAATTTCCAGCATACATTTTGGAAAAATATGAAAAGGGATGTTTTTCTAAAACACATCTGTCAGATTTATTGCGCCTGGAATTATTAATTAAGTATGGAGGAACATGGATCGATGCAACTGTATGGTGTTCATCGCCAATATATCCAGACTATTTATTTGATTCAGATCTTTTTATGTTTCAGAATCTTAAACCGGGGTTGGATGGTCAATGTACTGCGGTTTCAAGTTGGTTTATTACATCATGTTCCAATAATCAAATGCTTGTGTTAGAGAGGGCTCTATTGTATGAATATTGGAAGGAAAATACGAAATTAGTTCATTATTATTTATTTCATATGTTTTTCCAAATGGTAATAGAGGCATATCCAGATGAGTGGAATAAAGTTGTACCATTCAGCAATGCAACACCACATATCTTGTTGTTGAGACTGTTCGAGGAGTATGACGAGACAATTGCGAATGCGGTAAAAGAAATGACAAGCTTTCATAAATTAACATATAAATTTGAAGAGTCGGATACAACTATTAAAAATACATTTTATCAGGTCTTATTTGGAGAGCAGGAGTGAGAGTTGCGGTTTTAATGTCCACCTATAATGGGGAAAACTATATGAAAGAACAGATTGAATCAATATTAAACCAGAGAGGAAACTTTGAACTGGATTTATGGGTTCGAGATGATGGGTCGACTGATGCGACAAAGAAAATTTTGATGCAGTATGAAATAGAAAAAAAGCTTCATTGGTATGAAGGAAGAAATCTAAAACCTGCATTAAGTTTTATGGATTTAATAAAGCATTGTGAAAATTATGATTATTATGCATTTGCGGATCAGGATGATTATTGGATGCCGGATAAATTGTGGACAGGGATAATGCAGATAAAGGATATTAAAACGCCAAGTCTGTATTGTTCCAATGCAGAGCTTGTGGACGATAAGCTCAAATCTTTAGGAAGAGATGTTTATAAATGTGATCCGAAGACAGATATTTATACATTGGCTTGTGCAGGAGGGCTGCTTGGGTGTACGATGATATTTAATTGTGCTCTGGCTCAGATGATACAGAATTATAGTATTCCGGAACGACTGGTTATGCATGATTTTTATATTGCACTTGTGTGTGTGGCAGTAAAAGGAAGTATACGGTATGATGAGGATTCCTATATGTTGTACCGCCAACACGAAAACAATGTTGTTGGTGTTTCTTATGGATTTTTAAATAAGATAACATCGAGATGCAGAGATATTGTTACCAGAGAAAAAAATGGAATAGATAGTCAGGCCGAGCAGATTTTAAAAATTTATGGTTCAAGGATAGGAAAAGAAGAAAAAAGATGGTTAGAAAAAATTTCTGGATATAGAAGAAATTTATTTACTCGATTAGGATTGGCAGCATCTTTTAAAACAAGATATATGAATAAAAATATGGCTGTAAAATTGAGAATGACCATTTTGTTAGGAAACCGTTGATAAGTGTGGAGAAGAAAAAATGACAGAGTTAACGATAAGGGAAATACAATTAGTATCACTTGAAATATTACATACAGTTGCAACAATATGTGAAGAACAGAATTTTAGATATTCTTTAATATATGGAACTCTTATAGGAGCCATTCGGCATCATGGGTATATTCCATGGGATGATGATGTGGATATCATGATGCCGCGCAGGGATTATGATCGGTTTTTAGAATACATGAAGATACATAGGGAAGAATATCCTGATTTACGTATATTTAATCTGGAGGAGTGTAAGGAATATCCATATATGATTACGAGAATTAGTGATGACCGATATATAATAAAAATGGAGAATGAAAAACCATATGGTATGGGAGTGTTTATAGACATATATCCATATGATGGACTTGGAACAACTGAAAAAGAAGCGGTTACTTACGGTATGAAAGGGGACAGACTGTCTTCGCTTTGTTACCAGTCAACACGGGAACATTTTGCCATTGAAACCACAACATCATTATTTAGAAAAATTATAAAATATCCTATATTTATAGGATCTAAATTGATAGGGAAAGATTATTTTCAAAAAAAACTTAATCAACTTGTTGAATTGAAGGAGTATGAGGATAGTAACTATATTGGATGTATCGTATGGCTTTCAGGGGGAAAGAAAGAGATATTTTTACGTAAATGGTTTGATGAAACAATAATGGTTCCATTTGAAAAATATCAATTCCGTGTACCAAAAGATTATGATGAGGTTTTGCGTCATACATATGGTGATTATATGCAGTTACCACCGGAAAAAGATCGTATAGGTCATCATTATTTTAAGGCATATAGAAAAGATGAATAAGGGTAATCGAAAAATAATTCAGCACCCATCTGATATGAAGGTGGATGCTTGGTGTTAGGAGTATGGTATAAATAAATGTAGTAAAACGCATGCATCTGGCAAAGACGATGCATGTGTTATTTAGAAATTAGCGCAGGTATATGGACGCTTACAATAAAATGGCTTGCGGTTCATAATGTAATAGCCTAATAAGAGCGACAGATAAGAATATACAGGATAGATAGGTGCAACTTCTGCCCAGCCATATACAAGGAAGAAGAAAAGCAAGATCAGGAAGCTGGTATGCTGTTCTCTGGATGCCTTATAAATGGCATATATAATAGCTGCTGAAATAATGATGAACGCTGCGGTTCCCCAATGAAGTCCAATATAAGAGAACATCATGTCAAGGCAATCTTGATCTTCTATAGGAAATCCATAGAAACCAAAGCCACCATTTCTTAGATAGAAGGTAGTAGTCAATTGAATTCTTGAGAGCATGGTTCCGTCATGTTGTAAAAATAATTCCGGTTTGTGGATATATAAATAACTTCCGATAAATGGAATACCAACACATAGAAGGAATGCTCCAGATGTAAATAGCACCATCATTTTATGGAACCAGTTTCTTTGCATGATAATCGACAATAAGTGGATGACAATTAACATGGCAATAATGGCCTCAGCGGTTCTGCTATTGGCTGTTTTGTCCAGAAAGATGATAAAAACAGCATATAGGATACAGTCGTACCATTTCTTACATTCTTTTCGGAGATACATAATGTCCATTGCCAAAAGTAAAAAATCAAGCCCCATCATATTAGCGTGAGTCCATCCGAAGAAGGTGCGGGTTCTTCCACCAATCCATACATTTATTTTATTGATCATTAAGCCCATAAAAGGTAAGGTGAGAAACAAGACACTGCGTACAATACGGATATATAAATCTAATTTTACAATTTTTTTTATTTCTATATTTTTGGCACAGCAGAGGAACATCATGGTACCGAAAATATTATAGAAATCATAATTATACTGGTAGCTTTTATAACAGAGATAAAACAATCCAGCCAAAAAAATCCAGTCAAAAACAGAGTTTTTCTGAAGGAGTACTTTTGCCAGAAGCAATATCAGCAGTATATGATAAAAAAGTGTAACCTGTCCCCAATACTGCGGTACGGTCTGACGCATGAAACTGAAAAGGGGGTAATACATTCCAAGCAGAAAATAGATGATATATAAAAAGGTTGTTGAAAATGCATTGCGCTGTTTTAATTTTTCTATTAATATATTCATAAGTGTAGTCTCCTGAACGAAAATGTCTGCTATGCAGTACCTGTTACATATGCACATTAATATATACATTATAACATAACTTACAGATACATGCAAAGCCGGAACGGATGTGAGTACATGATCAGCAGAGATGTCGGGATGTATCCTTTTGAGCGTGGCGGAGACAGGAAAGAGGTAGCGGAAGAATGGACAGAAAATTGCTCAGCATAATTATTCCATGTTACAACGAAGAGAAGACAGTAGAGACAATATATGCTACGGTTACGGATGTGATGACGAATGGGCAATGTGATTATGAGATATTGTTCGTGGATGATGGATCTAAGGATTATACAGAACAGAAAGTGTGTGGACTGGCACAGAAAGATAGACATGTGAAGTATTATTCATTTTCCAGAAATTTTGGAAAAGAGGCGGCAATTTATGCAGGACTTAATAATGCCAGAGGAGATTATGTTGTGATCATGGATGCAGATATGCAGGATCCACCGGCACTTCTTCCAGAGATGATAAGTACACTTGAGTCAGGAGAATATGACAGTGTGGCAACAAGACGTGTAAGTCGTAAAGGGGAACCGATGGTACGTTCTTTTTGCGCCAGATGCTTTTATAAACTGATACGCAGGATATCCGATGCGGATATCGTAGATGGAGCCAGAGATTTTCGTATGATGACGAGAGATATGGTGAACAGTGTTCTTGCATTATCAGAGTATAATCGCTTTTCCAAAGGAATTTTTGGGTGGGTTGGTTATCGGACAAAATGGCTGGAATATGAGAATATAGAAAGAACAGCAGGAGAGACAAAGTGGAGTTTCTGGAAGCTTTTGGCGTATTCTCTGGATGGCATTGTCAATTTTTCAAATGTTCCGCTGATGATTTCTTCTTACCTTGGAATTTTGATGACGTTTATTTCTTTTGTTGCAATCATATTTATCATTGTTCGAAAGCTTATTTTTGGAGATCCGGTCAGTGGATGGCCATCCCTGGTATGTATCATTACGTTTGTTGGTGGAATTCAATTGTTCTGTATGGGAATCATGGGACAATATCTGTCTAAGACCTATATGGAAGTGAAGAAAAGACCGCATTATATTATTCAGAAAAGCAATGACGAAGAAACGGAAAAAAATAAGTGAGTCTGAACATGGATAAATGTTTACCAAAACAAGAGAAAGAAGAATAGAAAAAGTGCTGCAGCTCTGAATTTTTCAAAGTTGCAGCACTTTTTTCTATTCTTCTGGCAGCTTTATCACAATAATGTCATGAATTACTGCAATACAGTTTTTTGATGGATAGGAATCAAGCTTCTGGTACTCTTCGGTCTGTTTGATGGCAGCAATCTCTTCACTGCTGGCTTGGTCAAGCTGAATACCAAAACAGTAATTCCACATAGCAAAATAGTGAAAATCAAGATTTAGGAAGTTATCCTGATCTACACCAATAATATAAGGTACAGTTCCGCCAATATTAGAAGAATAGGTGTGGTAGGTTCCAATGATGGCAACCTTGGATATCTCAGGAAACTCGTCCAGATCTTCTATGCGGTCTAATACATTGCTGGCAATGCTATAGCTTTTTTCGTAGCTCAGGTTCATCTCATTATAGCAGATATTGGCATTTCGGATGTTGTAGAAGGAAAGATAACAAAGTACAACAATTCCGATAGATTTTATGATTTTTTCAAAATATGTTTTTTCACAGCCATGTTCCAGATAACAGAGCAATAGCAGGTAAATAAAGCAGGCTCCCATCTCCATCAGTGTGTGATACCAGACGTCGGATGATACAAAGAATAGAAAACACACGGCAAGTGGCAGGCAGATGGTGCAGAGTATTCCGGCAATAAAAGCAAGTGGCCGTCTGTACAGTTTATTTTTGAGTACAAGACAGACCGTGCAGAGCAGAATAAGGACGATTACAAGGCGGTTAGCATATCCGTACCAGTATACATTAAGAGCTTCGTTGAAAGAAAACAGGTGGGACAATTCATTATATACATTTCGGAAAGCCTGTTTGTATTCCCAAAGTGACAGAATATGAATCTGACCGATTCCCTGATAGTCTGTCAATGTAATGTGATAGTAAGCATTAATGAGTGTGGATGCAATCTTATAGAAAATAAAGCCTCCAAGCAGAAGTGGGATATATTTCCAGTTGCTGCAACAGAAAGATTTGAAATCTTTCTGTTTTATAAGCAGATCACGGGCAAACATAACAAGCAGAATGCAGAGCATGACACTGATGTATGCCTGATAAGTTCCAATGCTTAATCCAATGCAGATAATACCCGGAAAGATACCGTATCTATATCTCCAGGTCAGATAAATGCCTAGCACAGCCATTAAAAATGCCATCATGTAACCGTCAGCAGTGAACATAAATGCAAAGGATGCTGTGACGGTAGGGAAAGAAACAATGAGCAGGGCAAGCAATACGCAGGATGCGCATTCCTGTAACTCGAAAAGTTCAACAAGCAGTATGCTTGCAAGGCTGATATAGAGCAGGGACAATGCACCATTCACCCAGGGCATATCATATTTGGAAGAGATTTTACTGAAAAATTCAAGAAAACATCTTCCGGAAGAGTAAGTAGCACCGGTTCCGGCAAAGTTATACATAGAATCCCAGGATGGCAGAAAGTTGAAAAAACGATAGGCATGAGCCAGCATTCCACCAATCCATGTGGCGAGAAATGTAATTTTCCATTGCTTTTTTATATGGAGTGTTCGATTAAAAATTTTTAAAGTTGTTTCATTCATAAAAGGTATCCTTTTCTGTGTTTAAAAATAAGAGTCAACCATTGGTATGGTTGTGTATTGATAATTTTGCAAGGCATTAATCTGATCATCAATATTACCTGTATAGTTGTATAAGTGGTATACGTTTGATCCACCGGAAGAGATTCCATCGTAGCGTGGAACATCTGGATAAGAAGCGTCATAATCCCGGATATAAAGCAGACGTTCCCGTTGCTGATCGGGATAAAAATCATGTATACTATATCCGAATTCACTGTAATCTTTATCAAGCGATTGAACGATGGTTGGAACAAGTTCGTCTAAAGTAATAGGAGCATTGGTACCATTAAGTGATTCGTGGGATTCCTGTTTTTCCTTGATGAAAAAGATTATTTGTGGATATTCAACGTCACCATGATCAGAGGTGATAATAATAGTTGAATCATCATAAACGCCTAGTGTTTTTAATTCGTTCAAATAAGCTTCAAGCATAGTGAAAATTCCTTTAACGGTTGATTGGCAAGTTGCATTCTGATCATCAAACTGACAATTTTCATCGGTTGTGAATTCATGTGTACCATTTAAGTGCTGAATTATGAAATAATTACCAGATGAATCAGTTGTCAGACCATTTTCTATGAGATGATTATAAAAATCATAGTTCGTATGTAAAATATTGTTTTGCGGATAAGATACAATAGTGGTATATGTTTCATTTGATACGTCAAAAAAGGATTTGAAATATTCTGGCATAAAGCGATAGCAGGACATATAGAACATTGTCTTATACAGTTTATGGTAATCAATGCAAATAGAACTTTGTTTTGTAGTTATATTACTAATTTTTCCGTCAAGAAGCGGCAGAGAATGATTACCTGTCAGAATAGATGTCGTTGGAGTATATAAATTTACTTTGTAATTGGCATCAGATAAAATAGAAAAATAATCATTTGTAGTAGTATTTGTCCAACATTCTTCTAACCAGTCATCAACAGATAACGAAGGATCTAAATCGTTTCCTGTTAGTAAATGCGGTAGCGATGGATAAGTTCCATGGTAATTGCAGTCGGCATTATTGTAATAAGTGAAATCATGCAGAAAATCCTTTAAATCCGGATATTTTTCAACGGCAGATGCAAGGTAAGTGCTGGAAAAATTATCCAGAATAAATAAGATAATGTTATCATTTGAGGATACGGTAAATTGCTTACTTCCATCCAGAATAAGTTCGTCCTTGTCACTGTAGTATGTAAAGGCGGATTTATCTGCGGAGGGGAAAAGTGAAATGTATCCAACACATTGCATCCCCAGAATAATGAGAGAGGATGTTAACATTACTTTTTTGAAGATATTCTGTTGAAATTTTGCAAACAGCAAAGCTCCCAAAATGATAGTTGTCCAAATAATGGAATTTACAATTATTTTTGAAGGTGATGCGGTGTATGCTTCTGCACGGACACCCATTTGTTCCAGATGGCGGTTTAAAAACATTGTCTGGATATATCCTGCAATTCCGATTCCCCAGAAAACAGAAAGAATATATTTTCCGAGCTTGTCTGGAAAGAATGAAATAACAAGCGTAAAAATAAATGATATTAAGAATGCAAAAATGAAAAATTTCCATCCAAATTCCTGATAGACAAATCCAAATTCTTTATAATTGCCAAAAAATATTTCAGATGGCCCCATAACGAAGAGCGTGAAAAATAGAAGCAATACAACAATATAGTTTGAAAGAAAATGTAGGAAAACGTTTTTCTTTGCCATTAGAAAACTCCTTTCGTGCAGCATATCACTTTTAGTTTGTTTCAGAGAGCAGATTATGAGAAACAATATATTCTCCAAGATAGTCGGCAACTTTGGTTGCTCCGCTTATATTCAGGTGTTCGATATCCATAAAATCTGTATCACCGTTGAGCCCGACATCATCCATGTGTTCAAACAGGTTAAGGTAAGTGCAGTTGTTGGCAGCAGCATATTCGGCCATGGCATCTGAATAATTATATTCCCCCTCATAAGGAACAGTATAAAAGATAAGACGAATATTATTTTCATTGCAGATGTTTACAATTTTATCTAATAATCTGACAGAACTATCAGGCAGCTCTTTCTGCTCGAACGTTGCGGGATCGGAGATCACTGTTGGAACAATATGGTCGCTGCCTGAAAATCCATGCGATGCCTGATACTCTTCGACGGAAGTTCCGGAATCAAAACTGTAATAATTAACGTTTGTCCAGTTTTCGTGAAAGGCAAGTAATGGGATATAGTAAGATAAGTAACGATCCTTATTCTTACCAAAGCATTGGGCTAAATATTCTCTTTTTCCTTTAAAATCGGAAATGCCTTTTGTGTAATAAATTTCACCATTGAGATCCGTGTCTTCATGAACTTTGTCTACGTTAAAGGTTTCAATTAATATCACTTTAGGAGATTGTGTTCTTAGGGCGTCCTCAAAGAACAAAGTGGTGGTATTAAGAAATTGCCAGTTACAGCCATAATTATAAGCACTGAATCCATATCTTTCTGTCATTTCATTTACATTTAATCCTTTATATACATGGCTGGAACCACAGGCGATGACATCAAATGAATTTTCAGGCATGGAATGAAAAGATTCTATTGCATGGAAAGCATCCACTGTAAAATTAGGTTGTAAAAGGCGTCCGGCATAGAATACGGAGATACCAATGATGGCAGCACAACTGATGCAGCATACTATTTTTTTCATTATTTTTACCTCTAAAATTGAAAATAAATAAATTTGGATGCATCATAGGAAGTTCCGTAAATTCCGAATATCAGAAGGAAAACAACGGAAAATGCTATGATCAGAACCTGACACCAGGCATCCTGTCTGGCGATAATTTCACGGATACATATTTTCTTCTGCTTTAAATAATCCGTTACAAAAAGTAACAAAATACATAAAAGCATAAAGCAGAAGTTTTTGGAATTCAGTCCACAGTTATAAAGTGATCCATCAAAGAGAATCCATGGATTATGTATATGGATAATCTGTGAGAGAATCGTGAGTGCTTCTGAAAAACTGTTGGCGCGGAAAAATATCCAGGTGAAATCAATCAGGACAAAAGTCACTATAATATGAACGGCTTTATGTCCGATGGAATTTCGGTTTAAGTGAAAAAGTTTCACAAGTTTATCACGCAAAGGCTGCAGAATCTCACCGATGATCTGGTAAAGTCCGTTCAGACCACCCCACACGACAAAAGAGATTTTTGCACCATGCCAGAGACCGCTTACGAGGAAAACAATCATTTTGTTCCTATATTTACGCCATTTACTGCATCTGCTTCCACCGAGCGGAATATAGAGGTAGTCCCTGAACCAGGAAGTCAGGGAAATATGCCATCTTCTCCAGAAGTCAGCAACAGAAACTGCCAGATAAGGAGACTGGAAGTTTTCCATTAACCGGATACCGAGAATCTGGGCAGCCCCCATAGCGATAATAGAGTATCCGGCAAAATCACAGTAGATCTGAATGGCAAAAAGTGCAGTGGCTACGATCAGATACCATCCACCAAAGGTGTGATAATCACCGTAAACCCAGTCAACGAAGATTGCAATACGGTCAGCCAGTACAATTTTTAAGAAAAATCCCCAGAGCATCAGTAAAAGACCGCTTTTGGCTTCCTCGGAATTAAACTTATGTGGTGTGGCAAGCTGTTGCAGCAGGTGACTGGAACGCTCAATCGGACCGGCGACCAGCTGCGGAAAGAATGATACAAAAAGTGCATACTGAAAAAAATTCTTTTCAGCACAGGTATCTCCACGGTATACATCGATCGTATATCCCAGTGCCTGAAAGGTATAGAAAGAGATGCCGACAGGAAGAAGAATATCGACAGATGGAAGATTGAGCTGTATATGGAAGACGGACAGTGCATCCCCTAAAATTCCGATTGCAAAATTAATATATTTAAAATAAAAAAGCAGGGACAGGTTTAATAAAACACTAATAGCTACAACTATTTTTTTCTTCCGCATGATAAGCGGATCAGCAGATCTTTGCTGGAGCGTATCCAGTGCAAGACCGCTAAGGTATGTCACTATGGTAGAAAAAAGAATGATCAGAGCATATTTGGCATTCCAACACATATAGAAATAGTAGCTGGCAATCAGAAGCCAGTAGTTTTTTAGCTTTTGTGGAATCAGAAAGTATATCAATACCACAATCGGGAAAAAAATTAAAAAGTCAGATGAGTTAAATGACATAAAAATCTCCTTAAGTAATCATTAGAAATAGGAATCAATTACCTGTACAGGTGTATAATATCCATTGTCATAAAGAAAGACAAGGTCTTTCAGTGTGCCATAATAAGTATATACATGATAAGCATTCATGCCGCCTTCGGTCACGCCATCGAAGCGTTTGACGGCAGGATATGCATCGTCTCTTACGCGGATGTAAACGCTGCGTTCCCTGGACTCGTCAGCAGAAAAATCGTGGACACTCTGACCGTATGGAGTATAATCTTCACCTATAGCTTCCACAATGGTAGGAACAAGATCATTCAGGCTGATTGGAGCATTCGTTGTCTGCATAGAGTCGTGCGTTTCATTTTTTCCTTTCATAAAGAAAATCATCTGTGAACGTGCTTCGGAACCATGATCGGCGGTAATGATAATCGTTGAGTTATCATAAATACCAAGGTCTTTAAGCTGCTGTAAGTAGGCATCAAGCATTGTAAAAATACCTTTTACAGTTGTTGCGCAGGTTGCATTATCAGGATCATAAGCGCAGTTTTCGTCGTTGACGAATTCATGCGTGCCATTCAGATGCTGGATCGTAAAATAGTTGGATGCTGAATCAAGGCTTAATCCGGTATCTTGCAGTTTTTCATAAAAACTATAGTTGGAATACATCATTTCATTGTCTGGGTAAGATACAATGCTTGTATATTGAGAATTATTTACATCAAATTGAGGTTTGAAATATTCAGGTAAAAAACGATAGCAGGACATTTGCAGCATCGTTTTATTGAGTTTTTCATAGTCAATCTCTCTTGAAGAAGATTCAGTTCCTACATTATCTATTTTCCCCTGAAGTAATTCCAGAGTATCGGTCCCGGTAAGAAGACTGGTCACAGGAGTGTACAGATTTACTTTGTAATTGTGTTTTTCGAGAAGTTTATAGTATGTGTTTGTGGAATCGTTATTCCAGCATTGGTTTAACCAGTCGTTTACAGAAAGACCGGTATCCAGAGGATTACCGGTAAGCATATGTGCAAGTGATGGATAAGTTCCCCAGTAGGCACAGTCAGCATTATTATAGTATGTAAAATCAGAAAGAGAATCTGTCATGTCTGGGTAGGAAGCGAGCGCTTCATCCCAGAAGGTGTTGGAAAAATTATCCAGAACAAACAGGATAATATTTTCATTAGAGGAGAGTGTATATTGTCCGGCACCGCTTAGGGAGAGTTCTCCATCGGTGTCATTGTAAGCCATTGCAGAAGCATCTGCTGTAAGAAATAAAGACACAAATCCTACAATCTGGATACCAAGGAGAATACTACTGGTTACGGTCAGCAGTCGGGTACAAAGGTCTTTTTTGAAAACACAGATAAGCACAGATGCAGCCAGGATAACAAGCCAGAATAAAGCATTCAGGATGACCCGTGTAGCATTGGCTGTATATCCTTCAGCAGATACCCCAATCTGGTCGAGATTTTTATTCAGAAACATGGTCTGAATATACCCGGCAATGGTAAAACCCCATAAAACGGAGAGAATCAGTGTTCGCGGAAATTTTGGAACAATCTGTAAGATTAGGGCGATAAAAAGCGCAAGGACTACAGAAATTCCCAGAAATTTCCATCCAAATTCCCTATAGATAAAACCAAATTCACTGTAGTTGCCGAAAAAAATCTCAGACGGTCCGAAAACGCCAAACATGAACAATGGCAGAAATACGATCAAAAGTGTAAATAAATAGTTTTTAAGAAAAGAACCAGGTGTAACAGCTTTTTTTAACATAAATTTCCTCTTTCTTATTAAATGTATTTCGATTGAAAAATTACGAATGCAATTATAGCATAGAACACAGGGAAGGGATAGTATTCAGTTGAAAATTCTTGAAATACACAGGGTTATCATGTAAAATGATATGAGTTATTAACTTTATATGAGGTGCAAAAATGAAAAAAAAGAATATTTGAAAAATTTTTTTATGTTGGGAATCTGTCTTTCTATTTATCTTTATGATTGGAATTTTTGGTCCGTCCGAAGTCTTTTTTGGTAATTATACAGAGTTGGGAGTTGTATATGGGGAATTCGGTTGGTTATTTTTTGTGGTTGGATTTACCATTTCCATCATAATTGCATTCGTTTTGGTATTTTTCCCAGAAATAATTCGGAAGATTATATTAGCAGTTGTCTGGGGATTATCCATTGCCGGATATATTCAGGTTATGTTTTTAAATAAAGGGATTGACCAGATTGGTGTGACAGCAGAGGGGTATATTCCAGATGCCGACAGAGTAATAAAGAATGCTGTTTTTTGGGGAGCTGCAATTGCAATTACATTTGTCATCACATTTGTTTGCAAAAAGAAATGGAGTAAGGTAATACAGCTTACAACAACAGTGCTTTTATTAGTCCAGCTGGTTGCATACGGCTCCTTATTTCTGACAACAGATGATGGAGCTTTTCATTATGCTGAAAATGAACTTTGTTTAAACATGGAGCAGCAGTTTACAATCTCTTCCAATGAGAATATTATTGTACTTCTTTTTGATAATTTGCCAAATGAATGGTTTGAGGAAGCAAGAGCAACTTATCCGGATATTACAAAAGGGTTAGAAGATTTCACATACTATAACAATGCAGATTGTAATTATTATGGAACATATCCATCCTTTATTCATATCTTGACAGGAAATCCATTGGATCTAAGTTTATCTGTAAATGATTATTTTAAACAAAGTTGGGACAATGAGAAAACGAATGCATATTTTAATATTTTACATAGTCATAATTATAAGATGAATGTGTTTTCGTATTTGTCAGAAGTTATGACGGGAGGTAATAGTCTTGAAATTGCGGAAGGAAAAGTAGACAATATTATAGAAAAAGATGATGCAAGAGAAATTGATAAGCCACTTTTGTATAAAACTATGCTGAAAATGTCATTATACCGATATATGCCAGAATATTTTAAACCAAAATTTGATGTACAGAATGAACAATATGCAAGTATTGTATCGTATCCGAATAATACGATGCAGTATTCAAATCCGAATTTTTACAATACAATGATGGAAAAAGGTCTGACGATTGATGATTCCAGCAATTATTTTGTTGTGAATCACTTAAATGGTGGACATGAATTTATTAATGATGCAAATTGTCAATATGCACAGGATCCAGATAGAGATGATACTATAAAAGGTATTTTTTTGTTAGCGGCAGAGTATATTAACCAGATTAAGGAATCAGGCTCCTATGATGATTCTACAATTATTATTATGACGGATCATGGAACAGGTAGAAATGCCCAACCTATTTTCTTTATGAAAGAGCCTCATGAGACGCATGATGTAATGCAGGAAAATAATGCGCCTATTACATATGAGGAACTTATGCCAACGATTGTAGAGTTATTAGGAGAAGATTATTCTGTTTTTGGACAGAGTTTTCATGAGTTTAAGCAGGATGAGGTGCGACATCGTGTTTTCTATGATAGAACATATGATACGGAATATCCGGATGTGAAAAGATACGATGGAATGCAGGGAGGAGCAAATATTTATTATAAATATGAATATGATGGAAATCTTGGTGCAATCCAGTATCAATATGATAATGAATTACATGAAATTTTCCCAATGGTAGATTCTTATTATTAGGATGGCAAACTTTTGATAAAACAGAGGATAAAGAGATGAAAATTAAAAACAATGTCAAATGCTTTATTTCGATGATCGCAATTATTTTATATCCGAGCATGTTTATGTATTTTCATAACATGTCGGAGGGACATTTTATAGAAATTTTACCATCGATCGGGAAAAATTTGATTTTAGCAGTAGTTTTATTAGTTGCATTTAGTGTACTATTTAGAAACATAAGAAAGGCTTTTTTAACAAGTGAGATAGCATTACTTCTTTTTATGAATTTTAATACGATTCTTGGAGCAATCAAAAAAATAATCCCGGGTATGAGAAAAGCATATTTTTTTGTGATTGTTGCAGTTATATTAACGATAGTATTCTCTGTTATAAAAAGAAAAATAAATGAGCCGGAAAATATTTGTACAATTCTCGGAATTGTGTTTTTCGTTCTCATAGTTTTCAACCTGATAAGTTCAATTCCACAGATATTAACCAATAATAATAAGACAGCTGTCTCACAGGAAGAAAATGATATTGCCGAAAAAAGATTTACCGGAGACAAGCCGAATGTATATTTCTTTTTATTTGATGAATATGCGGGTTTTGAGAATATTGAACACTATTATGATTACGATAATCAGGAATTTTCAGATTTTCTTACACAGAGGGGATTTAATATTTCATATGGAAGTCATAACACAGAGTCTATTTGGACATCTACAATTGTACCCAATATTCTGAATCTCTCATATGTAGCAAGTGATGATATTTACTCTATTGATAATATGGCGCGATCGGAGAATGCGTATCTATATCAGCTCTTTGCCAATAATGGATATCAGATTAATATGGTCAATCATTTGAATACATTTTCAGATACCAATTGTAATGTTTTAAATTATAAACAGAAGAAAGAAAATTTATCTACTTATGTTCTTGACAATGGTATCTGGAGTGAAGTTGATTCTTTTGTGAGTTGGGGAAAACAAAAATTAAGCGGAAACTCCAATGATTATTATACGAATCTGAGTGATGTGTTGACTATTATGGAAAATATTACAGATTATACGAGTGATAGTAAACCAACATTTACTTTTGCTTATGCAGAATGTCCACATGAATATTTTACATTTGACGCAGATGGTAATCGGATAGCGAAAGAGGATGAAACAAATTGGAAAGATAAAAGCATATATCTTAACCAATACAAATATATTACAAAATGTATGGAAAGAATTGTAGAGGATATTCAGAAAAACGATCCGGATTCATTCATTATACTAATGTCTGACCATGGAGCAAGATATCCGCACTGGCAGGTTGATCATTATGGTGCCAAAGCCTATGATGCGTCAGTAGAGACTTTATATATGCAGAATATTTTAAACTGTTTCTATTATAAGGGTGAAAAGCTCGATATAGAAGGTATGACAAGTATTAATACATGGAGAACGGTACTGAATACTTACTTTGGAACGGATTATGAGATGCTGCCGGCACCGGAAGGTTTTAAGGCAAGTACAGGATTTTAGTGATATATGCAACAAAACAGGTAAAAGTAAATGAGAAGAAGTATAAAAAAATTTTTTACAATAAGTACAATAGCGTTTGTTATTTTGTATCCATGTTTATTTATGTATTTCCAGAATGCCGATGAGGCAAAACTTATTGATGCATTACCTGCATTCGAAAAATTTTTGGCATTAGCGATAGTAGTGTTTGTAATTTGTATTATTTTCATGAAGAATACTGGTAAGGCAGTGTTAGCCAGTGATGTAATACTTTTTATCTTAACTAATTTTAATGTATTTTTAAGCAAAGTAGATCATGTGATTGGAAGAAAAAAGATAATTGTAATTTTATTTTTTATAATATTTATGTTTATGATTCTGGTTAAGAAAAAAATCAGATCTGAACAAAATATTTGTATGTTGATTGGAATATATTTTCTGGTACTAATTGCAATGAATTTTTTTGTGGCGCTTCCAACAATATGCTCAAAACTAAATTATCAAAAAGTGGAAAATTCAGAGAATATAGAATATGTGTCTGAAGAAAAGCCAAATGTATATTTTTTTATATGTGATGAATATGCTGGGGTAGAGGGGCTGGAACGGTATTATAATTATGATAATAGAGTCTTTTTAAAACATATTGAGGAAAATGGGTTTAATATTTCAACAACAAGTCATAATTATGAGTCATGTTCTACGACAGTAAATATACCGAATTTATTAAATTTGGAGTATGTTGCTTCTCCAGACGAACTGGAAGCAAATAATTTAAAATATATGAAAAATCCTAAGTTATATCAAATTTTTAAAACGAATGGATATACGATTAATTTGATAAATCATACCCAGTTTTTGGATGAAGATGGGTGCAATGTTATTGCAACATCAGATGTAGTGGATACAATTTCAACCTATATTTTGCAAAAAAGTATTTTTCAATTAATAAAAGATTATAAAGCAGAACAAATTGAAACCAGTACAGATACACAATATTATGTATCAGATTTAAAAAATATATTAAATACGATGCAGACATGCTATAAAATGGTTGATAAGGAGAACCCCACCTTAACAATAGGGTATGTGTCATGTCCTCATCCTCCATTTGTAATCAATGAGGAAGGGGGAGCAGTTGATTATAGAAATACATCCAATTGGGCAGACAAGAGTCTTTATTTAAATCAATTAAAGTATGTAAATGCCTGTATGGAGAATGCAGTGGATGGCATTTTACAAAATGATAGAAATGCTATTATTATTATACAATCTGATCATGGAGTTCGTTATCCTTATCATATGATGGAGTGCTACGGAACGCCTGAGTATGACGCAACTATAGAAACGCCTTATATGCAGAATATATTAAACTGTGTTTATTATCAGGGAAAAGAGATGGATATTGAAGGTAAAAGTGGGATTAATACACTTAGAATAGTTTTAAATGAGATTTTTATGACAAATTATGAGATGTTAGATAATCCAGAAAAGTATTTGTATCAATATAAATAAAAGATATATAACGTAGGAGAAGGTATGCTTTTTAATTCATATAGTTTTTTTGTATTTTTCCCAATAGTTGTCGTAGTTTATTTCCTATTACCCAAAAGAGTAAGTTATCTGTGGCTTTTGACTGCAAGTTATTATTTTTACATGGGGTGGAATGCAAAGTATGCATTATTGTTGTTATTGTCTACAGCAATTACTTACATAAGTGGTATAGTGATTCAGTGGTTGAATGATAATCGCCCTGAAAAAATAGAGGCAAAAAAATGGGTAGTTGTAGGATGTATTGTAGCTAATCTTGCAATTTTATTTTTCTTTAAATATTTTAATTTCACAATCGAAAGTATAAATGCAGTATTGGATCACACGAGTTTGCCGACAGTAAATACATCGTTAGATGTATTACTTCCAGTAGGGATTTCTTTTTATACATTTCAGGCTTTAGGATACACTGTGGACGTGTATCGTAGAGAGATTGAGGCGGAAAAGAATTTCTTTCGATACGCGTTATTTGTATCTTTTTTTCCACAACTTGTAGCAGGACCAATTGAACGCTCAAAGAATTTATTGAATCAGCTGCGAAATCCGAAATCATATCATTATGGGAGAATGTGTGATGGACTGTTACTAATGATTTGGGGATATTTTTTGAAATTGGTGATTGCAGACCGAATTGCAATCTTTGTAGATAATGTATATGCGAATGTTGACATTTATGATGGCAGGTATTTACTTTTAGCCAGTGTATTGTTTGCATTTCAGATATACTGTGATTTCGCGGGATATTCCACAATCGCAATTGGAGCTGCAGAGGTTATGGGATTTGAATTGATGGAGAACTTTAATAGTCCATATCTGTCTCAGTCTGTTGCAGAATTTTGGAGAAGATGGCATATTTCACTCTCTTCCTGGTTTAAAGATTATCTTTATATTCCATTAGGAGGAAACAGAAAAGGAAAAATCAGAAAATATATAAATATTATGATCGTGTTTCTGGTAAGCGGTCTTTGGCATGGAGCAAATTGGTCATATGTTGTATGGGGAGGTCTGAATGGTGTTTATCAGGTAATAGGAGCAATTTTTACACCTCTTAGAAATAAAATCAAAGAAAATTTACACCTGAAGAAAAATTTCTTGCCATTAATGATAGTTTATATGTTTGTGACCTTTATATTAGTGGATCTTACTTGGATTTTTTTTCGTGCAGATACAATACAGCATGCGTTTGATATTATAGAGAGCATTTTCCATATGAATGATCCGGTACTTCTGGCTAATGGTGCACTTTATGATCTGGGACTTAGTAAGCCAAATTTTATAGTTCTTGTTATTTCGCTTTTATTATTGTTATTGGCAGATGTATGTAAATATCGTGGAGTAAAAGTTCGAAATGTGATTTTAAATTTAAATATTATAATAAGATGGACTATTATTATTGTCGGAATTCTGGGGATTTTGATTTTTGGAATCTGGGGAAGTGGATATTCAGAAACAAATTTTATATATTTTCAGTTTTGAGACAGAGAGATTATAGAGGAATTGCAATATCAACAAATCGAAAGAAAAAACTGATAATTAGTATATGAGGAACGAGATGAAAGTTGCAGGACGTATATTAAAGATTATATTTTTTTTAGGGATTTTGGGAAGCGGAATATTTTATATTTCGAAAGCTTTGCTTCCAAGAATACCAGACTTTTATGAAGAAGAACATTGGGATGTAGTGTTTTTTGGAACAAGCCAAAGTTACTGTACCTTTGATCCTGAAATATTTGACGATTATAATTTGAAAACCTATAATCGTGGCAGGCAGCAGCAGACAATGAATTATACATATTATTATGTCAAGGATGCGTTGGATAACAGCGATATTGATGTTGTTGTGTTAGAGATATTTGGTATGTTTTATGATGAGGATGACACAGGATTTACGAGCGAGGGCGTGAGAGATTCTTCATTAAATGATCTGCGATATTCTGACATAAAAGTGGATGCAATAAAAGATTGCGTGCCGGAAGATTTGCAGTTGGATTATTTATTCCCTTTAGGTAAATATCATTCCAGATGGGAGGAATTGGATTATTCGTCTTTTGAGGGCTGGAAAGAGAGTGTAATGAATCCGTATTTTACAGAAGAAGGGAGAGGATTCAAACATTGGGCAGGCGCACAGCCTTGTGGGTATGCATCCTGGGATGAGATATTTTCAGAAAAAAGACGACCTGTTTATGAAGAAAATTTCAGATATCTGGATATGATGAATGAACTGTGTAAGGAGCATGGTACAGAATTGGTATTGGTGCGTGCACCGTTTCCATGCAATGAGAAAACGGTGGAGATGACAAATACAGTTATGGATTGGGCAGATACACATGAGGTTGAATTGATTAATTGTATGAAGGTGACAGATGTTATTGGTTTGAATTTTGAGGAAGACAGTCTGGATGCAGGAACACATTTGAATGAGAGTGGAGGAAAGAAAGTATCCAGATATATTGCGGAGTATTTAAAGGAAAATGTATTGAAATAAAATTCAATTATAGAAAAAATGATACACTAGATGAATATTTATGCAAGCAGGAGAATTAGATAAATTATCGAAAAGTGTTCCGATTATATATGTAACATTGACAACAATGAATGCTAGTACTATACTTCAACAAGATTTATGTATTTAGGAGAAAAAGTATGATCACAAAAAGAGAATTTGATATGTTGGTACTTCTGACAGAGACAAAAGAGGTTGTATCTCAGAGAGATATGGCAGAGCGGTTAAAAATTTCAGCTGAAGCCGTGAATAAGACAGTCAAAGAATTGACAGAAAAAAACTATTGCAAAAATGGACAGATTACACAGGCCGGTCTGGATGCATTGGAACCTTATCGTGTGAAGAGAGCAATATTTGTAGCAGCAGGCTTTGGAAGCCGGATGGTGCCGATCACTTTGAATACGCCTAAACCGCTTGTCAGAGTCAACGGAACACGCATTATTGATACACTTCTTGATGCAGCGGTAGAAGCTGGAATTCCTGAGATTGTTATTGTGCGTGGATATCTGGGAGAACAGTTTGATCAGCTTCTTTATAAATATCCGAACATCAGATTTGTTGAGAATCCGATTTATAATGAAGCAAATAATATTTCCTCCGCTGTATGTGTCAGATATCTTCTGCAGAATGCGTATGTTTTGGAAGCAGATTTACTGCTCCGTAATAAAAAACTGATTCGTAAGTATGAATATGAAACAAATTTCTTGAGTATTCCGGTGGAGTCCACGGATGACTGGTGTTTTGCAACCGATCATAATGGTGTGATCACAGAAGAAAAAATAGGTGGTACCGACTGTCATCAGATGGTTGGAATTTCCTACTGGAGTGAAGCAGATGGAATCAAGCTTGCCAATGACTTAAATGAGGTTTATTTATCGCAGGGTGGAAAAGAGCGCTATTGGGAGCAGGTGCCGCTTGTTTATAAAAAGGAAAATTACCAAGTGCATGTTCGTGAATGTATTGCAGAGGATATTACAGAGATTGATACATTTAACGAATTAAAGGCGATTGATAATCGTTATGTCACAGGTTGATAAAAAAGAGAGAAATATGAGTAATTATAAAAAAATGATAATCAGGGACAACTTCAGAGACAGTTAAGTCCTACACATGTATGGGCAATGGCACTTGGTGCATTGGTAATGATCATTATTGCGTTTAGTTATGCGTATATGGTGCCAAAGTATCCAAAGACCGGCGGCGAATTTACTTTTATCAAGATGTGCTTTGGCAGAAATACGGCATATGTTCGTGGATGGTTTCTGGTAGTGGCTTATTTGACAAATGTTCCAATGAATTCGACTGCAATTGGTCTAATTGTCGATGGCTTAGATGGATCAGCAGATATTTTAAAATGGGGGTTGCATTATCAGGTGGCCGGTAAGATGTCTGGCTTGGAGAAATGTTGCTTGCTATGGGAATATTGATTTTATTTGGAATATTGAATATTCTTGGCGTGAAGAAGGCGGGGATTGTACAGACGATTCTCGCAGCATTGCTAGGCATTTCTGTTGTGACATTGACGATAGCAGCCTTAGTCAGCAGTAAGACATCATTTGCCAATATGGCTCCGTGGTGGGGATTCCATAAATCAGAAGCAGTTGCAGCCTGGACGAACGGAACCTATACTTCTATTGATGAATTTGCCAACAGTGGAACAGTTGGTGCGGTATCAGCTATACTGGCGACTTTTGCCATTGCACCTTGGGCATATGTAGGATTTGATACTATACCGCAGGCGGCAGAAGAGTTTAAATTCTCTTACAAAAAAGTGAGTGGCATTATGATCGTTGCGATTATATTTGGCTGCTTTGTCTATACAGCAAATAATACAATTACTGCAGCGGCATTAGAAAATTGGCCGAAGCAACCATAGGTGTTGTATTTTATGTAAAGCAGATGAAAAAGTGAGTTAACAACTATTATGTATCATTAAGATAAAAAGTTTAAAGAAAATGTTTGCTCCTGTATAGCATTGTTGAAAGTGGTCGTATAATAATTATTATACGACCACTTTTACATTTACAGTTAGCAAAATTACTGTTATTCTTTATTTAGAAGAAACAGAAAGGAGACAGGAAGACATGGGTAGATTCGTAAACCCGGATAATAGTGCATTTCAGGTTGCGTTGAATTCTAAGATATATGTGGATAAGACTGGTTTGATTGAGTACACGAACAGTGTTCTTGATACGACAGATGCTTATATTTGTAATAGCAGACCACGCAGATTCGGAAAGTCGTATGCAGCGAATATGTTGGCAGCATACTACAGTAAGGGTGCGGATTCTGAGAAGATGTTTTCTGGATTGCAAATTAGTAAGGAAGCAGATTTCAGGGAGCATCTCAATAAGTATGATGTGATTCATATTGATATCCAGTGGTTCTTGGCGAATTGTGAGGACGTTGATAATGTTGTAACGCTTATTACAGATTCAGTTTTGAGCGAATTACGGGAAATATATCCAGATATTTTTACATGGGAAGTATCACGTTTACCGGATGCACTTTCCATTGTAAGAGAAAAAACCGGACAAAAGTTTATTATCATTATTGATGAATGGGATGTTCTGATTCGAGACGCGGCAACAAATGGAAAGGTTCAGGAGGCGTATATCAATTTCCTGAGGGGAATGTTTAAAGGAACTGAACCAACTAAATACATTCAGCTTGCTTATCTTACAGGTATTCTTCCTGTAAAAAAAGAAAAAACACAGTCTGCATTGAATAATTTTGATGAGTTTACAATGTTGAGTGCGAGCAATCTGGCTCCTTATATTGGTTTTACGGAGGATGAAGTAGAGAAACTTTCGAAGGAATATCATCAGGATTTTGATAAAGTCAAACGCTGGT
This sequence comes from Roseburia inulinivorans DSM 16841, assembly GCF_000174195.1. Taxonomy (GTDB): domain Bacteria; phylum Bacillota; class Clostridia; order Lachnospirales; family Lachnospiraceae; genus Roseburia; species Roseburia inulinivorans. Next base: position 22,767 of record NZ_ACFY01000096.1, on the reverse strand, counting down.
ATGATGGTTATCTTTTGAAGGATTATCAGATTTATAATCCGAGAGCGGTTGTAGGTGTGATGCTAAAAGGAGAATTTAAAAGTTATTGGTCCGAAACGGCATCTTATGAAGCAGTTACTCCTTTGATTAATATGAATTATGATGGTTTGAAAACAGCTATTATTGAAATGCTTTCTGGTGCAAATGTGAAGGTTGATACTGCAACTTTCAAAAATGATACTGTAAATATTCACAGCAAGGATGATGTGCTTACTTATATGATTCATCTGGGATATCTTGGTTATGATCAGTATACAAAAACAGCGTTTATTCCGAATGAAGAGATTCGGCAGGAACTTACAGTGGCAGTTGAAAGCCGGTCTTGGAATGAAATGTTGATGTTTCAGCAGGAGTCAGAAAGACTTCTGGATGCGACGTTAGATATGGATGGTGTGATGGTTGGAACTCAGATAGAGAAAATTCATAATGAGTATATTTCTGTTATTCAGTATCATAATGAAAATTCGTTAAGTAGTGTATTGACAATAGCATATCTTAGTGCAATGCAATATTATTTCAAACCAATTCGGGAATTGCCGACAGGCCGTGGATTCGCTGACTTTGTTTATATACCAAAACCTGAATATAAAGCGGATTATCCTGCGTTAATTGTGGAACTGAAATGGAATCAGAATGCACAGACTGCAATGCAGCAGATTAAGAATAAAAAGTATCCAACAGCCATTGAAAATTATACGGGGGATATTCTGCTTGTAGGAATCAGTTATGATAAAAATTGCAAAGAACATCAATGTTTGATTGAAAAGTATGAGAAAGAATCATGATATATGTAAAATGCTGATTGAAAATATCGTGATTATTGTTTTAAAAAGCTCGTATTGACAATTCTTAGAATTAAAGAATACAATGTATAAAGTCTTGCGTTTTGAGAAAAATATACTTAAAATTGTTGAATTGAAAGAATTATTAATAAAAAGTTGAAGTTTAACTGAAAACTCGTTATATTATAAGTATCAAATACAAAAAAGAGAAACGGGTGAGATACAATATGGCAGTATACGTTGTAGGAGATTTTTTGCGAGAAACAAGGTTGAGAAGGGGATATACACAGGAAGAAGTTAGTTACGGAATCTGTACACCTGCGTCTTTGTCGAGAATTGAAAATGGAGCACAAAAACCGGGACGACTTATTTTGGAGAAACTGTTTGAACGATTGGGTACGGAGAATAATTTGTTTAATTCTTTTGTGAGCAGGGAAGAAATGGAATTGTATTCTGCAATACAAGAGCTGGTTAGAAATATAACTGATGATGATGTTGCGAAAATTTAAAAGCAGATAGAAGTGGTTGAAAAACTAGCGGTGAATACAACAGAATTGGAACATCAATGCTTGTATTTTGCAAAGGGAGAACTTGCTAGACAGAAAGAGAAGGATGATAAAAAGGCGATGGAAATGTATATGAAAGCAATACATATAACATTGCCGGATTTCGATGGTAAAAATCCATTGAGAAATAATCTTTTGACTTTTGATGAAATTATGATTATTAATAGCATAGCAATTTTATATGCAAACAGGGAAAATGACATAATGAATGCAATTGAATTGGATATGTGGTTAAAGGTTCATATGGAAAATAAAATTATGGATGGAAAAATGAAAACAGCAAAATATCCTATGATTTTATATAATTTAAGTAATTGGTTTGGAAATAAAGAATTTCATGTGGAAGCATTAAAGATGGCAGAATTGGGAGTCGATTTTTGCATTCAATATGGCAATTTAGCGTTCTTTCCTATTTTAGTTGTAAATAAAGGCGTTGCATTAGCGGAGATAGGAAAAATTGAAGATGCAAGGAAGTGTTTGCACCAAGCAATTGCTATTTTTGAAGCTATGAAACAAGTAGATCATGTTCAGCCAGTAATTGATTGGTGCAAGATTCATTATAAAATGGATATTTAATAACCACCTGCTTTATCACCAAAGATATATTGGGCAACAACATAAGAGTTATCCACAACTCCTGTACTTCCAACAATAGAAGCGGCTGCAATAAGTGCACATAATGTGATAGCAAAAATTTTCTTTTTCATGGTTTTGTACCTCCAGTTAATTTTGAGATTATGGTAAATTCCAGAAGGCAAAGAGACCATTCGATGTGACGTAAATTTAAATTTACGCGATATCGAATGGTCTTTTTGCATGAATGGGAATAAAATTAATTAATTTAACAGGATGCTTTGGGGATTAGGGAAACTGTTAAAAGAGATTGAAAGAAATGAAAGGAAAATGTGAGTTATGGTAAGACCAGGATTACGTCGCAGCGAAATTGATTGGGAGAATGTGGACATTCATATCTCCAGAGAAGAAATGGAGAGAGAGCAGGAGCATGAAGCGGCAATACAGCAGGCAAAACAGTATCTGATCAAAAACTTTCCAAAGTTTTGTACAATAAATAATGGTTATTATGAGACAGAGACGTTTAATCATGATGCGGGGATGTATGAAGTAATGCATGTGGACCATATTGTGATTGGTGATCAGGCAATCTATGTGATCAAGACAGTGAAGTTTCCGGAGCATGTCGAATTATACGGAAGCTCAGACGCAAAAAACTGGTATTATGCAGAGAACACAGATAAACAGGAAACGCATAAGCACAAAGTGGACAATGCGGATAAGAGAAACCAGAGTTATTGTGAGTATATACAGATGTTGGCAGGAGAAGCTATCAGACGGGATGTGCCGGCGATTGCAATTGTCAATATTATTGGACTTACAGATGAGCAGATCCATTTAGATATAGAATCAGGGCATGAGGTTGTGACAATGGATAAACTGGCAGACAGGATCCGGTATTATGAGAGTACAATTGACAGTGATCGTGTGGCGTATGAACATAGCGATGATCTGATAAGAAAGTTCAAGGAAGAAGAGGTGTATGATAATATCATTCCACAGATACGGGATGTGGAGTTGAAATACAGAATATATTTAAAACTATCGGAATAGATTTCAGTGAGATTTTAAGCAAATCTTAAGAAGAAATCATTGTTTATAGGTTTACAAGTTTCCTTTTATTTGATAAAATTCTATTTTGGTATGTAAGAATAAAATAGGTGTCTTAATATTTTGAGATACGGTCACATTAGGAGGAAATGATGAGTTTTATTAACACGGTGTTTGGTATTCCACTTGGATATGTCATGTGGGGATGCTATCAGTTAGTGAAAAACTATGGTTTATCAATCATTCTGTTTACATTGGTCAGCAAAATCGTCATGCTGCCGGTATCTATTATGGTACAGAAAAACAGTATTCGAATGATACAGATCCAGCCACAGATAAATGAGATTAAATATAAGCATGCAGGCGATAAAGATCGCATTGCGGATGAACAGATGGAGTTATTCAAGAAGGCACATTATAGTCCAATGCTTGGTATGGTGCCAATGTTATTACAGATTCCATTGGTTCTTGGCCTGATTAATGTCATTTATAATCCAATGCAGCATTTGATGCATATCAAGACATCTGTCTGTGATCAGATCGTGGCAGCTACCTGTTCTCTGATGGGGGTAGATCAATTGGGGAGTGGCGCACAGCTTCAGGCAATGGCAGCATTGCAGAATCCGGATAACTTAAGCTTTTTCCAGAATGCATTGACAGGGACCGGCATTGATATTGAGGCGATCGCAGCACAGGCAGCTACGATTAACACACATTTTCTTGGTCTGGATCTGTCTGTAGTTCCACACATTACTGTATTGGCATGGATCCTTCTTATTCCACTGTTCAGCTGTCTTTCTACTGTTTTACTTTGTGCATGCCAGAATCAGGCGAACGTGTTGCAGAAAGAGCAGGGTGCTTTGGGACAATGGGGAGTAACAATTTTTACAGTTGCATTCTCAACATATTTTACATTCCTGGTTCCGGGTGGAGTTGGTTTGTATTGGATTTTCAGTAACTTGTTCTCCACAGCGTTGATTTACATTTTGAATGCAGTTTATAACCCGAAAAAATATATTGATTACGAGGCGTTGGAGGAAAGTAAACGTCTGCTGGCAGAACAGAAAGCGGTAGAGGATGCCTATAAGAAAAAGATGGCTCCTTATAAGGCTAAGGAAAAAGAGGACTATAAGAGGTTTTTTGCCAAAGACAATGAAAATAAACAGTTAATGTTTTATTCTGAATCCTCAGGATTTTATAAATATTATCGTGGAATGATCGAAGAGTTATTGGAAAACTCGGATATTGTGATCCATTATGTTACAAGTGATCCGGAAGATCAGGTTTTCCAGATCAGGCATGAGAGGTTTAAAGCATATTATATCGGAGAGATCAAACTGATCACTCTGATGATGAAACTGGATTGTGATATTGTTGTTATGACAATGCCTGATCTTGAAACTTATCATATCAAGAGAAGCTATGTAAGAAAGGACATGGAGTATATTCATGTGCCACATAGCATTGACAGTATGAATATGACGTATCGAAAGGGAAGTATCGATCATTTTGACACTATTTTCTGCGTAGGTCCACATCATAAAGATGAGGTCGAGAAGATGGAAGAAACCTATGATCTTCCGCATAAAGTATTGTTAAACTGGGGTTACTGCCTGCTCGATGATATGCGAAAAGATTATGAGTCAAAAGAAAAAGTGATCAATGAACAGAAAACGATCCTGATCGCTCCATCATGGCAGGAAGATAATATTGTGGATTCCTGTCTCGAGGATATTTTACAGAAATTGCGGGCTACAGGATATAAGGTGATCGTGCGTCCGCATCCACAGCATGTAAGACATATGCCAGAGAAGATGCAATTATTAAAAGATAAGTTTGCAGAAGATAAGAATATTGAAATTCAGACAGATTTTTCTTCTAACGATACAGTATTTAATGCAGATCTGATCATTACAGACTGGAGTGGTATTGCATATGAATATGCGTTTACAACATTGAGACCGGTATTGTATATTAATACGCCGATGAAGATCATGAATCCTGAATATGAGAAAATTGGGGTTGTGCCAATTAATATTTTCATGAGAGACAGCATCGGATGCAGCCTGAATCTGGATCAGTTAGACCGTGTAGCAGATGAGGCAACGAGATTGATCGAACAGAGAGATTTATACCACGATAAGATTGATGCTTTTGTGAAACAATATGTATATCATTTGGGAACCAGCGCAAAAGTTGGAGCCAATTATATAAAATTACGTTTAAAACAAATTCATTCAGAAGATTAAAGGAGAAAAGATTGATGAAAAATTTAATGAAACAGATTACAAAGAACGGAAGAATTTTTTGGGTGACTTATTTTACTTTCTTTCTTATTTTGGCAATGCCAACGCATGCATGGGCATATGTTGATCCGGCAACCTTAACTTATGTAGTTCAGATTATTGCAGGTGTTTTTATTGCGGGTGGTGTTGCAGTTGGTGTATACTGGAGAAAAATCAAGAAGTTTTTCTCTAAGGACAAAACATCTGTTAAGAAGCATGAGTCAACAGAGCAGGAAAGAAATGCAGCAGCAGCAGCGGCTGAGGAATTTAACGAAGACAAATAGGAATCGTATCATTCAGAGAGAGGAATACAAATGAATATCAAGAGGAATATTTTATTGAATCCGGGACCGTCAACAACAACGGACACGGTAAAAATGGCACAGGTTGTGCCTGATATCTGCCCAAGGGAAGATGAATTTGCTGAAATGATGAGACAGATGAGGAAAGACCTTGTGAGGATCGTACACGGAGATCCTCAGAAGTATACTTCAGTTCTGTTTTGTGGTTCCGGCACATTGAATCTGGATGTATGTGTAAATTCACTTCTTCCAGAAGGAAAGAAGATTCTTGTTATAAATAATGGCGCATATAGCAGCAGAGCAGTTGAAATCTGCGAATATTACGGATTAGATCATATCAATCTGCAGTTTCCAATCGATGAACAACCGGATCTTAAAGTGGTTGAGAAAACGATGAAGGAAAATCCGGATATTGCTGTAGTATATACAACACATAATGAAACCGGTACGGGTGTGGGAAATCCGATTCGTGAGATAGGAGCAATTGCGCATGCACACGATGCGATTTTTATTGTTGATACGACTTCGACATATGCAATGGTTCCAATCGATATTGAAAAGGACAATATCGATTTTTGTATGGCATCTGCACAAAAGGGATTGATGTCTATGACAGGATTATCTTTTGTAGTTGGTAACGAAGAAATCATAAAGAAATCCAAGGATTATCCAAAACGTTCCTATTATTGTAATTTATATCTACAGTATGAATATTTTGAAAAAACGGGTCAGATGCATTTTACACCACCGGTACAGACGGTATATGCTACCCGACAGGCATTAAAAGAGTATTTTGCTGAGGGAGAAGAGGCAAAGTGGGAACGTCATTCCAGAGTGATGAATGCCATTCATGAGGGACTGAAAGAGCTTGGATTTAAAGAACTGATACGTCCTGAAATTCAAATTGGTCTGGTTGCGTCGGCAGTATATCCTGATGATCCGAATTGGAGCTTCCAAAAAGTTCATGACTATTGCTATGAGCGTGGATTTACGATTTATCCGGGAAAAGTGACAACTACTGATACATTTCGATTGTGTGCGTTAGGAGCCATCGATGTGGAAGATATTGAAGAGTTTTTTAAAGTGTTAAGGGAAGCGCTTATAGAAAATAATATTCGAGTTCCGGTACAATACAGATAGTGAAAGGATACAATATGAAAACAGTATATATGTGTTTTGCTACAGATGTGATCCATGAAGGACATATGAATGTAGTTAAAAAAGCAAAAGAATACGGGAAAGTCGTAGCAGGTGTATTATGTGATGCAGAGATGGTCCGTTATAACCGTTTTCCGACAGTAAGTTTTGAAGAACGTATGGCAATGGTGAGAAATATTCCGGAAATTGATGAAGTGATTGTACAGGATAGGATTATGTATGATAATGTCATCAAAGAATTAAAACCGGATTATGTCATTCATGGTGATAATTGGTGCGATGGACCGGAAAAGACGATTCGTGAAAATGTAATTGCTTTGTTGAAAGAATATGGTGGAGAGTTAATAGAGGTTCCATATACATATAATGAAAAAGTAAAGAAAATCGATGATCAGTTTAAGGAAAAACTGGCAATGCCGGAATATCGCAGGAAAAGATTAAGACAGTTGATAAAAACAGTACCAATTGTTAAAACGATAGAAGTTCACTCCGGATTAACAGGTCTTATTGCAGAAAAGACGGTAGTGGAACATGACGGAGGATTGGACCAGTTTGATGCAATGTGGATTTCCAGCCTTTGTGATTCTACTGCAAAGGGCAAACCAGACATTGAGCTTGTTGATATGTCTTCACGTCTGAGAACGATCGATGATGTTTTAGATGTTACCACGAAACCAATCATTTTGGATGGAGATACAGGTGGATTGATCGAACATTTTGTTTATAATGTCCGGACATTAGAACGTATGGGTGTTTCAGCAGTTATTATTGAAGACAAAACAGGCTTGAAAAAGAATTCTCTGTTTGGCACGGAAGTAGAACAGACACAGGATTCTATCGAAAATTTCTGCGCAAAAATCAGAGCTGGTAAAAATGTTCTTCGTACAGAAGAATTTATGATCATAGCCAGAATTGAAAGCTTGATTTTAGAGCGTGGCATGGAGGATGCGTTAACCAGAGCTTTTGCATATGTGGAAGCAGGTGCTGATGGCATTATGATCCACAGCAGAAAGAAAACAGCTGATGAGATAATCGAATTTTGTGACAAGTTTCGGGCAAAATATTCTGATATACCGATTGTTGTTGTTCCAACATCTTATAATTATATTACGGAGGCAGAACTGGCGGCTCATGGTGTAAATATTGTTATTTATGCAAATCAGTTAACCAGAAGTGCATTTCCGGCAATGGAAAATACAGCAAAAGAAATTTTGAAAAATCATAGGGCTCTGGAAGTGGATTCAAAACTTATGCCATTTAAAGATATTATTACGTTGATAGATGAATTGTAATTTAAAATTGGATTACGAATATTGATGTAGTGGTATAATAATTTTTGATGAGGATAAAAGAGATGAGAGTAGAAACATTATTCGATGTATTAGATTCTGATTTTTATACGGGAGTTCCGGATTCACAATTACAGGCATTATGCAATTTTCTGATCGATAAGTACGGAATTTCTGAACATCATGTGATAGCAGCCAACGAAGGAAATTGTACTGCACTTGCAGCTGGACATTATCTTGCAACGGGAAATGTACCTGTTGTATATATGCAGAACAGCGGTATCGGAAATATCATTAATCCGGTTGCATCTTTATTGAATGATAAGGTTTATGCAATCCCTTGTATTTTTGTGGTTGGCTGGCGGGGAGAGCCTGGTATTCATGATGAGCCACAGCATATCTATCAGGGTGAAGTAACACTGAAGCTTTTGGAAGATATGGATATTGCAACTTTTGTAATAGGAAAAGAGACAACGGAAGCCGAATTATATGCAAAGATGAAGGAATTCCGTAATGTTCTTACAAATGGAAAAAGCGTTGCTTTTGTAGTGAGAAAAGGTGCTTTGGAATATGGTAATAAAGTCGTTTATTCCAACGAATATCAAATGAAACGAGAGGAAGTTCTTGAACATATCGTTGCAGTAACTGAAAATGACCCGATTGTCAGTACAACAGGAAAAGCAAGCAGGGAATTGTTTGAAATCCGTGAAAGAAATGGACAGGGACATGAATGTGATTTTCTTACGGTCGGTTCTATGGGACATAGCAGCTCGATTGCACTTGGTATCGCTATGAGCAAAAAGAATGAAAAAATATGGTGCGTAGACGGAGATGGTGCATGTCTGATGCATATGGGTTCTATGGCAGTATTGGCAAGCAGAAAACCGGATAATATGGTACACATTGTGTTGAATAATACAGCACATGAGACTGTAGGCGGAATGCCGACTGTTGCAGGAAACATAGATCTTGTCACAATTGCAGAAGGCTGTGGATATCCTTATGCTGTATGTGTTGATAATTTCGCTGATTTAGATAAGGAATTAAAAGCAGCGAAAGAAGCAAAGAGTCTCCGGTTTATCGAGGTGAAATGTGCACTTGGTTCCCGTGCAGACCTTGGCAGACCGACTACGACTGCGATTGAGAATAAAGAAAGATTCATGGAGAGATTGAATTGAAATCATATATCGTAAAACAGAAGGACCTGAATAGTCGTATGCTATCCAGGTCCGGTGGCATTTTTGCAGCAATATCTGACCAGGTGTTAGCACAGGGGGGGGTGATTTACGGCGCAGGAATGGACAAAAATTTTAATGTTGTACACAAACGCGCTGTAAATGCGACAGAGAGAGATGAACTTAGAGGATCAAAGTATGTGCAGAGTGACATGCACAATGCATATCGGCTTGCCTGTGAAGATTTGAAAGCCGGCAGGTTGGTTCTGTTTACAGGAACTCCATGTCAGGTGGATGGAATAAAGGCTTTGTGTCCAAAAGGATGTGAGGAACATCTCGTTTGTATGGATATCGTGTGTCATGGTGTTCCAAGTCCAAGAGTCTGGAATGATTATAAGGCGTATGTGGAACAAAAATATCATGGAAAAATAGAAAAAATAGATTTTCGTAATAAAGAACGCTTCGGATGGTCTGATCATTGGGAAACAGTTACAATTAATGGAAAAGAGCATGACAGTCAGGTTTATATGAAGATGTTTTATGAACACACTTTTTTACGTGAGGCATGCTATGTATGCCCATATAAGAATCTGCAGCGTATATCTGATATTTCAATAGCTGATGCATGGGGAGTAGAGACTGCTAACCCGGAATTTGATGATAATAGGGGAGTTTCACTTGTTCTTATTAATACACAAAAAGGAGAAAAATGGTTTTTGGATTCCCTGCAGGGGTGTGATTTTAAGGAGTGCGCTTTAGAAAAGTATATGCAGGAACCACTTAAAGGACCATTTAAAAAACCAGATAATACAGAAAATGTATGGAAAGAATATAACGAGGTTTCATTTGGAAAATTTGTAAAAAATCATTATAAAGAACCGTTTTTGTCAGTTGTCAAAAGAAGTTTGAAAAGAAAAATAAAGGATATGATACCGAAAGAATTTTGGAATCGGCTCAGAAGGTGGAGGTAATATATGGAAGAAAAAAGGCTGCCGGATTTATGCACAAAAAAGGATACCTGCTGTGGCTGTAGTGCATGTGCCACGATATGTCCGGTGTGTGCAATTTCGATGTGCCCGGATGAAAAGGGGTTTTTATATCCACTGGTAAATTCTGGTAAATGTATAAGATGCTATAAATGCGAACAAATTTGTCCGTTTAAAAAAGATAATTTTTAATATATTCTTAAGTAGCTTTTCCATTCATAAATCATGTGCTACAATATTATCAGATTAACTATATATAGGGTAGTTATGAAAAATATAAGATATGAGAGGTATTTACAATTGAAGAAAAGAGCACTTTTACTAGGAATGATGCTGACGCTTGCAGTAACTTCGGTAGGATGTGGTAAGAAAGAGGCAGATGCTAATATCACAGAACCGATTTATGAAGAATCCAGCGAAGAGGCAGTCGTTGGTGATGTTGTAGACAATGAGGAGGAAGAAGATCTTCCGGATGGTAAAGTCCGTAATGAGCTGACAGGAGAATTAATTGATGAGTCACTTGCAAATCAAAGACCGATTGCTGTTATGGTAGATAATGAATCAATTGCATTACCGCACTATGGTCTGACACAGGCAGATGTTGTTTATGAGATGATGAACAGTACTGAGAATGGCCGTATTACAAGATTCATGGCTTTAGTGAAAGACTGGGAGACATTAGAGCAGTTTGGAAGTATTCGCAGCGCAAGGGTAACAAACTGCATTCTGGCAGCAGAATGGAATGCTGTATTATGTCATGATGGTGGACCATTCTATATTGACGAATATATTGCACTTCCAAGTGTGGATGATTTTAATGGCGGATTTTCCCGTGTCAATAATGGAAAATCCAGAGAATATACAGAGTACATTGTTTCAGGTGATCTGGACAAAAAATTTGCAAGCACAGGTGCAAGCAAAGAGTATAATAAATATTATACAGAAAATCACTTTAAATTCGCCAAAGAAGACACTGATATTGCGGATGGAACATCTGCAGTTACAGTAGATATTCCATTTCCTCATAATGGCTCTTATTTGACATATGACGAGTCGGAGAAAGTGTATAAGTACTTTGAGTACAAGAAAGAGCATGTGGATCCACAGAATGGCAATGCTCAATTGAGTTTTAAAAATGTGATTTTACAGTGTACACCATTTGAATTACACAGCTGGGGTGACGGTGTATATGATCCAAACGGTTACATGTACTATAAAATCGAGAATAATAAGGGAACAGGTTATTATATTACAAATGGTAAAGCAGAAGAGATTACATGGTCAAAAGGCGGATTGACAGATAACACAAAATATTATGATGCATCCGGCAATGAAATTAAGATTAATATTGGTAAAACATACATTGCATTAGTTCCGGATGATGCATGGAGTGAACTCGTGGTAGAATAATATTATTAACACAAACGATGGCAGAGGTGACACGAATATAGGTAGTGTTTCCTCTGCTTTTCTGTTATAATAGCAGTATGTTTGGTCAGGTGAAAAATAAGCAACGAGGTAGCAGGAAGATGACTTCTTCAACGTTAAAATATGGCATTAATTATATAAAACAATTTGGGCTGAAAACATTAGGGGTTCGGATTATTGAAAAAAAGAGAGAAAGAAAATTTGATTATCAAGGGTTTTATGAGCAAAATTGCGTTTCCGACGGGCAGTTAGAAGAACAGCGGATGGAGAGTATGAAATGGGAAAAACGACCACTTGTCAGTATTATAACACCCCTTTATCATACACCGGAAAAGTTTTTGAGAGAACTAATTGAATCAGTGATGGCGTCTTCCTATGATAACTGGCAACTTTGTCTGGTAGATGCAACATCTGTAGAGGAAGAAAGAAAAAAGATTTATCAGATTGTCAGTGAATATCAGCAGAAAGACAACAGGGATGGCGGAAAACAGAAAATATTATATGAAAAGCTGCGAGAAAATTATGGTATAGCAGAGAATACAAACAGGGCTCTTTTCATGGCAAAAGGGGATTATATAGCGTTTTTGGATCATGATGACACAATTACGCCTGATGCACTTTACGAGATGATGGCAATGGAACAAAAAATGGGTATTGATAGCACTCGGGCAGTTATGTTTTATTCAGATGAAGATAAAATGAATGAAGAAAAAACATGTTATTACGAACCTCATTTTAAACCAGATTATAATCTGGATCTGTTATGCGCAAACAATTATATTACTCATTTTTTGATGGTAAGCAGAGTACTTCTGGAAGAGGTCGGTGGGATACAGGGTGAATTTAATGGAGCACAGGATTACGATTTTATCTTAAGATGCACAGAAAAAGCGGAAAATGTGGTTCATATTCCTAAAGTGCTATATCATTGGAGGGTTCATAATGCATCTACTTCTGGAGGGGGTGGAAGCAAGGACTATGCACTTCAGGCAGGTCGAAGAGCCATTGAGCAGCATTTACAAAGAATTGGAGAATACGGAACGGTACAATGCACACCGTATTTTGGTTTTTACAGTGTTAACTATGAACAGAGAAACAAAAGGAAAATCACTCTAATAGATATTAGTGGCAGGTTGGATGAAAGTGTACAAGAGGACCAAGAATCAGAGGCATATATTTTGTTTTGGGATTCGTCACTGAAGCCATTGCGTTATGACTGGAAAGAGATTTTGATGGCAGATATTGACAGAAAAGGTGTGGGTGTTGTTGGGGGTAAGATTTATAATGTAAAACATCGGATTGAAGAAGCGCCGTATTTTGTAGAAGAAACAGCAAATGGAAAAGCATTGGTAAATAAATTTCAGGGTTTGCGGGCGGGATATGGAGGTTATATGCATAGAGCAAACATTCAGATGGATTGCGATGCTGTTTCGGGAAGATGTATGTTGGTCAAAAGAGAAGTAATTGAAAAAATAGAAAATTATGCAGAGCAGATAACACAGCCATATTTTTATGAAGTAGTATGCAACACAGCCAAGAGACTCGGGTATCGTGTCATGTATGAACCACGGGTCGAAATGAAGATGACGAAAGGTGTCGGCATTTGTCATACAAAATAAGTATCGGGCTCTTTTTGGTTATGCTATAATATTTTTAGCGTATAATGAAAAAAGAGGTTTAATGCTTATGATGAGGGTATATATATGTCCGGACTGTGGCTGGATGCGCATGGTTTCAAGACGTAAAAATGTGGAATGCTATAAATGTGGTGTACAGGATATGACATTGGCAAAGGTTGATTTTGCAACCTATGTTTCGTGGTCAGAGAAAGAAAGACAGGAATATGCTTCTGCCTGGATGTACATACATAATAAAGGAAAAATAAAAAGAAATTAGGAAAAATTTATGCAGAAAGTGACAATTGTAATCCCAAATTATAATGGGAGAAGATTGCTTGAAAATTGTTTGAAAACATTGGAAAATCAGACATATACAGATTTTAAAGTGCTAATTATTGATAATGGTTCTACAGATGGAAGCAAAGAGATTATATCAGATACTCTGGATATGGAAATGGTTTCATTGGAAACAAATCTAGGATTTTGTGGAGCTGTGAATCTTGGAATTCAGATGACGAATACACCCTATATTATTTTGCTGAACAATGATACGGAAACGGACAGGTATTTTGTAGAAACCTTGTTGAAAGCAATTGAAAGATCGGAAAAGATTTTTTCATGTGGAGCACAGATGATTGATTTTCAAAATCATAAGATTCTGGATAATGCAGGAGATTTGTATACGGCTATGGGATGGGCAGTTGCCAGAGGTAAGGGGAAACGCTGCATTGATTATGAGAAGAAGAAACGTGTGTTTTCCTGCTGTGCAGGAGCTGCTATTTATCGAATGGATATTTTGAACCAAATTGGTGGATTGGATGAACATCATTTTGCCTATCTGGAGGATGTGGATCTCGGTTATCGTGCAAGAATTCATGGATTTGAAAATTGGTATATTCCGGAAGCTAAGGTTTACCATGTTGGAAGTGCTACAACAGGCGCACGTTATAATGAAAAGAAGGTATTTCTTGCAGCAAGAAATACTATTTTTGTAATATATAAAAATATGCCATTTTTGCAAATACTTTTGAATTTCCCATTTGTTTTCATTGGAATATTGATAAAAATGCTATTTTTTATAATAAAAGGATATGGAAGGCAATATTGGAAGGGAATTGTTGAAGGAGTCTGTAATTGCAACAATTGCAAAAAGGTAATGTTTTCCATAAAGCATATAAAAAATTATGTAAAAATACAATTTGAAATTTGGAAAAATATGCTTTTGATCCTTTGGGTATAAGGTGAAGTAACGGTGTTATCATAACAATGAAGGGATAATGTTTTAGAAAGTAAAGAAATTATTAAGAATTTACAATGCCAGATTTAAGAAAATTAAGTTGTGATTTGTTGGAAATTATTGTATCATTGAATTTATGATAGCTAAGAAAAGGATAGCATTATGATAAAAGATAATCAGCAGCATTTTAATAGATTGCATGTTGTTTTGGATGGATTGGTTGTCATTGTTTCTTATGCACTTGCCTGGTGGTTGAAACTTTCAGGGATTTTTGCAAGCAATCATGTTGGAGTTCTTTCATTTGAATTTTATATGAAAGCTCTGATTTTTATTGTTCCACTTTATTTGCTGTTATATTATGCGTTTAATTTATATACGCCGAAGAGAGTACAGGGCAGGCGGCTTGAATTATCCAATATTATTATGGCAAATACAGTTGGAATTTTAATTGTGTTTGCAGGATTTTTCCTTGTATTGTCTTATACAGAAGAGGCAAAGAACTTCTCGCGTTCCATGTTTGCATATTTTTATATATTTAACATTGTACTTGAAGAAGTAGAAAGACTTGTAGTCCGCGGTTTTTTACGTAGCATAAGAAGAAGGGGATATAATCAGAAACATATCCTGCTTGTGGGATATTCTAAGGCAGCAGAACAGTATATAGACCGGATCAAGCAGAATCCTCAATGGGGTTATAATATACGCGGAATTCTGGATGATAATATTGCACGCGGAACAGTTTATAAAGGTGTGAAAGTAATAGGAAGTATTGAGAATCTGACTTTCATTTTGCCGGAAAATAAATTGGACGAGATTGCAATCACGCTTGGGTTGGAAGAATACTACAAATTAGAGAAAATAGTATCACAGTGTGAAAAGTCAGGAGTGCATACCAAGTTTATTCCGGATTATGGCAATATTATACCGACGAGACCATATACGGAAGATTTGTTAGGTCTGCCTGTTATCAATATACGATATGTTCCGTTGTCGAATACGTTTAATGCAATGATAAAAAGACTGATGGATATCGTAGGATCCATAATATGTATTGTGATTTTTTCACCAGTCATGTTGCTTTCTGCGATTCTCGTGAAAATAACATCTTCCGGTCCGTTGATATTTAAACAGGAACGGGTTGGACTTCATAATGAAAAATTTATGATGTATAAGTTCCGAACAATGTATGTGCAGACAGAGGAAGAGGAGAAAAAAGGCTGGACGCAGAAAAATGATCCGCGTGTAACAAAAGTAGGAGGTTTTTTGCGTAAAACAAGCCTGGATGAGTTCCCACAGCTTTTTAATGTGTTAAAAGGAGATATGAGTCTTGTAGGACCAAGACCGGAGCGGCCGCAGTATGTGGAGAAGTTCCGGGAAGAAATTCCAAGATATATGATCAAGCATCAGGTGCGTCCGGGAATGACCGGCTGGGCACAGGTGAATGGATATCGTGGAGATACTTCCATTCGAAAGAGGATTGAACATGATTTATATTATATTGAAAACTGGACATTAGGATTGGATATTAAAATTTTATTCCTTACAGTTTTCAAGGGATTTATCAATAAAAATGCGTATTAGGAGAAAATAATTAATGAGTAGTGAACCAAATCACAATCGACAAAAAAATCATAAAGCTTTAACAAAGAAACAGAAAGAAGCAATAAGAAGGAAAAAAAGACAAAGAAAGATCATATTACTGGTCGTTGAGATATTAGTTGTTTTAATTTTAGCTATTGCATTGTTTTTAATCAGTAAATTGGGAAAAATCGAACGTCAGGAAGTTCCACTTGAAAACATCGAGGTGAATGAAGGTATTTCAGAAGAATCCAAGGAGATTATGAAGAGTTATACTACCATTGCCTTATTTGGTCTGGACAACCGCTCTAACGGTAATTTGTCAAAGGGACGCAGCGATGTCATTATGATCGCCAATATCAATAATGATACTAAAGAAGTCAAATTATGTTCTGTATTCCGAGATTCTTATCTGGATACAGGAGATGGAAGCTTTAAGAAATGTAATGCCGCTTATGCAAAAGGTGGTCCGGAGGCGGCCATTAATATGTTGAATAAGAACCTTGATCTGTCCATAACAGATTATGTGACGGTAGATTTTAATGCCGTTGTTGAGTGTGTGGATCTGCTCGGTGGTATTACACTGGATGAAGTCACAGATGAAGAAGCAGTTCTTATGCAGGGATATATGGATGAGATCAATAAACTTACCAAGAAGAATTCCAAGTATCTTTCCGGTGGTGGAACAAACGTGACATTGGATGGTGTACAGGCATGTTCTTATGCACGAATCCGTTATACTGCAGGCGATGATTATAAGCGTGCAGAACGTCAGAGAACGGTTCTTGCGGCAATGGTTGCAAAGGCACAGAAATCTGATCTTGTTACGATTAATAAGCTGATCGATGCTGTATTTGGGGATATTCAGACAAGCTTTTCGAATGCAGATTTAGTTGCATTAGCAGCACAGGTATTTAATTACAAACTTGGCGAGACATCAGGATTTCCGTTTAACCATGGATCAACAACTCTCGGATCCAAAGGAAGTGTGGTTGTACCTTGTACATTGGAATCAAACGTAATCGAATTACACCAGTTCCTGTTCGGTGATGAGGAATACACACCATCGGATACCGTTCTTGCAAACAGTAAGAAGATTATCAATGACACAGGTATGAATGAGGGAAGTGGATACAGATAAATGACAGTAGATATTATCATTCCAACTTATAAACCGGATGAAACATTATGTCTGCTCCTGCACAAATTGCAGGGGCAGACCTTTGTCGTTCATAGGGTAATTATTTTAAATACGGAAGAGGAACTCTGGAAACAGGCAACAGCTGCTTATCCGATTGAACAGGTATTGAAAGAACTTCCGTGTGAGTATGAGGTATTTCATATTGCGAAGAAAGATTTTGACCATGGTGGGACAAGGCAGTTTGGAGCAGAACATTCGGATGCGGATGTGATGGTTTTTATGACGCAGGATGCAGTTCCGGCGGATGAGTTTCTGGTAGAAAAATTAGTGGAGTCATTGCTTTTAAAGGAAGATCAGGTGTCTGCGCGGGTACAGCAGAATGCAATGGAAGTGGAAGGCACTGAAAAAAGCGCAAAAGGCGATTGTTTGGTAGCAGTAGCTTACGCAAGACAGCTTCCAAAAAATGACTGCCATATTGTCGAGCAGTATACGAGACAGTTTAATTATCCAGAACAAAGCCGTGTTAAGACAAAGGCGGATATTCCAACACTTGGAATCAAAACGTTTTTCTGCTCGGACGTCTGTGCGGCATATCGCAGGGATTTATTTGAAGCGTTGGGTGGATTTGAGTCACCGGTTATTTTTAATGAGGATATGTTTTTTGCTGCAAATGCCATCGAACATGGATATGGTGTTGCGTATGCTGCAGATGCAAAAGTAGTACATTCGCACAATTATACGATGAGACAGCAGTTTCACAGGAATTTTGATCTTGCAGTTTCACAGAAACAGCATTCGGAGATTTTCGAGCAGGTGAGTTCAGAAGCCGAGGGCATGAAGCTTGTGAAGAGTACGATTGCATATCTTTTTAAAA
Organism: Roseburia inulinivorans DSM 16841; assembly: GCF_000174195.1. GTDB lineage: Bacteria > Bacillota > Clostridia > Lachnospirales > Lachnospiraceae > Roseburia > Roseburia inulinivorans. The sequence goes on along the minus strand of NZ_ACFY01000096.1, from coordinate 4,685 downwards.
TAAGAAAGCCATGGCTTATTTTTCATTTTGGTATGCAGTGTGTTGGAAAGTATGCAGGTTTCTGGATGGGCAGGCATTATGAGAAGCTCAGCAGAAAACAGATTTTAAAGTACACGATGAATCCGGGATACTGGGATATGAGAGAGGATGTTCATGAGTAAGACATTATATATTGTGATACCTTGTTATAACGAGCAGGAAGTTCTGCCGGAGACATCAAAAAGATTATTAGAAAAGCTGCAGTCTCTGGTCTTGAAAAATAAAATAGCGGATAACAGCCGTATCATGTTTGTAAACGATGGTTCGAAAGATCAGACATGGAGTATGATAAAGGGATTATGTGAGGAAAACTCTGTGTTTGCCGGAGTGAATCTTTCAAGAAACAGGGGACATCAGAATGCTCTTTTAGCGGGTATGGCTACGGCAGTAAAGTATGCAGATATGATCGTTACGATGGATGCAGATCTGCAGGATGATATTAATGCGGTTGACCGTATGATCGATGCTTATTATGAAGGAAATGATGTAGTTTATGGAGTGCGTTCCTCCAGAAAAAAAGATACCTGTTTTAAGCGGGGAACAGCGCATCTTTTTTATAAGCTGATGAGTTTCCTTGGGGCTGACATTGTGTATGACCATGCAGATTATCGACTGCTCAGCAGGCGTGCGACTGAAAATTTGTTGAATTTTGATGAAGTGAATCTGTTTTTGCGCGGGATCGTACCAATGATCGGTTTTCAGAGCACTACTGTGGAGTATGAGAGGGGAGAACGTTTTGCCGGGGAGAGTAAGTATCCGCTCGGAAAGATGATCACATTTGCGTTTGAAGGAATCACTTCACTTTCTGTAAAACCGATTCGAATGATCACAATAGGTGGTCTGCTGATCTGTCTGATCAGTCTGGGAATGCTGATCAAGTCTTTTGTGGATTATTTTAACGGAAACGTCGTTCCCGGCTGGGCAAGTATTATGGTATCTATCTGGGTGCTTGGCGGTCTGCAGATATTTGCGATCGGTATCATCGGTGAGTATATCGGTAAAACATATCTGGAAACAAAAAAAAGACCAAAGTATATTATTGAGTCGGTGATTTTAGATGACAAGGATATAAGCATAGACCGTAATTGGTAAAAAACGAACTTTGGCAATTCAAGAAATTTTGCTGGATTTTTTAGAAGAGAAAAAAGACATTAAGGGATTTATAAATATTATAGATATGAGTGCAGACAAAGAAAAGAGCAAGACAAATCAAAAAAAAATAGTATGGATATTTTGGGCGTTCATGGCAATCGCTATTTTTGTGATTTTAAATCAGATGGGTTATTCCGACGGCGATGACACCTATTTTTACCATTATTCTACCACCATGGGATTTTTCGAGTACTTATCCTGGCGCTATCAGACATGGGTAGGGCGGATGGCCGCGGAAGCAATTGTATATATCACATTTAATCTCGGACTTGGATTCTGGAGAGCCGCAGATGCGGTTATGATGGTGCTGCTTCCAATCGGAATTTTAAGATTGGGATGCAAGGCGGCTGGCTATACGGGATATATTGCGTTACTGAATGAGTATCAGGAGCGTGTGGATGTTGGCACAGAGCAACACAATTCAGGAGAATTAAACGTGTGGCGCAATATCTGGAAAAGCATCCGGTATCCGGTTTTACTTGCGAGTGGATATCTGTTGATGAGTGTCATGACATTGGGATATTCTGCGGTCTGGGTGAATGGTTCCATATTTTATACCTGGACATTCACAGCAGGAGTTTGGGCGATGATGCCTCTTGCGGATCTTGTGTTTGATACAGGGGCGTTTTCGAACAGGCAATTGATCTATGCTATTCCATGCAGTGTCATTGCAGCGATGTCGATTGAGCAGATGGGAGCAGTTTTAATCGCATTTGAAGGACTGTCAATTTTAAGTCTTTTGATACAGAAAAAAGATACCGGCGGTGATATGGATTCAGACAGCCATTACATTTGTTGCATTTGTAATTCTTTTTATGGCACCTGGAAATGAGATGCGTGTAGCATCAGAAATTACAACCTGGATGCCTGGGTACAAAGAGTTGTCTGTAGGAAAGCATTTATTTATGACCATTCAATGGATGTTATCTTCCTTTGCAAATGAGGGAAAGGCATTTTTTATTGCAATCTGGACAGCAGGGTTCCTTTTACTGATGAAGTCAAAAAAAGCAAAAGTTTATCAGATTTTAGCAGTCGTTTTTAGTGTGGTGGCACTTCTTCCTTATGCTGGCATTTCTTTTTTTTCGGAGATGGGTATTGGATATATTGATATCGAGCAGCGTCTCACAGAGCTTCCAACATGGCAGACGATGAACATACAGAATCGGATTGCCTTTTTCTGGTGGATAGCAGCAGTTCTTTTTACTATGGTTTTATTGTGGAAAGTGACAGGACATTCTGTTTTTATCAGCATGGTTTTTCTTGGGGGAATTGCCAGTGAGGCAGTGTTACATTTCTCACCAACGATTTATGCATCGGGTGCCCGTGTTTATTATCTGACGGATCTCATGTATTTATTTATTATTTTGTGGATGGTAATGCACATGGATAGTGAGAAAAAGAAAAATTTATTTATTGCAGGAGTTGTAGTTCTTGGTGTTGCAAATTTCCTGTCACAGTATTCCATCATGTTATTAAAACTGTAACATTCATTTACAAATGAAAAATTTGAACTTCCTGTTTCTCTGGTTTAGGAAAATTTGAGAGATGGGAAGTTTTTATTTTCAAAAAACATTTTTTCTTGATATTTTTATCACAATTCGAACACAATTTGACGCTAGACTAAGGTCATAAAGATAAAGGCAGCAGATAATAAGAAGCTGCACAGAAAGGGGCAAATTGTTATGGATAACAATTATTACAACAATAATAACAATAATAACACTAACAGCAATAGCAACTATAATAACAATAATAGCAATAATAGCAATAATAATAGCAGTAATCAGTATTCTGATTCTTTCTACTCATATAATAATCAGCAGAATCATGGAAATCAGAACAATACACAGAACGACAGTACAGGATCCAAGGCAGGAGGATATGGCTCCACACAGGGTTCTATTTATGGAAGTCAGAGCAACAGTCATGGCTCCGGCTATGGAACGACACAGAATAACAGCCAGAGCACAGGATATGGAAATGCTCAAAGCAACAATCAGAGCACTGGATATGGAAGCACCCAGAGCAACAATCAGAGTTATGGATATGGTAGTACCCAGAATAATCAGCAGAGCGCTGGATACGAAAATACAAAGAGCAACCAGCAGAACACTGGATACGGAACCACCCAGAACAATCAGCAGAGTACAGGCTATGGAAACCAGAACGGTAACTATGGAACATATGGAAGCAATACCAGTTATCAGAGTTATGCTTATGGCAGCAATCCAAAACCGGAGAAGAAAAAGAAGGAAAGAAAACCGGGTGGATTTGGAAAACAGCTTGCAAAATGTGCAGCGCTTGCACTTGTATTCGGACTGGTTGCAGGCGGTGTCATGACAGGCGTTAATTATGCATCCGGAAAAGTTCTTGGAACAACCAATGCAGGAAATGTACAGGCTTCATTGACTACCGGAGATGATTCTACCGTACAGCCGACAGCAATCTCATCTTCCTATGTAGCAACAGATGTTTCAGATATCGTCGATGAAGTAATGCCTTCTATCGTAGCAATTACAAATGTAAGTCAGACAGAGTATCAGAGTTTCTGGGGACAATCCAAGACTTATGAGAGCACAAGCTGTGGATCAGGTATTATTGTAAGTCAGGATAAGGAGTATCTTTATGTGGCAACCAATAATCATGTTGTCGAGGGAGCAAACAGTCTTACTGTAACTTTTGCAAATGATGATACGGTCAGTGCAGAGATTAAAGGTACAGATCCTTCTACAGATCTTGCCGTTGTAAAAGTTGCCCTGAGCAGTATTAAAGATGATACTATGAGTGCAATCAAGGTTGCAACACTTGGTTCTTCTGATACATTAAAAGTGGGTGAATCCTGTATTGCAATCGGTAATGCCCTTGGTTACGGACAGTCTGTAACTACCGGTGTGATCAGTGCATTAAACCGTGAAGTTTCTGTTTCAGATTCTTCCAGCAGCACCAATTATACGGCAGAACTGATCCAGACAGATGCAGCAATTAACCCTGGTAACAGTGGTGGTGCATTATTAAACACAGCAGGGGAAGTGATCGGAATTAACTCTGTAAAATATTCAGACACTTCTGTTGAAGGTATTGGATATGCAATCCCGGTGGATACAGCAAAACCAATTATTGAAGAACTTATCACAAAAGAAAAAGTAGACGAATCCAACAGTGCATATCTCGGTATCGCAGGTGTAGATGTCACAAGCGATGTTGCAAAAACATATAATATGCCAACCGGTGTTTATGTCGCACAGGTCATGGAAGGAGCTGCCGCAGAGCAGGCTGGTATCCAGAAAGGCGATATTATCACAAAATTTGATGGAAAAGATGTCACTTCCATGGAGGAGCTTTCTTCCAATATGCAGTATTATGCAGCAGGTACTACGGTGGATGTGGTGATTGAAAGATCATCCAATGGACAGTATGAGGAGCAGACAATCTCTGTCACTCTTGGCAAGAAGAATTAAACCGGAGTTTGACGGACGTAGTGTCGCAGATTCTGT
>NZ_ACFY01000097.1 GCF_000174195.1 Roseburia inulinivorans DSM 16841 | reverse complement strand
CATCTTCGGTCTTTTTAAACTGGGAATAATAAATTTCCTGATATACTTCGCACTGTTTTAAGAGTTCCTCATGGGTTCCCATTCCAACGATCTGTCCATCATCTAACACAATAATCTTGTCTGCATACATAATGGATGCTGCTCTCTGCGATACGATAAATACGGTTGCTTTGTTCTCCATATCGCGGATTGCCATACGAAGTTTTGCATCTGTCGCAAAATCCAGTGCAGAAGCACTGTCATCTAAAATCAGAATATCCGGTTTTTTCACAACCGCGCGGGCAATCGTCATTCGCTGTCTCTGTCCTCCGGAAAGATTCTTACCGCCCTGCTCGATTTCAAAATCAAGTCCGCCTTCTTTTTTATCTACAAACTCTTTTGCCTGGGCAACTTCTAACGCCTGCATGATGTCCTCATCCGTTGCGTTCTCATTTCCCCATAACATATTTTCGCGGATCGTTCCCTTGAACAAAACTGCTTTCTGAAGTACCATACCGATTTTTTCACGAAGTTCTTCCAGCGAATACTCACGCACATCTTTTCCCTCAATCTGCACGCTTCCCTTTGTCGCATCATAAAAACGCGGTATCAGATTGACTACCGACGATTTTCCGGAACCAGTACCACCGATGATACCGATCGTCTCTCCCTTTTTCACGGTAAAATCAATGTCTGTCAGGGATTCCTCACCAGCTCCGGCATAAGTTAACCCCACATGGGAGAATACCACTTCCGGCACCTCTCCACTGTGCTCTGCTTTTTTCTCTGCCACTGGAGTCATCGCGTTATCTGTGATGGATGGCTGTAATTCAAAAATCGCCTGAATGCGGTTTCCACACGCAATAGATTTATTAATATTAATAATAAGGTTAGCAAGTTTTATAAGTTCTACTAAAATCTGGGACATATAATTTACCAGCGCTACCACTTCACCCTGTGTGATATATCCACTGTTAACACGGATTGCTCCTGTCCATACTAAAACAACAACCGCACCATTTATGATTACATAAGTAAGTGGATTCATCAGTGCTGAAATTTTACCTACATAAAGCTGGATCTTCGTCAGTGCATCATTGCTCTCATTAAAGTTTGTGATCTCATCATTCTCTTTATTAAATGCACGGATTACTCTGCTTCCGGTCAGATTCTCTCTTGTGATCCCAAGCACCTTGTCCAGTGCAGACTGTACTTTTTTATACAATGGAATACTCACGAGCATAATTCCGAATACCACAATCGATAACAGTGGAATCGTTACAACAAAGACAAGTGCTGCTTTCACATCAATCGTGAATGCCATGATCATTGCACCGAACACGATAAACGGCGAGCGCAAAAACAAACGTAATACAAGGTTTACACCATTCTGCGTCTGGTTGATATCACTTGTCATTCTCGTGATCAGTGTGGATGTTCCCACAGTATCCATCTCCGAAAATGATAGTTTCTGAATATGCTCAAAAAGTGCGTGGCGCAGTCCTGTGGAAAAACCGACCGCTGCCTTTGCTGCAAAATACTGGGCTGTGATAGAACACGTCAATCCGATCACTGCAAGCAGCACAAGTACCAGACACATTTTCATAATGTATGGTTTATCTCCGTCTGCTACTCCATGATCGATGATCGCCGCCATAACAAGAGGCACGATCAGCTCAAAAGACGCTTCGAGCAATTTAAAAAGCGGTCCTAACACGCTTTCTTTTTTATAATCTTTCAGGTACACCAATAACTTTCCCATTTCCTGTTCTCCCATTAAAATTCCTTTCGTTCTTAAGACAATACAGAAACCGGCACAAATACTTGCGCCGGTTTCCTTCTGTCCCTATTATGCTGTTTTATCTAATGCTTATCCGCACTATCCTGTGCGTCTTTTTCAAACCATCGTCTTCTACTCCGATTATTGTTTAATATCCTTCATCTTCTGCAGTCCTAAAATAACTGCACCGCCAATCAAAAAGAAAAGAATACTAAAATCATGGATTCCCATAGCCGGCTGCGGAGTATCCAGAGTAGTCGGTCCCATAACAACAGCGAAGATGGAGCCGAGCATCAGTCCGATGATCAGATAAATCGTCTGTGCCCTGTACTTTTCCAATGCCCTGCGGATCAGCTTTACTACACTGAAAATGCCGACTAAAACACCGCACCCAAAAATCAATACCGTCCAGAAGCTCGAGAAATCCAAATGCAGCATATCCTTGATTGCAGTGATAACTGGAAGATATAATCCAAAGATCAAAAGCAGGGTGGACCCGGAAATTCCGGGAAGCACCATGGCTGAAATAGCGATCACTCCTGCAAAAAACACAAACACCGCAAGCCCCGGTGTCAGATGATCCAGATTCACTCCGTCATTTCCACCGGAAACCGGATTAAAATATGTGATGGCACATACAACCGCAATTCCAAGCAGTACAAACGGTATCGCCTTTTTATTGGTTCCAAGACATTTTTTCTCCTCTTTTATCACGATCGGGATCGCAAAAATAATAAATCCGATAAACAGGGAGCTTATATAATAAATATGTGATTCAAATACACTTGTCAGGATCAGTACTGCGATCACAAATCCACTGATCCATCCTATTCCAAGTTTGATCAGGAAAACAAATGCGTCTTTTCTCTCCTCTTTTGTTCCGGTCAGCAGATCATCAATTGAATCGATAAACTTATCATAAAATCCAAGTAAAAATGCAATTGTGCCTCCGGATACACCCGGAACACTGTCTGCTAATGCCATACAGAAACCTCTGATAAACTGAATTATAAACATATCTTTCCCTCGTTTTTCATTTTATTGTTTTACAGCACTGCACAACATTATAACTTATATAGGTTCTATTTGTCTATATATTTATCCAGCTGGTGTGATACACCTTATTTCCGTATCAGATCTTTTACCACTTCCCCGGCAATGATCAGCCCTGCCACGGAAGGAACAAATGCCACACTTCCCGGTATGTCACGCCGCTCTGTACACTTGTGCTCTGCTCCCGGCGGACAGATACAGTTTGTCCTGCAGCTGATGGCCATATCCTCGATTGGTCTTGTTGGAGTCTCTTCGGAATAAACTACTTTTAACTTCTTCACTCCGCGCTTTTTCAGTTCGCGGCGCATTACTTTTGCAAGCGGGCAGACTTTTGTCTTATAAATATCTGCCACCTTAAACTGGCTTCCGTCAAGCTTATTTCCCGCCCCCATGCTGCTGATGATCGGGATATCCTTTTCCTTCGCCTTCATGACAAGCTCGATTTTTGCAGTTACGGTATCCACCGCATCCACAATATAATCATATTCGCCAAACGGAAAATCATCCGCATTCTCCGGCAGGAAAAAGCACTTATGGATCCGTACATCTGCTTCCGGATTGATTTCCAGGATGCGGTCACGCATCACCTCTGCCTTATACTTTCCTACCGTCTTTCTTGTCGCAATGATCTGGCGGTTTAAGTTTGTCAGGCATACCTTGTCATCATCGATCAGATCAAACGCTCCCACACCACTCCGCACAAGTGCTTCGCAGACATAGCCTCCGACGCCGCCGACACCAAAGACAGCCACTCTGGAATGTCCGAGTTTCTCCATCGCCTCTTTTCCCAATAATAACTCCGTTCTTGAAAACTGGTTTAACATAATGATTTTTCCTTTTCTTCTATAAACATTAACAAAAAGCTGACTGCCAGAACAGCACTTGAAAACCAGATTGCCTTAAATCCAAGCCGCATAGACAGATTTCCACCGATTCCTGCTCCCACTGCAAAAAACAGGATAATCCCGAAATAATACATCGCCTGCCGGATCTGCTCCGGGCGTCTGTCCCTCATGTATGCTGACAACGCTGCCGTGCCGCTTCTTAAGTTTCCGATACACATCGTACTCGCATAAGAATATCCGCCAACTTTGCGGAATGACTGCACCTGCATCGCACAGGAGAACGACACTAATGTTGTCGCAAGCATATTATAATCCTGCGGAATAAATCCGACACCAAATAAAATCAGGATCTCCAACAATAATATTCCCTGCCTCCAATGAAGACGGTTGGCATATTTAAACTTTCCCTGTACACAGTCTGCAAAGAAAACGCCTCCGGCAAATGCGAGCAGCGGTATCAGATAATGCAGCCCTCTCTGCCATTCACCCAGCATAAAATGCTGGCTCATCAGTACCACGTTTCCCGTCTGTGCATTCGAAAATACTTCATCCCTTGTAAAATAAGTATATGCATCCTGAAATCCGCCGGAAAGTGCCAAAAATACACTCGTAATAAAAGCCTCCGACATCTGAACTCTTGCATTTTTCGCTTTTGCTTTTTCAAAAAGCACTTTCATCACCTCACATTTTTTTATCGTGTCGTATTATAACGCTTTTTCCGGCAAATGTAAAAACTATTTGATAAAAAATATTCTTTTCCGACAAAAAATATCATTTTTATTCCGTCCGCATAACTTTTTTCCTTGTTTTCTCCACAGCAGGTTATGTGGAATGGTCTTTTATGATGTGGAAAGAGCCAGCTCCTGACGGGCTGGCTCTGTGATGGGTGGTTTTTGTCTTGTGTTATCTGGATTCAGACTGGAGTTCAGCGATGGCGGTGTTGTATTCGGACTCGGTGTAATCTTCCAGAATGACTTTCTTCGTTGCCTGAAAGCGGATGATCATGTTTTTGATGGCGGCAATGTTTGCCTGGCGTTGACCGGCCTCTTCACCCTGCTTATACGCTTTTTTTGAATATTGTTCCATTACTTCACACATTGCATTTACGCCTCCCTCTTCATGTTTCAGATAGTGCACACGGTTGGTTAATTTCGGAAATTTGGCATTGTCTACTTCCTTTTGTAGAAAACAGTCCATGTATTCTGAGATAGTTGTTCCGTCTTTTACTGCGGTATTGACAAACACACGCTCTAATCCGTCATCTACTTTTTCCTGTGTTTCCCGAATCACGCTGTCCACGTGATAGATCACCCTGCCACGTTTAAAGATATCGAACTCGGAAATATACACAACGATCAGATCGATCGTCTCCTCAAATTTATCATCCGTCTGCGAATCCCGCACCGTGATGACCGATGCATTGAACCGCACTCTTTTTAAATGGTGATCCTTGTTAGAACGCTGCACTTCCACGTTACACTTTTTTCTATTTCCAAGAATACAGAGTGCATCCAGACGGACGGATCGCCCATACAGGTTTCTTTCACTGCTCTGTACGATAACGTCTTTTACGATAAGTTTCTCATCTTCTAAAATGATACGTAGCATCTCCTGACATACGCCAATATCATCTGCCAGTACTTCAAAAAACGTATCATCGATAGGTCTGAAATTTTTGACCTGTTCTTTCTTTTCCTCTAATGTCATTTTATCTCCTGTTTTTTCTTGATATACAAACAGGCTTTCCGAATGATCTATGTTTATTATATAGAACCCCTCAAGATTCTTCAAGACTGTTTGCATGGTTTTTTGGTTACCGTCCTATATCTGTACCTGTCATTTTCTCCTGCTGAATGGTCCACCGATATGGTGATGAATTTTTTTTGTTACGTTAGCATGTTTTGTAACTTTGATTTGATAAAAAAGATAGGTTTATTGTAAGGGGCTGGGTGGGGAAAGTCAAGAATATATTGACTTTTTCTCCTTAGTGGATGAATCTAACGAGTTGTTTGAATTTTGTATGAGATATTTGACTTTATAGAAACAAAAACCTTGTAAGTACTGATACCTACAAGGTCTAATGCGGAAGATGGGACTTGAACCCACACGCTCGCAATGAGCACAAGATCCTTAGTCTTGCTCGTCTGCCAGTTCCGACACTTCCGCATGTCAGTCATCTCTCGTGACGACTTCCTAATAATAGCAAAGAAAAACAAAAAAGTCAACCACTTTTTTTCAAAAAAATTGTAAAAAGTTTTTCATACAATTAAAACAATTTTTTTCAAAAAAAGTCTTGACTTATTCTATAAACCCCGATATAATAGTGTTTGTTCGCAGAAGTGGCGGAATTGGCAGACGCGCAGGCTTCAGGTGCCTGTGGTAGCAATATCGTGTGGGTTCAAGTCCCATCTTCTGCATAGAGAAAGCCTTGATTGTATCAAGGCTTTTTTGTTATCTAAATGAACTATATGATCATCATGAAATAGAGGAAGCTTCTTATTATGGAATTAAAAGAAATTGCTGTCATTCATACGGATTTTCCGGAAAAGTTTGGGATTCCAAGACAGAGCGGACTTGTCGGGGGATTGCAGGGAACGATTATTTTTTCCCCGGAATACAGAAATGCAGATGCCATCCGGGGGCTTACTGACTTCTCCCACCTCTGGCTTGTATGGGGATTTTCCAAAGCAAAAAAAGATCACTGGTCTGCCACCGTCAGACCGCCGCGGCTCGGTGGAAAAGTGCGTATGGGTATTTTTGCAACACGCTCCCCTTTCCGTCCTAACCCGATTGGTTTATCTTCCGTAAAACTGGAATCTGTCACAATGGACGAAAAGTTCGGTCCCATTATCACAGTATCCGGTATTGATATGTTAGATGGCACTCCCATTTACGACATCAAGCCTTATCTGCCGCATATCGACAGCCACCCGGAAGCCACAGGCGGTTTTGCTTTATCCGTAAGCAGTGAACAGTTAGAAGTTGTTTTTCCAGACCATCTGCTGCAAAAGATCCCGGAAGCTGACCGGAAACTGTTGTCAGAGCTTTTATCCCAGGATCCAAGAGACCGGTTCATCCACGACAACAGCCGCATCTGGGGACTCACCTATGGAAATTACAACATCCGCTTTCAGGTACACGACAACGTGCTCACCGTATCAGAGGTTACAGGATTATAAATACTTCTCCTCAAATTCTCTCGCCGTCATCGGTCTTCCAAAATAAAAGCCCTGGATCAGCTGGATCTTGCTTCCCATAAGAATATCCAGCTGCTCTTTCGTCTCCACTCCCTCTACACAGACATTGACATCAATGGCGGATGCCAATTCCGCCACCATTTTAACAAAAGCATTGGAAAAATCATCCTTTCCGATATCAATAATAAAGCACCGGTCGATCTTGATCACATCGATCGGCATTTCCCGGATATGGTTCAGGGAAGAGTATCCTGTTCCGAAATCATCTAAAGCCACACGCACACCAAGTTTTTTGATATCCGCAAGAATCTTTTTCATGCGGTTCATATCGTTGATCGCCAGACTTTCGGTCACTTCCAGTGTCAGATTCTTTGGATCGATCCCTGTCTCGCTGATGACCTCAGCAATCTGCTCCACAATATCATTCTGCAATAGCTGTACAACAGACAGATTGACATTGACCTTATAATCCGGATGCCCCATATCATTCCAGTATTTGCAGCGCATGCAGGCCTCCCTTAAGATGAAGCTTCCGATCGGATTGATCAACCCTAAATACTCAGCCAGTGGGATAAACTCTGTCGGGGAGATCACGCCAAGTTCCCTCGAATTCCAGCGGATCAGTGCTTCTGCACCGGAGCATGGCATTCCCGGTTTTGAAATATCCGTGATCGGCTGATAATAAACTTCAAATTCATCAAACGCATTTCTGGTCGCATTGCGCATATTTTTCTCCAGATCCAGCCGTTTGAAAGATGTGGAGATCACATTTTCATCATAATAGGCAACACGGTTTTTTCCCGCACATTTTGCATCATACATCGCAATATCCGCTTTTTTGATCAGTTCCTCCACGGTATCCCCATCGGTTGGAAAACGTACAACTCCCATGCTCATGGTGCAGTAATACTCCGTTCCTTTTAACCTCCACGGTCTTGCAAATTCTGCCTTGATCCGGTCAATGATATTATGCAGATTAGGATATACCTTATGTGAGATCAGTATAATAAATTCATCGCCACCCATGCGGTAACAATTGTCATTCACTCCCGGGATCTGCTTCAATCCGGAAGAAATATTTTTCAGCAGGATATCGCCATACTGATGTCCCAATCCGTCATTGATATGTTTGAAGTCGTCCAGATCAATATATAAAAGTGCTCCCTCTCCACCGGATTCATGTGTATCTTCAACAAAATGCTGCAGATCCTGCTCGCAGCGCATACGGTTGTATAAGCCGGTCAGGAAATCATTGTTTGCCTGTTTCTCGATTTTCTGCTGGTACAGTTTTTTATCTGTGACATCATAAATTGTACAGAGTGTCACTTTTCTTCCATCCACCCACTGGATATGGGTGCTGTAGCAGTCAAACCATCGGTTTTCCTTCTCGGAATAAATTTCCCGGAACAGACCGTTTTTTGTCTCGGTCGCATCCTGTAAGCTGACAGGGCTGAGTGGAAGTTCCTCCAACGTCTTTTTAAAGAATTTCTGATATTTCTCGTTTGCATACAGAATATGTCCGGTCTGTGGATCTCTTACATAAATCGCACATCCCACATTTTCAAGGATTGCCTCTAAAGATGCATAGGAACTTGCAAGCGAATTTTTCGTGATACGTTTGGTTAAAATTGTCTGGATAATACGTTTTACGTCATTGATAAATTTAACATCCGCATTTTCCCATTTTTTCTTTTTCTCACTTTCACAAAAACAGAGATACATGCCCACATGTCCGTTCACCTCCACCGGGAGAAAAACAGCCGCTGTCAGTTTTTTCTGTGCAAACAGACGTGCAAATCCCTCCGGCATCATGGAATCCGACGAGATCATATACGGCTTTCCATTAAAAACGGAAGTTCTTCTTTCGGGACTCCCTGCTCCTTTGCCATCTGCGGCTCACGTCCCCCGCCGGCATACTCGCAGATCATATCCACCGTCTTCTGCTCCTGATTTTCCCGGAGCAGTGCTCCTGCCGAAATCCCCAGATACTCGCAGGCATCTTTTAAAATGTCGTCCACAATTTTTGTAAAACTGTTTTCTGACTCAAGCATTTTTAAAATGGAAGTCATTGCTTCATTTCTGTGCAGCTGTTCCTTCATCTGTGTCTCAGATTCCCTGCTTTTGTTAAAAGCTTCCTGTGCTAACACTTCCTCCATTTTTACTGCAAAAATCTGTTTTGAGAGTGATTCTAAAAACTCCAACGATTTGTAATAGCGCTCCGGACTTGTCCGCATCATATAATCCGGAATATCTTCCGTACTGTTATCCATGATACCGATCACGATCCAGACTGCGATTGTCTCGCCGCTGACGTGGATCGCCACACCGCTCATTTTGATAGAATCTGTATCTAACGGTTCCTCCACCACACTCTCAATGCTGTGTCCGGTCATTTTGTCCAAAAGCGAAACATGACGCTCCCTGCCCGCTTTGCTGTACACATATTCCAATTCCTCTTTTGTTCCATATGCTTTTGTCACAACCCCGTTCTGTGCATTCAGGCATACCATGTATACATTGTTAGCATGGCAGAACCGGTCCTGCATGCTCTGCATTAAAGACTGATCTAACAGCCAGTCATTTGATTTTCCCTCAATTTCTTTGCTTTTGCCCGCTGTAAAAGCCATATCCCTGTTACCCCTTAAATTGTTATTTCATTCCTATAATAAACAGACAGTACGAATCCTTTTTCCGGATCGTATACTCCTGGATCAGCCTGTAGCACGGCTGCAGCCGCAGTTGTTTTTTACAAACCCTACCTCATTGGAATACATGATAATGATTCCATCCTCAGCCAGCAGACTCTTAGACTTTTCAAAAAAGCGGGCATAAAATGCATCCATATCCTCTTTTGCTTTCTTTCCTTTTACCGGCATATTGGTAACGATCTCATCAAACTTATAATCATGCTTAAAATCAAAATAATCCCGGTGGATAAAGTTGATCTTCTCTCCGGCAAGTGCTGCATTCTCTCTTGCCATGTCAATCGCATCACCGAAAATGTCAATTCCATATTTTTCCCTTGCCGGAACTAAGATATCGCGCTCGATCAGCATTGTTCCAACACCGCAGCACGGATCTAAAATCTGTGCATTTTCTTTCAGATATGGTTTTGCCAGATACATGAGCATCGCCGCCGTTGCCGGATGGATGGACATTGCAATCGCATTTTTCCGGTAGGCAAACCGCTTCATCTTCATGGAATATAATTTCAAAAATGGAACAAAGCTTCCATCCTTCGCCTCGATCAGACGTATCTCAATCTCATAATCCGTGGTCGAATTTGCCAATTTCCAGTCAGATTTTTTTTCCAGTGACGCACCTAATTTTTTCACAAACTCTGTTTTCGGCTCTGCACTCTTTACCTCCAGACGGAAGAAAAATGGTGCATCTCCCTCATGGCATTCCGTCAGAAATGCATAGAGATCCGAATGCCATAATAATTCTGCCGCCCTGTGCGGCATTGCAGGGATTCTTTCATTTGTGTGAATAGGAAACAATAATTCCCGGTAAGTGCGAAGCTTTGTAAATGGAGTCACTTCTTTCGAAAAAACCAGTACTCCCAATGGATGCAGCTCTGCCTTTCTCTGTACCGAAGCCCCGATCTCCTTTACTTCGGAAAACGTGACCTCCCTCTGCTCCCGGTTTGTGAGAAGCAGCATCTCATGCGGCATCTGAAAACCGGTAAACTGATGTTTTTTTGCCCCTTCCGTTTTCAGTATGATCTCATTTAACTCCCGGATCTCTTCGCCCTGATGTTTTTGTTCCTCAGCAGGCACCTGCTGATTTTTTACTTCCTGCAGACGGTTTTTAAAGAATTCAAGATTTTCCCTGACATCAAGCTTTCCAAGAGCTGTCAGATAAGCACTTTTCACATATAGTGTTGTCTCATTCAGATAGGCTGCGATCAGTGCTTCTTTTGCCTGTTCAAGCTTTAAATCCCCAATCAGAAGTGCTGTATTTTTCCTTGTCTTTGCATCTTCCTCTGATAAGAAATCAACGATCATGGACTCTTTTCCCTGGAGCAGTTCCAAAAATGCTTTTTTACTGTCCTGCTTCTTGATCTCTTTTCTGATCTGACTGATTGTCGTTCTGATTTCCTGTTTTTCTTCTAATTTATGAAATTCATTTTCTAACATATTTTCTTATATTAACCCTTTATCCGATTGTTTCCATCATTATTTTGTTTTTTGCAACAAAAAAGTCCGGTTCATAAGCTATTCTAATTTATTTCCTGTGTTTTTTCAATACCGTAGGTATCGATATATGTCAATAAGTCCGTCTTGAAATCCGACCATGCATTACTGTTTTCGACAAAATATTTCGGACAATCTTTTCCTGTCACATCATAATGTCGGATCACGTCGTCCGCAGTCAGTTCATACCGCCCCATAAGCCATGCCACAAGTTCGACCAATGACTGGTAAGTTTCATCTGTAAACTTTCCGCTCTCATCTGGAATACAGCATTCTACCGAAATGGTATCGCTGTTTCTGTCATTGGATGCATAAGAGATCTCATTACATGGAATGCACTGAATGATTTCCCCACTGATTCCAATGATAAAATGGCTGCTGGCATGCGTCTCCCCTGTCTCTGCCAGACTTTCAAAATAACTGCGGTTCTGTTCCGCTGTCGTTCCCGGATTTGCCGTATAATGGACGACTATCCCATTTACCTGCGCAAGTTCTGTTCCCGGTCTGGAATACTCATTGACCGTCAGCAGCTCTACCGCAAAATCCGGAGATTTCTCGACATACTTGACAGGCTCTGATACCATTGTCTCCTCTGCTGCTGATTTATCTGCCACTTTGCGCACCAGCATTACAATAAGAAGCAATACCAGAAAAAAAACGGTAAACGTCACTGCCCGAAAAATGATCTGCTGCTTTCGTCTCTTTCTTCTCCGCTCTCGCCGCGCCTTTATTCTTCTGCGCTCCTGCTCTTCGTAAATCTCTTCGTCACTCCGCTGCATAAAACTCTTTTGTATTCTCCCTTACCCCATTTTTGTATTCTTTTTTCTTCGTTTTTGCCTTCTTTTTACTTTTTACCCCAAAATTGTATTTTTGTGAATACTTAACAAATTATTCACACTTTTTTTGTTGACTTTTCCCAAAACCAGTACTATACTAGCCTCGAAAACAAGAAAAGAAATCAAATATAAGGAGGCGAGCATATGTATACAATCGATCCAGCAATGTCTTTCGGTGAAGTAATTCTTTACTATGAGAAATACCTTACAGAGACAAAAGCAGAAGGTAAAAAACCAGTATCCTTCCTGCATTTCATTACAGGCAGATACTAATAGCCGGCTGAACAGAACGATAGCGCAAAGCTATCCGGTACTCTGTCACCCGGCTATTTTTTATATCTGTCCAAGCAGATGCTTTACATGAAAAGCTTCATCAAAAGAAATATCATCTTCCAGAATCTCTAACGTCTCCTCCGAATGTTCCACTTCCCTTGAAAAAATTCTTGCATTCGCAATCCGGTCGTCCAACTTGAAACTTTTTCCATTGGCAAAATATCGTACAATATCCATATCGCGGATCACTAAAAATCCCACAATTGCGAACTGTGCTTTTGCCAGAACATTTCCGTCATACCATGCACGCATAAAATACCGATATGTAAAATAAACAAGAATATGTTCATACCAGATTTCATTGTAATCGCCGGACTTTTTATATTCCTCAAGTGCCTCGGTGTAAGAATGTGTCTCAAAGAAATCACGCACCCGCTGTTTTACTTCCATCCATTCCTCGTTGACATTCTCAAGTTCATCGAACGTCTCCATACGGACATGAAAATATTCCATCGGCTCCCACAGTTCTTCCTCTGGATTTTCCACCACATTCTGCAATTTTTCACAGAATTTCAGATACTCCCTGATCCTGTCGTCAATACTCTTTTCCCGGTTCTGTAAAATGGCAACCGCCTGTGTCCGGTACTCCTCTAAATGAGAACAGAACTCCTCCATATCTTCCTCGAAAGGTTCTTCCTCCTCATCCTCGTAAAATTCATCTTCAATTCCAAGATCCGGCAGTTCGATATCTTCATAAGACATTTTACCCTCATCAGAAAAAATAATGCGTCCTACTTCTTCACAGGACACACTCAAAGATTTTTCCCTGACATCGCCGTACTCCACAACAAAACGTGGATACTCGGTGCAGACTTCACACAAAGCCTCCTCGCCAAGTTCGCTGTAAATATCGCATAATTTGTTCTGATCTAAAAATGGGCACCAGCCGTTTTTCCGTAATACAAAGCTGTGTTCCTCATCTTCTGTCACCGTCTGCTCTTTCAGGCGCTCTCCAAACGCTCCCTCAATCCCCATGTAATAATCATAGGAATCCTCATCAATATCAATCTCCCAGCCAATGCAGCAACTGTGTTCACATTTATCTGCAATGCACTGAAATGTTTTATAATAAGAAGGTACTCGTAAAATCATCTGTTTATCCTTATTTGCTTTCTTTGAAATATTCACTGATCATATAACCGACACACCAGATACCACCTGCCAGGGACAGATACAAAAATCCCTGTATGAGTGCGCCGATCAAAAGTCCTATCGAAAGATGTCCTGCAACCTGTGCCAGTATCACGGAATGCACCGGTTTTTTCAACACCTGCCAGACTCCTATATAAAACCATCCAAAGACGCCTGCCCAATAGGCAGACACCGCCAGAAATGTCTTCCACGTAATTTTCATCTCTCTGCTCCCCTTATTTCTGAAACCAGAATTTCTCTGTTCATTTTTCTGCCAGTGTTCATCATATCACAATTTGCTATTCCATCGCAAGAATCACTTTACCGGCATCCCTTGTGGCTGAAAGCTGG
Source organism: Roseburia inulinivorans DSM 16841 (assembly GCF_000174195.1). Classification (GTDB taxonomy): domain Bacteria; phylum Bacillota; class Clostridia; order Lachnospirales; family Lachnospiraceae; genus Roseburia; species Roseburia inulinivorans. The sequence goes on along the minus strand of NZ_ACFY01000097.1, from coordinate 7,371 downwards.
ATGATTCTCTGATTCTCGGAACCACGGAATTTTAATGAAATGTTCTTCTTTTCCAGAACAAATGGTCCATCCACCAGAATATCACAGTAAGATAACATTTCCTCTGTCACTTCACAGTTTGCCCTTCCTCCCGGCAGAAGATCCTCATAGAGGTATCCGGTATAGATCCAGACGGTTTTATCCGGCAGTTCTTTGCGGATGCGCTTTAACAGATTTACCAGCACTCTCTGGTTCACAGGTTCCATCGGCTCTCCACCGAGCAGCGTGATGCCTGCCATATAGTCCGGCTCTAAATCGTGGATGATCTCATCTTCCGTCTCTTTTGTAAATGGTTTCCCATAAGAAAAATCCCAGGCTTCCTCATTGAAACATCCCTTGCAATGATGGGTACAGCCGGATACAAACAGCGACACTCTTACGCCTGTTCCATTTTCGATCGAATAAGTTTTTATATTCGCATAATTCATTGTATGATTTCCTTTATGATAAGTTGAAACGAAGCGGGATAAATTCCCGCTCCGCCTGAATTTTTATATTACTTTATACTGTTGCTTTTACAGATGGAGGACACGCTCCTTGATCTCCTGTGTTCTTCCCTGATTCCAGAACTGTGTTCCGATATAACCGCAGGTACGTCTTGCAACAGACATTTTATTCTGATCGCGGTTTCCGCAATTCGGACACTCCCAGACTAATTTTCCATCTTTGTCATTCACAATTTTAATCTCTCCGGAGTAACCACATTCCTGACAATAATCACTCTTGGTGTTCAACTCTGCGTACATGATATTATCATAAATGTACTGCATAACCGAAAGAACAGCATCCAGATTGTTCTGCATGTTCGGAACTTCCACATAACTGATCGCTCCGCCCGGAGAAAGCTCCTGGAACTGGGATTCGAATTTCAGCTTATCGAATGCGCTCATTTCCTCCGTCACATGTACGTGATAGCTGTTTGTAATGTAGTTCTTATCTGTAACACCCGGAATGATTCCAAAACGTTTCTGTAAGCACTTTGCAAATTTATAAGTTGTAGACTCCAATGGTGTGCCATACAGGCTGAAATCAATGTTATGCTCCGCTTTCCATTTTGCACATGCATCGTTCAGATGACGCATGACTTCCAATGCAAATGGTGTGCCATCCGGATCTGTGTGGGAAACTCCCTTCATATATCTCGTACACTCACAAAGTCCTGCATATCCGAGGGAAATGGTAGAGTATCCACCATATAATAATTTATCAATGGTCTCGCCCTTTTTCAGACGTGCCAGTGCACCATTCTGCCAGAGGATCGGTGCCACATCTGAAGGAGTTCCTTTTAATCTCTCATGTCTTGCCATTAATGCTCTGTGACAGAGTTCCAGTCTCTCATCCATAAGTTCCCAGAACTTGTTCATATCTCTTCCGGAAGAACATGCCACATCCACAAGGTTTAAGGTAACAACACCCTGATTGAATCTTCCATAGAATTTGAATTTATCATTTTCGTCCTTATATACGGTTAAGAAAGAGCGGCATCCCATACAGGTATAACAGTTACCCTGTTTGAGTTTTTTCATGATCTTCTCAGAGATATAATCCGGTACCATTCTCTTTGCAGTACACTCTGCTGCAAGTCTGGTCAGATACCAGTATTTGCTTCCCTCTCGGATATTGTCTTCCTCTAATACATAGATGAGTTTCGGGAACGCCGGTGTGATAAATACACCTTTTTCATTCTTAACGCCCTGGATTCTCTGATGTAATACTTCCTCGATCACTGCTGCAAGGTCATCACGAAGCTGTCCTTCCGGAACTTCATCGAGATACATAAATACTGTCACAAATGGAGCCTGTCCATTGGTTGTCATAAGCGTGATCACCTGATACTGGATCATCTGAACACCACGGTTGATCTCCTCTTTGACACGCATCTCAGCGATCTTGTTTACCATTTCTTCTGTCGGCTCGATACCGGAAGCTGTCAGTTCCTCGCGGACAGTCTTGCGGAACTTCTGACGGCTCACATCCACAAATGGTGCCAGATGTGAGAGTGAAATACTCTGTCCGCCATACTGGGAACTTGCAATCTGTGCGATCGCCTGTGTTGCAATATTGCATGCAGTAGAAAAGCTCTTTGGACGGTCGATCATCGTCTCACTGATCACTGTGCCGTTCTGGAGCATGTCCTCTAAATTTACAAGACAGCAGTTATGCATATGCTGTGCAAAATAATCTGCATCATGGAAATGAATGATTCCCTGCTCATGCGCTTCTACGATATCTCCATCTAATAAGAATCTTCTGGTAATATCCTTGCTCACCTCTCCTGCCATATAGTCACGTTGTACACTGTTGACAGTAGGGTTCTTATTGGAATTCTCCTGTTTTACTTCCTCATTGTTACACTCTAATAAACTTAAGATCTGTTCATCGGTAGAGTTGGATTTACGGACCAGAGCCCTCTTATAACGATAAGTGATATAATTACGTGCCACATTGAATGCGCGCTGGTTCATGATCTGGTTTTCCACCATATCCTGAATCTCTTCCACACTTGGAGAACGTTTCATATTCTCACATGCCTTCTCCACATTGGCAAGGATCTCCTGGATCTTCTCCTCTGTCAGCTTTTCATAATCAATGACACTTTCATTTGCTTTGCGGATCGCTGCCTCGATCTTTTTAATGTCAAAGTTGTCTTCCATTCCGCTTCGTTTGATAATTTTCATATCTTTGTTTTACTCTCCTATCTAATAAACAATTTTCACTATAGTTTCAATTGTAAAAAATTATTTGTCAGGGCAGTGTTCCAACGATTGCTGCCGAGATTTATTATATACAACATATTGTGTTCTTGTCAATATGTATAACTATATTATGTGGAGCATTATGTAAACAAAAAAGGCAGCGGACACCACGCAAACCCAGTATCCATGCTACCTTTATCTATTCTGTACAAAAATACATCAAATAAATCGTCACTTTTTTATGATAGAAGAAAAACACTATATATTGTGGTTTTTCTGCTCTCTTGCACCACTTTTACACTTTCTGCCACAACAGTCTTCCGCCACGCCGATATTTTCCATGATCCGGTCGAGATAATGCTTTAGCTGTTCTGTTTCTTCCTTATGAAAGCCTTTTGTGATGAGCTGCTCCATCTCCCGGATATCTGCATCCGACTTTGCAACCATATTTTTTGCTTTTTCTGTCAGGGAAATCTTTTTTAATCTCGCATCGCAGCTTACGGACTCCCGCACGATCAGTCCTTTCCGCTCCATCAGCTGAAGCATGTTAGAAGCCGTTGCACGGGACACTTTAAATTCCTGTTCAATGTCTTTCTGATAGATTTCCGTATCCGCATGGTCATTCAGGTAACCGAGTGTCCACCGCTGCATTCCTGTGATATCACCCTCATTCTCGATCCTTTTCGCTTCCATCTGCTTATGAATGCGGTTATGGATCAACCTCATTTTATATCCTACACTGTCTTCGTGTCTCATTTTCCTTCTTTTTCCCCTTCAAAAATTCATTGTTGACATTCACAGACGAATGCCGTATAAATATATAGTTAGCACACTAACAAATAAAAATCAACAATAATTTAGAAAAGGATGTGAAAATATGTTAAAAACTCTTGGAGCACAAATAAAAGAGTTTAAAAAGGACTCTTTTCTTACTCCGGTCTTCATGATCTTAGAAGTTCTCATGGAGACGGTCATTCCTCTCATGATGGCATCCATTATCGATAACGGTGTGGAAAAGGGCGATATCCATCATATCTACGTGATGGGCGGTCTGATGATCGTGACTGCCTGTGTCTCTCTTTTTGCAGGTGTGATGGGGGGAAAATACGGTGCGAGAGCCTCTACCGGTTTTGCCCGCAACTTAAGAAAGGCAATGTATGAAAATATCCAGACATTCTCTTTCTCCAATATTGACAAATTCAGCACCGCAGGACTTGTCACAAGACTGACCACAGATGTCACCAACATTCAGATGGCTTATCAGATGATCCTGCGCATGTGCGTCCGCGCACCGATCACTCTGGTCTGTGCCATGATCATGGCTTTCTTTATCAATGCAAAACTTGCCTGTATCTACCTCGCAGCCGTGATCTTACTTGGTATCATACTTGCTTTTATCACAGTCAGGGCTCATAAATATTTTACCCAGGTATTTCCAAAATATGATGACTTAAACGCATCTGTCCAGGAAAATGTCTCCGCGATCCGCGTGGTAAAAGCCTACGTCCGTGAAGATTTTGAAAAGGAGCGTTTCAAAAAAGCAAGTGAAAATATTTACAAAATGTTTGTCAAAGCAGAGGGCGTTATCGTATTTAATAATCCTGTCATGATGGCTGCCGTGTATACCTGCATCATCCTGATCAGCTGGATCGGTGCCAAAATGATCGTGGTAAATTCTCTTACCACCGGTGAATTGATGAGTCTTCTCACTTACTGCATGAACATTATGATGAGCCTCATGATGCTCTCCATGGTTTTTGTCATGATCACCATGAGTATCGCAAGTGCTGAGCGTATCTGTGAAGTATTAAATGAGAAGAGTGATATCACAAACCCGGAAAACCCGGACCATGAAGTAACCGACGGCAGCATCCGCTTTGACCATGTGACATTCCGATACAATAAAACCTCTGATACCCCTGTTTTGGACGATATCAATCTCTCCATCGCATCCGGCGAGACCATCGGTATCATCGGCGGAACGGGAAGTTCGAAATCTTCCTTAGTCAACCTGATCAGCCGTCTGTATGATGTATCGGAAGGTGCTGTCTACGTTGGCGGTAAAGATGTCCGCTCCTACGACCTCGACACACTGCGTAACGAAGTGTCCGTTGTATTACAGAATAATGTGCTTTTCTCCGGCTCGATCTTTGACAATCTCCGCTGGGGAAACCCGGATGCAACCGATGAACAATGCCGGCATGCCTGCGACCTTGCCTGCGCTTCAGAATTTATCAACCGTTTTCCGGATGGCTATAACACGCACATTGAACAGGGTGGTTCCAATGTCTCCGGTGGACAGAAACAGCGTCTGTGTATCGCAAGAGCACTGTTAAAGAACCCGAAAATTTTAATTTTAGACGACAGTACCAGTGCAGTTGATACGGCAACCGATGCAAAAATCCGCAAAGCATTTGCCGAAGAAATCCCAAATACGACAAAACTTATCATTGCGCAGCGGATCTCCTCTGTCATGAATGCAGACCGCATCATTGTATTGAACAACGGCGTTGTGGACGGCTTCGGTTCCCATGAAGAACTTATGGAAACAAATGCGATTTACCGCGAAGTATATGAATCCCAGACACAGGGAAGCGGTGATTTTGATGAAGGAGGTGCAAAATAATGGCAGAAAAAAATCATGGACCTATGCGTGGCAATGCACGCGGACCAAGACCAAATGTTGCAAATCCGGGAAAACTACTGCTGCGCCTGCTCTCTTATATTTTTAAGAACTATGGCTTTGCATGTATCGTTGTCGTGATCTGCCTGTTTATCACTGTTTTTTCGAGTGTACAGGGTACCTTATTCATGCAGACACTGATCGACGATTACATCATTCCATTAACAAAACAGGCCTCCCCTGATTTCACGGAACTCGCCCATGCGATCGGACGCGTTGCAATTTTCTATGCGTGTGGTGTGCTTGCTTCCTTTGCACAGTCCAAAATTATGGTATACGTCACACAGGGAACACTCCGGAACTTAAGAAACGATATGTTCATCCATATGGAAGGACTCCCGATCCGTTACTTTGACACTCACCCACATGGTGATATTATGTCAACCTATACGAACGATATTGATACCCTGCGCCAGATGATCAGTCAGAGTATCCCGCAGGTTTTAAACAGTGCGGTTACGATTGTCAGTGTCCTTGGCGCCATGATCGTTTTAAACATTCCACTGACGATCATCACACTTTTTATGGTTGGAGTCATGCTCTATGCCACCAAAGTGGTAGGTGGTGCCAGTGCCAAGTACTTTATCGCCCAACAGCGTGATATCGCCACGGTCAACGGTTATATTGAAGAGATGATGAATGGCCAGAAGGTAGTAAAGGTCTTTACCCATGAGGAAGAAAGTATTGCAGACTTCAACAAGCTGAATGACCAGTTATTTGAAAGTGCTGATAACGCAAACAAATTTGGTAATATCTTAATGCCGATCAATGCACAGCTTGGAAATGTAAGTTATGTTCTGGTCGCCTTAGTCGGCGGCATCCTCGCCCTGGAAGGTATAGGCGGTTTTACCCTCGGTAAACTGGCAAGCTTCCTCACATTCAATAAGAGCTTCAGCCAGCCGATCAACCAGTTAAGCATGCAGATCAACAATATCGTCATGGCGCTTGCAGGTTCCGAGCGAATCTTCAATCTGCTGGATGAAAAACCGGAAACGGACGATGGATACGTGACTTTAGTGCGTGCGAAAAAGGAAAATGGCCAGATTACAGAGTGCAGCGAGCGTACCGGAATGTGGGCTTGGAAGCATGTGCATCAGGCAGACGGTTCTGTCGACTACATTGAGTTAAAGGGTGATGTGGTATTTGATGATGTCGATTTTGGATATAATCCTGACAAAATGGTTCTGCACAACGTAGACCTTTTTGCCACTCCCGGACAGAAGATCGCTTTCGTTGGAAGTACCGGTGCCGGAAAAACAACGATCACAAACCTGATCAACCGGTTCTACGATATTCAGGATGGCAAGATACGCTACGACGGCATTAACATTAATAAAATTAAAAAAGACGACCTGCGTCATTCCCTTGGGATCGTATTGCAGGATACCCATCTATTTACCGCAACTGTTATGGAAAATATCCGTTACGGAAAACTGGATGCGACAGACGAGGAAGTCATCGCTGCTGCAAAACTTGCAAATGCAGACACCTTCATCCATCAGCTTCCGGATGGCTACAACACATTGCTGACCGGAGACGGCGCAAACTTAAGCCAGGGACAGCGCCAGCTGCTTGCGATCGCCCGTGCCGCCATTGCCGATCCTCCTGTCCTGATCCTCGATGAGGCAACCTCCTCCATCGATACCAGAACGGAAAAGATCGTACAGGATGGTATGGATAAACTGATGCGCGGACGTACGACTTTTGTCATCGCACACCGTCTCTCCACTGTCCGCAACAGTGACTGTATCATGGTCTTAGAGCAGGGGCGCATCATTGAACGCGGCAGCCATGAGCAGTTGATGGAAGAACATGGAAAATACTATCAGCTTTATACCGGAAATTTGGCTGAATAAATATCTGACCGGCGTTCCGTAACGTAATGTTGCAGATTTTGTGGTGCTTTTATAGGTTGTGAAAGGGCAAATATAAGCGCCCTCTCACAAGGCAGAA
>NZ_ACFY01000098.1 GCF_000174195.1 Roseburia inulinivorans DSM 16841 | reverse complement strand
TTTTTTTGGGTATATTCATTGTGCAATGAGAAATTTTTCATATATCTTTTGATTACTTTTAAATATTTAGTCAATACATTCTTTCAGCAGAATCTGACTTTCCATTAAAATTTCCTTCTGTGGTATTTTTTTTTGAGGAAAAATACTGGAATAAGACGTTGACCGACTGATAGCCCTGATCTTTGGGAGCCTGTAAGATAGCTGCATCAATCAGCCCAGATTTTAATGCAGCCTTTGTTTCAGCAGAAAAATCGTAAAAAACAGCTTTTACAGGGCGATCTAATTCAGTTAGTACAGAAAGTGCGATGGATGAGTCCCCATTGAAAATTATATGGTCAACTTCGGGGTGTATGGTCAGCTCTTCACGTACTAAGGAAAGATTTTTGACTGGATTATTTGTCAGTTCAATAACTCCAGTTAAAGACAGGGTAGTACTAGCCTCTGTAAAATAAGATTCAAAGCCCTGTTTTCTTGAGTTATTTCCAAACATTGCAGAAGATGGGAAAAAAGCCATTACATGTCCGTTGCCACCGGATATTAACTGTAACAATCTTGCACCGATTCGTCCGGAACGATAATAATCACAGTGAATAGAGCTGAGGGGAGCAATTCGGTTTAGATAAGCGGTTAAAAAGACAACCGGGATATTATCCTTATTGAGCTGGCGGATTTTTTTCGAAATACATGGATCATTGATTGGTACGATGATGATGGCGTTAGCTCCATTTTCAATCGCTTTTTCAATATTAGAAAGCTGCATGGATGCATCAAAGTCATCACAAGGATAGATGTCGACAGACATCCCATAATCACGGATTTCTTTTTCCGCTTTTTTACTCCTTTTAATACTTCATTAAAAAAATTACATTTCCTGTGATATGCAGAATAACTGCAATTTTATAGTTCCGGCTTCGATTCACGAGTCCGGAAGCAATTTTATTCGGATGATAATCCATTTCTTTTGCAAGATCTTTAATGTGCTGCGCAACTTGTGGATTTACACGTCCTCTGTCTTTTAAAGCACGGTCTACCGTTCCGATAGAAACACCAGCAGCTGCTGCGATATCTTTTAAAGTTGTCATATAGGTACCTCGATCTGTCTGAACAAAGACTACTGTTTATGGTTGAATCATTTTTGTAACAAAGCAACGCGGAATGATTCAGTAATTATAGTTATTATAACAACAGTACTGCATAATTTACAGATGTAAAAAGAAAAATACACTGTTAGTTCAGATATAAATAAAGTATTGCACATCTTTTTTTGCCTTACAAGTACAAATGATTGGTTGAAATACATAAAAAAAGAAAATAAAATTTGTTGAAAATGGCAAAAAAGCATAATAATATAAAAAATAGAGTTTGTTTTATTGACATTTTTATAAAAATGCGTTATTAATAAATCACAAGATGCGTTAACGTTAACGCAAGTAAATGAATAAACTATCACAAGACATATTGGGAGGAAAAAAGATGAAAAAAAGAATGTTTGCAGCTTTATTGGCAGTATCAATGATGATCGGAATGACAGCCTGTGGTTCAGACAACAGCAGTGCGGGAAACAGTGCTTCCGGAAGCTCTACAGAGACAGCCAAAAGTGATAATGCAGGATCAGACAGCAGCTATGATGTTTTAAATGTCGGAACGATGGCATTAACCTGTGGTATCCCGGTTTTATATGCAGAGGAGCAGGGCTACTTCAAAGATGCAGGATTAAATGTCAACATTGAGATTTTTGCAACAGGCGCTCCAATCAACGAGGCAATTGCTGCAAACCAGATTGATGTCGCTGTTTCGGGATTCGCTTCTGTTTACTCTCTTGCGAATGCAGATTGTAGCTGGGTTGCAGATGTGAACACAACTGGTGGTATGGGATTATATGCACGTTCCGATTCCGATATTGCACAGTGTGCCGAAGAGAATGGATTGATAGGAAGTGCAGACACATTAAAAGGAATTCAGATTTTAGAGCCTCTTGGAACTGCAGTCCAGTATATGACAGAATCTTATGCAGAAAAATATGGATTAACACCAAATGATATCAATCAGGTTAATATGGAATATGCCTCTGCATACCAGGCATTTACAACAGGCGAAGGTGATGCAATGGCGGCAAATCCACCATATTCTTACCAGTTAGAGGAAGAGGGTTACACCAAATTATGTTCCTTTGAGGATGCGACCGGAGTCAATATGTGTGACGGCTGTTTTGTAAGAAATAAAGTCATCGCAGAACGCTCCGAAGAGATCCAGTTATTTGTAGACTGCCTTGTAAAAGCAATGGATGATTTACAGGATGATGATTTAAGAAGTGAGTATACAAGAAAAGTTTATGACGAAAATGCAATTTCCTGTTCCGATTCCGATCTTGCACATGAGATCGCTGACAGACAGTATGTTGGTACAGAAGCAATGAAACAGTCCGATTATGTTCTTGGACAGGCATGGGTAGCAATCACAGATTTCCTTGTAGAAGCAGAGAAGATTACAGCAGAGAATGCACCGAATGTAGCTGCTTCCATCAATGCAGAATATGTATCAAAAACAGTAGGAACAGAAATTAAGTCTGAATAAGAAACGTTCATGGAGTGATAAAAATGAAGAAACAAAAAAGTTATATATGGATATTGTCAATCCTGTCTGTTATTGGTTTTGTAGGAATCTGGTGGTTTTGCTGTGATGTGTTAAAACTCACAAGCTCATCTACACTTCCTGGACCTGTGACAGTGATAAAAACTTTTATTGCAAAATTAAGCAGTTCGGCACCGGATGGTGCCACACTGCCACAGCACATAGGTTCCTCTTTAAAAATCGCATTAGGAGGCTGGGCACTTGGAGTTGTGATCGGCACACCACTTGGAATTTGTATGGCATGGTATAAAAAAGTAGACTTGTTCGCAAGACCGATTTTCGACCTGCTTCGTCCAGTTCCGGGACTAGCATGGATTCCACTTATGATCATTTTATTCGGAATTGGAATCACTCCGAAGATCGTAACGGTTTTTCTTTCTGCATTTGTTCCATGTGTCTTAAATTCTTACACGGGAATCCGTCAGACAAAAGATGTGCATCTCTGGGTAGGACAGACGTTCGGCGCAAGCGATACACAGATGCTGCTAAATATCGCAATTCCGACGGCTTTACCGATGATTATGACGGGAATCAGGGTTGCACTGGGAGCAGCGTGGACCTGCATTGTAGCAGCCGAGATGCTTGCATCTACCAAGGGACTTGGATATATGATCCAGCAGGCAAGAGGAATTTACAGACCGGATATCATTATCTGTGGTATGATCGCCATCGGTGCAATAGGGGCTGTTTTTTCGGGAATTCTTTCCTTGATTGAGAATAAGATCGTGAAAGGAGTGCGCAGAGATGGTTAAGAATTTTAATAAGAAAGCAAAAAATTATGAAAAAACAATCTGTGCAGCGATTTCTATACTGGCATTCTTAGTGATCTGGCAGCTTGTTGTCAGCTTTACTAAGGCTGGAATGGTTTTGGCAGGACCGATCGAAACATTAAGTATGTTTGTGATTTCCATTGTAAAACCACTCGGAACGCATACGATTGAGGGTCATATTTTATGGAGCTTAAGCCGTGTATTAGTTGGATTTATCATTGGTTCCGTACTCGGGATTGTACTTGGTATTTTAATGGGCTGGTTCAAACCAATGTCTGCACTGTTCCGTCCAATCTTTGAAATTTTAAGACCAATCCCGCCAATCGCCTGGATTCCGTTATCTATTGTATGGTTTGGACTCGGAGAGTCTTCTAAATATTTTTTGATCATGTATTCAGCGTTTTGTGCAGTGACTATGAATGCTTATTCCGGTGTTCGAAGTGTAGATCCGGAACTTATCGGAGCTGCCAAAATGCTTGGAGCAAATAATAGACAGGTATTTACGACAATCGTTCTTCCATCCTGTGTACCACAGATTTTTTGCAGGTTTACAGATTGCAGTCGGAACGTCCTGGGCAACCGTTGTTGCAGCCGAGATGGTGCGTTCTTCCGAGGGTGTTGGCTGGGTGATCATCCGTGGACAGGACAGTAACAGTACTGTACAGATCCTTGTCGGAATCGTAGCAATCGGAATCGTCGGTTATATTCTTGCAGTTACTATGAGAGCCATCGAATCAAGACTTTGCAAATGGAGTGTGAGAGGGAAATGAGTAAAGAAATTATTGTATGTAAAAATATGGATAAAACCTTTGAAACTTCCAGAGGTGCTGTGCATGTAATCGAGGATGTTACGTTGAATGTACATGAGAACGAACTGCTGGTTCTGTTTGGACCAGGACAGTGTGGGAAATCGACGATGATCAATTGCATGTCAGGGCTTGAGCCGGTTACAGAGGGAAGCGTCGAAGTAAATGGGAAAAAGGTTATAAAACCGGGACCAGACCGCGGTGTTGTATACCAGCGAATGGCACTTTTTCCATGGCTTACTGTTATGGGAAATGTGGAATATGGCCCGAAAATGCGAGGAGTGCCAAAGAAAGAGCGACGAGAGAGGGCACAGCATTATATTGAACTGGTAGGATTAAAAGGGTTTGAAAATTCGTATCCAAATCAGTTATCTGGAGGGATGCAACAGCGTGTAGGTATTGCAAGGGCATACTGCAACGAACCGGATGTTTTGTTTATGGATGAGCCATTTGGACATCTGGATGCTCAGACACGATATCTGATGCAGGAAGACCTGATGAAGATCTGGGAAAAGGAAAAGAGAACGATTGTCTTCGTAACGAACAATATTGAGGAAGCAATTTACTTAGCAGACCGTATTATTGTTATGACAAACTGTCCGACAAAAATCAAAAAAGAATATAAGATCGATCTTCCAAGACCAAGAAACTATGTAGACGAAGAATTTTTGAAATTACGAGAGGAAATAAGTACAGTTGTTGACAAGGCACTGTAGGAGGGAGAAAACATGGAGAAACAGGATATTATTTTACATGTAGACCATATGACAAAGTGCTTTGGAGATCTTAAGGTATTAAATGATATTTCTTTTGATGTGCACAGAGGCGAGTTTTTATGTATCGTAGGACCGACTGGCTGTGGAAAAACGACCTTTTTAAACTGTATCACAGGGCTTTATGACCTGACAGGTGGGCAGATTCTTGTAAATGGCGAACTGGTTGACACGAAAAAGCACAATATTGCCTATATTTTTCAGGAATATTCAACGATGTCCTGGCTGACAGTAGAAGAAAATGTAGCTTTCGGGTTGAAAATGAAAAGGATGCCAAAAGATGTTATTAAAAAAGAAGTTGCAGAAGTACTCGAAATGGTAGGACTGACAAAGTATAAGGATTATTACCCGGTCGAGCTGTCCACAAGTATGCTTCAGCGTGTTGTAATCGCAAGGGCATTTGCAGTAAAACCAGATATTCTTCTGATGGATGAACCGTATGGTCAGCTTGATGTTGAATTGCGTTTCCGTTTGGAAGACGAACTGATTAAACTTTGGCAGAAACTTGGAACGACAGTTATTTTTATTACGCATAATATAGAAGAAGCAGTTTACTTAAGTGAGAATATTCTTGTTCTTACAAATAAACCAACAAGTATTAAACATAAACTGGAAAATACATTGCCAAGACCAAGAAATGTTGTAGAACCAGCATTTATTGACCTGAGAAATCAGGTGACAGAGCTGATTAAATGGTGGTAGAGGAGGAATGATATGAAAGCAGTAATGCTAATGTTTGATTCTTTAAACCGTGAAATGCTGGAACCGTATGGATGTGACTGGGTTAAAACACCGAATTTCAGACGTCTGGCAGAGCATAGCGTCTGCTTTGACCAGTGTTATGCAGGCAGCCTTCCATGTATGCCGGCTAGAAGGGAACTCCAGACAGGAAGATATAATATGCTGCACAGAAGCTGGGGACCGATGGAGCCTTTTGATGATTCCATGCCGGAACTTTTAAAAAATAACAATATTTATACACATCTGATCTCTGATCATGTGCATTATTGGGAAGACGGTGGTGCAACATATCATTACAGATATAATTCATGGGAAAATATCCGTGGACAGGAGGGGGATATGTGGAAATGTCTTCCTGAATTGTTCGCACCATGCGATGAGAGCAAATTACAGAACAAAGATGGTGTTTATTTCCATGCAACACAGAATTTACAGCGACATGATGCCGTAAACCGTAAGTTCATGAAGACAGAAGAAGATACAGCGCTTGCAAAAACAATTCATGGCGGACTGGAATTTATTGATACAAACCATGATTGTGACCGTTGGTTTTTACAGATCGAATGCTTTGATCCACATGAGCCGTTCTATGTGCCGAAGGACTGGAAAACAGAGTACGAAGATGATTATGAGAATCCGGGAAAAGACTGGCCGCCATATCATCATGTGACCGAGGAAGAAAGTCTTGCAAGACATTATAGATACAAATATGCGGAGCTTTTAGAACTGTGTGACAAATATCTTGGAAAGCTCTTAGACAAGTTTGATGAGCTGGATCTGTGGAAAGATACGATGCTGATCGTAAATACCGATCACGGATATTTGCTGGGGGAACATGGCTGGTGGAGCAAAGTAGTTATGCCTTGTTATGACGAGATTGCGCATATTCCGCTTTTTATCCATGATCCGAGATTTGCAGCAGACGGTCAGCGTAGAAAAGAAATCGTGCAGACGATTGATCTTCCTGCAACAGTATTGGAGTTTTTCAATGTCGGATTGCCGAAGAATATGCAGGGAAGACCAATTCGTACTGTGATCGAGAAGGACGAAAAAATCCGGGATTATGCATTATTTGGAATTCACGGTGCGCATGTTAATATTTATGATGGAAAATATATTTATATGAAAGCGCCAGTTTCTGAAAAAAATACTCCTTTGTATGAATATACGCTGATGCCGATGCATATGAGAAATATGTTCTCACCTGCAGAATTAGAGAAGGCAGAGGCAGTAAGTGGAAATTGTTTTAATTTCACCAAGGGTTGCCCTGTCTGGAAGATTCCAAAAGGAAACGGAAATGGTTCGAAAGATTTCAGTGATCTTTTAATTAATGGAAAAGACAGCGAAGAAGCAAAACATATTGATAATAACAGTATGGTCAATGCTGCCAATTTTGGTGATAAGTTATTTGATATGGAAAAAGATCCGAAGCAGACGACCGTATTAGAAGATAACGCAATCGAAGCCTATATGGCGAATCTCCTCCAAAAAGCCATGAAAGAAAACGACTGCCCGATGGAGCAATTCGAACGTATCGGTATTTCTGGCACAGAGGTAATCAGGGAAGAGGACATTCACCTTTTACATAAGAAGGAAAAAGAGGCACTGCAACCTTCAATCCTGAAAAATCTTGCATGGAGCAAAGGAGCGATAAATACCTATCAGGCATTGATGAAATTTATTCCGGCATCAGACAAAGAACATGTGCGTGAGGTACTTGAGACAAAAATCCCGACGAAAATCACGGAAGAAAAAATTATTCCGAACAATATTTTAGATATTATTCCAGATGTAATTCCTGAGGAATATGTGGATATGGTGGAGTATTTTGTTGGATTGTCGGGCAGGACGGAGTAAAAAAGTATAAATACTGGTTGCATTATTATATACTTTATGTATATAACAAATATAGGAACGAAAGTTCCACTTCATCAAGATGAGTCCTGTGACGGTAAAGACAGGACGGAAAAATAAAAACTGACCGAGTGATGAAGCTTTAGGCGGGAGGTGTGATGCCTCCCGCATTCTTGTATCATATCTGACAATACTCATTTTTTATCCCCAGGAGAAACATGCATTTACCCGAAACTGACTATCAGATTTTAAAACTAACAGACCAATTTTATCAGGCATACCTCTTCAAAGGAACAAGCCGTTCTTCAACTCTTCCATATTTCCACAAACAATTAGGCCTTGAGCATAAAATCTAAAAAATACTTCATACTCTTCGTCAGATATTTTTTCTGATGATAGATAAAATAGTAATATCTTTTGAATTCTGCATCTGTAACATGGATCTCCAATAATTTCCCCGAAGTAATATAATCGAGCGCCTGCGCTTTAGGCAGGAATAAGACACCCTGACCGTGCAGACAAAATTCCAGCAGGGCTTGTGTACTGACACTTTCCAGACTGATTTTTGGCTGGATTCCGTACTGATGGAACCGTTTATCTAGCATGTCGCGGCATCCGCTTCCTGGCTCACGGACAAGAAGTGGTATTTTTTCAAAGTCCTGTATGGAAAGCTCCGGCGAAAGCTGCCGGAAGGAATCTGATTTATCATGTGTATGATGGCTATGCAAAAAAGTAGAAGAAAAGGCAGGAAGAAAAGAAAAATTAGGGCTGCATAAAGCAACCATGGATTCTTCTTTGATCAGAGTCTGTCGTATTCCTGCATGGGAGCTTAAGTTGTCTACGATAGCAAAGTCTAGTTCATTATGAAGAAGACAGTCTTCAATATGACTTGAATTCTGTATCATGGTAAAAAGAGGGATCTCCGGGTGGATCGACTGGAAATCGGAAATAATCTTCGGCAGATAATTGGCTCCAAAAGAAACATTACTGCCGATCCGAATACGCGTGGAAGCAGCAATATCCTGTAAGATATCTCTGGATTCTTCAAATTGTGTCAGGATCGAGTCAGCGTAGCCGCGCAGATATTCCCCGGCATTCGTGATATAAAGCCTTCGGTTCATGCGCTCAAACAGTTTAACCTGATAAAAGGCTTCTAATTCGCGGATGGCATTGCTGACAGCAGGCTGTGCCATATTCAGATTTTTTGCAGCCTCTGTGATGCTTTCCATGCGGCATACTTCAGCGAAAATGCGCAGATGCTTTAAAGTCATTTTTGGTTCCTCCTTAGGATGCAGATGTATAAAATGTAGGCTATAGAAGAAGCGAGTTGCATTAAGTTTGAATAATGAAATAAATAACAAAATACATAATGGAATTATTATGTATTTTATAATAACATAATAATAGCTTTATTGAAATGAATTTGTTAGAATAATATAGGTTTTTATAGTTGGCTATTTAGAAACTTTCAAAAAGTAAATTTAATTGTGAAAAATAAATAAAAGCAGACGAAGACATTGAGGAACGGCCGGTTCTTAGAAGGCAGCGTCAGCTGGCTTCTTAGTACCGTTGCCAGTGACGCATAGCGGGAGCGTGTCTTCGTTGATTTTATTTATTTTTCACAATTATCATAAATTAAATTACTTATAAATAGCCTGATCATTACAAAAAGAGGAGAAAGAAAATGCTTATTTATCTTGTATTTCTGATCGTATGCTTTGGCGCATCGATCGTAGGTGCTATCTGTGGAATCGGTGGTGGAGTGATCATCAAACCGGTTCTTGATTCTTTTGGGGTGTTGGATGTAACTGCCATCAGCTTCTTATCCGGATGTACGGTTCTTTCCATGACGACCTATTCCGTATTGAAGAATAAAATCAGCGGGGAATCACATGTTACAATGAAAACAGGATTTCCACTGGCAATCGGAGCAGCAGTTGGCGGATTGATCGGAAAATGGCTGTTTTCCTATGTAAAATCTTTAAGCAGTGATCCAAACAAGGTTGGAGCTGTGCAGGCATTATGCCTTTTGATCGTTACACTTGGAACTTTGATCTATACCATTTATAAGGCAAAAATCAAGACCTATGAAGTCGACAGTGCAATTGTTTGTGTACTGATCGGTATTTTCCTTGGAATTATGTCTTCTTTCCTCGGAATAGGTGGAGGACCGATCAACCTGGTTGTTTTGTTCTTCTTCTTTTCCATGTCAACAAAGCTTGCAGCAGAGAATTCCTTATATATTATTTTCTTTTCACAGATCGCAAGCCTGATCTCTACGATCGTGACAGGAAGTGTTCCGGATTTTCAGATCGGTGTGCTGGTACTTATGGTTGCAGGTGGAATTGCAGGTGGAATCTGTGGACGTGCGATCAATAAAAAAATCGATGAGAAGACAGTGGATAAGCTGTTTATCGCATTAATGGTCTTAATGATCGTGATCAATATTTATAATATTTACAAATTTATGTAAAAAAGCAGACAGAGGAGGTATTTATGCCGCCAATTAGTGTTTTGATGAAACCATCCTCAGGGATGTGCAATATGAAATGTGACTATTGCTTTTACTGTGATGAAACACAGAAACGAATCCAGGAATCTTACGGATTTATGTCAGAGCAGACTCTAAAAAATGTGGTCCGGAAGACAATGCTGCGTGCAGAAGGAGCAGTCAGTTACGCTTTTCAGGGAGGCGAGCCGACACTCCGGGGACTGGAATTTTTTGAAAAAGTAGTTGCATTTGAAAAACAATATAATAAAAACGGAATCCGCGTGAATAACGCGCTTCAGACAAATGGGTATCTGATCGATGAGGCATGGTGCAGATTTTTTAAGGAAAATCATTTCCTGGTTGGACTGTCTGTCGACGGAACAAAAGAAATCCATGATACGTATCGCCACAGTAAAAATGGCGGGCCGACATTTGACAGAGTCTGCCATGCAGCGGAGCTGATGGATACTTATGGTGTGGAATATAATATTCTGACTGTAGTAAACCAAAAAGTAGCGTCAGAAATTGCAAAGATTTATGAGTTTTATAAAAAACAGGGATGGCATTATCAGCAGTATATTGCCTGCCTTGATCCGTTAGAGGAAGCACATGGAGAAAATGAGTATGCACTTGAGCCAAAACAGTATGGAAGATTTCTGATTGAGCTTTTTGAATTATGGTATGCGGACTGGAAGAACGGAACACAGCCATATATCCGGCAGTTTGAAAATTATGTCGGTATCCTTTTAGGGTATCAGCCGGAAGCCTGCGATCAGCGGGGAATCTGTGGGATCCAGAATGTCGTGGAAGCAGACGGAAGTGTGTATCCATGTGATTTTTATATGTTAGATGAATATCGTCTTGGTAATTTTAATGCAAATCAGATGGAAGAGATCAATGCAAAAAGAAAAGAGATCGGATTTATCGAGCGGTCGCTGCAGTTAAAAGAATCCTGCAAATCCTGTCCGTATTTTACAATCTGCCGCGGTGGATGCCAGAGAAACCGGGATTATGACCAGGTATCCGGAATGTATGAAAATTATTTTTGCAAAAGCTATGAGATGTTTTTTGATGCGTGCCTGCCGAAAATGAAAGAGATGGCGGAGACATTGAAGCGAAGATAGTTTTGTTATTATTTCACAAAAACTACCACCAAAATATGGAATATCTGTCAATTGAAAAATCTATATTTTGGTGGTAATTTAAATACAGAAATTGAAAACGTTTACAAAATAAGATTGGAGTACCAACAGTTTATGAATGCATCGATCCATGATGTAGCAAAAAGAGCAGGTGTTTCCATAGCAACCGTTTCCAGAGTTGTGAACAATTCTGCCGGAGTGAAAGAAAGCAAGGTTGCCGCAGTGAAGGAAGCGCTGGAGTATTATGATTATCAGCCAAGTCAGTTTGGCAGAGGACTTGTAACAGGCACTTCCAAAATGATTGGTGTTTATTCACCATTAGCAGGTGGAAGCATGTTTGAAAGTGGATATATGCTAGAGTGCCTGCGGGGAATTGATAATATTATCAGAGAAAGTTCTTATAGTCTCTTGCTGATGAATGAATCTGTTTCTTATGAGAAAAGCGAAAAAGCAAAGCCAAAATTCATAGAGTATGTAAACCAGAAAAAAATAGACGGATTGATCGTACTGACGATTCCATCTGATGGAAGGCTGGAAGGCGCGTTAAGTGCGATTATTGAAGATGATTTTCCAGTGGGCTATATTGGGAAAAGATTTGGTGAGAAAGGCATGAATGTGTATGCCAGCTATGAAGAATATATGATGGATGGTATCCGGAGACTTTATGAGAAAGGACACCGGGAAATTGCTTTTCTTCCAATGAAAAGCAGAAGTGCTACGAACCAGAAGATTAAAAGCAAAGCAGAGATAAAGTATTCCGGATTAAAGGTGAATATCACAGACACTACATCGGATATTGACATAGAGTTTTTAAGAGATATTTTAGAGTATATGATGGAAGAAGAATTAGTTACAGCAATGATCGTAGAAGATTTGCGATTGCTGGCTAAAGTACAGAGTATATTATCTACCATGGGAAAGCAGATAGGAAATGATATTTCTGTAATCTGTGTTGAGCATGTAAAAAATGAAGGGGCTAAAATGCTTCCGAAAATTGATTGCTACTATGTGCCGGCATTACAGTTAGGTGAAACGATTGCTACAGAATTACTTGATAACCTTACCGGGAAAAAAACAAAAGAGATTTCCAAAAGGTTTATGCCGGAGTATATAGAAAGAGGATCTGTAAAAGAAATAGAATGATAGAATCTATCCTGGTGGAAGATGAAAGTAGCATGTTATTTTCCACCGGAAAGCTGCCTGAGAAACAGGTATTTTTATGTAATAGGAAATTCCTTGGAATTCCCTATTACATAAAAAGGCACTAACGTGCCAATGATGCGCACTCGCGCGAAGATGTAGGTTGTCGCAAGCAACCGCGCTCGGCGCGAGCATGTGCAAGGCACAAGCTTTATTTTTTTGATAACTTTGAAAACGTTTACAGAAAAATAAATATATGAAAATTGAAAAATTTTCAAACAGGATAAGTATATGAAATCACCAGATTTTTATATAAATGAAGACACAAAAAGGAGAGGAGAAATTTATGAAAGCAATTATGGTAATGTATGATTCACTGAATCGCGAAATGCTGGAATCATACGGCTGCAACTGGACTAAAACACCGAATTTTAAAAGACTTGCAGAAAAATGTGTACAGTTTGAACAGTGCTATGTAGGAAGCATGCCATGTATGCCTGCAAGAAGGGAGCTCCAGACAGGAAGGATTAATTTCTTCCACAGAAGCTGGGGTCCAATGGAACCGTTTGATGATTCCATGCCGGAAATTCTTAAGAAAGGAGGAGTTTACACACACTTGGTCAGTGATCATCAGCATTACTGGGAGGACGGTGGAGCAACTTATCACAACCGCTATTCCTCATGGGAGATTGCGAGAGGTCAGGAGGGCGATAACTGGAAAGCAGATGTAGCACATGCTTATGAAAAAGGTGCCGGAACTGTTTTTGAAAATAAGAAAGTGATGTTAGAGTATCCACTCTATGCAAGAATGATGGCACAGGATCGGATCAACAGAGCGGAGATGAACACTGAGGAAAAGACCTCTCAGGCAGTCACTTTTGCAAATGGCTTGGAATTCATCGAGAGAAACCATGGCGAAGACAACTGGTTCTTACAGATTGAGACCTTCGATCCACATGAGCCGTTCTATACTTTGCCGAAGGATAAAGAGCTTTACCCACATCATTTTGAAGGGGATGCAGCGATGGAAGCCGACTGGCCACCATATGCACCGACTGTGGAATCTGAAAATACAATTGAACATGTCAGATATAATTATGCAGCTTTAGTCAGCAAATGTGACCGTTATCTTGGAAAAGTGTTAGATGTGATGGATAAATACAATCTGTGGGAAGACACTATGCTGATCGTAAATACAGATCATGGTTTTTTACTTGGAGAACATGGCTGGTGGGGAAAGACAAGCATGCCAATTTACAATGAAATTGCACATACACCGCTATTCATCTATGATCCAAGACGTGCGGATCTGGCAGGAGAAAAACGTAATTCTATCGTTCAGACAATTGATCTTGCACCGACACTTCTTGAATATTTTGGAATGGAAATCCCGAAAGATATGGAAGGAAAACCATTAAAACAGGTGATGGATGATGATACACCGATTCGTGAATATGCAGTATTTGGTTATCATGGAAGTCAGGTGGATGTCACAGATGGCAGATATGTTTATATGCATGCAGCAGACCATCAGGGAGAAAAGGTATATGAATATACATTAATGCCAACTCATATGCGTCAGATGTTCCAGCCAGAGGAATTGCAGAATATCGAACTTGCCGGACCATTTTCTTTTACAAAAGGATGTAAGGTCATGAAAATTGAAAAAAAAGATATGATGGGAGACACGACATCTTTTGGAAACATGTTATTTGATTTAAATGAAGATCCAACGCAGAATACACAGATTCATGATGAAGCGGTGGAAATGCGCATGAAGGGTTACATAAGAGAATACATGGAGAAAAACGATGCACCAAAAGAGTTGTATAAGAGACTGGGGTTATAAAAAATAAATCAAAAGATGGTAGAAACCATGGTGAAAGGGGCAAATTATGAATCAGAAATATGAAAAAGCAAAATTTAGTGATGTTTTTAAATATTCATTTGGAGGATTAGGTTCTAACCTGGCATTCTTCCTTGTAATGTCATTTCTGACATTCTTCTACACAGATATTTTCGGAATCAGCTCTTATGTGGTTGCGACCTTAATGCTGATATCAAGATTTATTGATGCATTTACAGACCCGATCATGGGTATGCTTGGTGATAACACAAGAAGTAAAATGGGAAAATATCGTCCATGGATCATTTTTGGAGCACCGGTACTTGGTGTGCTGATTTTCTTATTATTTACTGCACCAGAGATGTCACCAACGATGAAAGTCGTATATGCTTATGTGATTTACATTTTATATTCATTAGCATCTACAGTAGTAAATATTCCTTATCATGCATTGACACCAGTTCTTTCTGAGGATCCTCAGCAGAGAACAGAGATTGTTGCATGGAAACAGGGAATGGGAACAGTTTCCCAGTTTGTCATCACAATTCTTGCACTGCCATTGGTAGAACTTTTCGGTGGTGGAAAACAGGGCTGGGCACTCTATGGTGCACTGATTGGCATCATGACAACCGTTTCCTTCTGGATCTGTGCATGGGGTGGTAAAAAATATGATAAAGTTGATGTAGAAGTAAAAAAAGAGAAATTCAATTTAAAAGAGAACTTACAGCTTCTAGCATGTAATAAACCAATGCTTATGCTGATGATCGCATTCGGTACAGATGTACTTGCAAACGCTACATACAGTGCAGTAAATATGTATTACTTCAAATATGTCCTTGGAAGAGAAGATTTAGTATCACCTGTTGCAACTGCAATTTTAGTAGGAAGTATCATTTCTATTCCATTACTTCCACCACTTACCAAATTAATTGGTAAAAAGAGATTATACTGGTTTGGAAGCTTATTATCCATCCTGCCACTTGCTGTTATGTGGATCAAACCTACTGCACCGGTTATTGTACTTATGAGTATGATGGGAGCATTTGGATTTGTATCAAAACTTCCAGGCAATCTTGGCTGGGCAATGCTACCGGAATGTTCGGATTATGCAGAATGGAAATTTGGAAAACGTGGAGATGGTTTATTATCTTCTTCTTTAACATTCATCAATAAATTCGGTATGGCAATCGGTGGATTCATTGCAAGCTTTTTCCTTGGATTAGTTGGATTCGTGGCAAATCAGGATCAGACACCAGCGGTTATCAATATGATCGTATTCTTAAGATTCGGGATGCCAATCTTAGGATATATCGCATCCTTAATTTCCATGTACTTCTATGAGATCACAGATCAGAAGTATGAAGAGATCCGCAGGGACTTAGATGCAAGACATCAGAAATAAATCATACATAAATTTGCCGGAAGAACTTCTTTAGAAAAGGAAAATTTTCCGGCAAATCTTGACTTAAAAAGAAAAATAAACCAAAATAAAAATAATTGGATTACAGGGAGGAGATATCTATATGGCAGAAATTTTCGCATCGAAAACAGCTGAGATTGAAGAGAGAGAAGTTATAAATGCGCAGATTTCCAGAAAACTTGCAGGGGAATGCATGGTACTTCTGGAAAACGATGGAGCTTTACCAATTCATACAAAAAAAGTGGCGCTTTTCGGAAATGGAGCGCGTGCGACAATCAAAGGCGGTACGGGATCGGGAGATGTAAACACAAGAAATAATGTAAACATTGAACAGGGATTTCAAAATGCCGGAATTGAGGTTATGACAACCGCATGGTTAGACAGACAGGAGCAGAATACCAGCGCTGCGAAAGCAGCTTATGTGCAGTGGATGAAGGAGGAAGCAGCAAGAAAACAGACATCTGAACTTGCAGTAATGTTTGACCACCCTTACAAAGAACCGGACTGCGAGATTATCACGATCAATGACATTGATGTGTCAGAGACAGATACTGCGGTATATGTGATCGCTAGAAATTCCGGGGAAGGAGCAGACCGGTTTGATGAGGAAGGGGATTACAGATTATATCCACACGAAAGAGGAAACATTCATCTGCTTGCTGAGGTATATGATAAACTGATTGTTGTATTAAATATTGGCGGAGTTATGGATCTTTCGGAAATGAGATCAATAGCGGGAGTCAATGCAATTCTCTTGATGAGTCAGCTAGGAAATCTTGGTGGAGATGCACTTCTGGATGTGTTGACCGGAAAAGTAAATCCATCAGGAAAGACAACAGATACATGGGCAGAAAATTATATGGATTATCCATCTTCCGCAAAATTCAGTCATAATGAGAGTGTACATGATGAAATGTACGAAGATGGTATCTATGTTGGATATCGTTATTTTGACAGCTTTGGTGTGAAACCACTGTACTGTTTCGGATATGGAAAATCTTATACTGATTTTGAGATAAAAGCTGGAAAGATAAGTGTGGAAGGGAATGAAATTCAGATTCCTGTAACTGTAAAAAATATAGGAAAAATTTATGCCGGAAAAGAGGTTGTTCAGGTATATTATAGTGCAGCCGGCGGAGTAATGGAAAAGCCATATCAGGAGCTGGCAGCGTACCAAAAAACAAAATTGCTGGCACCGGGTGAAACAGAAGAGATTGTCTTAAAGTATCAGGCAGAACAGATGGCGTCTTATTCAGAAAAAGAAGCAGCATGGATATTGGAAAAAGGTGACTATATTATCCGGGTTGGAAATAGCTCGGCTTCTACAAAAGTTGCAGGAGTTATAGAAGTCTGTGAAGATATACAAACATTAAAGGCAAAAAATTTGTTTGCACTGGATGTCGCACTGAATGAGATTCATCCGGATGCTGTAAAATTGGAAGAAAAGAAAAAGAAGCCGCCAGTTATCAGGCAGAAAAATAATCTTTGACACAACAGCTATTGCACAAAAAACGGTTGTTTATCAGGGAATGCGGAAGGAATACCATACAGATAAGACAGATAAAATTACCATGCAGGATCTTCTTTCAGAAAAAGCAACAGTAGAAGAATTAGTGGCGCAGCTTTCAACGGAAGAACTTGCAGAATTTTGTGTGGGTACTTTGCGTGCTGACGGAGGGGAAGTTGTTGGAAATGCATCTTACACTGTACCTGGAGCAGCAGGAGACACCTCTTCTGTATGCAAAGAATCAAGAGGAATCAAGAATATGATACTTGCAGATGGTCCTGCCGGACTTCGCTTGCAGCCACATTTTAAGACGAAAAAGGATGGAACACTTCTTCCAGGTGGAGAGGTGATGGGGGATGCATACACACCATTTAATCCAAATATCGATGAGAAGGAAGTGGATAATTATTATCAGTATTGTACTGCAATTCCAATTGGCTGGGCACTGGCACAGTCATGGAACACAGAACTTGTAGAAAAGGCTGGAGATATGGTTGGTTCAGAAATGGAACAATTTCATGTAGATCTGTGGCTTGCACCAGCGTTAAATATTCACAGAAATCCGCTTTGCGGACGTAACTTTGAATATTATTCCGAAGACCCATATGTTTCCGGTAAAATTGCGGCAGCAATGACAAAAGGAGTACAGAAGCACAGGGGCAAGGGAACAACGATCAAGCATTTTGCGGTGAATAATCAGGAAGATAACCGTTACTTTGTCAATGCACATGTAAGTGAGCGGGCACTTCGTGAAATTTATCTGAAGGGATTTGAAATTGCAGTGCGTGAAGCACAGCCATTATCCATCATGACTTCGTACAACCTGTTAAACGGTATCCATACAGCAAACAGCCATGATCTGATCCAGGGAATGGCAAGAGACGAATGGGGATTTAAAGGAGTAGTGATGACCGATTGGTTCACCTCACAGGATATGCCGATGATTACCGGAAAATTCAAACCAGCTTATCCAATCTCAGCATCTACCGGCTGTATTTATGCAGGCAATGACATCCAGATGCCAGGATGCCAGAAAAATGTCGATGATATTGTAGAAGCGGTTAAAACGGGAAAAGAGATTGATGGATATAAAATCACGAAAGCAGATTTACAGTTTAATGCGGCAAATGTAATCAGAGTTGTTGCCAGGACAATGTAAGGAAAAGCAAATACACATTTTTATGGATAAAACTCTCCGGAAAGACAGATAATATAAAACTGTTTTTCCGGAAGAATCTGTGAAATAAGTTGAATTATACATAGAATATGTTACAATAATACCACTCAATGAGTGGTATTATTTTTAGGGGGAATTATGGGAGAACAGTATACGATAGCAGAAAGAATGAAACAATTGAGAAATATCACCGGATTTAACAGGGCAGAGTTTGCGAGACAGCAGGGAATTCCATTGCGGACTATAGAGGAGTGGGAAGCTGGAAGAAGAAAAATGCCGGAATATGTATTGCGTCTTTTAGCTTATAAAATACAGTTAGAGAGCAGTAAGAAAGATCAGAGAATTCATATTATTCAGGATGAAAATAATAAAAGCATTGTGTTGATAAATGATATAAGATTTAAATCAAGGCGAAACATTGACTGGAATGAAATTGAGGAATATTTAAAGGAGTATATTGGAAACACATATGAGATTCTGGAAACATGCGAAAAAATCTATATTGGTAACGATTTTCCAGATGAATTTTGCCATTCCAAAGATAAAATCAGGTTGAAGGGGGCTAATGAAAAAGCGAAAGCAAAGAAAGGCTGGTATCGTTATGATACAAGATTTGGCATACCAAAATATGATGAAAATGGAGAACTTGAAGGATATCATATATATTCTGCAAAAATGCTTGTAAGAAGAGATGAGGATGGAAAATTATATTTATATGATTTTGTGCGCACAAAAAAAGAAACGAGCAGCCCGCTTAGGCAATGAGTCATACGGTTGTAAACTTCGTTTCTTCATAAAGACTATATGCGAATTTGGGTAAAATGTCAATCACTTTTTCCATTCAGCTGAGAAACTTTTTCAAAGCAAACTCATGAGAAAAAATTTGCCTTGGAGACATTGACATAAAATTATCAATGCGATATATTGGGTATGATAAATGTTGACATGGAAACAAAACGAGGTGGAGCTATGAAAGAACAACAACGTTTGTTACAGGAAATCGCTCTTATGTTAGAGCATCAGGATATGCTTTCAAAATTGACAGAAAGCCAGTGTCTCGATGAGTATGGTTATTCGGAGACACATTGTATTGATAATATTGGACGTCTGGAACTGCCAAATGTCACCAAAATTGCAGAACAGATGCAGATGACACGTGGTGCGATCAGCAAGATGACGAAAAAACTTCTTGCAAAAGGTCTGATCGAAAAATACACGTTGGAGACAAATAAAAAGAAGTATATTTTAAATTGACTGAGCGTGGCAAGGTTCTTTTTAAGGAACATGAAAAACGTCATAAGCAGTGGGAGAAGCGTGACATGCAGTTTTTGTCCCGTTATTCCAAAGAGGAGACAGACACGATTTTAAAGTTCATGCAGGAATTTAATGTTTATCTGGATGAACAGATCGAGCAATATATCACAGACGGCAGGGAAAGTACTGAATCCAGATAGCAGCAGGATAAGACTATAGGAAAATACATGGCGAAAGGCGGCAGAATTTATGGAAAAGAAACCATTTGTAACAAAGGAACAGTTAGATGAGATCGTGAAAAAATATCCGACACCATTTCATTTATATGATGAAAAGGGAATCCGTGAGAATGCGGAAGCAGTGAAAGAGGCGTTTGCATGGAATCCGGGCTTCCGCGAATATTTTGCGGTAAAGGCAACTCCAAATCCATTTATTTTAAACATTTTAAAAGAGTACGACTGCGGATGCGACTGTTCTTCTTTAACCGAGCTGATGTTAGCAGATTCCCAGGGATTTGACGGACAGCATATCATGTTTTCCTCCAACGATACACCGGCGGAAGAATTTGCATTTGCGGATGAACTTGGTGCCATCATTAATCTGGATGATTTTACACACATTGACTTTTTAGAGCAGACAATCGGACATATCCCGGAGACCATCAGCTGCCGTTACAATCCGGGCGGTGTATTTAAAATGAGCAATGGGATCATGGATAACCCGGGAGATGCAAAATACGGATTTACCCATGAACAGATCATTGAAGGATTTAAAATTTTAAAAGAAAAAGGTGCAAAATACTTTGGTATCCATGCATTTTTAGCGAGCAATACCGTTACGAATGAATACTATCCAAAGCTGGCGCATCAGCTGTTTGAACTTGTGGTGGAACTTCGGGACAAGACAGGCTGCGATATTAAATTTATCAACCTTTCCGGTGGTGTGGGAATCCCTTACCGCCCGGATCAGATACCAAATGATATCCGTGTGATCGGAGAGGGTGTCAGAGAAGCGTTTGAGGAAATCTTAGTTCCTGCAGGACTTGGCGATATTTCCATTTATTCGGAAATGGGACGTTTCATGTTAGGACCTTATGGCTGTCTTGTGACAAAAGCAATCCATGAGAAACACACTTACAAAGAGTACATTGGTGTGGATGCCTGCGCTGCAAACCTTATGCGCCCGGCAATTTATGGAGCATATCATCATATCACAGTCATGGGAAAAGAAAATGAACCGTGCGACCACAAATACGACGTGACAGGTTCTCTTTGTGAAAACTGTGACAAATTTGCGATTGACCGCATGCTTCCGAAGATTGATATGGGTGATCTGCTCGTGATCCATGACACAGGAGCACACGGATTTTCCATGGGTTACAATTATAACGGCAGACTCCGCTCCGCAGAAATCCTGCTAAAAGAAGATGGCTCCACACAGCTCATCCGTCGTGCAGAGACACCGGATGATTATTTTGCAACATTTGACTGTTTCGATATTTTGAAAAATATGAAGCATCCGGAAAAATAGAAGATTTACGAACTGCCTTGCAGGATAAAAAAATTGAAAGGTCGAAAACTTGTGTATTGATAAAACTTTATTTGATCATACAAAAAATAAAATTGTAGGAAGCCAGAGAATGCGGCAGGGAATCGGTACATTATCCGAAAAAACAGTGCATGCAGTCATGAAGAATTATTATGCACCGGACACGGATATGCATGAGATCCCGATTGAAAATTTTGTGGCAGACATCTACACCGGGCAGGAGATCATCGAGATCCAGACAAGGGCATTTAATAAAATGCGGCGAAAGCTTGACGCTTTTCTGCCACTATATCCGGTCACGATCGTTTATCCAATTCCCCATATCAAGTGGCTGTCGTGGATTGACGAGGAAACCGGGGAGACTTCACCGAAACGCAAGTCACCAAAGACCGGAAATCCCTATATGGCATTTATTGAGCTCTATAAGATCCGCCCTTATTTATCAAATCCGAATCTGCATTTAAAACTGGCGCTGCTTGATATGGAGGAGTACCGCCTTTTAAATGGATGGAGCAGGGATAAGAAAAAGGGAAGTGAGCGGTACGACCGCATTCCGGTAAAGTTTGCAGAGGAAGTCTGTATCGACCGAAGGGAAGATTACATGCAGTTTGTTCCATATGATTTGCCGGAACAATTTACTGCAAAAGATTTTGCAAAGCACGCCAAAATCCCGGTGCGGCTTGCGCAGACCGTTCTTCTGATCTTAACAGACCTTGAAATCGTCGTTCGGGTTGGAAAACAAGGCAAGAGTTATCTGTATGAAGTAAATGAATAAAAAACT
>NZ_ACFY01000099.1 GCF_000174195.1 Roseburia inulinivorans DSM 16841 | reverse complement strand
GGTCAACAATATTCAGTTGTCCAAAATGAACAGCAGTTCTGTACAAAAACAATTAAAAGCAGCAGGGATTGACACAAACAGTAAAAAGTATAAAGCAGCACTGAGTGAGATGATGAAGAATGGAAACGGTGCAATGTTTACAAATGTTCAGGCAATTAAGAACCTGATGAGCCAGTATGACAAAAACGGAGACTGGATTGATCCGAATACCGGATTAACAGGACTTGCTGTAACGGATGAGAACAGAAACAGTTATAAACATATCATTTCTATTCCAGAGAGCAGCCGGGAAGAAATGTTTGAACTGGCAAAGAAAGAATTCTTAAATGAAAACGGTACTTTAAATGGTGATACTACCAAAAGGGAGAGCGTATATAACAATTTATACAGAAAAATGGATAAGGATGACCGCTTATCAGCAGGCTGGACAATGGAACAATATGAACATCAATACAGACAGGCATTTGCAGAAGCAGCAAAAGCCGCTGATCCTACATGGAAAGCTGGGAAATCAATACCGGCTGGTGCATTGGATGGTATTACCAGAGAGTCTGTTGAGAGTGGCAAGAAATCAGTAGATATAAAAATATAGTATGTTTTTTATGTGGAATATATTTCATTTTTGAAGGAGGTTGCTAATATGAGAATATCAGAAAAAGCTAAAAAGACGGTTTCAAGAAAAACGTTTATGGCAGTTGTTGTAAGTATGATGGTTTGTTTGCTTTTTGTAACACCAGTATTTGCAGCTTCAAGTTTTTATAGTAAGACAACTACTAAGCTGAATGCTATTAATGGAGGAAAATCAACAACCAGCAGTTTGTCATCTGGTAGTATAATTGGATCAGATGCTTCAATCACACAGGTTAAATTGGCAATCAATGTTTCGAGTGGAACTGATCCATATACCCTTTGGATAAAGAGTCCAAATGGAAGTTGGCATTCTTATACAGGTCCGACATCTAGTAAAATATGGTATTTAGACGATTTTAATGGAGAAAATCCGTCAGGTACATGGCAGATATATATTGTGAATTCAGGAACAACAACTCATGGAAACATATATCCTGTATCAACGGTTACAGTAGGACTGACTGTGTATTATAATTAAGAATCAATGGTGCTGTTAAATAAGAAATGAAGTATATGCCATAAATAAAGTCCTCTTGAAAGGAACAGTAAGTTCGGTACAAGAGGACTTTTTTGTATGTTTTTATAAAGTATTATATTGTATGGATTCAAAAAAGCGGCAAATAGGATTCATTTCAATGACAAGTGTTTATTATTAAGAAAAATGTCACTTGGAGTGCATAATTTTAAGTGTAAATGACACATACATGGACGCACAGGAGGTTATGCACATGACTGATTATAGCAAAATTACAGCCCTTTACTCCCGCCTTTCCGTGGGCGACGAGGACAGGGACGGCGGCGAGAGCAACAGCATACAGAACCAAAAAATATTTTTGGAGAACTATGCCAGAGGGCAGCACCTAACCAATATCCGGCACTACATCGACGATGACGAAAGCGGCAGGTTTTTTGACCGTTCCGCCTACTCCCGCATGATGGACGATGTGGAAAACGGGAAAATCGGTGTCTGCATTATGAAAGACCTTACCCGCTGGGGGCGCGACTATCTCCAAGTCGGCAACGCGATGGAGATATTCAGACGGAACAATGTGCGCTTTATCGCAGTCAACAACGGCATTGACAGCGAGAAACCCGACACATTGGAGTTTGCGCCCTTTATCAACATCATGTCGGAGTGGTACGCAAAGGACATCAGCAAGAAAGTGAAAACGGGCATTAAGACCAAAGGCATGAGCGGAAAGCCGATTGTCACCGAAGCCCTTTACGGTTATGTCAAAGACCCGGACAACAAGGATTTTTGGATAATCGACGAGGAAGCCGCCGAGGTTGTCCGTTTGATTTTCCGTCTGTTTATCGGCGGGAAGAACCGCAACCAAATCGCCGTATATCTGACACAGGAGCAAATCCCAACCCCCACTTTCTACATGAAAGACCGAGGGCGGGGAACCTGTAAAAATAAGACACTCAACGAGGATAACCGCTGCAAGTGGAACAAAGCCACCTTGACCAATATCCTCACACGGCAGGAGTATTGCGGCGATGTAGTCAACTTCAAGACTACAAAGCATTTCCGGGATAAACATAACCACTATGTAGACCGGAGCCAGTGGCACATCACAGAAAATGTGCATGAGCCGATTATCAGCCGCAGCGATTTTGAAACCGTACAGCGGATTTTGGAAAACGCACCCATCAGACGCCCCAACGGGGACGGGGAAATCCACCCTCTGTCCGGCTTGCTTTTCTGTAAAGACTGCGGCGCAAAAATGCACATTCGTATAGATTACCGGAACGGCGGCAAGCGGCACGTTGCTTTTTGCAGCGAGTACCACAAGGGGAAAGCCAAGAACCCCAAATGCCATTCCCCTCACATCATGGACGCGGATTTGCTCATGCAGACCATCGCGGAAGTGCTGAAGAAAATCGAGGACTGTTCTATCAGCAACCGGGCGGAGTTTGAAGCCTTAGTGAAAAAGAACCTTGCCATGCAGCAGACCGACCAGACCAAGAAGCAGCAGAAGCGTATCCCGCAAATCACGACGCGCCTTGAACAGATTGACAAGGTGCTGAACAAGCTCTATGAGGACAACGCCCTCGGCGCGATCCCGCAAGACCGCTATGAGCAGATGTCGCAGAAGTATTCGGAAGAATACTACGCGCTGAAAGCGGAGCTTGCCACGCTCCAAGAGCAGCTATCCGCTTATGAGAACGCGGGAGGACGGGCGCAGAAGTTTTTGAAGCTGACGGAACGCCATGCTGCCTTTACCGAGCTTACCCCCGCCATTCTCAACGAGTTTATCAGCCGGATTGAAGTGCATGAGCGCGACCAGAAAAGGGCGAGATACGCAATCCAGCACATCAGCATATATTTCAATTATATCGGCAAGTTTGAGAACGAAGTGACACAGCTTGCAGAGCCGACCGAGCAGGAAATCCGGCAAATGCGGGAGGAAATCGAAGAAGCCAAAAAGGAAAAGAGCCGCGCCTACCACCGCAACTATTCAAGGGAATACCGGGCGAGAAATCTTGAAAAGCAGCGGGAGTATGACCGCATGAAAGCGCGGGAATACCGGGCAAGGCGAAAGGCACAGGCAGCCGCACAGCCCGCACAGTAAAACAGAATAACCGTCAACCAAGAGGGATTTTCCGAACTACGGGAAATCCCTCTTTTGCGCTCAAAGAAAGGAGCCGCCTATGGCAGAACAGACCCCCGACAGTATCATTACGACCCAGAGGAACGGGCAGACCATTGTTGTGGAGTTATTTTTCAATCACAGCAGCACAGAAACATTCCGCGACAAGCTGCTCAAACTGGCACTTGCCGACAGCTCGCGTTTATCCGCGTCTGACGGTCAAGAGCCGGAAAAACAGAAATCTTGCGATAACAGCCGCCCCGACGAACCATTCCCTGTCCGGGCGTTTTCTATTTGAAAATCCTCATTTTCCACAAGTCAAGAGCCGGGAAAAACACCCGAAAAATGCCCCTATTGCGTAACAGGGGCATGGAAAGGAGCTTACATGAGAACAGGGCTTACCAAACAGGAAAAGACCACCGATATATGGTTTGACGAGAAAGACCCCCTTATCCATATCCGCACACACAACACCGACTTAAAGAAGCGGCTTGCCGCCTACTCCGGACAGCACCCCGACCAGTGCCGCCAGACCGACGCAGACCCCGAAACGGGCTGCATGGAGTTTGAGATTGCAAAGGGGCGTTTCTCTTTCCGTCTGACCGCCCCATACAGTGAGGAACGGAGGAACGCCGCCAGCAAAGCGGCAAAGAAACATTCCGGCAACTTGACACACCCTATTCAAAAAGATGTGCTATAATTTTTTTGAAAAAGTTTCGGATTAGATGTAGTATTTGCCGCTGAAACCGTAGTACATAGGTGAAGCCCGAAAGGAGGCGGTGAGATGATAGACGACGAAAAAATCATAGAAATGTTTTTTGGACGTTCAGAACAAGGCATACGAGAGCTGGATATAAAATACGGAAAGGTCTGCCACAATCTTTCCTACCATATCGTAGGCAGCAGACAAGACGCGGAGGAATGTGTAAACGACGCTTATTTAGGCGCATGGAACGCCATTCCCCCGGCACGACCTAACCCGCTGCTATCTTATCTTGTTAAAATCGTTCGGAACATTTCACTCAAAATCTATTGGAGAAAGGAAGCAGCCAAACGGAGCAGCCATTACACGATTGCTTTGGAAGAAATTGAAGCCTGTATAGCAGCCCCGAATACAGTAGAAGCAGAAATCGAAGCCAAAGAGTTAGCCCGTATCATTGAAGCATTTTTAGACACGCTGACTACCGAAAACCGCGTTATTTTCATGCGCCGCTATTGGTTTTCCGACAGCTATAAGGACATAGCCGAGTTTATGGGGCTTTCAGAAAAAAACATTTCTGTCCGGCTGACCCGTATCCGCGAGAAGATGAAGCAATATTTGATTGAAAGAGAGGTATTCGTATGAATGCAAAGAAGTTTTCCGACGCTATGAGCGAGCTTGACACAAAATATGTCGATGAAGCTCTCAACTACAAGAAGAAAGCCAAAAAGCCCATTTGGGTAAAGTGGGGGGCTATTGCAGCTTGCTTGTGCTTGATGATACCATTGACCGCATTTGCCGTTGATATAATTCAATATAATGCAGCGGTTGATTATCTCAATTCTCTCGGCATTGCTGTTGAAGATTTGAGCGACTATTCTCATAAAGAAATAAAAGAAGCTGCAAAAACGATTGACGCAGGAGAAAGTAACCCGTTGACTGAAGAAATCCTTAGTCTAATACCAGAAAACAAAGAACCGCTCGATACACCGACGCAGGTAACATCTGAGCAAATTAAAGAACTAACACCGACCATGACAAGAGAAGATGTTCTTTCTCTTTTAGGTGACACACAAGATGTTGGCTCAGGCATTTATATATATCTTTACGAAGTAGACCAACAATACCTGTTGCGTATTCCTTTTGCAAGCGATGAAGCACAATTAGGTGTAACAGGAGAAGATTTGCTAAAGGCATTGGTTCCCATTTCTGGAGATATTGCTCCTATGGTCTATGTAAATGATACGCTTTATCAAATCGTTGACTCTCAACCCAACTTCGCAGATGAAAAAAGTTCTTTCAATTTGTTGGGAAAAATCGAAAACACAGTTAGTTCTTCGGAAGAACCAAAAGAAAATTTCCAAGCAAATGATGATATTGTAGGGGCTGCGGTTTATCAGTACGGCGATAACATTGTCGTTGAGTTTGAGGGAAAATACTGGTTATATGAACACTATCATAACACAGACTTTGACGGAAACTCAGACTGATATGCCCCACGCCCAAACAAGCCATACTTCTGATGAAAAAGTATCCGAACAAAACCTTCTTGCAAAGTAAATAAGTTTTCTATTTTACAAGGGCAGCCGAGAAAATCGACTGTCCTTTTTCTATGCTTATGAGCAGAAAGGAGCGCCCAACCATGACAAAGCCA
Organism: Roseburia inulinivorans DSM 16841; assembly: GCF_000174195.1. Taxonomy (GTDB): domain Bacteria; phylum Bacillota; class Clostridia; order Lachnospirales; family Lachnospiraceae; genus Roseburia; species Roseburia inulinivorans. The sequence continues at coordinate 6,846 of NZ_ACFY01000099.1, read as the reverse complement.
AGAGAGAAAACCCGCGAGGAGTTGCAAGCCGAGATTGAGGACGGAAAGAAGAAAATCCGGCAATTTGAGAACCGGGAAAAGATGTTGCGTCAGAAGCTATCCAAAGAGGAACGCAGAACGCGCAGCCACCGCCTTATCGTCCGGGGCGCAGTCTTTGAAAGCATTGTGCCGGAAGCAAAGAACATGACCGACGAGGAAGCCGCAGCACTTCTTAGGCTTGCCTTGACGAGTGAACCAGCGCGGGAATATCTGAAAAAACGAGCAGAGGGAGCGACAAGCTGAAAATCCCTTAGGAACTAAGGGCGCACTTATACACCCTTACGGGCGTGTGCGCTCTGCCGAGGGCTTATCTCCGCACAGGGAGATTTCCCCGCGCTCCGATATGGCGGCTTTGCCGCAACAAGGGGCTGCACCCCTTGCGCCGCTTCGCGGCTATCCCTGCACACCCACAAAAACAGTACACCCGCCTTTGGCGTCTGTACCATTTTTGAGGGTTTTATTATCCTATCCGGGAGGTGATACCCATAGCCATTTACCATTGGAACATCGGCATTGTGAGCCGAGGAAAAGGCAAATCAGCCGTTGCCGCAGCCGCCTACCGAAGCGGCGAAAAGCTGACAAACGAATGGGACGGAATGACCCATGACTACACTCGCAAAGGCGGCGTTGTCCATACAGAAATCATATTGCCGCCCCACGCACCGCCCTCATTCGCTGACCGTTCAACCTTGTGGAACAGCGTGGAGCTTTACGAGAAAGCCGGGAACGCCCAGCTTGCGCGTGGGATTGACGCAGCACTCCCCATAGAATTATCCAGAGAGGAACAGATCCGGCTTGTCCGGGAATACTGTTCCTCTCAATTTGTTTCCAGAGGAATGTGTGTGGATTTTGTTATCCACGACACCAACAGCGGCAACCCCCATTGTCATATTATGCTTACCATGCGCCCCCTTGACGAGCGCGGCGCGTGGGCAGCAAAGTCCAAAAAGGAATATGACCTTGATGAAAACGGTGAGCGTATCCGCTTGCCAAGCGGCAGATATAAGACGCACAAGGTTGACCTCACGGGCTGGAACAGCCAAGAGAATGCGCTTGTTTGGCGCAAGGCATGGGCTGATATTTCAAACGACTATCTTGAGCGTGCCGGAAGCCCGGAGCGTATCGACCACCGCAGTAACGCCGAGCGCGGCATTGACGAAATACCGACCATCCATATGGGCGTAGCCGCCTGTCAAATGGAGAAGAAAGGTGTAGCCACCGAGAAAGGCGAACTGAACCGAAATATCCAAAAAGCAAACCGCCTTATCCGGGAAATCCGGGCGCAGGTTAGCAAGCTCAAAGAATGGATTGCCGACCTGTTCAAAGTGTGGGAAACCGCCCCGAAGCAGCCGGCGCAATCTCCCAACCTTGCAAATCTGCTGATGAAATATTTGAGCGTTCAGAGAGAAAAGAGCCGGAAGTATTCGCAGCGTTGGCAACAACAGCACGCAGCCGATGAACTGAAAACCATAGCGGCAGCGGTCAACTATCTCTCCGAGCATGGCATCTCTAATCTTGACGAGCTGGACGTTTCTCTTTCCTCTGTCAGTGATAGAGCCTATTCAATCCGGGCAGGAATGAAAACCGCCGAGGAACGCATGAAGAAGCTACAAAAGCTAATTGAATACGGGAAGAATTACACAGAGTACAAGCCCATTCACGATGAACTGAAAAAGCTGCAAAACGGCTGGACAAACAAGCGCGACAAGTACGAGGAAGCCCACCGCGCCGAGCTGACCCTATGGGACGCGGCAAACCGCTATCTCCATGCAAATCTGCCGAAAGGAACAAAGACCTTGCCTATTGCGGAATGGGAACAGGAATATGCTGACCTCAAAACACAGAGGGACAGCGATTATACCAAACTGAAAGATACCCGCACCAATGTTTCAAAGCTTCAAAAAATCCGCAAATGCGTGGATATTGCACTCCGCGCCGACCAGCCGGAGCAGACGCAGAGCCGCACCAAACGGCATGATATAGACCGCTGAAAGGAGTTGAACTTTTATGTATTACACCCAAGAACAGATAGACCGCGCCAACCAAGCCGACCTTGTTTCTTTCCTGCAAGGACGGGGCGAGCAGCTTACCCGCGCCGGAAATGAATACCGCTGGAAGCGGCACGACAGCTTGACCGTCCGGGGAAACAAATGGTATAGGCACAGCCAGAGCAAAGGCGGCGCACCCGTTGATTTTGTCATGGAGTTTTTCGGCAAGAGCGTCACCGAAGCCGTTGAACTGCTGACAGGCGAAAAAGGAGCCGCCCCGCCGCCGGACAGACCAAGCCCCGCGCCCCTATCCGACTTCCGACTGCCACCCCGCAGCACCGACAACCGCATAGCGAGGAACTACCTCACAGCAGCCCGCCGCATTGATGAAGATGTGACGGGCTTTTTCTTTTCCACCGGGGATATTTACGAGGAAGCCGCCCACCATAACGCCGTATTCGTCGGCAGAGATGAAAGCGGCATACCGCGATACGCCCATCAGCGCGGCACAGCCGGGAGTTTTCGGCTTGATGTGAAAGGCAGCGACAAAGCCTTTAACTTCTGCTACCGTGGCGAGGGCGAAAGGTTGTTTGTCTTTGAAGCCCCGATAGACCTCTTATCTTTCCTCTGCCTGTTCAAAAAGGACTGGCAGAAGCAAAGCTATCTGGCGTTGGGCGGCGTGGGAGAAAAAGCCCTGTTGCGCTTTCTCTCTGACCGTCTGAACATCAAGACCGTTTACCTCTGCCTTGACAACGACAACGCCGGAAACGATGCTTGCAGCCGCCTTGCGGAGCTTGTGCCGGAGGGCTTGACCGTCCACCGCCTTGTGCCGCTTTACAAGGACTGGAACGAGGTATTGCAGCACCGGGCAGAAATCGCGGACGGTAAGTATATCCGGGAAGCGATTTACGGCTTGAAAGAGCCACCGCAGGAAGAAACCGTTGAGATTATCCGCATGAGCGAGGTTGATACACAGACCGTTAAATGGCTATGGGAGCCGTATATCCCCTTTGGGAAAGTAACCATTGTGCAGGGCAATCCCGGCGAGGGCAAGACCACTTTTGCCCTACGCCTTGCCGCCGCCTGCACCACCGGGGGAACGCTGCCGGGAATGAAGCCCTTGCCGCCATTCCAAGTAATTTACCAGACCGCCGAGGACGGGCTGGGCGATACCGTCAAGCCACGCTTGATAGAAGCCGCCGCAGACCTTGACCGGGTGCTTGTGATTGATGAAGCCAAACGGGAGCTTACCCTGTCCGATGAGCGCATAGAAAAGGCAATCACGCAGAACGGGGCGCGGCTGATTATCCTTGACCCCATACAGGCGTACATGGGTGAAAAAACCGACATGAACCGGGCAAACGAAGTGCGCCCCATGTTCCGCCGCCTTGCCGATGTTGCCGAGCGTACCGGGTGCGCCGTTATCCTTATCGGACATCTCAACAAAGCTGCCGGAGGGCAGAGCGCATACCGGGGCTTAGGTTCTATCGACTTCCGCGCCGCAGCAAGGAGCGTCCTGCTGATCGGGCGCGTGAAGCGAGAACCGAATGTGCGCGTTATCGTCCATGACAAATCTTCCCTTGCACCGGAGGGCAAGCCCGTTGCCTTTTGCCTTGACCCGGAAACGGGCTTTTCATGGATAGGCGAATACGACATCACCGCCGACGAGCTGCTGTCCGGCGCGGGCGGCAACAACGCCACCAAAACCGAACAGGCTGAAAGGCTGATACTTGACCTGCTTGCAGACGGGAAAGAGCTTGCCAGCGAGGACGTTGTAAAAGCCGCAGCCGAAGCCGGAATATCCGAAAGGACGGTACAGAACGCCAAGCGCAACATGGGCGGCATTTTAGGCGCAAGGCGTGTCGGCGGTCAATGGTACAACTTCATCAAGAAGAAGCAGCCACCCGAACCCGCAAGCTGAAAGTGCAAAACGCAGACCCTTTGCACTTTGCGCTTTCGCACTTTCACGATAATTTGCGTCAATAACTCAAAAAAGCACTTGACAAAACGCTTCATGATAGATAATTATGGAAATAATTACATTGGTTTGTTATACTAAATAAAAAGCAAAGGGGGAAAGTTATGTTTAAGAAGATGCCGGTATGCAGACTGATGATTTCGTGTCCTTCTGATGTAAAAACAGAGGTAGAGATTATAAATAGAGTTGTGGATAATATAAATGATTCTATAGGTATTTCTATGGATATTTTTGTAAAAACGCTGTATTGGTCAAAGAATGTTATGCCAGAAGCGGGAAATTATCCACAAAGCATTATCAATAAACAGATTTTAGATAAATCGGATGCAATTATTGCTATATTTGGTAATAGAATAGGAAGTCCTACACAACATTATGAATCAGGAACAATAGAAGAAATTGAATTGATGATACAGAAGGGAAAACAGGTATTTGTATATTTTTCTGATAAGCCAGTACGAAAAAGTGAAATTGATATGGAAGCGGAGACAAAGATACAGGCATTTAAGGAGAAATACAAGGACAGAGGAATATATGTTGTTTATGCTTCTGATGAGGAATTTAATGATTATGTCAGTATGCACCTTACACGCTATCTTACAACGGAACTTGCAAATGAAGTAAATCGTGTGAATGAGCATACAAGATTTGACGATTCTATATCACAGAGAAAAGAAGTTGATTTAATTTACGATTATACTAAGTTTTATGATATAAAACAGGTTAGTTCTTATACTGATTCAAATATTATGAAAATAAGAACACATAAAGACAGTTTTGAAATGGATATTGACATAATCAATGTAAATAAAATAGAAAATCAGGAATTTGCAATGGCATTATTTGAATATGCTCCATGTGATAACTGGTCAGCTTTTTTTGAAGCAGGATATTTTTTTGAATTTGATGCGGCAAGTAGTGGAGATATAAGAGCTTTTCAATTGGAAATAAAAGATGATATACGAAATAAGGTAATTGATAGAACATTACAGGTTAGCTGCGAGGAAGAACATTTCCGAATATGGATTCCTTCTACAACAAGAGATTCAACTGCGTGGAAAAAAATATCGCAGGTTTGTTTTGTTGTATTTTTCAATAGTACATATATTGATGGAGAAAAAGGTCTGTTGACAATCAGAAATCTTAAAATGGTGCCCCGATAGGATAATACTTTGAAAGTATGCAGAAAAGTCTAAAAGATATTGAGGAAAATCATGTAAGAGGTAATGATAGACTTATTTAGGTAGGTAAGCAATTTTCGGATTTAAAGCAGTAACAGAAAATTAAAATTGTAGATAAGTAAATAAAATAATAGAAAAAATTATATGCATCTAATCCATTTGCGGTTTAGGTGCTATTTTTTTGACAATATGAATGCGATCGCTCGTAATATCAATATGTTTATCAATAAAAATATATGAAGCAACAGAACAGATGATATTATATTCATCAGCATTTTTGCTTTTTTTTGCTTTTTAATAAGTGAAAAGTCTTACTTCGTGCAAAAAAATCGTACTTGGTGCAAAAAAGGTAAAATTTTATAAGATGCTTGTCGATAGAAAAAGAAAAATAAGGAGGTTTTCAAGCATGAAAAAACTTAATGATGTAGCATTGAAATTACTTGCAAAAGCAGCATATGCAAACGCAGAGAAAGAGGCAAATTCAGCGTGCCTGTTTATTGGCTATCAGCCTAAAATGCCACAGAAAGTAAAAGAACTGAAAGAAAGAAAATAGTATTTTCCTATGGACAAATTGCTGAAAAATGTTCTATCTTGCATGAGGACAAAAGGACTTCTGGATAAAAATGAGGAAGATGTATATCGCTTTGGCTTAGAATGCTTATTGTTAGAGGTGGTACATTACTTGTCATACATAGTAATTGGTTTTGCTATGCGAATGATAATACCCATGATTGTAACTGCAATGGTGTTAATACCATTGCGTAGAAAATCGGGTGGCTTTCATGCGAGAACAAGGAGTGGATGCTATTTATTTTCATGTTCCATAGTTGTTGCGGTATGTTTATTGGATAAAATCATTTTTCCACTATGGTTATGTACTGCAACTACATTTGGGGCAAATGCAATTATATTTGCATTTGCTCCAATAGAAAATGAAAATCGAACATTAGATCAAGAGGAACAGAAAAAATTTAGAAAACAGGCGTTAATAATTTTAGTATTGGCAGATATGGCAATTATTATATCACACAAAATTCATATTGAAGTATGCCAGTGGTTATTAAACGGTATGATAGTTGCTGCACTACTGAATTTGTGTGGAAAAATTCAGACAAAATGCAAATTAGAAAAAATATGGTAGGAACTATTGCTAAAGAGTGGAAAAAGGTAACAAAAAATTGTTTCCAATAAAAAATTATCGTTGTGTTGGAACAAACATACTTGTATAGACGAGAAGTTTTGAAATCGCTTTACAGGAGGGGCATAATACTTGGTTGTGTTATGTTAGAGACAGATAGGGTTTACATTAGTTACATGGCAATAGCTGTTATATTATATGCAGCTTTGCTTAGTATAGCAAAAATTTTAAATAGGAGGTGAGAAAGAATAAAGCAGATTAATAAGAATGTGCTGAAAGTTGTAGAGCGTGTCATGAGAAATGAAGCTGTATATGGGATAAATGGATTTTCCACACCATGTATGGAAATACTTCATCAGCCGAAACGCCCGATTAGCCAGAAAAAAAGTGAAAGATAGTTAGCTGGCGTTTTTTACTATTATATCTGTAGCCATAGATGCTATAGGAATTTAATTATTTATTCTAAGATGACAAGTACAAAAAGGAGGAAAGATAGTAAGCGATGAATAACACACCGCCTAC
>NZ_ACFY01000100.1 GCF_000174195.1 Roseburia inulinivorans DSM 16841 | reverse complement strand
GTAAAAAATCCTATGGGTGTCTGCGAAACGCCCCATAATATTCTTTCAATTGCTCAAATCTTCTTTATCGCAAATTACATTTTTTCCTTCACCTGTTCAAAATTACGGATGGAATTGGCAATATTACCATGCAACGTCACTGCGAGCAGATCTACGATCTTCTGATAATCCTCTTTCATTCCGCGGTCGATCCAGTCTAACATGATTCCGACAAAACCGTATTTGTAAAAATCTGCAATAAACTGTTTATCTGTTTCCGGCAGATGATCTCTGGAGCATTTTTCCTCGACAACATCCGCAATCAGCTGGTATGTCAGTTTGTATAGAAAACTCTCGATTTTTTCACGTCTCACCGAATGATAGACGTTCATAATAAATGGCTTGTTTTCCAGCACTGCCTCAAAAATCTGGGCAAAACCCTCCTGCCAGGTATCGTAAGTTTTCTTATCCCGAAGGGCTTTTTTTGCCGTCTTCCACACATGCCCACTCCACCAGATCATAGATATCCTTGAAATGATAGTAAAATGCCATACGGCTGATCCCACAGTCCTCTGTCAGATCTGCGATAGTGATCTTATCAAAAGGTTTCTTTTTCAAAAGCTCTTTCAATGACGCTTCCAGTGCAATTTTGGTTGTATTCAATATCTGCTTCTCCTGTTTTTCGCTTGCTTTATGAGTTCCATTTTATCTGCGTTCTTCGGTTTGGTAAAGCCTTTCCGTGATTCTTTCATAAAAATTTCAGAGACATTTTATAATTTTTTATTCTTGACAGAAAATGTTAGCAGACTTACAATTTTTCTGGTTTCAAATGATTCACAATTTTTGATGTACAATTTGATATTATAAATGAAAATACAGACATTTTGACACCTGAATTTTATAAAAAAGGAGTTTATCAACATGACACAGAAAAAACAAATGCCAAATCCACTTGGTACCGATAGGATTTCCACGCTGGTGGCACGTTTTGCTATTCCAAGCATTATCGCAATGCTTGTCAGCGCAGTTTACAATATCGCTGACCAGCTTTTTATCGGAAATGCAGTCGGCACGCTCGGAAATGCTGCAACCAATATCGCCTTTCCGCTCTCTATGCTCTGCACTTCGCTGGCATTGCTTTTTGGGATCGGCGGAGCAGCAAGCTTTAACCTTCATATGGGAGCAGGGCGAAAAGAGGAAGCGCCTTATTATATCGGCAACTCCATCACTATGCTGCTCTCACTCGGATTTCTTTTGCTGCTTATCACCGAACTGTTTTTAAATCCGCTGTTAGTGCTCTTTGGTTCCCCGGCAGATGTACTCCCACTGGCAGAGCAATATGTCCGCGTCACAGCGGTCGGTTTTCCATTTCTGATCTTAACCATCGGAAGCGGTCACCTGATCCGTGCGGACGGCAACCCGAAAATGGCAATGTTTGTCACGGTTTCAGGTGCTGTCATTAATATTGTCTTAGACGCACTGTTCGTATTCGGTTTCCAATGGGGAATGTACGGTGCTGCCTGGGCGACTGTCATCGGACAGATCATCTCCGCTGCGATCGCGATCCGTTACCTCATGCATTACCGCACTGTGACATTAGAAAAACAGCATTTTATCCCTTCCGGGAAAGTTCTCGCACAGATCTGTTCCCTCGGCATGTCCTCAGGCATTAACCAGATTGCCATGATGATCGTGCAGATCGTCATGAACAACCTGTTAAAACACTACGGCGCACAGTCCGTTTATGGCGAATCCATCCCGATCGCCTGTGCCGGAATTGTCATGAAGGTAAACCAGCTTTATTTTTCTATTATTATCGGACTGTCCCAGGGAAGCCAGCCAATTGAAAGTTTTAATTACGGTGCAAAGCAATACAAACGGGTGAAGGACGCTTTCCTTCTCGCAGCGTCAGTCGGTGCGGTTGTATCCATTATTTCCTTTTTGCTGTTCCAGCTTTTCCCGAGACAGATCCTTGGTCTGTTCGGAAGCGGAAGCGAAGAATATTTTGAGTTCGGTGTCAACTATTTCCGAGCCTTCCTGTTCTTCACCTGGTTAAACTTTTTGCAGCCGATCTCCTCGATGTTTTTCAGTTCCATCGGAAAAGCGTACAAGGGAACTTTCCTCTCCCTGACCAGACAGATCATGTTCCTGCTGCCGCTTATCGTTGCACTGCCGCATTTTTTCGGCATTATGGGCGTACTTTATGCAGGACCGATCGCCGACCTTCTGTCCTTTGCAGTCGGTCTTAGCATGGTGATTGTTGAATTCAAACATATTAATAAGCTGGAAGCTGAGCTGGCTTAATATTATCCTTTACCCCAACACCTTCTCCAGCTCCTCCACAACGATCTTAAGAGCTTTGATCCGGGCATATTTCTTGTCGACAGACTCTAAAATATGCCACGGAGCATAGGAGGTGCTGGTCTTTTGGATCATCTCATTGACCGCTGTCTCATACGCATCCCATTTGTCACGGTTACGCCAGTCCTCGTCTGTGATTTTCCACTGTTTTTCCGGTGTATTCTGTCTCTCATTAAAACGCTCAAGCTGCGTATCTTTGTCGATCTGCACCCAGAATTTAATGATCACAGCACCCCAGTCGTGAAGTTCTTTTTCAAATTCGTTGATCTCATTGTAAGCACGCATCCAGTCATTTTCACTGCAAAATCCCTCCAGACGCTCCACCATCACTCTTCCGTACCATGTGCGGTCAAAAATAGCGATATGTCCTGTTTTCGGCAGTCTCGTCCAGAAACGCCACAGGTAATGTCTTGCTTTCTCATGAGGTTCCGGGCTTGCGATCGGATGAACTTCGTAACCGCGCGGATCAAGTGCTCCTGCAATCCGCTTGATGTTGCCGCCTTTTCCTGCTGCATCCCAGCCCTCATAGGCAATGATGACCGGCACTTTTTTCCGGTAAAGACGATTGTGCAGCTCACCGAGCCGGTTCTGCAGTTCTTTCAGTTCTTTGCGGTACTCATCCGCCTCAATCTCTTTGTCCAAAGGCACTTCTGCCAAAAGCGGCATCCGCACTAACGGAAAAACATTCTGCAAAAGAGGTACTGCCAGCTTCTGATTACTCAGCGCAATCTCGATTCCCTGTGTCAATGTCTCTAAAACCTGAAGTTCCGTCCATTTTCTCGACTTTGCATCAATAATGTACCACGGCGCAGACGGCAAATTCGTGTTCTTCATATAGGAAGAAAATGCCTCTTCGCACTTCTCATAATGACGGTTCTGCCAGAGATCATTTTTGCTGACGCGCCAGACTGTATCTTTTTCATGCTCCAAGTGTCCGATCCGTTTTGCCTGCTCTTTCTCCGGGATATGCAGGAAAAATTTCATGACCAGATAACCGTTATCGGTAAGCTGCCGTTCAAAACGTCGCACACTCTCGATCCGTTTTGCATAATCCTCATCGGAAAGTTTTCCGTGCAGCTCGTCTTTTACGATCTCGTCCATCCAGCCCGAATCGAGAAATACGAACTTTCCTTCTTCCGGGATCCGTCTGAAATAGCGGTATAAAAATGGTTTTCGACGCTCTTCCTCACTCTTTTCTCCCATTGATTCCACCTTGAAGAAACGCGGATCGATATTCTGGATTACCTGACCGATCACGGAACCTTTTCCGGCAGTTCCCCAGCCTTCCATGAGCACAAGTACCGGTATCTTCTGCTCTTTGATCAAAAGCTGCTGTTTTGCCAGCTTTTCTTTTGCAGCGGCAAGGCGCGCTTTGATTTCTTCCTCATCCGGTTTTTCCATTGCTTTCCATTCCTGAAGCATAAAAAATCCCCCTTCTCTTACACTTTTTCATCATCAATCCATATCTCCGCGATCACGTTCCGAAGATACACGGATCTCTGCCTGTTACTCTGTTGTCATTCTTCTTTTAGTTTCTCTCAAAATTTCCGAAACATCAAGTCATTTTCACACTTTTTATATTTTTTTCAGAATTTGACAGTTTTATTCTTCTACCTATATTTTCGTATACTTGTTTTCTTTTATAAGCGTTTCTTATGAATCAGTTTTTTCTCCCTATTTTTTTGCATAAATGCAGGAAAACAGGAAAAACCTCCTTGCAATTTGTATTCTTACACGATATAGTTGAATCAACAATTTCGAGATGAAGTTTGCAGGAAAACGACGCAAGTCTACCGAAGGAGTAACACTCTCAGGTGCCGGTCATACCGGTGCAACTGTAAATGGATCGACTCTCTGGAGACACCCGGATGAACCGGGGGCCGAAGGTGCAACATACGTTTTCGTATGAATCTCTCAGGCAAGCGGACAGAGAAGATATCTTAATTGCACACATAAGATTTCATTTTATATGAAGTTTTCTGATTACGTATCTTCCTATCCCATATATTTTTATATGGGATATTTTTCTGTCAGTTCATCCTGTTTCCGGTCATCATCCCATTTTCATTGCAAGATATTTTTCTGTGATACTGCATGCACTCGATGTATATATTGAAAGAAAGATAGAGGTTTAGAAACATGTGGAGTGTAATTAATGATTTTCTTGTCAATGTTGACAATTTTGTCTGGGGTGTGCCATTAATGGTGCTGATCATGGCGGGCGGCCTGCTGCTTACGGTGCGCCTCGGTCTGTTACAGATCCGGAAGCTTCCCCTTGCGCTGAAATGGATGATCCAGAATGAGGAAGAGGCAGAAGGCGAAATTTCCAGTTTTGCTGCTCTCTGTACTGCTTTGAGCGCAACGATCGGTACCGGTAATATCGTTGGTGTTGCTACCGCTGTCTGCGCCGGCGGTCCGGGCGCTCTGTTCTGGATGGTCGCAGCCGCTTTTCTCGGAATGGCTACCAAATATTCCGAAGGACTTTTAGCTGTCAAATACCGTGTCGTTGCTCCTGACGGTCACAGCCTTGGCGGTCCTTTCTATTATATTGAACAGGGAATGGGAAAAAACTGGAAATGGCTTGCGAAGCTTTTTGCATTTTTCGGCGTCTGTGTCGGACTTTTCGGTATCGGAACTTTCAGTCAGGTCAACGGTATCGCAAGTGCGATCAACGGTTTCTTTGATCCGGACAATGCACACTGCGTCAAGATTCTTCCTTTCCTCGGAGAATATTCCTGGTCAGTCGTGATCGCATCCCTGATCCTGACGGTCTGTGTCGCAGCCGTATTGATCGGCGGTGTAAAACGGATCGCAAGTGTGAGCCAGATCGTTGTACCTTTTATGGCGATCCTTTATTTTGCTTTTGCCATTATCCTGATCATCTGCAATATTACTGAAGTTCCTGCCGCTATCAAAGTGATCGTAACCGCTGCTTTCACACCGAAAGCTATCACCGGCGGTGCTGTCGGAAGTATGTTTGTCGCTATGCAAAAAGGTGTTGCCCGCGGTATTTTCTCAAATGAGGCAGGACTCGGAAGCGCCCCGATCGCAGCTGCTGCTGCACAGACAAAAGAACCTGTCCGTCAGGGACTTGTCAGCATGACCGGAACTTTTATCGACACGATCGTAATCTGTACACTGACCGGACTCTCCATCGTCTTAACCGGCGCATGGCGGGTCGAAGGCTTAGAAGGTGTGGAAGTCACCACTTACGCATTCCAGCAGGGACTTCCTTTCCCTCCGGCCGTGTCCTCTTTTGTATTAATGCTCTGCCTTGTATTTTTTGCATTTACAACAATTCTCGGCTGGGATTATTACAGCGAACGCTGTCTTGAATATTTAAGCGGCGGCAATTTAAAACATGTGAAAGTCTACCGCTGGATTTATATTTTTGCAGTATTTATCGGACCGTATATGACCGTCAGCGCTGTGTGGACGATCGCTGATATTTTCAACGGACTGATGGCTCTGCCAAATATGATCGCACTGTTCGCATTGAGTGGGGTTGTTGTCAGGGAAACAAAGGAGTTTTTTAAGAAACAGAGTTAGGCAATTATTTAATGTGTCACATTGTAAACTTAGTTGCCAATTTTAGCTCATACGTAAAGA
>NZ_ACFY01000101.1 GCF_000174195.1 Roseburia inulinivorans DSM 16841 | reverse complement strand
AACGAACGAACGTACGTACTCTCTCTCTCTTTTTTTTTTTGGGGTATATTTTAAATTAGTATCTGGCTTTTTATAATATGATTAGCAGCATCCACATCCGCCATTGTTATGACGATGTCCATAAGCGTCCATACAATCATCTTCCGGATTCTTCATGCAAAGATGAACAGCTGCCTTCTTAAATGTCATAGGAAGTGCTAAAATGTTAGGATTCTTTCCTACGAACTTCTTCTCTGCATCTGCTAAAGCTTCTTCAAAAGTAGCTCTTGTCTTAAGACCCATTCCTCTTGCATATCCCGGTTCCTCAGCACCAACAATATAGATTGCACTTGTATTCATCTCGGCGATATGTCCACAGGACATCATAGAGAATCCGTGGAATGGATGGAATGCATTTGTGAAACGGTATTTACGGATATATTCTTCATTTGTTGCGAAGTACTCGCCGTAACGGTTGATATCCGGCAATGTATTCATATGATCATGCTGGAATAATTCATACTGTTCTCTTAAATATGGCCATAATTCATCATGGAAGTATCCGTTACAGATAGAAGAGCAGATAATTACACAGTTGTCACTCATAACACGTTTAAATCTTAATACCTGTGCACTTAATGCCTGCATCATCATGATTGGGTTTGTTCCCATTCCATCACCATAGTGGAATTTCTGTGGCATACCAAATACAAGTACATCGTACTTCTTCTCTGCCCAGTGTACATAAGTTCTCTTATCTGCAAGTTTCCAGCTGATCGGCATCATCTCTTTTGCATATCCGGAATAGATTGCAATCTGTCTTGAACATGTATCAAGTACCGCATCACAACAGAAGAATGGATGTCCCATCTTCTCTTCCATATGCATACTGATCTCATTGAATTTATCACGCATTAAGCTTCCGCCATTAACCGGTGTAAAGTCGTCTCTGTGCATAACAGAAGGTACATGATGGCTTGCAATACATCTCCAGTTTGTGATACCTGTTGCACTGTGTTTGTATCCGCCTGAATATCCACCATATGGATTTCCCTGTACATGACCGATTAGAATTGGAATATCACAGTCAAATACATATTTGTTCATGTATACCGGATCACCTCTGTGAGTTTTTCCAAGATATACCATATGCTCCTGATCCTCACTGTCATGGCTGATGATCTGACCTGTATGCCAGAATTCGTTGAATAATTCCTCACCGAAAATTGCCTTTGCATCAGATTCTTTACTTCTTGGATGTAAACCATTGGAAATAATGAACAGAATATCTTTCTTCTCAACACCTGCCGCATAAAGTTCTCTTAAGATGTATTTGATACTTAATTTTCTATGGCTAGTTGCCTGTTCTCCACCTTTAACACGGTCTGGAACGATAAATGTAACAGTGCTTCCTTTATGAGCAAGCTCTGTTAAAGTTGGCATTCCGATTGGATGAGCAAGACTCTCTAAATATGCTTCCTCTAATTTATCTTCCGGGATATAAGCCGGATCTTTTACTGTTTCACCTGGAATAAAAATGTCAGTATTATCTGGTAACTCAGCTGTCATAGTTCCCTGGCCATATTCGAAATCGATCTTCATATCTTTGTTCTCCTTTTCATTCATAGTATAATTTACCGTAATCCGGGAAACATTATTCTTCTCTGTTTCCAGGATTCATATTTATGTTCTGTGTCTTGTTCAAATTCTTGGGTTATTTACCCATATAAAGGCGGATGATCTCAAGGTATTCTTCCGGATAATATCCGATCTCACCCTGGAATCTTGTAAGTGCGATCAGTCCTCCGTCGATTTCATCGATAGAAGCGAGCATTGCTGCATTATCCTGCTTTAATCCACCACCGTATACAATATCCATACCACCAGTCTGTTCTTTTACAAAACGTGCGATCTTAGTGATGTAGTCTTTTCCTGCCGGTGTTTTACCAGGTCCGATTGACCAGATTGGCTCATAAGCGATCACGACTTTAGATTTGTCAACATCTTTTAATCCGATCTCAAGCTGTTTGCCTAATACTTCCTGCCACTGATCCTGCTCTTCACTCTTTTCTCCGATACAATAAAGAACTGTCATTCCTCTTTCAATGGCACATTTGATCTCCTGATTTAACAGACGATTCACTGCATCTGTATCTGTCACTCCTGCTTCTGCAAGAATTCCGGCCTTATCGTTACGTTCTTCACAATGTCCGATGATTGTTGTCTCACATCCTGCCGCAACCATTGCAGATGCCGGTCTGTTTGTTGTAAATGCACCAAAATTGCCACCTACTGCAGTGTCTGCTCTGTAAACACTCTGGCATCCAACCTTGATCGGGCTGTCCTCTGTTTTTGCTTTTGCTGCATTTAAAAGGTGAACCTCCGGAAAATACATTGCAAATTCTACTTCTGAACGATCATATTTTTTCAGTTCGTCCTGTGTATTCTTTACAATATACTCTGCCCACTCAGCAACCGGTGCAATACGGTTTACTCCACCAAATTCTGTTGGAACATCAAATCTTTTTAAATTCAGATAAATATGTTTCATGGATTTTCCTCTCTATCTGGTATGGATACCGGAAGCACCCGCTGTATCTCCGGCATCCATTATGATCAACTTACTCTTTCTTAGATTCCTGCTTTTCTGTAACGTTCTGCCATCTCGTCGATTGTAACGCGTTCTACCTTCGGTGCTTTTCCGTAGCTTCCGAACTTCACAAGTAATGGTGCGATTGCTTCTTTTACACCATCTTCAATGCATGTACAGATTCTTGCAACATCATCATCCGGAACATTTCCGTACATAATTGTATCCATGATCGGTGTGATGAATGCACGAGGATCAAATGCTGATTTCTTTGTCTCTAATAATTCATAGATCTGACCTACAGATGCACTGTTTCTAAGAGCAGCATCTTTTGCAAAAAGCTCTTTCATATTTCTTGTAACTGCCAGACGAAGATCTGTATCAACATTGATCTTATTAATGCCGCAATGGCTTACTTCTACAAGCTGGTCTACATCGATTCCGTATGCATTTGTGATCTCTCCGCCAAGGGCATTGATCTCTTCTACAATATACTGTGGAACAGTAGAAGAACCATGGCTTACAAGATATCCCTCAATTCCTTCATGTAACATACATTCCTTGATCGCGATTGCAATTTCCTTACGGATCACTGCATTCTTGCCTTTGTTTGCACCGTGCATGGTACCATAGCTGATCGCTAATGCATCAACACCTGTTTTCTTGAAGAAATCAATTGCACTTAATGGATTTGTGTAAGTACTTGTTGCTGCGAATACATGATCTTCAACACCTGCTAACACACCAAGCTCACCCTCTACTGTAACACCTCTCTCATGAGCGTATTTTACAACTTCACGTGTCAGTTCTACGTTCTCATCGAATGGAAGAGAGCTTCCGTCAATCATGACACTTGTATATCCGCCTTCGATCGCAGCGATACAGGAATCGAAATTCTTACCATGATCTAAGTGAAGTGCAACCGGAATATCACTATCTGCCGCATATTTCTTTACTGCTGCTCCGATATTCTTAGCTCCTGCTTTCTTATCCTCTAATGTGGAATTAGCGAAATCTGTACGTCCACCCATAAATCCATTTGCAAGATCAGCTCCCTGAATGATCGCAGGGCTTCTTAAAATCTGATGAACATCTACAGCTGCTTTTACCTGGCATACAGCATTTACATTAAATGCACCCTGTGCATAACCATTCTTATCTGCTGCATCCAAAATTGCTCTCATTGGTACTAACATAATAATCCTCCTTGTTTTGCGAAGCAAAATCCGATCTCCCTTGTGCGAGGAGAGGATTTAGCCTCCTTGTTTTTCTTTCTATTGATATATGTTATTAGTTAAAAGAAATCATCTTAGGCAGTTCACCACCGATCAGTGGTCTGCACCATTCCTTGAACGCTTCCGTTACACCATTGCCCTCTTCATTAATAAATTCATCCGGCATGGTTCTCTCATACATCATGACTTTATCGATATCTACTAAAAATGGTTTCATCACATATGGTTCTGTAGAAACACGCTCAAATGCTACCATCTTTCCGGATTCACCATTCATGATCGCTTCGCAGGCCATCTTTCCTGCAAGCACTGCTTCTTCACGGTCAACAGGACTCTGTTCATGTGCGGCTGCACGGCCTACCAGACCCGGTTTCTCACCTCTTGCTTTGTATCCGAGCTTCTTAATAACAAGATTAGCAAGGTGCTGGCTGACATCACCAAAATAAGTTGCACGTCCAACCTGGAAGATTGGCTCAACAATTGGCTTTCCGTCTTTATCTCTTAAACCTTCACTTGCAACTACTACGATTCCGCTCTTCTTCTCAAGAAGCTTCTTCACGTCATCAAGGAATTTCTCCTCATCAAACGGACGCTCTGGAAGATAAATAAGATCCGGACCAACACCATCTCCATCGTCTGCCAATGCACTTGCTGCTGTAGTCCATCCTGCATTTCGTCCCAATGCCTCTACAACAACTACGTGGATTGGAAGTCCTTTGACATCTGCTGCCACTTCCTTCACACTCTGTGCCATATATCTTGCAATGCTTCCGTATCCAGGACTGTGGTCTGTGATCGCAATGTCATTATCATGAGTCTTCGGAATGCCCATTACTCTGATATCTAATCCTCTTGCCTGACAGTTCTTATAAAGCTTTCCGCAGGTATCCATACTTCCGTTGCCACCATTGAAAAGTACGTATTTAATATTCTTCTTTAAAAGTACTTCGATCATTCTGTCGTATTCTGCCTGCTCAATCTGATCTCTGGATGTTCCGATCGCACTTCCCGGCGTATTCAGTAAAAGTTCCAATTTCTCATCCGGAACATTTTCAAGCTCGATCAGTTCTTCTCTCATCAGCCCGCCTGTACCATTCTTAGCGGCATAGATATGTTCGATCTCTTTATACTTTTTTGCTTCCTTTACTGCACCGTACAGTGATGCGTTGATCACAGATGTCGGACCACCACCATGTACGATCAGTATATTCTCTCCCATAGTTTTCTCCTCCTGATTTGAAGTATTTGTCTGCTATTTTGGTTGACTGCAAACAGAAACTGTGTTGCTGAAATTATAAAATTCCGACACTTCTTACGCTGTTTACATTATAACACATCCGTCACAAATTTTGCGTGGCATTTACGCAAACGTTTGTGATGTTTCACCAATATTTTATCACAAAAAACTTCGGACGTTCATTACAAGTCCGAAGCTTTTTGTGTTCCATATTTCATGATCTGATTAAACATAGTTTTTATTTTCCAAGTGCCTCAAACATCCACTTTTTATAAGCCTCTACTCCCGGCTGGTCAAATGGATTTACACCCATGATCTTGCAGGACAAATAGCATGCGAACTGGAAGAAATAAAATAACTGTCCGAAATGATAAGCATCCAATTCATCCACTTCTATCGTAAGACAAGGGAGTTTTTTGCTATGTGCTGCCACAGTTGCATGATATGCGGCTTTGTTGATCTCCCAGAAATCTTTTCCATCCAGATAATCAAAATAATCTTCCTTTTCATCCGGTTCTACGATCAAAGATGCATTCTGCTTCTTTACATCCAAAAATGTCTCAAACATAATCGGAGAACCATCCTGGATAAACTGTCCTACTGAATGCAGTTCCTCCGAAAATTCTCCTGCCACCGGAAAGACTCCTTTATTATCTTTTCCTTCACTTTCTGCAAAAAGCTGGATCCACCATTTATAGAAGAAACGGAACTGAGGCTCAAAACTTGAAAGCATCTCCACACGGTATCCTTCTTTATAGTAGAGATTTCTAAGACATGCATACTGATATGCAATATTCTTTTCGGCACTCTCTTCATGTACACGGATCTGCATATCCCTTGCTCCCTTTACAAGTTCGCTGATATCAATTCCGGCTACTGCCATTGGAAGCAATCCAACATTTGTCATTGCTGTGTAACGGCCTCCGACATTCAGTGGAAATTCTAAAAATGTGTATCCATATTTTGTGCAGAGTGTTTCCAGGGAACTTCCCACGGTACCGGTAGCAATGATTCTTTTTCCTGCTTCCTCACCATATGTTTTTTCCATATATTTTCTTAAAATACGGAAAGAGGAACCCGGCTCTAATGTTTCGAAATTCTTTGCAATACAGTCAATATAAATGGATTTTCCCTCTAATCTCTTCATCATGCGGTTCATTGCATCCGGAGAGAGCGTATTTCCGGCATAGATAATTTCCGGTGCATCATCCTTCCTTAAGGCTTCGATCACGGAACGTGCTGCGTTATTTGATCCACCTACTCCGATCAGAACAAATGCATCTGCATTTTCACGAATCTCTTTTGCAATTTCTTCCAGACGTTTTATATTCTCTTCGCCTGCCCACTCCTCTGTGTCAAGCCATCCCTGACTGTCTGCATAGCAGTTCTCCCCTGTTTTTGCTTCTTCAAGTATTCTGATATTTTCTGATGCGATCACATCAACTGCTTTTTTCTGATCTTCCGACTGATTGTGAATGATTAAGTTTAACATATTTCTACCCTTTCCCAATCTGATAATTTGTTTGATTTTTTATAATTCTTATTTTAATCTAACGAAGGAAAGGGATAACTTGTATTCCTTTCCTTCTATTGATGACTATTTACAGAAACTACAGAATCAGATCATCTTCTAAATTTACGAAAGACATTTTGTCAAGTTTTTCCTGCATCTCTACTTCACCTTTACGAGTTAATGGATAGAAATACATTGCAGCAATAGAAAATACATATGCAATGATCGGTCCTACTGTACATAACAGCAAAATTGCTTTTAAACATCCAGGTGTCTGTTCTACTGCATCCTTATTATATCCTGTCGCAGAAAGAATAATTCCACTAAAGAACATTGAGAAAGCCTGACAGCATTTATTGACAAATGTGAACGTAGAATTAACAAGTGCGGTTCCATTAATTCCAAGTGTCATCTGTGCATAGTTTGCAGAATCAAGTACAGCTGATCGGCTTAACATATTGTTAATAGTCCATGTAAATGTGATCGCAATATATGTAAACATAACTGCTGATATTGCGTATGCACCCTTTAATCCTGTAACAAGCATTGGAAGAGTAACTAAAATTGCAAGTGCCTCAATACCAATAATTCCTGCTCTTTTTCCTGTCTTTTTTACAAAAGGCTGAATAAATGCTACTAATGCAAATCCAACAAAAGTAGATGCATATCCGATATATGTGATAAGATCTGTTCTTCCGCCCATATTATATTTAAAGAAATACATTCTTAATGAATTGGAGATCTGGAATGCGAACATATCTGTTCCATATGCGATAAGTACACATAAAAGAGCTTTGTTTTTGTAATAACTGAAAATGTTTCTTTTAAAGAAAATCCCTTTTTCTCTGTTTTTGCATTTTTTGCTGCCGGATCGTATACATCAACATTTTTTACTGACATTGCTGATAAAATAAAAATCACTGCACTGACAGCACCAAAGATCACTGTAAACTTAAACCATGCAGATGCATTATCCTGTCCTCCTAATTTGTCAAGGATTGGTAATGCCCATGCTGATACTACCAAAGATGCAATAGATCCAAATGCCTGGAAGATTGCCTGGATTCTTGTTCTTTTTGCAATATCATTTGTAAGAATTGCAGGAAGTGCAAGCTGTGGAATCTGGACAATTGTCCATGCCAGGGAATAAATAATATATGTAATAAATGCATATACCACTTTTCCTGTCATCGAGAAATTCGGTGCTGTGAAAAGTAATACAAACATAATTCCAAGGAATGGTGCTCCTGCGATAATCCAAGGTCTGTATTTACCGATTTTCGTATTAGTTTTGTCAACGATAATTCCCATTAATGGATCTGTAAATGCATCCACAAGTCTTGCTACCATAAATACCAGTCCTGCCATAGCAGGTGAAATTCCAAGAATATTGGTATAAAAGTATGTAATATAGGTACCTACCATCATAAAGATGATATTGTTTGCAAAGTTACCTGTACTGTATAACCAGTAATGTACTTCTGATGCTTTTGGCTTAGCCTGATTATTTGTTTTCATATTTTCTCCTCCGTTAGGTTGTTAAATCTTTTAATTATGTTGGTTTTAAAATAGTACTTCTGCCCTACCAAAAGTACTTTTTAATTCCGTCACTTTGTTAAAACTTTTAATAATTATATTATATGATAAAATTTATAAATATCAATTGACAATTATTCCAAATATAAGGCACTTATTTTGTTGATATTTACTTAAACTTTTTAACTAATATTTAGTTATATTAAGTGACCGCTACTAAATATTTAAAAACTTTTCGCGGATCAAAAAATATGCTGCCCCTTTTCGCACCGCGGAATTTTTCAAATGGAGCAAACTCAATCTGAACCTCTTCTTCATTGAGTCCAAAGAAATTGCTTTTTGCCGATTCTAATAATTGCTTTCTGTTCTTTTCTGATTGAAACAAGCAGCTATCTGCCACCACATAACCAGGATTGATCAAATTCACAACATTTGCCAGAGCAATTCCAAGATAACCAATCGCCTGTTCAATAATCGAATTGACTTCAGGGTTTCCCAGTTCCTGTACTTCAAGGATTTGATCCATCCGAAGTATCCTATCCTTCTGCACACGCTCTCTAAGTTCCGGAAGCCTGCCTCCTAACATTGCCTCCTGGCAATTTCTGAAAATTGCTCCTTCGCTGCCAAGATCATCCACACATTTAAGTTCTTTGCCGACGCTTATCACTGTATGGCCGATTTCTCCTGCTCCTGCTGTATATCCTGAAACCACATCATCTTTCAACATTAATGGACACGCAACACCTCTTGAAACAAAAAAATATGCAAATGAATCCGGTTTTTGTCCACGCATACTCATTTCATGTCCAACAGCACGAAGCCTGACATTGTTATCGATCAGTATCGGCAGATGGATCCGCTCCTCTAAATCTGTAGCAAATGGTTTTCCCATCCAGTCTTTTCTTGGATTGCTCCGGATCACACCCTTTTCTCTGTCAATAAATCCCGGTAGTCCTACCCCTACTCCAAGCAGATTTCTGCCTTTTGCTTTATCCACCATTTCGTTTATGATATTAGTTATCTTTTCAAGCATACCTGCATAATTTTCAGCAGGACTTTCATATTCTGATTGTTCTAAAACTTCTCCTCTTAAATTCATCAGAACCGCCCTGGTTGCATATGGGCCAAGTTCCACACCAATTGCATAGGCTGCCTCTGCACGGAATGCAATTGCATTCGGACGTCTTCCCATGTTATTTACAAGTTTTCCATCTGTTATGGGTATTTCTTCTAAAATCCCCTCCGAAAGCATTTCGTTTACACTCGTTGTAATTGTCGGAAGTGTTAATCCTAATTCTTCGGCTATCGCAGTCCTTCTCGCATTCTCCATCCGAAATATCATATTTTTGATCAAGACACGATTTCGTCTTCTTGTTTCCAGTAAACTGTTTCCCTTTTTTCCAGTCATGCTCTGATACCCTTTTCCTACTCTTTTATCTCAACCGATTCAATATCCAGTATATTCTCTGTTAGTATCATAACATATTTTCAAATTATTGTAATCAAAATGTATGATATTTTATCAGCATGGTTTATTCCTATTTTTTTGTAAAAAGCAGTAAAAGACGTGACCAAAATCACGCCTTTTACTGTTCCAATAAAATTATTCTGCTTTGTCTGCTCTTATCGTCTACATATACATCATTAATTGTCCTAATGTAACGCCACTTTTATTTGGTCTTTTTTCATATTTTATTTTTCTTCCACTTCACAGGTATAACTTCTCTTACCTGCAATACAAATTTTCTCGCCAGTCAGACTAATTGTCTCTTTGAACGGAAGATCTTCTGAAGATGTACCAACCATAATATCAAGCTGTCCCGGTTCTACAACAAACTGCATCTCTTCGTCATAATATCCAAGCTGTGCTGTATCCAAATTGAAAGTAATCTTCTTTGTCTCACCTGCATTTAAATGAACTCGTTTAAATCCGGCAAGCTGTTTATTAGGTCTTACGACATGTGCTCCGTGGAATGCCTGATAAAGCTGTACTACTTCATCTCCGGCAACAGCACCTATATTGCTTACTGTGCAGGAAACTTCGATTTTTCCATCAGTCGGAATCTCGGTCTTTTCAATTTTGAAATGATCCAATGCAAACTCTGTATAACTCAACCCATAGCCAAATGGATATAATGGCGTTCCCAATCCATCCGTATATCCACCACTGAAAATAGCTGCACTCGTAGCATCGCTTCCCGATGCATATCCGGAACCGTTTTTATGATTATAAAAAATCGGTATCTGTCCGGCACTTCTAGGAATTGTTACATTCAGCTTACCTCCAGGATTAAAGTTTCCATCAAGAACATTTGTTACAGCTTCACCTGCAAATGGTCCCGGCATCCATGCCTGAACAATTCCTGCGACATTTTCTACTGCCCAGTTAACAGAAAAAATTCCCGGTCCATATAAAACAAGCACGACAGGTTTTCCTGTTGCAGCAACCGTTTCTAATAATTTTTCCTGAACACCAGGAAGTTCCAATGACTGACGATCTTTTCCCTCACCGCCTGTCACATTAACCCATCCGCAGTTTCCACCTAATGCCATGACAACAACATCACTCTCATTTGCTGCTTTCACTGCGTCTGAAAATCCTTCTTCTGATGTTCCGATAATATCGCATCCTTGTGCATAAACTGTCTCAAATCTATCTGAAAGTACTTCTTTTAAGCTTCTAGTGTGAAGCGTTCTCAAAACTCCGTTCATATCGTCCAGCTGTTTTACATCTTCCTCATCCAGCATATCAAACAGTGTTTCAAATGGTCCTTTTGGTGCCTTTTCTTTTCTGCCTTAGCCTGTTCATCTGCAATTCCATTGAATGTTACTGATGCATTGTTTTTTCTTCCTGCATCCATCATCTCGATATAAGCAGGATAAGTATATCCGCTTACCGGATAACGGAGGCTGTCTGCATGCGGTCCGATCACAGCAATCTTTGTTCCTTTTTTGATTGGAAGGACACCATCATTTTTAAGAAGTATAAGGGAATCCTGTGCAATTTTTTTGCTGACCTCTTCTTTTTCCTCATTTCGCATTGCTTCTTCCAGTTTTTCAATTTCACAATATGGATTCTCAAATAATCCCCGCTTAAATTTAATTGTAAGGATTCTTCTAACTGATTCATCGATTAGTTTTTCATCAAGTTCTCCGCTTCTGACGTAATTCGGAAGATTACGGTAGGATGCACCAACCGGGATTTCTGTATCACATCCTGCTTTCTTTGCAAGAAGTCCAGCTTCCATATAACTGTTTGCAACTTTAAAATAGTTATATGTTTTTAATACTGCCGCTCCATCTGATGTCAGCATCCCTTCAAATCCCATAGTGTCACGAAGTAAATCTCTTGCAATTTTCTTATTATCAATTACCGGCAGTCCATCAATCTCTGCATAGTTTGCCATCATTGCATCAAGACCTGCTTCTTTATCTGCAGCTTCAAAAGGTGTCGCAAATACTTCATATAATTCGCGGTCATTTAATCTTGTAGTCGCAGTATTAAGTCCTGCCTGTGTCTCGGCATATCCAAGAAAATGTTTTGCTATACAGCTTACGCCCTGATTTTGCATACCTCTGACGTAATGAATACCCATCTGGCTGATCAGGTACTGATCCTCGCCATATGTTTCATAAGTACGTCCCCATCTCGGATCTCTGGATACGTCAATTACCGGACTCATAGCAGATGTGATTCCAACTGCTCTGGATTCCTGTCCAATGATCGAACTCATCTCTTCTGCCAGTTCCGGTTCCCATGTTGATCCAACATTAATCTGAGCCGGAAAAAGTGTTCCGCCTGCTCCCGGGTATCCACACAAATTCTCTGACTGCAACGCAACCGGTATTCCAAGTCTGGTTTCATTTACAAAAAAATCCTGCAGTTCATTGGTAATCTCTGCAATCTGTTTTGGACTCACGAGACCAACTAATGAATACTGCGTAATTCTTCCATGTCCATCCTTAAATTTTTCTTTCAAAGCTTCATGACTTAATTTACCATCTACAATAAAGGATGCCGCAAGGTCTCCACACAGCTGTGCAGCTTTCTCTTCCAGTGTCATTCTGGAAAGCAAATCTTCCACACGTACATCTACGGGTTGACTAGGGTCTTTGTATAACATCTTATCTTCCATTTTCTCTCCTTTTAATCACTTCTATCCGGATAGTTCCAGCCAGAAATCTATGCACTATTGCAATTCAACAATTATGTTAGGGCATATATTGTTGTACTCGATACTTTATTAAAAGTTTTAACTTAATGGATAATTTATTAATAGCACTTCCTGCTCAATTTGTCCAGTACAAAATATTTTTTTTACATTTCATACAATATTTTCAGGTTACTTTCAGTAACTACTCACAAAAATTGGCTTCTATCGCTTTTGCGCAATCCCCTTCTTTCATTCTCTCATATTTTCATACTGCTGTCTGATCAGGCAATCATCATTGCACGCAATACCCCGACACATTCATATTCTCTTTTTCCTGCACCTATTCCTACTTTCTCTATCACAAACTGCTCCGGGAGCTGTTCACTCGTGCGAAGTGCGGCGGCAATCGCTGCTCCTGTCGGTGTCACTAACTCTCCATCTACATTTGTAATATGCAATTTCAAATGATGATCTGTTATAATATTCGCTACTGCCGGAACCGGAATCGGAAGCAGACCATGCTGGCATCGCACCATTCCTCTTCCTTCATTTAACTGAGGGATATAAACTTCATCAAAATTTAAACTGTCTGCACATACTGCAGCGGCAACAATATCAACAATTGAATCTACCGCACCGACCTCATGAAAATGCACCTGTTCAAGTGGTACACCATGTGCTTTTGCCTCTGCATTTGCAAGGATTTTTACGATTTTGCATGCAAGTTCTCTGGCACTGTCTGTCATAGATGCATGTCCGATAATGTGAATAATATCCTCCGGGCTTCTATGCTCATGGTGATGATGTTCGTCATGGTGGTGATCCTCATGGCCGTGATGGTGTTCTGCATGATGATGATCTCCATGCAGATATTCCATATCATGATCATGATTTTCATGTGCATGATCTAAAATAACATTAAAATCACACGCATCCAATCCTGATTTTTTCACTCTCGTAATCTCCGTTTTAAATCCATCTACAGGAAGACTTTGAAGTGCCTCTTCCATTTTTTTCTGATCTGCTCCCAGATCAAGCATAGCTCCTACAAACATATCTCCACTAATTCCGGAACCACATTCCAGATATAACTTATGCCCCATTGTGTATTCTCCTTTTTCTTGCAGATTTATTGTTCTATCATGTATTACATACTTCTGTTTTGTGCCTTTATTTTAACACAGTTTTCG
>NZ_ACFY01000102.1 GCF_000174195.1 Roseburia inulinivorans DSM 16841 | reverse complement strand
GACATATGCCTTTTATAAATTACTTTATAGTATTACTTATTTTCATTATTTTTTAATTTACAGACACCCTGCGTCATTGTTCCCATTGGACAAAATGTACACCAGGTTCGTGGCTTATATAACACCATTACGATTAACCCTAACAACAGAGATGTAAGCATCAAACTATAAAATCCAAAACTAAACTGTGCCACCCAATCAGCTACTATTCCTGCAGTGTATGTCCATCCCCACGGAACACGGAAAGTCCAGAATAGTTTGATGGCTTCACGCAAGGATGCTGCTCCGGCACCAACTAAATATGTCTGAAATACCATATTTCCAAACATTGTAAGGAAAAATATCAAAAAGCCATATCGGAACCATTTTGAACTCATCCATTGTGGGGTTGGTTTATTTCTTGAGCATTTTAAATCTCCACCAAGCTTACTAAAAAGCTGGCCACGTCCACACAAATGATTACAGAAAAATTTATTTCCACCGAATATTGCTATTCCTAACGGCAACAGGAAATCAATCATCCCAAACCAGGCGAACAATATATTAAAAAAACCGAGAGCAAAATAAATGATCGCCCATATCCATAAATAATCATACCAATGTTTCTTTTTCTTCACACCGCTACCCTCCCTCTCATTTCAATGCATCCTGCCGGACAGTACTGTGCACATTTCCCGCATCCTACACACACTGCTTCTTCTACTACCGCATAGCACCCACGATGTACTTTAACCGCTGCCAGCGGACAAGTATTTTCGCATACTCCGCAGGCAACACATCTTTTTTTATCGATACTTGCCACTCTTTTTGCCAATGCTCTGTTCCCCTTTCAAATTTGATACCTCTATTGTACCTAAAAAAGGTAAATCCTTCTGTGATATTATTACATAAGAATTTACCTTGAACACTAATAACTGCAATGACATATTTTTATTTATGACATATGTCAATTATTCGATTGACGCATCTTAAAAAAGCAAGTATACTATGTTCGTAAAGGAGATAACTGTTATGAGCTTCGAAAATTATTTTCCACTATGGAATGACTTAAATACAGCACAAAAAAAACTAATTTCAGATCATTTAATCACACAGCATGTAAAAAAAGGAACGATCATTCACAACGGGAAAATAGATTGTACCGGATTATTACTGGTTAAATCCGGGCAGCTTCGAACCTACATACTTTCAGATGAAGGACGGGAGATTACACTTTACCGTCTGTTTGATATGGATATGTGTCTTTTATCCGCCTCATGTATGATGCGATCCATTCAATTTGAAGTAACCATTGAAGCAGAAAAAGATACTGATCTTTGGATCATCCCTGCTGAGATTTACAAGAGCATCATGAATGAATCTGCTCCCGTCGCAAACTATACCAATGAGTTAATGGCTACTCGTTTTTCTGATGTCATGTGGCTGATGGAACAAATCATGTGGAAGAGTTTGGACAAGCGTGTTGCTTCATTTCTTTTAGAAGAAACCTCTATCGAAGAAACAAATGAACTAAAAATCACTCACGAAACTATCGCCAACCATCTTGGTTCCCATAGGGAAGTTATCACTCGAATGCTTCGCTACTTTCAAAGTGAGGGGCTTGTCAAACTCTCCCGTGGCAAAATCACCATCCTTGATTCGAAAAGGCTGGAAACACTACAAAGATTATAAAACTGTTTTTCTATAACATTTAAAGAATCCTCCATTTATCAGAATTATGAAAAACGCAATGACCACACTCATGTAGCCATTGCGTTTCACTAACCATTTCGGCTTCTATACAATCTAATGCATAAGAATATGCTCCTGCCAAACCAACGATATCTATGCTTAACTGTTTTTCATCCATAAATCTCTTTCAAAAACTCCTATATATGACATCATTCCTGTGGAATCTGTCCATCAACATACAAAATATGATTTACTAACCATTCCGTAAGGTATGTCAAAATCTTCATAATCTGCTCATCCTGATTTTCCTCTTCTTTGTTATGGCTTTCCATAAACTCATCAAGCTTTTCAATAAATGCCTGATGCTGCACCTTTTGCGTAAATAACTTGTTATAATGAATAGATTCCATATATGCTTCTTCATCTGCTAAATGTTTCACCGTATAATCGTATAACTTTTCCAGCAATATATCGACCCTATCATATTTATCTGGTGTAAATTCGTCATTTAGTAATTCATATGCTTCATCCGCATATTTAAACAACTGTTTATGTTGTTCATCAATCATTTTTATTCCAATGTAATACTCTGGTTTCATCTCAAACATAATCTTACCCCTTTTCTTCTATTTTTTAGTTGTTTCTATCCCACTCGTTATTAGGAAGAATTCTTAATATCAAGTTAGTAACCCCCCATTTCAAATGGGGGATATAGATATTATTCATTATAAAACCTATTTAATTTTTGTCAATCAAATAATAGTAATAACCTTATCAGATCATTACAAACCATCCGGACAACCTGATTGTGAGTCATATCAATTCCATACCACATGCATATGCCCTTTCAATCAGCGCACGGTCATTGACCACTGCATCATAGAGGCGAAATCCGCCAGAGAAATTATACGTTTCATAACCGTTTCCTTCCAGAATACGGCTCGCAATATAACTGCGCAGACCACTCTGGCATATCAGATACACAGGCTTTCCTTTCTCAATTTCACTAATTCGTTCTCTCAGTTCATCTACAGGTATGTTTTTGAATCCATCAATATGCCCCCTGCTGAATTCACATACAGTTCTCACATCTATCAACACCACATCTTTATCTTTAGAAATCTTGTCCATATCTTCCAAATGCCATTGCTTTAATGTCCCTTTTGCAATATTGTCTATCATAAATCCAGCCATGTTTACCGGATCCTTGGCAGAAGAATAAGGTGGCGCATATGCCAGATCCAGATCTTTCAACTGGGTTGCATTCAGCCCCGCATGAATTGCTGTTGCCAGCACATCAATACGTTTATCAACTCCTTCATATCCGATAATCTGAGTGCCAAGCAAACGATAGCTCTCTTTTTCAAAAACCACCTTCATGGTCATCACTTTTCCACCAGGATAATAACCGGCATGACTCATAGGAGAAAGAATTACTGTATCTACCTCTAATCCTGACTTTTTGGCATTGGTTTCATTGATGCCTGTAGTAGCTGCTGTCATATCAAACACTTTTATAACGGAGCTTCCCTGACTGCCCAGGTAACGACTATCACCGCCACAAATATTATCAGCGATGATTCTGCCCTGTTTATTGGCTGGTCCTGCCAAAGAAATCAGCGCATCATTACCCGTAACATAATGTTTTACCTGAACTGCATCACCTGCAGCATAAATATCCGGTACAGAGGTTTCCATTCTGTCATTCACTACAATACTTTCCTTGATGCCAAGTTCCAGACCGGCTTCTTTTGCTAATACTGTGTCTGGTGTGACTCCGATTGCCAGAACTACCATATCAGCCTGAAGGGATGGATTATCTTTCAACAGAACCTCCACTCTGTCGTCTTTTTCTTTAAATCCTTCTACTGTATAGCCCAGTACCAGTTTTATCCCATGCTTTCTCATTTCATTATGGATCATGGATGCCATATCCGGGTCAAAAGGGTTCATCAGCTGCTTAGGTCGCTGGACAATCGTAACATCCATGCCAAGCTCCCTCAAATTTTCCGCCAGTTCCAGACCAATAAAACCGCCACCTGCCAATACAGCCGATTTTGGATGATTCTTATTTATATATTCCTTTATCCGAAAAGTGTCTTCTACAGTACGAAGTGTAAAAAGTTTATCAATACCTACTCCGGGAAGTCTCGGCTGTGTAGGCTTTGCACCTGGAGAGAGGATTAGCTTATCATAGTTTTCTTCAAATATTTCACCGTTTTCTAAATTCTTCACTGAAACAGTTTTACTTTCGGGATGTATTGAGATAACTTCATGATGAATTTTCATGTTAATACGGAAGCGTTTAAAAAAACTCTCTGGTGTCTGTAGTGTAAGTTCTTCCGGATCTGTAATCACGTCTCCAATATAATATGGAAGCCCACAATTCGCATAGGATATGTATCCGGATCTTTCATACACAGTAATTTCTGCATGTTCATCCAGTCTGCGTATTCTTGCTGCGGCTGTAGCTCCTCCTGCTACACCTCCTACGATTATTACCTTCATCTTATTTTTCCACCTTTCCTGAGTAAGCTGCAATGCCACCGATATTATTTACTTTAGAATATCCCATTCGTTGCAAAATCCCAGTTGCCTGACGGCTCCGGGAACCGGAATAACAGTATACAAACAGAGGGATATCCTTATTCTTCGCTACAGAAATAATATTGTCTAGTTGCTGCAACGGCACATTTTTACTTTCTGGTATATGTCCTTCCTGATATTCCTGCGGAGTACGGACATCCAGCAGAACTGCACCAGCAGTCCTTTTATATTCTTCTATGCCTTGATCAATATTCGACTGTTTAAAGAAATCAAAAAATCCCATTAGCACACCTCCCTAAAGCATTTCTAAAATCGCATTCTTAGGTCTCGCCCCTGAAACCTGCTGTACAATCTTCCCATTCTTCATAACCACTAAAGTCGGAATGCTCATAATACTGAACTTATTTGCCAGTTCAGTCTCTTCATCTACATTAATCTTTCCAACTTTAATATCCCTACGCTCATCCGCAATCTCCTCTACAATAGGTACTACCATACGGCAAGGTGCACACCAAGATGCCCAAAAATCTAAAAGAACGGTTTTATCGGAATTCAGTACTTCGTTCTCAAAATTATTTTTATTGATATTAATAGCAGACATTTTACAGTCCTCCTTATCTTTTTCTTTTTGTAGCTTTATTATAGTCTTAATTTCATTTGTTTTCCGTGATTACATCACCATACCACATTAAATTAACTTCTTGCCATACCATCTACACTTAATATAACACCTGTAATGTAACTCGCCTCATCTGAAGCAAGAAACACAAACGCATTGGCAATATCTTCTGGCTGTCCAAGACGACGCAATGGAATTCTTTCAATCATAGGTTCGATAACTTCCTTTGGCACAGCTTTCATCATATCAGTTTCTGTAATCCCAGGTGCAACAGCATTAACACGAATACCTTTAGGTCCTAGTTCTCTTGCTAATGATACAGTCAATCCGTTTACTGCAAACTTCGATGCCGGATAAGCAACCCCACTTGGCTGTCCCGAAATACTCACCATGGAAGAAGTTGAGAGAATGACCCCCTTGCCTCTTGCCACCATACATTCTGCTGCTACACGAGTAGTATTAAATACTCCTTTTACATTTAGGTCAATGACTTTATCAAAAGTCTCCTCTGTATAATCCATAAATGAGGTATTTTCTGAAATTCCTGCATTATTTACCAGTATGTCGACACATCCATATTTTTCAGTTGCCTCTTTAAAAGCCTTTCTGACAGACTCCATGCTTGCCAGATTTGGACTAATTCCAGCAACTATTGCATTGGGATATTTCTCTTTTAATTTATCTACAGCAACATCTGCTGATTCCTGTGAACTTGCTGCCAACACAACTGAAGCACCTTCCTTCAAGAATTTATCAGCTGTAGCAAATCCTATACCACGACTGCCACCCGTAATGATTGCAACTTTATCTTTTAATCTCATTTAGACTACCTCCTTACTTAGTTTGTAGCTACATTATAAGCAAAAGGTAAATTATTTTCTGTGATATCATCACAAAATAATTGATTCATTCACTGCAAAATATAAGAACCACCTTTCTGCCTTGATCTTGGTGGTTCTTTGTGTCATATATGAAATTTCTGAGAGTCTTAATAAAGAGAAACACAAGATTAGTAGCGACGATTTCCTTGCTTTCTGCGATTATCTTCTCTAAACCTGCTACTTCTTCTGTCGAAGCAATATGAAGTCAAAAATCATCTATTCATAAGCCACCTCTTCGACCTTTATGTATCTTTTTATTACCTCCCCACCATGAAGGTAAGCCCTAACATCCGGCTGTAATTGTGTTACCATCCTTTTCACCTACTTATAAAATTCATCATCAACTATATGGAATGTCTCAAGGTACTCATCAAATATTTTTAAATTCACAAGTACTAACTGACCTAACTTATAGATTGCTTTGGCATCCTTAGCCCTTTGCATAAACTTTGATACGCCCATATGATACATTTCTGCTCCTTCGCTATATCTTACAAACTTTGTATTACCATTCTTCTTAAATTCCTGATATGCCTTTGTGTGTTCCATGCGATTCTCCTTTCGGTATTTCAATTGTTCCTAT
>NZ_ACFY01000103.1 GCF_000174195.1 Roseburia inulinivorans DSM 16841 | reverse complement strand
TTTGAAAAAGGATGAAAAAAGTTCATCCTTATCAAAAACAAAATAGAGGTCTATACTTTGAATCAAGAAAGAAGTTCCGAAAGGGAAGGAGACGGTATTATGAATAACAAAAACAAATCTCTGGCAGATAAAATACCAAAGAGAGTCTGGTTACTGATCTCATTTGCAGTGGCTATGCTGTTCTGGTATATTTTATCAATTATTCCATCAACAAGCAGAGCGTTCCAGAATGTTGTGGTAGTTTGTCAGAGCATTAAAACAATGATTGACAGAGGTGTTCTGGGTACGGATATTTTATCCAGTTTGATTTCAGTTGTAGCAGGTTATGTGCTTGGTTTTGTAATCGCACTTCCGGTTGCAATCCTTATGGCATGGTATAAACCGGTTCGTTATATTATTGAACCATGGATCCAGTTCATCCGTAACATCCCACCACTTGCTTATGTACCACTTATTGTAATTGCGGCAGGTGTTGGAAGAAAACCACAGATCATCGTTATCACGATTGCATGTTTCTTGACAATGTGCATTACAATCTATCAGGGTGTTATCAATGTAGATGAGACACTGATCAAAGCAGCAAGAGTTCTTGGAGCAACAGATAAAGATATCTTCATCAGAGTTATTGCTCCTGCAACATTACCATTTATCCTGACAGCAGTAAGACTTGGAGCTTCTGTAGCACTTACAACACTGATCGCTGCAGAATCTACTGGAGCAACAGCCGGTTTGGGAATGAGAATCAGATCTCTGAACAACAGCTTTGAATCTGCACCAATGCTTTTATACATTATTATCATTGGTATCTTAGGTATCTCAATGGAGAAACTGATCAAATATCTTGAAAGGAGACTGACATCATGGCAGGAGAAGAGAGAGATTTAACAAATCGCGATGACAGCAGACCGGTTCGTGTAAAAGTTGATAACGTAAAGAAGATATATAATACAAGAAATGGTGAGATGGTTGCATTAAACGGAGTGACACTTGATATTCATGATAATGAGTTCATCTGTGTCGTAGGACCATCCGGATGTGGAAAATCCACTTTATTGAATATTATCGCAGGATTATTAGAGCCGACAAGCGGAGCAGTATACTGCAATGGAAAAGAAGTAAAAGGAACCGGTACAGACCGTGGCGTTGTATTCCAGCAGTATGCATTATTCCCATGGCTTACTGTTAAGAAAAATGTTATGTTTGCATTAGAGATGCGTGGCATCAAAGGAAAACAGGCAGAAGAAGAGGCAATGAAATATTTGGAGATGGTTCAGTTGGAGAAGTTCGCAGAACATTATCCAAAAGAATTATCCGGTGGTATGAAACAGCGTGTTGCTATCGCAAGAGCATATGCAGCAGAGCCTGAAGTATTACTTATGGATGAGCCATTCGGAGCTCTTGATGCACAGACACGTACCCAGTTACAGACAGAGCTGTTAGAGACCTGGCAGAGAGAGAAGAAGACGTGCTTCTTTATTACACATGATGTTGAGGAAGCAATCATTCTTGCACAGACAGTTATTATCATGAGCGCCCGCCCGGGACGTATCAGAGATATTGTAAAGATTGATATTCCATATCCACGTACCCAGGAGACAAAGATGACAAAGGAATTCATGGAACTTAAAAATGAAATCTGGAGTCAGGTATATCAGGAATATCTGGAAGTAAGAAAATAATAAAAAGGTTGTAACCGGGAAACCGGATTATAATGATAACTAAGGGAATTGGGGGAAATTCCAAATATCCAATTTAAGGAGGAAAAACAACATGAAAAAGAGAATATTGAGCTTATTAATGGTAGGTGCTATGACAGCAGGAATGCTTGCAGGATGCGGCAGCAAGACAGATGCACCTGCTGACAACACAGCAAAAGAAGAGACACCGGCTACAGAAGAAGCAAAAGAAGAGACACCGGCTACAGAGGAGAAGGAAGCTGTAGAGCCAGTTACATTAAATGTAGCTTACATGCCAAACTATGGAAGCTTATGGTCAGTTGAGAACGCAATCGCTCAGGGTTACTTAGAAGAAGAAGGAATCACAGTAAATCTTGTAGAGTTCCAGGATGGTCCGACAATCATTTCCGCTATGGAGTCAGGAAGTATTGATGTCGGATATATCGGACAGGGTGCTCATAAACTTTGCATCAACGGACAGGCAACAATCTTTGCATTATCCCATATCTCCAATGGTGATGCATTGATCGGAGGCGAAGGTATTACATCTATCGAAGACTTAAAAGGAAAACAGGTTGCTTACTCTTCAGGAAC
The DNA here is from genome assembly GCF_000174195.1 of Roseburia inulinivorans DSM 16841. Lineage (GTDB taxonomy): Bacteria > Bacillota > Clostridia > Lachnospirales > Lachnospiraceae > Roseburia > Roseburia inulinivorans. The sequence continues at coordinate 6,674 of NZ_ACFY01000103.1, read as the reverse complement.
ATCCAGTGAAGATATCCTTGTAAACTCACTTACAAGTGTTGGATTGACAATGGATGATATCGAAGCAATTGATATGGATGCATCCGGAATCGTATCCGCTATGTTATCCGGTAAAGTTGATGCAGCTGCAACATGGTCACCAAACAGCTTAAAGATCTTAGAAGAAGATGCAAATGCTACAAAATTAGCAGACAACATGACATTCTCTGACAAAACTGTATCTCTTGCAAGCTGGATCTGCATGCCAAAATATGCAGAAGAGAACAGAGATGTCTTAGTACGTTTCACAAGAGCATTATTCAAAGCAATGGATTATGCGGCAGCAGATCATCAGGAAGATACAGCTGCTTTAATCGCAAAACAGATTGCAGGCGATCAGGATACAGTATATGATCAGCGTGGTGATGCAGAATGGTTAACAGGTAAAGAGGTATCTGAAGGTGCAGCAGATGGTACAGTAGAAGGATACTATGAGTTACAGAAGGAGAACTTCATCGAGGCAGGTGCTGTTGAAGTTGACCCACCAGTATCTGATTACGTATTATTAGATGTTATGAAAGAAGCTGGAGAGTACTAAAAGAAAACGCACACAGCATTTGAAAAGTAAATGAAATAACAAGGCTGTTACGCTAGACCAGGAGTTCTGGAATCGGTGTGGCAGCCTTATTGTAACGCTGATGTAGACAGGAAAGGTTGGAAGAGAAAATGAAACATGAATATTATTATTATAACAAAGAAGAACTGTTAAAAGCACCAAAAATTCCGTTGATCGTTATGGAAGATAATGCTGCTGTATTTAAATCAATGGCAGATGAAATGGTAGAAGAAATCAAACGTAAAAATGCTCTTGGTGAGAATACAGTATTTATCTGCCCTGTAGGTCCTGTAGGACAGTATCCGTATTTTGTAGATATGGTAAATGAGCAGAATATCAGCCTGAAAAATGTATGGTTTATTAATATGGATGAATACCTGACAGATGATAAAGAATGGATTGACAAAGAGGATAAATTGAGCTTCCGTGGATTTATGGACAGAACGGTTTACACCAAAATTAAACCAGAACTCGTAATGCCGGAAGAACAGAGAATTTTCCCGGATCCTAAAAACCTGACACATATTCAGGATATGATCAAAAAACTTGGTGGAGTAGATATTTGCTTCGGGGGAATTGGAATTAATGGTCATGTTGCATTCAATGAGGCTTCTGATACAATGACACCGGATGAGTTCCTGGCTCAGCATACAAGAGTTCTTGAAATCTCAAAAGAAACAAGAGCTGTGAATTCAATTGGTGATTTAAATGGTGCATTAGATGATATGCCACATTACTGTATCACAATCGGCATTAATGAAATCGCTCATGCAAGAAAAATCAGATTAGGATGTTTCAGAGACTGGCACAGAAGTGTTGTAAGACATGCAGCTTATGGCGAAAAAACAGCACATTTCCCAGTAAGCTTATTGCAGGATCATCCGGACATCAATATTAAATTTACAGAGTTTGTTGCTAACCTTCCGGAATAAAAAGAATAAAAAGGCTGCCGCACATAATTTTGTGTGGCAGTTTATTGTATAAGAAGAGGAGAAAAAATCATGAGCAGATATATCGTAAATGGAGAAGTTTATATTGAACATCGTTTTTTAAAGAAAACAATTAAAATTGAAGATGGTAAACTTATTATTTTACCACCGGATGCACCAATTGAAGATGGGGCAGAAGTGTATAATGCAGCAGGAAAGAAAGTAGTGCCTGGATTTATTGATGTACATACACATGGTGCAGTAGGTGTAGATGTTAATGCGGCAACAGCAGAAGATTATGAGAAAATCTGCCGTTTTGCAGCCGGAAATGGAACGACTTCATGGTTATGTTCTGTTTTGACTGATACAAAAGAACAGACAGAATGGTGCATTGATGAATATAAGAAACATCAGAAGATGGAGCATAAAGGAGCAAATTTACTTGGTATTCATCTGGAAGGACCATTTTTGTCTTCAGAGTACAAGGGGGCTATGCCGGAGCATCTTCTTCAGAAAGCCAATATGCCACTTCTGAAAGAATATCAGGACAGAGCAGAAGGAAACATCCGTTATATTACGATTTCTCCGGAAGTAGAAGGACTTATTGATGACATTCCGGCAATGAAAGAGCTTGGTATTACTGTTGCAATCGGACATTCCGGAGCAGATTATGATACAAGCTGGAAAGCAATCAACAACGGTGCAGAATGCTGTACACATACATTTAATGCGATGAAACTTTTACATCAGCATTTTCCTGCAATTATGGGAGCTGCATTAGAATCTGATATTTACTGTGAGGCAATCTGTGATGGAAGACATCTTCACCCTGGTACAGTACGTCTTCTTTTGAAAGTGAAAGGACTTGACAAAGTAGTTGCAATCACAGATTCAATTATGGCTGCAGGTCTACCGGATGGAAGATATAAACTTGGAGTAAACGATGTTATTGTTGAAGATGGTGATGCAAAGCTGGAAAACGGAGTAAGAGCCGGAAGTACCTTAACACAAAATGTTGCTTTGAAAAATCTTCTTGCATTTACAGGAAAACGTCTGGAAGAGATTTTACCGCTTCTTTCAGAGAATCCAGCCAGACTTATCAAAGTATACGATAAAAAAGGATCGATTGCAGATGGAAAAGATGCAGATATCGTTCTTTTAGATGCGGAGAATGACATCGCAGATGTATTTGTTGGAGGAAATCTCATAGAGAGGTAGAAGAAAACAAAAAATAGTGTTAAAATATAACTGAATATTTTTTTGTTAAAAGATTTAAGAAAACGGAAACAGGAGACAAAAACATGTTACTTATTTTGGCATTCAGCTTAGTTATTGCATCGGTATTCTTGATCATTTACAGAAAAAATAAAGATTCCATCTTATGGCTGGGACTTTGTACAAGTCTTATGTTGGAATTATGTGGTGTTATGCTTTTTATTGCAAAAAAAGGTGGCATTTCACAGGAAGTATTAACATTTCTGTATTTTTCAAGAAACATATATCGGAAGATGCAGTATTTCCTGATCACATTAGGTCAGCTGGGATATCTGATTGCCATAGGCAGGTCTCTGTTTCCGTTTTTTTTGCTGAGGATTGCAATGAATTATTCAATGCTTCCGGGACTTAGAAAGCGGAAAACATGGGTTAAATTATCAAGGGTCATACCGATCATGTCGCTGATTCTTTACTTTCCATCAGTTTATAGAATGATTGTTCATAACAGGGAAAGTATGCAGGAGATTATAGCAAAAGGAAATATGATCTGGATCAATCTATATCTGACAGTATCTGTGGTGATTTTATTAATCGAGTATTTTTCCATTTCAATCCTGTTTTTGAAGAGGCAATTTCAGCAGACAGTAATCTTTTTGGTGTCGATTTCGGCAATTTATCTTATTTACTATCATCAGGATCCGGGGCAGGTTTATCTCTTTTACGGGTATTCGATCGCATGGAATAGGGGAATCGGATATCTTCAGATTAATCCGTCTCTGGCAAGTTATATTATGCTTGTGATTGTAAATATCATTTGTGCTGTGCTTGGCTTTTACAGTCTATTTAAATATACAAAAGGTGATTATGAAGTTGCCATGACGGATGTTGTGATGGAACGGAAATTCGATACAGTGAGGGTAGGAGTTTCAATGTTCGTTCACAGCATGAAAAATCAGCTTCTTGCCAACAAGGTTATTTATAAAAGAATTGACCAGATTTACAGTCAGCCGGAGCCGGATACGGTGAAGCTGAAAGAATGTATTGATGCACTCCGGGCTACAAACGATACAATGTTTACAAGAATTGAGGAACTGTACCGCAGTGTAAAATCTAATTCCATTACGATGATGCCGGTTAATATTCAGGAGATCATAGACACGGCATTAGAACGGTTTCACAATAAATTTCCGGATGCGGGAGTGCGCATCCAAAACGAGGAAGTGTCTATGGTTCTTGCAGATAAGGATCATCTGTGTGAGGCAATCTATAACCTTCTGATCAATGCAGAAGAAGCCGTCATAGCTGCAGAACGGGGAGAAGATGGGCAGGTATGCTTAAAATGCAGGAATGAAAGATTATATACTTTGATCGAGGTCAGTGATAATGGACTTGGAATGTCAAAGAGTCAGATAAAGAAGATTTTCGATCCGTTTTATTCCAGCAAAAATTCTAACTATAACTGGGGAATGGGCTTATATTATGTCAGAGAGGTTGTAAAAAGCCATCTGGGTAAAATGAGAGTGGAAAGTACAGAGGGAAAGGGAAGTAAATTCTATATTTTAATTCCAAAGTACGAATAGATAACAGACAGGAGAAGAAAATGGCAGATAAGAAAAAGATTTTGATCGCTGATGATTTTCAGCTTTTAAGAGAGGATCTTACAGAATTGATCAACAATCAACGGGATATGGAGGTTGTAGGGACTGCTTCTTCAGGAAAAGAGATTGTAAATCTTGCCAGAAACACAGAGTATGATCTGATATTGATGGATATTGAGATGGAGACAATGAACGCAGGTATTTTAGCAACGCAGGAAATACGGGAGGCTGACCCGGAAGCCGGCATTATCTTTCTGACAGCACATGAGACCCGCGAGATGATCGTGACAGCCATGGGTGCAGGAGCACTTGATTATATTGTAAAAGGATGTGAGGATGAAGAAATACTTTACCATATCCGCTGTGCTCTCAAAGGGAATCCAATTATGTCAAATAAGATCCATGAGACTGTGATGCAGGAATATGCCAGACTTCAGCAGAGTGAGAAGAGTCTGCTTTTTTTCATAAATAATATTTCAAAACTTACTGCAACAGAACGTGAGATGATAAAGTTGCTTTTACAGGGGTATAAGGTACATGAGATTGCAGAAGCACGCAGTGTGGAGGTAAGTACGATAAAGACACAGATCAAAGGACTGCTCCGTAAATTCGGATGCAGCAGAACAAAAGAGATCGTGCAGATTATAAGAGAATTGAATATTGAACACTTGTTTTAAAATGAAATAACATAGCATTCGCACTGGTATTTAATGGGTGCGGGTGCTATAATATTTTAAATACTTAATTAAAATATTTAACTAAGGAGAAGGGGAATGAAACAACCAGATATTTTATTATTTATGAGTGACCAGCATGGGGCAGATTATTGTTCCTGGGGGGATGTAAAAGTGGACACTCCGACATTAGATGCTATAAGAAAAACAGGAACTGTATTTGAAAATACGTATACATCCTGCCCACTTTGTGTTCCGGCACGAATTTCTTTTATGTCATCTAAGCTGCCATCAGATACAGGGTGCTATGGTAATCAGGATGCGTTACCGGATATTACACCTTGCTTTACACATGCACTGGTTGCGGCCGGATATGAGACGGTTTTAGCCGGACGCATGCATTTTGTGGGGGAAGACCAGAGGCATGGTTTTACAAAACGTATTGCACCGGATATTACGCCGGTAAGCTGGACGGTACCGAAAGAAAAAATGGCACAGGAACGTGGAAATCTTATGGGGTGTCAGGGCGAACCATTCTGTCTGAATTATGTAGGTGCAGGGGAATCACCGGTAATGAACTATGACAAAATGGTAATTGAACAGGTATTGGAATATTTAGAGGAACCACACGAAAAGCCGCAATTTATTCTGGTGGGAACCTATGGACCACATTTTCCATATATTACGTCAAAAGAGATGTATCTCAAATATTACGACCGTGTAGAAAAACCATCTTTCTATGAACCGGAAGAAATCCCTGAGTACCTGCAGGATTTTGAATTGCAAAGTAGCCGTATGCGTGGGGAAGAGGCACGTTGGAAAGTGACAAGAGGAGCAAGGGCTGCTTATTGTGGTCTGGTCGAAATTATGGATTCACAGATTGGAAAAGTGAAAAAAGCCTTTGAAAAATATACAGAAAGGCACGGTACAGAAGGAATCTTTGGTTATTGTTCAGATCATGGAGATACATTAGGAGAACGACGTATGTTCGGTAAGCAGACTTATTATGAGAAATCTGCAAAAATTCCATTCCTTCTGACAGGATCTGGTGTGCCGGCAAATAAACAAATACAGGCATTGACAAGTATTATGGATATTGGACCTACAATTTGTGAACTGGCAGGAACAGAATATACATTTGGAGAAGGAAGAAGCCTTCTGCCTTATTTTGCAGGCGAAGAGGATGGAGAGAGAATTGTAGTCAGTCAGTTTGTCGAGAAATATAAAGGTGAAAGTTACGCAAGTATGATGCTCCGTTACAAAAATTATAAATATATTTCATATCATCATTATGAGAATAAGGATATGCTTTTTAATCTGAAAGAGGATCCGAAAGAAGGCCATAATTGTATTACAGAAAAGCCGGAAGTTGTTGAATATCTTAAGAATGAGAGAAGAAAACTGATTTCTTTTGATGAAATGGAAAAGCAGCGGGCTGACCATGGGAAGCGGGCACAATTATTTATTGCAGTCGAAAAAAACACTGGTATAAATGATGAGGAACGCTGGAAAGACAATCCTCCGGAAGCAAGAGGAGAGTTGGAAATTGCTGCTGCAAGCGAACCGATCGTTCCGGGAAGCAGAATCATGAGGATTTAAACATATAAAGTGATAATAAGTGAACTATAAAAAGAACGCAAACGTTTGATAAATGTTTGCGTTC
>NZ_ACFY01000104.1 GCF_000174195.1 Roseburia inulinivorans DSM 16841 | reverse complement strand
CACGTATATCTGCCCTTCACAACCTAGGAACTGCACCACAGAATCTGCGACACTACGCCAATTAAACTCCGGTTTATTTATAAAACCGCTCCAGCGAATCCATGCGTGCGCTCATATTTGCAAACATCGCATCCACGATCGTGACAGCTGCCATAGACTCCACGACAACAACAGCACGCGGTACGATGATCGGATCGTGGCGCCCTTTGATATTGATGTCGATCTCTTCGCCGGATTTATTGACCGTGTGCTGGGTGGCAGAAATGGAAGGCGTCGGTTTGATCGTGGCGCGGAGAATGATATCGGAACCATCACTCATGCCGCCCAAGATACCACCGGCGTGATTTGTTTCTTTGGAAACAGAACCATCCGCTCCGATGCGGAAAGCATCGTTATTGTTCTTGCCGGTTGCTTTGGCAACGTCAAAACCATCTCCAATCTCGAAACCTTTTACAGCACCGATGGACATGACGGCTTTGGCGAGGTTTGCGTTCAGCTTTTCAAAGACCGGATCGCCGATACCTGCCGGAACACCGGAAATGATACACTCCACGACACCGCCGGAAGAATTTTGTTCAGCGATGCAGGCTTCCAGATAAGCCATTGCATTTTCTGCGGCATCGGCATCCGGCATGTACACCGGATTTTTCAGAATCTCTTCGGCATCGAAATGACGCGGATCGCATGCGATTGGACCAATGGATTTAGAATAGGTTATAAGTCTGATGCCAAGCTGATCCAAAATTTTGACTGCGATCGCACCGGCTGCCACACGTCCGATTGTTTCACGGCCGGAGGAACGGCCACCACCGCGGTAATCTCTGAAACCATATTTCATATCAAAGGTGTAATCAGCATGTCCCGGACGATAATAGGATGCAATTTCACTGTAATCCTTGGACTGCTGGTTTTTATTATATACAACAAGTGAGATTGGAGTTCCGGTTGTTTTTCCCTCAAATACACCGGATAAAATCTCAACGGAGTCATCCTCCTTACGCGGGGTAGTGAATTTGGACTGTCCCGGTTTTCTGCGATTTAAAAATTTCTGGATATCTTCCTCACAGAGAGAAAGTCCTGCCGGACATCCATCTACAACGACACCGACTCCTTTTCCGTGGGATTCCCCCCAGGTTGTTATTTTAAATATATTTCCAAATGTTGATCCTGCCATAGGTATGTACTCCTTTATCACCAAATATAAAATGATTATAAAAGATTTCGCTTTGCGCGACAATAAGAATATGGTAAAATATAAAAAGTTGTAAAAAAATTTGTGAGGAGGTTCCAAGAATGGAACAATACCCTGTGAGAAAAATAGAAAAACCGATCGACTGGTGCGTGACAGTGCCGGGGTCTAAGAGCATGACAAACCGGGCGCTTTTAATGGCAGCACTCTCGGATGGGACAGTGACATTAGACGGCGTGCTTTTTTCAGATGATTCCAGACATTTTATCAGCTCACTGACTGCGTTGGGCTTTGATGTTCTCGTGGAAGAGGAAAAAAGGCGTGTGACGGTAAAAGGAGAAGGCGGAACAATTCCGAAAAAAGAAGCAGAGATTGATGTTGGAAGTGCAGGAACAGCCGCCAGATTTCTGACAGCAATGCTTGGAATGTCAGATGGCAGTTATGTGATCCAGGCATCCGGGCAGATGAAAAAAAGACCGATGAAAGATCTGTTTGTCTTATTGGAGCATACGGGGGCAGAGATTATATATCTGGAACAGGAGGGTTTTCTTCCTGTGAAAATTAATGGGCAGAGAAAAGACCAGAAGCTTACAGTCCGGCTTGACATCAGCAGGAGTACCCAGTTTTTGAGTGCCATGCTTTTGATTTCGCCGATGCTTCCGCAGGGACTGCATATTCAGATCACAAGTGAGAAGACGGATGGTTCTTATATCCGGATCACACGCAATATGATGGAAAACTGGGGTGTGCAGACGCAGTTTGATGGAAAGAATTATGAGGTGATGCCGGGGGCAGCTTATCATAAAACTACTTATGTCGTAGAACCGGATATGTCGGCGGCATGTTATTTTTATGGTGCGGCAGCGATCACCGGAGGAAAAGCCATAGTCGAAAATGTGCATATGGACAACACGCAGGGAGATAAAAAATTCTTAAAGGTGTTGGAGCAGCTCGGCTGTAAAGTGACAGATACCGCAAAAGGGATCTGTGTGGAAGGCCCGGAACATGGAAATATTCATGGAATCGATATAGATATGAACGATTTTTCTGACCAGACGATGACGCTTGCGGCGATGGCGCCATACGCAGATGCACCGGTGCATATTTCGCACATTGGCCACATCAGACTTCAGGAGTCTGACAGGATCCATGCGATCGTGACAGAACTGCGGCGTGCCGGTATCCGGTGCGAGGAAGAAGAAGACGCTTTGACCATTTATCCGGGAGTGCCGCATGCAGCTGTGATAAAAACATATGAAGACCACCGCATGGCAATGGCATTTTCGCTGCTTGGTTTACGGACTGACGGGATCATAATAGACGATCCGCTATGCTGCAAAAAAACATTTGAAAATTATTTCGAACTGTTTACAATATTGACTCAAGAGTGATCATATACAATGAAAAAAAGAATTTTAGTACCATTGCGAGTGACACGTAGCGGAAGCGTGTTTTCGTTGATCTTGTTAACTTTTCGTAATATTCATAACGTAAAATCGAGTTTCGCAATTGCCTAATATAACGGAAGCAGGAAGGAGTATGAAAAAGTTGTACGAGTTATTAAAAGAAGAGGGAAGAGCCAAACGTGGAGTATTTCACACGGTGCACGGAGACATCCAGACCCCTGTGTTTATGAACGTCGGCACAGTGGCAGCAATCAAGGGAGCTGTCTCCACTGAGGATTTAGAACAGATCAAATGTCAGGTGGAATTATCGAACACTTACCATCTGCATGTGAGAACAGGAGATAAACTCATCAAGGAGATGGGCGGATTACATAAATTCATGTCATGGAACCGCCCGATCCTTACAGATTCCGGTGGATTTCAGGTGTTTTCCCTTGCCGGTTTAAGAAAAATCAAAGAGGAAGGCGTTTATTTCCATTCTCATATTGACGGAGCCAAAATTTTCATGGGACCGGAAGAGAGTATGCAGATCCAGTCAAATCTCGGCTCAACGATCGCCATGGGTTTTGACGAGTGTGCGCCGGCTCTTGCGGAACGCCCTTATGTGGAGGCATCCGTAGCGAGAACGACACGATGGCTGGAGCGTTGTAAAAAAGAAATGAACCGCCTCAATTCGTTAGAGGATACCGTAAATAAAAACCAGATGCTCTTCGGTATCAACCAGGGTGCGATTTATGCGGATATCCGTATCGATCATGCCAAGAGAATCTCGGAGCTCGATCTCGACGGCTATGCAGTCGGAGGTCTCGCAGTCGGGGAAACACATGAGGAAATGTACTATATTTTGGATGAGACAGTTCCTTATCTGCCGAGAAAGAAACCAACTTATCTGATGGGAGTGGGAACTCCGGCAAATATTTTAGAAGGCGTTGACCGCGGTATTGATTTCTTTGACTGTGTTTATCCGTCACGGAATGGCCGTCATGGACATGTATACACCAATCAGGGAAAGATCAATCTGTTTAACCAGAAATATGAAAAAGATATGCGCCCAATCGAGGAAGGCTGTCAGTGCCCGGCATGCCGCAGATACAGCAGGGCATACATCCGCCATCTGCTGAAAGCAAAAGAAATGCTTGGAATGCGTCTGTGTGTACTGCATAACCTTTATTTCTACAATACGATGATGGAAGAGATCCGGGATGCGCTTGATGCCGGAAACTTCAGATCTTATAAGGAAGAAAAACTTTATAACATGGGACAGATCGACCGTGAAAAAGAAATGAGCGGACAGAAGAAGTTCCATTAAAAGGACAGATATTGTCTAAGACTAAATATTTTATAAAATTAATTGGAAAAGCTTGCCGAAACGCAAGGTTTTGTGTACAATGTTTTATAGTTTCTAAAAATATCAAAATACGATATTAGAGAGCAATAAGTTTTTAGGAGGAAGAAAGATGTTATCAATCTTGGCATCATCAGGAGCATCATCCGCAGCAGGAATGGGTGGAATGATCCTTTGGTTAGTTATTTTATTTGCATTTATGTATTTCTTCATGATCCGTCCACAGAAGAAAGAGACTCAGAAGAAAAATGCAATGTTATCGGAACTTGCAACAGGAGATACTGTTTTGACAACAAGTGGCTTCTACGGTACAGTTATTGATATCACAGACGATACAGTCATTGTTGAGTTTGGAAGCAACAAGAACTGCCGTATCCCAATGCAGAAATCTGCAATTGCAGCAGTTGAAAAACCGGAAGAAGCATAATGTAAATAGAGTGCTTTATCATAAGACGTCGGCAGTTGCCGGCGTCTTATCTGTATCTGAAAGAGCATCAGGGAAGCGGACTGCTTATGGAACTGCTGTTTCACGCATGATCCGGATCAAAATATGATGATGAAAGGGAAAGAAAATGGTTTGTCTTGAAAAGCTGGATAGAAGTGATTTTGAAGAAGTTTATCGTATTATGGAACAGAGTTTTCCGGCAGATGAGAGAAGAAAAAAGGAAGGGCAGAAAAAACTTCTGGATGAAGAAAAATATGAGCTGCTCGGTGTAAGAAACGAGGGAGGGCTTCTGGCATTTTTAGCAGTCTGGGAGTTTGCGGAATTTGTCTTTATCGAGCATTTTGCAGTCAGTGAGAAAGCAAGAAACAGTGGGATCGGCGGAAAAATGTTAGAGGAACTGGCAAGGCAGAAAGCAGGAAAAGTTGTTCTGGAGGTGGAATTGCCGGAGGATTCCCTGAAAAAAAGAAGAATAGGATTTTATGAGCGGCATGGGTTCACTTTTAACGAATATCCATATATCCAGCCGCCGATGGGAGAAGACCGGCATGAAATCCCCCTGCGGATCATGTCAGCACCGGAACCGCTTTCAGAGGATGAGTTTCAGAGCGTGCGCACAGAATTATACGAAAGTGTTTATCATTATGTATGTGAGGAATGATAAGCTATACTTTCTATAGGTAACAGTTATAACTATTATGAAAAAGAAAAATAGCAATGATAGTTGAAATGTTTCCAAAGATACTATATTATAGTCTTTATAAATACTGTCGGTAATTACTGTGCTAAAGTGAAAAAGATATGGATTCACTGAGGTGCACAGACAGGCTTTGAGATGAAAGAAAAGAGGGATTGGATATGGAGTGTCATATTGGTGTGATCTCAGGCGATGGAATCGGACCGGAGATCGTGGCAGAGGCGAAAAAAGTTTTAGATAAAGCAGGGGAGAAATACGGACATTCGTTTACGTATCAGGATATTCTGATGGGAGGATGTTCGATCGATGCGACAGGCGTGCCGCTTACCGATGAGGCAATTGCAGCTGCAAAGGCATCGGATGCAGTTCTGATGGGATCGATCGGTGGAAACACACAGACTTCCCCATGGTACAAACTGGCTCCGGAATTAAGACCGGAAGCAGGACTGTTAAAATTGAGAAAGTCTTTGAATTTATTTGCAAATTTAAGACCTGCTTATTTATATGAAGAATTGAAAGAAGCTTGTCCGCTCCGTGACGATATTATCGGAGATGGATTTGATATGATGATCATGCGCGAACTGACCGGAGGTCTTTACTTTGGGGCGAGAAAGACGGAGATGGTTGATGGTGTGATAACTGCAACCGATACACTTACTTACAATGAAAACGAGATCAGAAGAATCGCAAAGCGCGGATTTGATATCGCCATGAAGCGCAGAAAAAAAGTGACAAGCGTAGATAAGGCAAATGTTTTAGATTCCTCCAGATTATGGAGAAAAGTAGTGGAAGAAGTCGCAAAGGATTATCCGGAAGTTACTTATGAGCATATGCTCGTAGACAACTGCGCAATGCAGCTTGTCAAAGATCCAAAACAGTTTGATGTCATTTTAACAGAGAATATGTTTGGAGATATTTTATCAGACGAGGCAAGTATGGTGACAGGCTCTATCGGAATGTTATCCTCCGCAAGTCTGAACGATACCAAATTTGGTCTGTATGAGCCAAGCGGCGGTTCTGCACCGGATATCGCAGGAAAAGGAATTGCCAATCCAATCGCAACGATTTTAAGCGCAGCGATGATGCTCCGCTATACGTTTGATCTTGATAAAGAGGCAGATACGATAGAAGCAGCCGTCAAACAGGTGTTAAAAGACGGTTACCGCACGATCGACATTATGCCGCAGGAAGATGCAAAGAAAGCATATGTAACACAGGTTGGCACATCACAGATGGGCGATCTGATCTGTGAGCGTATTTAATACAGAAAGATGGAATGGTATCACCTGAGGAGGAATATCCGGGCTGAATGATAATTTCAGGTGAGGGAAAGGAATGATAGAATATGAAGAGTGATAATGTAAAATCAGGGATGCAGCAGGCTCCACACAGAAGTCTTTTTAACGCACTGGGCTTTACAGAAGAAGAAATGAAAAAACCAATGGTAGGTATCGTAAGCTCCTACAACGAGATCGTACCGGGTCATATGAATCTGGATAAAATCGTAAATGCAGTGAAATTAGGCGTTGCAGAGGCAGGCGGTGTGCCGGTTGTATTCCCGGCGATCGCAGTGTGCGATGGAATTGCAATGGGACATATCGGGATGAAATATTCTCTTGTCACAAGAGATCTGATCGCAGATTCCACCGAGTGTATGGCACTCGCACATCAGTTCGATGCACTTGTCATGGTTCCAAACTGTGATAAAAACGTTCCGGGACTTTTGATGGCAGCAGCAAGAATCAATGTTCCGACTGTATTCGTATCCGGTGGACCAATGCTTGCAGGTCATGTGCACGGCAAAAAGAGAAGTCTTTCCTCTATGTTTGAGGCAGTCGGTTCCTACGCAGCAGGAACGATGACGGAGGAGGAAGTAAAAGAGTATGAAGAGAAAGTTTGTCCAACCTGCGGTTCCTGTTCAGGAATGTACACCGCAAACTCGATGAACTGTCTGACAGAAGCACTCGGTATGGGATTAGGCGGAAATGGAACCATCCCTGCAGTTTATTCAGAGCGTATCAAACTTGCAAAACATGCAGGAATGGCAGTCATGGATATGTACAATAAGAATATCCGACCAAGAGATATTATGACAAAAGAAGCAATCTTAAATGCCCTGACCGTAGATATGGCATTGGGATGTTCCACAAACAGTATGTTACATCTTCCTGCGATTGCCCACGAAGTAGGTTTTGATTTTGATATATCTTTTGCTAACCCGATCAGCGAAAAAACACCGAACCTCTGTCATCTAGCACCGGCAGGACCGACTTATATGGAGGACTTAAATGAGGCAGGCGGTGTCTATGCCGTTATGAAAGAGTTAGCAGACATTGGACTGATCAACACAGACTGTATGACCGTTACCGGAAAAACAGTCGGAGAAAATATTAAAAATGCAGTGAATAAGAACCCGGAGGTAATTCGTCCGGTTGACAATCCATACAGTAAGACAGGTGGTCTTGCAGTATTAAAAGGAAATCTTGCCCCGGATGGAGGCGTTGTAAAGCGTTCCGCAGTGGTAGATGAGATGATGGTGCATGAAGGTCCGGCAAGAGTGTTTGACTGTGAGGAAGATGCGATTGCTGCGATCAAAGGTGGAAAGATCGTGGCAGGTGACGTTGTCGTGATCCGTTACGAGGGACCAAAAGGCGGACCGGGCATGAGAGAAATGTTAAATCCAACCTCCGCAATTGCAGGAATGGGATTAGGTTCCTCCGTGGCACTCATCACGGACGGACGTTTTTCCGGTGCGAGCCGTGGAGCTTCCATCGGTCATGTGTCACCGGAGGCAGCAGTTGGCGGACCGATCGCTCTTGTGGAAGAGGGAGATATCATCAAAATCAATATCCCTGAGATGACCCTGGATATTGCAGTGTCCGATGAAGAGATGGCGGCACGTAAGGCAAAATGGCAGCCAAGAGAACCAAAAGTTACCACCGGCTACCTTGCGCGTTACGCATCTATGGTAACATCCGGCAACCGAGGAGCAATCTTACAGATTCCGGGAAAGAATGATTAAAGAAAAGAGGTTCATGTGTGCTTTCCGGATTTTGGAAGCATTGGTGAAGCAATTAGATATGGAAACACGAAAGGGGATTTAGAGAATGCAGTTAACAGGTGCGCAGATCGTGATCGAATGTCTGAAAGAACAGAAGGTTGATACTGTATTCGGATATCCGGGCGGCGCTATCTTAAATGTATATGATGAATTATATAAACATCAGAATGAGATCAGACATGTTTTAACTTCCCATGAGCAGGGTGCGTCCCATGCAGCGGACGGTTATGCGAGAAGTACGGGAAAAGTAGGTGTCTGTTTTGCAACAAGCGGACCGGGGGCAACGAACCTTGTCACCGGAATCGCAACCGCATATATGGATTCTGTTCCAGTGGTGGCGATCACCTGCAATGTAAATGTTCCATTACTTGGAAAAGACAGTTTTCAGGAGATCGACATTGCGGGAATCACAATGCCGATCACAAAACATAACTTTATTGTAAAGGATATTCATAAACTGGCAGACACGATCCGCCGTGCGTTTAAAATTGCGCAGACCGGAAGACCGGGTCCGGTTCTTGTGGATATCCCGAAAGATATCACGGCAGCAAAGACGGAATACAAGGCAAAAGAGCCGGAAGTGATCGCAGGAATTTCACAGACGATCACAGAGGAAGACTTAAGCAAAGCGGTCAAGATGATCCAGAAGGCAAAGAAACCATACATATTTGTCGGTGGTGGAGCCGTGATCTCCGGCGCCAGTGAGGAATTAAAGAAATTTGTCAAAATGGTAGATGCGCCTGTCTGTGATTCCCTCATGGGAAAAGGAGCTTTTGACGGAGAGGATGATCTTTATACCGGAATGCTTGGAATGCATGGAACAAAAGCATCCAATCTCGGTGTCAGTGAGTGTGATCTTTTAATTGCTGTCGGCGTAAGATTTTCAGACCGTGTACTCGGCAATGCAAAGAAATTTGCAAGTCAGGCAGATATTTTACAGTTTGATGTGGATCCTGCGGAAATTAATAAAAATATCCAGACAGATGCATCTGTGATCGGTGATATCAAAGAGATCCTGCTTCGTGTGAATGAGCGGCTGACACAGATGAACCATACGGAATGGATCACACATATCATGGATTACAAAGTAAAGTATCCACTGACTTATCCAAAAACCGGATTATCAGGTCCTTATGTCATTGAGGATATCTATAAAGAGACAAACGGGGATGCCATCATTGTGACGGAAGTAGGACAGCATCAGATGTGGGCGGCACAGTATTACAAATACAAAAAACCGAGAACACTTCTGACATCCGGTGGTCTTGGAACAATGGGGTATGGTCTTGGTGCTGCGATCGGTGCACAGATCGGATGCCCGGATAAACAGGTCATTAATATTGCCGGAGACGGATGTTTCCGTATGAATATGAATGAAATTGCAACTGCAGTGAGACAAAAATTACCACTCATCGAAGTGATCATTAATAACCATGTACTTGGAATGGTCAGACAGTGGCAGGATTTGTTTTATGAGAAACGTTATTCTGCAACCGTTTTAGATGACGGTGTAGATTATGTGAAATTGGCGGAAGCCATGGGTGCAACGGGCTATCGGGCAACGAATCGTGAAGAGTTTAACAAAGCTCTGAAGAAAGCACTTGCATCTGATACCCCGGTTGTAATAGACTGTATCATAAATAGTGATGACAAGGTATGGCCGATGGTTGCTCCGGGTGAAGCAATCAGTTCTGCTTTTACCGGGGATGACTTGAAAAAGAAACAGGAGGAGTAATGATTATGAGCAGAGTTTACAATTTTTCCGCAGGACCAGCCGTTCTGCCAGAGGAAGTATTGAAGGAAGCAGCAGATGAGATGTTGGACTATCAGGGCAGTGGAATGTCTGTTATGGAGATGAGCCATCGTTCCAAAGTGTATGATAACATCATCAAAGAGGCAGAGCAGGATTTAAGAGATCTGTTAAATATCCCGGACAATTACAAGGTACTGTTTTTACAGGGCGGAGCTTCACAGTTCTTTGCAGAGGTTCCTATGAACCTGATGAAAAACCGCAAGGCCGGATATATCTTAACTGGTCAGTGGGCAAAGAAAGCATTCCAGGAAGCAAAAATCTACGGAGAGGCAGTTGAACTTGCTTCTTCTGCAGATGAGACATTCTCTTATATCCCGGATTGTTCTGATCTTCCGATCACAGATGATATGGATTATGTATACATCTGTGAAAACAATACAATTTATGGAACAAAATACAAAAAACTTCCAAACACAAAAGGCAGGATTTTAGTATCCGATGTATCCTCCTGCTTTTTGTCTGAACCGATGGATGTCACAAATTACGGAGTTGTATATGGCGGCGTTCAGAAGAATATCGGTCCTGCCGGAGTTGTGATCGCAATCATCCGTGAGGATTTAATTACCGATGATGTCCTTCCGGGAACCCCAACCATGTTAAAGTGGAAAACACAGGCAGATAATGATTCCCTTTACAATACACCACCTTGCTACAATATTTATATCTGCGGCAAAGTGTTCAAATGGTTAAAGAAGATGGGCGGGCTTTCTGTGATGAAAGAGCGCAATGAAGAGAAAGCAAAAATCTTATATGATTTTTTAGACCAGAGCAGACTGTTCAAGGGAACCGTAAGAAAAGAAGACCGTTCCCTTATGAATGTTCCATTTGTGACCGGCAATGAAGAATTAGATGCCAAGTTTGTAAAAGAGGCAGCAGCAGCCGGATTTGTAAACTTAAAAGGACATCGTACCGTAGGTGGTATGAGAGCATCCATTTACAATGCAATGCCGAAAGCGGGCGTTGAAAAATTAGTAGAATTCATGAAGAAGTTTGAGGAGGAAAATGCATGATGTTCAAATATAATTGCTTAAATCCAATTGCATCCGTAGGATTAGATCTTTTCTCAAACGACTATGAAAAAGTAGAGGACTTAGGTCAGGCAGACGCAGCACTCGTAAGAAGTGCTGCCATGCATGATCTTGAACTTCCGGATTGCCTGCTTGCAGTAGCAAGGGCAGGAGCTGGTGTCAACAACATTCCTCTTGATAAATGTGCAGAAAAAGGAATCGTTGTATTCAATACTCCGGGGGCAAATGCAAACGGTGTAAAAGAACTTGTTTTTGCAGGAATGCTTTATGCATCCCGTGATATTGTAGGTGGTATCGACTGGTGCCTTGCAAATCAGAATGATGAGAACATTGCAAAAACAGCAGAAAAACAGAAAAAGAACTTTGCAGGAACTGAGATTTCAGGTAAGAAACTCGGCGTCATCGGACTTGGTGCTATCGGTGTGTTAGTTGCCAACGCAGCCATCCATATGGGTATGGATGTATATGGATATGATCCATACATTTCCGTCAGTGCAGCATGGAATCTTTCCAGAAGTGTCAAACATATCAGCAATGTGGAAGATATTTACCGAGAGTGTGATTACATTACGATTCATGTTCCACTTTTGGATTCTACAAAGAAGATGGTCAATGCAGAAGCAATTGCCATGATGAAACCAAATGCAATTGTTTTAAATTTTGCCAGAGACCTTCTTGTGGATGAAGAAGCTATGGTGGAAGCTTTAGCTGCCGGAAAAATCAAAAAATATGTATCTGATTTCCCAAATCCAACCACAGTCGGAGCAAAGGGATGTATTGTAACACCACATCTTGGAGCATCTACCGCAGAGTCAGAGGATAACTGTGCGATCATGGCAGTCAGAGAGATCCGTGATTATATGGAGAATGGTAACATTGTCCATTCCGTGAACTTCCCGGATTGTTCTATGGGCGCATGTACTACCGCAGGAAGAATCGGTATCCTGCATCGGAATGTAAGTGGTATGATCAGTCAGTACTCCACAACATTGGGAGATGCCGGAATGAACATTGCAGGAATGACAAACAAATCCAAAGGTGATTATGCATATGTATTGATCGATGTGGATTCACCTGTAACAGATGAAGTCATTCAGAAGTTAGAGAACATTGAGGGCGTCTTAAAAGTCCGTAAAGTAAAATAAAAAATGAGGGCAGAAAAATGTTGCTGACAGTTGGTACAACAGAGGCAGTGGAAGCCATTGCCGAAGCGCAGGAAAATCTTCAGGAGGTTGCAAAAAATCCCGGGATTCTCCGCACTTATTTTCAAAACCTTGTTCCGGATCTTTTGAATTTTGCACTGCAGGTTGTCATTGCGGTCATCGTATATGCAGTGGGAGCTAAACTGATCGGTCTGATCGTTAAGATCGTAAGAAAAACGATGGAGCGCAGAAATGCAGATGTCGGAGTGATACAGTTCCTGTCTGCAGTCGTGAAATATGCACTGTATTTTATCCTGATCCTGACAATCTTAAGCCTGTTTGGGATAGCAACTACCTCAGCGGTGGCAGTGCTCGGTTCCTGTGGTGTGGCGGTTGGTCTTGCACTGCAGGGAAGTCTCTCCAACTTTGCAGGCGGAGTGCTGATCCTTTTGCTAAAACCTTTTGTGGTAGGAGATTATATCATTGAGGGCTCAAATGAAGGAACGGTATACGAGATTTCTGTTTTCTATACCAAGTTAAAGACCGTAGACAATAAAATGATCGTGATTCCAAACGGTAATCTGTCCAACAGCAGCCTGGTCAATGTATCGCATATGGATAAACGGCGGGTGGACATTGTGGTAGGTATTGGTTATGAAGCAGATATCCGTACTGCAAAAAATATTTTATATGAGATCGGCAGAAATGATCCGGCAAGACTGCCGGAAGAGGACGTTGTGGTGTTCGTAGATAATCTTGGTGCATCTTCGGTGGACCTTGGTATCCGGATCTGGGTCAAAACAGCAGATTACTGGGATACGAAGTGGCGGTTGATGGAAAATATCAAATATGCACTGGATGAAAATCATATTTCGATTCCGTATCAGCAGATTGATGTGCAGATCAAGCAGTAAAATTTATTAATAGTTGTTGACAAAAAATCCGATGTATGCTAACTTCAATTTGTGTGACATGCACAAAAACATGTCAAATTTACAAAAAGGTTTTAGAGGTATTAGGAGGATTTTGTTATGCAGCAGGGAACTGTAAAATGGTTTAATGCAAAAAAAGGCTACGGATTTATTTCCGACGCAGATGGTAACGATGTATTTGTTCATTTTTCTGCATTAGACATGGATGGATTCAAAGAGTTAAAAGACGGTGAAAAAGTTGAATTTGAAGTGACAGAGGGAGCAAAAGGACCTCAGGCAGCAAATGTAAGACGCATCGGCTAATTCATAGATGAGAATCTGAAAAGCGGGGGACTGTAACACGGTATTCCTTAAGAATAGGGAATGGTTGTTACAGTCTTTTTTTGTTTCAGAAATTTTCGAAGATAAAAATAGGATAATGCCGCGAAGTGTGGTATACTATAGAACAGTATGTATTAGAGAGAGGACAGACAGATGCAGTTAAAAGATTTACAGGCATATGAAATTTTAGAAAAACGCCCGATCAAAGATCTCAATTCCGAAGGAATCATTCTCCGCCACAAAAAAAGCGGAGCGCGGATCGCAGTGATTTCCAACGATGATGACAATAAGGTCTTTTATATCGGTTTTCGCACACCGCCGGAGGATTCCACGGGGGTGGCACATATCATTGAGCACACTGTTTTGTGTGGTTCTGACAAATATCCGGTCAAAGATCCTTTTGTGGAACTGGTGAAGGGTTCCTTGAACACCTTTTTGAATGCAATGACTTATCCGGAGAAGACAATCTATCCGATCGCAAGCTGCAATGATAAAGATTTCCAGAATCTGATGAGTGTCTATATGGATGCGGTTTTTCATCCGAATATTTATAAATATCAGGAGATCTTCCAGCAGGAGGGATGGCACTATGAATTAGAGAGCGAGGATGCTCCGGTGACCATCAACGGTGTTGTATACAATGAGATGAAAGGCGCTTTTTCCTCACCGGATGATGTCTTAAGCCGTCAGATCATGACATCCCTTTTTCCGGACACGACTTATGCAAACGTTTCCGGCGGAGATCCTCTGCATATTCCGGAACTGACTTACGAGGAATATCTGGATTTCCACCGCAGATATTATCATCCTTGTAATTCCTACATTTATCTCTATGGAGATATGGATGTGGCAGAGAAGCTTGCGTGGATGGATGAAGCATATCTGGGGAAATATGAGGCAATCGGGCTTGATTCAGAGATAAAGCTTCAGAAACCATTTGAAAAACCAATCGAAGTGACACATAAGTATTCCATTTCTTCCACGGAATCCGAAGAAAACAATACCTATCTTTCTTATAACACGGTGATAGAAACAGCACTGGACGAGAAATTGTATCTCGCATTTGATATTTTGGATTATGCGCTGGTCAGTGCGCCGGGAGCACCGTTAAAACAGGCATTGATCGATGCCGGGATCGGTTCAGAGATCACAGGCGGATATGACAGTGGAACGCTGCAGCCGACATTTTCTGTGATTGCAAAAAATACCAATCCGCAGGAAAAAGAGCATTTTCTGGCTGTCATCCGTGAGACATTAGAAGGGCTTGTAAAAAATGGATTAAATAAAAAATCGCTGCTGGCAGGGATCAATAGTTCTGAATTCCGTTACCGTGAGGCTGATTTCGGACATTTCCCAAAAGGACTTTTATATGGGATCCAGTGTCTGGACAGCTGGCTTTATGATGATATGCGTCCATTCCTTCATCTGGAGGCATTAGATACTTACCGTTTCTTAAAAGAGCAGGTGGAGACAGATTATTTTGAGCAGCTGATTCAGAAGTATTTATTAAATAACAAGCATGCATCTGTTGTAATCATTGAACCTGAGAAAGGCTTAAATGCAAAAAATGAGGCTGCCTTAGAGAAAAAACTTGCGGAATATAAAGCGGGGTTATCAGAAGATGAGATCCGAAAGCTGATCGCAGATACAAAACACCTGAAGGAATATCAGGAGACACCTTCTCCAAAAGAAGATCTGGAAAAAATTCCGATGCTTGCGCGCTCTGATATGAAAAAGGAGGCAGCACCTTTTTATAATACAGAACTTTCAGTGAAAGGTATCCCGGTGGTACACCATGATATTTATTCGAATGGGATCATTTATCTGACCATGTTGTTTGATATTGCGCACGTTCCGGCAGAGGACATTCCGTATCTTGGCGTATTGAAGGCGGTACTTGGCTATGTGGATACAAAAAATTATTCCTATGCGGATTTTGCAAATGA
Source organism: Roseburia inulinivorans DSM 16841 (assembly GCF_000174195.1). Classification (GTDB taxonomy): domain Bacteria; phylum Bacillota; class Clostridia; order Lachnospirales; family Lachnospiraceae; genus Roseburia; species Roseburia inulinivorans. Next base: position 86,560 of record NZ_ACFY01000104.1, on the reverse strand, counting down.
GGTGAACATCCATACCGGAGGAATCAGCAGTACGATCGGTGTGTATCCGAGCGTGAAGGATAAAGATGATTATCAGGTGAAATTTGAGGTGCGCACCAAGGCATTATATGACAAATTGCCGGAAGCAGCTACATTGATGAAAGAAATGCTTTTCACCTCAAACATTGATGATGAAAAGCGTCTGTATGAGATTATTGCCGAGTTGAAATCAAGACTTCAGGTAAGCATCAGTTCCGCCGGACATTCCGTGGCTTCGACAAGAGCCATGACTTATTTTTCCAAGGCGGCTGCTTACAAAGATACGATCACATTCTATGAGACGCTGTGTGATCTGGAAGCACATTTTGATGAGAGAAAAGAAGCACTGACCGCAAAACTAAAAGAGATGGTTTCCTCAATTTTTACAAAAGAACATCTTCTGGTCAGCGTCACCTGCGAAAAAGACGGGCTTTCTATCGTAGAAACAGAGCTGGAAAAATTTATTCCAATGTTATATGAAACTTCCGGGGAGGAAAAACAGGCAGAGATCGTCCCGGTCCGGAAGAATGAGGGATTTATGGATGCCTCCCAGGTGCTGTATGTGGCGAGAGCCGGAAATTTCCGTGCACATGGCTTTGACTATCACGGTGCACTGCGCATTTTAAAAGTGATCATGGAGTATGATTACCTCTGGATCAATATCCGTGTGAAAGGCGGAGCATACGGCTGCATGAACGGTTATATGAAGAATGGAGACACTTATTTTGTCTCTTACCGTGATCCAAATCTGGAAAAAACAAATGAGATTTATGACGGAATCCCTGCATATATTGAGCAGTTTACTGCGGATGAACGTGACATGACAAAATATATCATCGGGACGATCAGTGATATGGATGTGCCAATGAATCCAAGCACGAAGGGCGATCGGTCCATGGCAGCTTATTTACAGAATATTTCGTACGAAGAGATCCAGAAAGAGCGTGATCAGGTGATCGGTGCGACGCAGGAGGATATCCGGGGACTCCGGGATATGATCGCATCTGTTCTCGCAGAGAATAATCTCTGTGTAGTCGGAAATGAGGAAACCTTGCAGGCAAGTGAAGGAATGTTTGGGGAAGTAAAACACTTGAATGAATCAGAACGATGATTGTGAAATTTACAATTATCTGAGTAAATAAATACAAAGAGAGGAAGTTTATGAACGAAAAATTTAAATCCGGATTTGTGACGATCATCGGAAGACCAAACGTGGGAAAATCCACATTAATGAACCATCTGATCGGACAGAAGATCGCAATCACATCGAACAAACCGCAGACGACCAGAAACCGCATCCAGACGGTCTATACGGATATGGAACGTGGGCAGATCGTATTTCTGGATACACCGGGGATCCACAGGGCAAAAAATAAACTTGGGGAGTACATGGTAAATGTGGCAGAGCATACCTTAAATGAGGTGGATGTGATCTTATGGCTTGTGGAACCGTCTAATTTTATCGGAGCCGGCGAGCAGCACATTATCGAGCAGTTGAAAAAAGTAAAAACACCGGTCATTCTGATCATCAATAAAGTGGATACCGTAGACCGTGAAAAAATCGTGGAATATATTGACACATACCGCAAAGTGTACGATTTTGCGGAGATTATTCCGGCGTCTGCACTGCGTGCAAAGAATCTGGACACGGTCATTGACATGATTTTCAAATATCTGCCGTATGGACCGCAGTTCTATGATGAGGATACGGTCACCGACCAGCCGGAGCGCGCTATTGTTGCAGAAATCATCCGTGAGAAGGCACTGCATGCGCTCGATGATGAGATTCCGCATGGAATTGCCGTTTATATCGACCGGATGAAGGGCAGAAAGGGACAGAATATCATTGACATTGACGCAACGATCGTCTGCGAGCGTGATTCCCACAAGGGAATTATCATCGGAAAAGGCGGTGCAATGCTCAAAAAAATCGGAAGCAATGCGCGTTACGAGATCGAGCGGTTATTGGATACAAAAGTAAATCTGAAACTTTGGGTGAAAGTGAAGAAAGACTGGCGTGACAGCGATTTTCTGATCAAAAATTTTGGATACAATAAGGACGAAATTTAAACCGTTGCCAATATTTAACGTGTATAAGGTTTTTCACAACGCAAATCCTATCTGTATACAGATGGCAGGAGGGAAAAACGATGGAGAAAACCTGGAACACTTTTTGGGAAACAGGACGGATTGACGATTATCTGGAGATATGCAGAGAAAAAGAGAGTGACAGAGAGCAGGAAGTAAGGCAGAATGGGGCAGAACCTTGTAATGACCGGAATGGTTTTAAATGCGATGCCGATTGGCGATTATGACAAAAGAATAACACTGCTCACGAGGGAGAGAGGAAAAATCACAGCATTTGCCAGAGGGGCAAGAAAACCAAACAGTCAGTTTTTAGCTGCGACAAATCCTTTCTCCTTCGGGGAATTTGAACTTTTCGAGGGACGTTCTACATATACAGTTGCCAAAGTGTCCATCCAGAATTATTTCCGGGAGCTTGCAGCAGATTTCAACGCTGCCTATTATGGATTTTATTTTCTGGAATTTGCAGATTATTATTGTCAGGAAAATAACGATGAGACAGAAATGTTAAAACTGCTTTACCAGACACTCCGGGCGCTCGAAAGCCCTGCTTTTTCCAACCGGCTTGTGAGATGTATCTATGAACTCCGGACACTCACAATCAACGGGGAAGCACCGAATGTGTTCGGGTGCACAAAATGCGGAAAAAAAGAGGCACTGCACTGGTTTTCGGGAAAGACGGCGCGCATGCTTTGCGATCACTGCGTGAATGAGTTAAGGCGGAAACCTGAAAATATGGCGGCGTTGCCGACCTATCAGAAAGTGCAGGAATCCACAGTCTATACCATGCAGTATATTATGACAGCAAAGCTTGCAAAACTTTACACGTTTTCTGTATCCGATCAGGTATTGTGGGAATTACAGCAGTGTATCAGGGAATACATGAAATATTATATCAACCATTCTTTTAAATCATTAAAAATTTTGGAAGAGGTTGAAAACATGATATAAAAATTGTATAATATCCAAGATTAACATTGAATGAAATAGAAAGAGGATGGAGTCTGTAACATGAAGAGATTAGGGTGTATTGGACTGACAATCATGATCTGCGCAGGTATGCTCGCCGGGTGTGGTTCCAGTCTGGAGGCAGACACAAATACCGTTTATGTTTCAAAACATGGCAAAGTAGTTTCAATGGATGTGGAACAGCTTGACCAGTCTTATTATGATGAGACGGAGCTGAAAGAGTTTGTGGATTCCGCAGTGGATGAGTACAATACAGAGAATGGAAAAAATTCTGTAAAAGTGGATGATCTGACCGTGGAAGATGGCACAGCAAAACTCCGGATGGACTATGAAACGGTGGATGATTATACAGCGTTTAATGGTGTGGAATTGTATGAGGGTAAAATCGTGCAGGCATTGGCTGCCGGGTATGATTTTGACACAGATTTTGCGGGCGTGGATAAAGACGGCAGTGTCACGGGAGTGACGAGAGGGGATATTCTCGCACAGGAAGATCTGAAAGTTGTCATTATTAAGGCAAATACCGATGTGAAGATTGACGGCAAAATTTTATATGTTTCCTGCGATAACGTGACGGTGACAGGAAAAGATTCTGTTTCCATTAAAGAGGGAACCGGAATCGAGAAAACCTGGATCACGGAAGCAGAAGAAGTACCATCCACAGAGGCCGTCTTGGAGACAGAAAGTACGGAAGACGCAGGGGATGTCATTGAGGGAGAAGTGATCATAGGAACAGAGGAAGCTTCCGGCAATGATGTAGTCACAAATCTTTCCGGCGGTTCATCCGGTACAGATGTCTATACTTATATCATTTACAAATAGGCTCGCGATGATACAATAAATCATAAGTACGAGTTATAAATAATTGCATAATACAGCAATAATATAATAGAATGTGAGGAATTTATTATGGAAAAGACGATGGACAAAATCGTAGCACTTGCAAAATCAAGAGGATTTGTATATCCGGGTTCTGAGATTTACGGAGGTCTTGCAAATACATGGGATTACGGAAATCTTGGTGTAGAGTTGAAGAACAACGTAAAAAGAGCATGGTGGCAGAAATTCATTCAGGAAAACCCTTACAACGTAGGTGTTGACTGTGCCATCCTTATGAATCCACAGACATGGGTTGCATCCGGACATCTCGGAGGATTCTCTGATCCGTTAATGGATTGCAAAGAGTGCCATGAGCGTTTCCGTGCAGATAAGATCATTGAGGATTTTGCTGCTGAGAAGAACATTGAATTAAAGGGCTCTGTGGATGGATGGACACAGGAAGAAATGAGAGATTTCATCGAGGAACATCAGATCCCATGTCCTACATGTGGCAAACATAACTTCACAGACATCCGTCAGTTTAACTTAATGTTTAAAACATTCCAGGGTGTTACTGAAGATGCAAAGAACACAGTTTATTTAAGACCTGAAACAGCACAGGGAATTTTCGTAAACTTTAAAAATGTACAGAGAACTTCCAGAAAGAAAATCCCATTTGGAATCGGTCAGATCGGTAAATCTTTCCGTAACGAGATCACACCGGGTAACTTTACATTCCGTACCCGTGAGTTCGAACAGATGGAATTAGAGTTCTTCTGTGAGCCGGGTACTGATCTTGAGTGGTTCCAGTATTGGAGAGGATTCTGCCGTGACTGGTTACAGACACTTGGTATCAAAGAGGATGAGATGCGTCTTCGTGACCATTCACCGGAAGAACTTAGCTTCTACAGCAAGGGAACAACCGATATTGAGTTCTTATTCCCATTTGGATGGGGCGAGTTATGGGGTATCGCTGACAGAACAGACTATGACCTCACACGGCATCAGAACGTATCAGGACAGGATCTCACTTACTTTGATGATGAAAAAGGTGAGAGATATATCCCATATGTGATCGAGCCATCTCTTGGAGCTGACCGTGTGGTACTTGCATTCTTATGTGCTGCTTATGATGAGGAGAACATTGGTACAGAGGAAAAACCGGACATGAGAACCGTGCTTCATTTCCATCCGGCACTTGCGCCTGTTAAGATCGGTGTACTTCCATTATCCAAGAAGTTAAATGAGGGCGCTGAGAAAGTATATGCACAGCTTGCAAAGAAATATAACTGTGAGTTTGACGACAGAGGAAATATCGGAAAACGTTACAGAAGACAGGATGAGATCGGAACCCCATTCTGTGTTACTTACGATTTCGAGTCTGAGACAGACGGAGCAGTGACTGTCCGTGACCGTGATACGATGGAGCAGGAGCGTATCAAGATCGAAGATCTGGATGCATATTTTGCAAAGAAATTTGAATGGTAAGAGTTCCATAATATGGAATAGAATTTCAAATTGTGAAATGTGCATAAAAAATAGGCGAAAAGAAGCAAAAAAGTTGTTGCCTTTTGGTTAATGTGTGGTATTATAAGTATGTGCGTTTTGGAAAAACGTGCATACTTGTGACAAGAACAGGGGTTAATGCTCTCTGTTTGAATAAAAGTTACAGTATTTTATATTAGGAGGAATTATAAAATGGCAAACAAATGGGTTTATATGTTTAGCGAAGGCGACATGACCATGCGTAACCTGCTTGGTGGTAAAGGTGCCAACCTTGCAGAGATGACAAGCATCGGACTTCCTGTACCACAGGGATTCACAATCACAACAGAGGCTTGTACACAGTATTATGAAGATGGACGTAAGATCAACGACGAGATCATGGCTCAGGCTATGGAAGGCGTTAAGAAAATGGAAGAGATCAACGGAAAGAAATTCGGCGATCTTAAGAATCCATTATTAGTATCTGTTCGTTCAGGTGCAAGAGCTTCTATGCCAGGTATGATGGATACTATCTTAAACCTTGGTTTAAATGACGAAGTAGTAGCAGCTATGATCGCTGGTAACCCAGATCCAGCATTCGAGCGTTTCGTTTACGATTCCTATAGACGTTTCATTCAGATGTTCTCTGACGTAGTTATGGAAGTTGGTAAGAAATATTTCGAACAGCTTATCGACAAGATGAAAGAAGAAAGAGGCGTTAAATTCGATATCGACCTCACAGCAGCAGACTTAAAAGAATTAGCAGAGCAGTTCAAAGCTGAGTACAAGAACCAGTTAGGAACAGACTTCCCTTCAGATCCTGTAGAGCAGTTAAAACTTGCTATTGAAGCTGTATTCCGTTCTTGGGACAACCCACGTGCAAACGTTTACCGTCGTGACAACGATATCCCATATTCCTGGGGAACTGCTGTTAACGTAATGCCAATGGTATTCGGTAACTTAAATAACGAGTCCGGTACAGGCGTTGCATTTACACGTGATCCAGCTACAGGTGAGAACAAACTTATGGGTGAGTTCTTGATCAATGCACAGGGTGAAGACGTAGTTGCCGGTGTTCGTACCCCAATGCCAATCGCACAGATGGAGCAGGAATTCCCAGAAGCTTACGCTGAATTCTTAAAAGTATGTGAGACTCTTGAGAATCACTACCATGATATGCAGGATATGGAGTTCACTGTAGAGAACAAGAAACTTTACATGTTACAGTGCCGTAACGGTAAGAGAACAGCTCCAGCTGCATTAAAGATCGCTTGCGACCTTGTTGATGAAGGACATAAGACAGAGGAAGAAGCAGTATTAATGATCGATCCTCGTAACTTAGATACATTATTACATCCACAGTTTGATGCTGCTGCATTAAAAGCTGCAACTCCACTTGGAAAAGGTCTTGGAGCATCTCCAGGAGCTGCTTGTGGTAAAGTTGTATTTACAGCAGAAGATGCTGAGGCTTGGAATGCAAGAGGAGAGAAAGTCGTATTAGTACGTCTTGAGACTTCTCCAGAAGATATCACTGGTATGAAGGCTTCCCAGGGTATCTTAACAGTACGTGGTGGTATGACATCCCACGCAGCCGTAGTTGCACGTGGTATGGGTACATGCTGTGTATCCGGATGTGGCGATATCGCTATGGACGAAGAAAATAAGAAATTCACATTAGCTGGAAAAGAGTTCCATGAAGGAGATTACATCTCTATCGATGGTACAACAGGTAACATCTATGATGGAGCTATCAAGACAGTTGATGCTACAATCGCTGGTGAGTTCGGTCGTGTTATGGCATGGGCTGACAAATACAGAACATTAAAAGTTCGTACAAATGCAGATACTCCAGCAGATGCTAAGAAAGCTCGTGAGCTTGGTGCAGAAGGTATCGGACTTTGCCGTACAGAGCATATGTTCTTTGAGGAAGACAGAATTGCTGCATTCCGTGAGATGATCTGCTCTGATACAGTAGAAGAAAGAGAAGCTGCTCTTGAGAAGATTCTTCCATATCAGCAGGGAGACTTCGAAGCACTTTACGAAGCATTGGAAGGTAACCCAGTTACAATTCGTTTCCTTGATCCACCTCTTCATGAGTTCGTTCCAACTGAAGAAGCAGATATCGAGAAACTTGCAAAAGCTCAGGGTAAATCCGTTGAGACAATCAAGAACATCATCGCTTCTTTACATGAGTTCAACCCAATGATGGGACACAGAGGATGCCGTCTTGCAGTTACTTATCCAGAAATTGCTAAGATGCAGACAAAAGCTGTTATCCGTGCAGCTATCAACGTACAGAAGAAACATTCAGACTGGACAGTAAAACCAGAAATCATGATTCCACTTGTATGTGAAGTTAAAGAGTTAAAATACGTTAAGAAAGTTGTTGTTGAGACAGCAGATGCTGAGATCGCAGCAGCAGGCGTTAAATTAGAGTATGAAGTTGGTACTATGATCGAGATCCCAAGAGCTGCTCTTACAGCTGATGAGATCGCTACAGAAGCTGATTTCTTCTGCTTCGGTACGAACGATTTAACTCAGATGACATTTGGATTCTCTCGTGATGATGCTGGTAAGTTCTTAAATGCTTACTATGATACAAAGATCTTCGAGAACGATCCATTTGCAAAACTTGACCAGAATGGTGTTGGTAAGTTAATGGATATGGCAATCAAACTTGGTAAACCAGTAAATCCAAAACTTCATGTTGGTATCTGTGGAGAGCACGGTGGAGATCCATCTTCCGTAGAGTTCTGCCACAAGATTGGTTTGGACTATGTTTCCTGCTCACCATTCCGTGTACCAATCGCTCGTTTAGCAGCAGCTCAGGCAGCTATCTCTCAGAAGTAGGCGAGTGATTTATCACTAAATTAAGAAGCAAAACTTTGAGAAGGTATTGCTGAATATGGATATATTTCTGTGAGAATTAATAACTTAATTCAATAGCAGGAATGAATATAATAAAAAGAACCTCACTACCGGTATTTCTATCAGTAGCGAGGTTTTTTTTCTTAGTGGTAAATTCTCTTTTAATTCTATTAATCTTTTTATTAAATATGCATTTGAAATAGCGAAAGCAGATGCAGTACATTTGAATGTTTTTCCGGAAAATCCTGGTGCGAAGAAATGTTATGAAAAAGCGGGATTTAAGGAAAGAACGTTAACAGAGAATGCGTTTAGTTTTAAGGATGAATCTTGGGGAAGATGTAATATGATTACTACAAGATAAAAACTGTGAATTTAGCGAGGAATTATATATTATGAAAGTAATATTTTTAGATATTGATGGTGTTCTTAACTCTAATTTCTGGAATGATACACATCAAAGAGAAATAAGTGATGGAACACTTATTGATGAAGAAAAAGTAATGTTATTGGGGCAACTTATAAGAAACACAAGTGCAAAGGTTATATTACATTCCGGTTGGAAGTTTTGGTTTGATAGTGAAGTAAAGCCATTGCGTAGAGAAGCAGAACGCTTGATAAGTATGCTTGAAAAGGAAGGTATAAAAGTCAATGGTGTAACTCCAGACCATACAACGGAGGAGATAAGAAAAAGCAAAAAATTTAGTCTTGTCAAAGCGAGTGAAATACTTGCATGGGTATCACAGTACGACAATATTGAAAAGTGGATAGTGATTGATGACCTTGATTTGCATAATGAAGAAATTAGAAAACATCAAATACTTACAGATGCAAGTATTGGTTTAACTGTCGAAAATATATGTGAAGCAGAAAGATTGTTATTGTAAACACGCACACTTTAAAATTTCAGTCTTCCGGTGAGATTGAAAGCGCACATGAATTTGAATTTTGCTTTCGATGACCAGAATGAAAATCGTTACCGTTGCGCCTGTTTTCACAAGCGTTGCGTGACATAAAAAGAATTCTATTTTAATATCAAAGTATCAAAAACAAAGGAGGTTCTTTTTATGTTGAAGGAATTAAAGAAAAACAAAATGAGTGTTGTTGCAACTGGAATTTTATTTGGTGTTATGGGGGTATTAATTATTCCTATGATAGCAGTAATTGTAAAAATATCGAATGCATTATCCCAAAAACATCCTAGGATATACAAGTATAGTATGATTGCTTTTATCGGTATGTTATTGGCAATTAGCCTATTTTGCGTTGTTATTAAACATCAGATGAGTTTTCTTGTAATAGTTGCTTGTTTAGCAATAACATTATGCGACACTATTAAAAACAGATAATAAATGGAGTACAACTATGGAAATATCAGATTTGATTAAATCAGCCAGAATTGAAAAGGGCTTGACCCAACAACAACTGGCTGATGTTGTCTTTGTTACGCGACAGACAATTTCGAAATGGGAATTGGGAAAAAGTGTTCCTGACCAAGCCTCTCTTATATTGCTATACCAGTATTTGGACATCAAGGATAATGAGAAAAAACAGTTATCAAAGCTTATTTTTAATAAGCAAAATATTATATTAATTTTGATTGCAATCTTATTTTCTCCTATGGTTATTGGAGTACGTTTTATCTGTTGTAAAATTGATAAGATTGAAAATCGAAAAATTAAAGCGGTAATCAAGGTTATTGGCTTTGTTGTATTCTCATCGTATCTAGTATCTTTAAAAGAAAATGTGGCGTATTTGTTAATTGGTATATTTTCTCTGGTGTATTTGTTATATCAATTCTATTTGAGTGGATTGGAAACTAAATGATTTGTGTCAGCAAGTTTAAGGCAAGCGATAATTCATGAAATTTCAGTTTAGAAGAGAGTTTAAATCTCAGCATTACCCCCTTCAACTATGGCACCTGCAATACAGCTGTGCACTACAAATAAGGGTTAAGGTAACACCATGTAATGTGTACTCTGCTCAGGCAGCTATCAGCAATAAATAAGAGTACTCATTCTTTGGAGAAGTTTTTTGTGTGTCTGCAGAAAAGAAAGTATTGTAAGTGGAATTGCATGTTCTCCATTTTCATATCTGGAATAAGTGCGCTGGTTTACATTCAGCAGCTTTGCAATATATTCCTGTGTATAATTGGAATCTTCTCTCAAATCTCGGATTCTTTGAATATTCATTTAAATGTCTCGTTTGCTTTTGTTCATAAAGAAACTAACATAAGAAAATCGGTGTTATTTTTGTTTAGCAACGACTTATCGGCTTGATACTTGTCAAACTAAATGGTAAAATTAAACCACACTAGGACAGGTCTACCTTGCTGTATGTAACCCAATCCTAAGACTAAAGCTTCGGAGGAGTGTGTAAAATATGCAGGAATTAAAAAAGCTTCCAGTCGGTTTTGAGAACTTTCAGGAAATTCGGAAGTTAGACTTTTATTATGTGGATAAAACAAAATTGGTAGAGCAGCTTCTTGAAAATTGGAGTAAAGTGAATTTATTTACCAGACCACGCCGATTTGGAAAAACCTTAAATATGAGTATGCTTAAGAGCTTTTTCGAGATTGGAACAGACACAGCATTATTTGATGGCCTTTATATTTCGCAGAATGAAGAACTTTGTAAGGAATATATGGGAAAGTATCCTGTTATATTTCTGTCTCTCAAAGGTGTAGATGGACTAACATTTGAAGAAGCACGGTCTGCCCTGTGTGAGTTGATTGCTGGCGAGGTGAGACGATTTAAGTTCTTGCTGAACAGTAGCAGACTGGACAATGACGAAAAGAATATATATCGTGATTTGATTTCACTTCAAGGGGAACAGGAAACTACTCTTGCAACGAAGCTGAAATTCTCACTTAAGAAAATTTCAGAACTTTTATATCAACACTATGGTCAGAAAACGATTGTTTTGATCGACGAGTATGATGTTCCACTTGATAAGGCCTTTCAGCATGGCTATTATAGAGAAATGGTGGCACTTATTCGTGGATTGTTCGGTGAAGCACTTAAAACAAATGATTTTCTACAGTTTGCTGTATTAACAGGATGCCTTCGGGTTTCCAAAGAGAGCATCTTTACTGGCTTGAATAATTTTAAGGTTTATTCGGCAGACGATGTTCGATATGATGAAGAATTCGGCTTTACGAATGAAGAAGTAAAAAAATTAGCTGGAAGACTACAATCTGCAGAAGCATTTCACAGAAGTGAAGGAATGGTATGATGGCTATCGTTTTGGTAATGCAGATATTTATTGCCCATGGGATGTAATCAATTATGTTGACGATTTGGTAAGTGAGGCTAAATCGCAGCCAAAGGCATATTGGATTAACAGTAGTGGAAATGATCTTGTAAAACGATTTATCGACATGGCAGATAAAACTACAAAGGATGAAATCGAACAATTGATTGTGGGAGAGGCAGTCGAAAAGAGAATCCGTTTGGATCTGACCTACGACGAGATTGATAACAGCATTGATAATTTGTGGAGTGTTCTTTTTACAACCGGATATCTCACAAAAAATGGTGATGTAGAAAATGGGATGTATAGATTGATCATTCCAAACAAGGAAGTCAGGGAAGTCTTTCTTTTACAAATCCGTGACTGGTTTGACCAGGTAGTTGCGAATGACCACGCATCTACGGAAAAAATCAACAGGGGTTTTCTTGAAGGAAAGACAGATGATATCCAGCAGGAACTTACAATGTTTCTTGGCGAAACAATCAGCGTTTTAGATACGAAAGCAAGAAACGAAGAAAAAGAGATTTTTTATCATGGTATTTTGATCGGTATTTTAAAAAATTATTCGGGCTGGGCGGTTAAATCGAATAGAGAATCTGGTGATGGATATGCAGATATTTTGCTTAAGCCTAAGAATCCAGATGTTGGAATCGTGATAGAACTGAAATACGCACATTCCATGAATGAACTTGACAAGGCGTGTGAACGAGCTATGGAGCAGATTAAGAATCACAGATATGACGCAGAACTCCGTGAGGATGGACGAAACGATCTTCTTGCATATGGAATTGCATTCTGTAAAAAACGTTGCAAAGTCGTAGTTGAAAAACTATAAAATACAAAAATCAGCACTGATTCCATCGAGGAAGCAGTGCTGATTTATTGCTTTTTCAAGGTGAAGGAAAAAAATGATTATAGACAGATCAAAACAACAGAAAAATCTTCTGGAAATGTTACAGGAAAAAAATGAATACATCAGTGCTCCATGCAATGGCAATGGAATCTGCGGAAAATGTATTGTGCGGTACAAACGTGGCGCAACAGAACCGACAAGGCGGGATAGAGAAGTTTTTTCGGAAAAACAATTGGAGGATGGATACCGTCTTGCCTGTCAATCTCATCCGGTAGGTGCATATGAAGTGGAACTCCCAGAGTCAGAAGAAACGATAGAAGTTCTTTCAGAGTGGGAGAAGCAGCAGAAAACGGATACAGAAGAACTTACAGAAGCTTATACCCAAACGCCAGCAGAAGCGAAAACAAGCGGCGGCATACAGGACAAAGAAACAGCAGAAGGAACGGCAGAGAAAACAGAAAATGCACTTTATGGAATCTGCATCGACATCGGAACAACGACTCTGGCGGCACTGCTTGTGAATCTGGAAACAGAGGCAGACTGCCAGACTGCTGTTTCCGTTAATCACCAGAGAACTTATGGATCGGATGTGCTTTCAAGAATTTCTGCATCTAATGGTGGAAAAAAGTGGGAGATACAGCGGTGTATCCGGCAGGATCTTCAGAAACTGATCAGGGAGCTTCTTCAAAAAGAAAAGATAACGGAACAGCAGATACAAAGGATCGTGATCGCTGGAAACACAACGATGTGTCATCTGCTTCGCGGATTTTCATGTGAGACGCTGGGTGTGGCACCTTTTCTGCCAGTTGACCTTTCATGGATGGAAGGCAGTGCTGCGGATTTTCTTGGAATGAAAGAATTGGATACAAAAGTTGTGATTTTGCCTGGAATCTCAGCATTTGTAGGGGCTGATATCATGGCTGGCATTGCAAAAATGAATATGCACAGATCCGAAGGATATCATTTGCTGCTGGATATTGGAACGAATGGGGAGATGGTGCTTGGAAATTGCCGTCATATGTATGTGACGTCCACGTCTGCAGGACCGGCGTTTGAAGGCGGAAATATTTCCTGTGGCATGGCGAGCATTCCGGGAGTGATCTCACATGTTTTCATGGAAGAGACAGGGAAAGCCGGATTTCAGGTGATCGGTGAAACAGATGGAGAAAATAAGAAACAGCAGGCGATCGGAATCTGCGGAACAGGTATGATCGATCTGGTTTATGAACTCCGGGAGCATCAGATGATCGATGAACATGGAACATATTCGGATCTTTATTTTGACACTGGATATGAACTGGCAGAAAAAGTAAAATTCACACAGAATGACATCCGGGAACTTCAGATGGCAAAAGCGGCGATCCGTGCAGGAGTGGATATTTTAGTAAAAAAGGCGGGCATTACGTTTGACGAAGTGGACGACTGTTATCTTGCAGGTGGATTTGGAACAAAGATAGATATCAAAAAGGCGGCAGGGATTGGCCTGATCCCGAAAGAACTGGAGATGAAAACGATCCCGGCCGGAAATACAGTTCTTGCAGGGACAAAAGAGGTTTTACTTGGCAGAATTTCAAAAGAAGAACTTGAAAAAATCCAGACCATGGCAGAAGTCATCAATCTGGCAGAAGAAAATGATTTTGAGGAGCTGTATCTCTCTTACATGGATTTTTAAGTAAACGACAGATAAAAATTCTTGTATTGAAAAGAAAAAATAAGTTTGTTATCATATAAGTATATGGTTTGTACGGAAGAAAAAGAATTTGACAGGTGGCTGAAACCACTACAAATGGAGAAGGACTGGCACAAGGGCATATGACAAGAAAACATACAATATTAATTGTGGATGATGCAAGACATAACAGGACTGCATTGCGGGACATTTTAAATGACAATTATATCGTGCTTGAAGCAGAAAATGGACAGAATGCATTAGCAGTTTTAGAGGAGAAGTATCAGGCGGTAACTGTGATCATTCTAGATCTGATCATGCCGGACATGAGCGGACTGGAACTCTTAGAAATTTTTCACAAAGATGCAAGGTATCAGAATATACCTGTGATCGCAATGTTGAGAGACATCAATGATGAGATCGAGTGCAAGTGTCTGGAATACGGAGCATGGGATTTGATGCGGAAACCTTATGATCCGACGATCGTGCGTTTTCGTGTAAAGAATGTGATCGAGCGCAGTCAGATGAGAGTGGATGATGAATTAAAGTACCGTGCGGAGTATGATGTGCTTACCGGCATTTTGAACAAATCAAAGTTCTTTTATAATACGAGAAATATGCTGAATATTTTCGGTACGGAAGATTTTGTGTTCATCAGGATCGATATTGAAAAATTCCAGCTGATCAATTCCTTTTTTGGAATGGATGAGGGTGATAATTTATTAAAGTATATGGCAGATTATCTGCAGAATGTGGAAAAAGAATATCGTTATATTACTTATGGAAGAATTGAGGCAGATATTTTTGCGGTATGCTTTTCTTATGAAAATGAGAAAGAGATCACAGACTTTGTGAAGAAATTCACGAATCAGATGGAAAAATATCCTCTGGATTTTGATATCACGCCTTTCTTTGGGATATATCTTGTGAAAAACCGTGATCTTTCCATCAACGAAATGTATGACAAAGCCAATCTTGCATCCAAAAACTGTAAGGGAAATTATATCCAGAACTATTTCTTTTACACAAAAGAGATGAGTGAGGAGATTATCAAGGAGCAGCGCATCATCAACAATATGAAGAATGCGCTGAAGAACGAAGGGTTTGTGCTGTATTTGCAGCCCAAATATGAACTTCAGCGAAATTCCATTGCAGGAGCAGAAGTTTTGGTGCGATGGATCACAGCAGATGGCAGGATGATATCGCCGGGAGAATTTATCCCGGTATTTGAGAGGAACGGTTTTATCCTGAAGCTGGATCAGTATGTCTGGGAAAAGACATGCCAGCTGCTTGCGGGATGGAGAGATGAGGGAAGAAAAATATTTCCGGTTTCCGTCAATATTTCGCGTGTAAGTCTTTATAATCCAAAAATTGTGGATGTGATCTGTGGACTGACAGAAAAATACAATATTCCACCGGAATGGCTGCAGTTAGAACTGACAGAGAGTGCATATACAGGAAACCCAAAAGCAATCAAAGAGATGATGGAACAGCTTCAGAAAAAAGGTTTTTCTATTTTAATGGACGATTTTGGAAGTGGTTATTCCTCACTGAATGTACTAAAAGATATTGCGGTTGACGTCCTGAAAATTGATATGAAGTTTCTGGATGGCTCCGGAGATGATGGCAGGAGTGAAAACATTCTGGCATCGGTAGTCCGCATGGCAAAGTGGCTGAACATGCCGGTCGTAGCTGAGGGTGCGGAGCGCAAAGAGCAGGTATCGTTTCTGCACAGCATCGGATGCGAATATGTGCAGGGATTTTATTTTGCAAGACCAATGCCGGTAAAAGAATATGAAAAGCTGTTGTATGAACAGCCATACTTTGAAGATGATGAGACAAGGAGAACATCCAACGATACGAATGCCATCTGGACAGCGAATATGCAGATGGAAATGATTTTCTCCAACATGATGCAGGCAGCCGCAATTTATGAGTACAGCGACGGAAATATTGAAGTGGTGCGTGTAAATGACGCTTATTTTGACATGTTTGGTTATCATGACACAGACCGTGTGCACAAAGAGATTGAGGGATCCATTGATCATGTTGACAGAGAAAGGTTTATGGATACTTTTGCACAGGTTGTGGAGAATCAAAGTACTGCGGAATGTGAAGTGAAACGTTTTCTCGAGTCTGGCAGGGAAATCTGGATCAAGCTCCGCCTGAAGTATATTAACAGGGTAGGGGATCGCCATATTATTTTTGGCTGCATTGACGATATCACGGTCCAGCGGGAGATGGACAATGAACTTGCAAAGTACCGTCTTGCACTGATGGAAGAAGAGGTAAACGAGAAAACCATGCTTGTCGTGGATGATATGGAGATTAACCGGGCATCGCTGGAGAGTATTTTTGAAACAGATTACCGTATCCTGCAGGCAGGAGATGGGGAAGAGGCACTTCGTATTTTAGAGGAACAGAATTATAAAGTGGATATGATCCTGTTAGATCTGATGATGCCTGGCATGAATGGACAGACGTTTATGCAGGAAAGGAAGAATGATCCAAGGATCTTAAATATTCCGGTGGTGATCATCACGGCGGATGATACAACAGAACAACAGGTATTGACGATGGAATTAGGTGCAAGCGATTATATTGTAAAACCGTTTATTCCGGAGATCGTGACCAGACGTGTGCAGAATGTCTGGGATTCCACAAGGCGAAAAAAAGAAGTTCTGCAGGAGCATCAGAAGTAGTGGATAAGCAAAAAAAACTGCGTGTGTTTTATTCAGATATCAGTGCCTTGCGTGACAGATCAGATCAACCACAGTTGTGGGAGTTTTTGTGCTGCGCCAGACAACAGAAAATAAAACAATGTAAAAATGAAGATGACAGGCTTCGTGCCTTTGGGGCAGGTTTGTTATTGGAATACGGTCTGCGGCAGTATGGTTACACGCAGACAATACCTGTGGGATCGTCTGCTGCAGCAGAGTTGGAGCAGACCGGACAAACACGGTCTTTGCAGCAGGTAAGATTCGTTTATGGTGAAAATGGGAAGCCGTATCTTGGGACAGGGCAGGGAGAACGGCTTCCGCTTATGTTTAACCTCAGCCATTCGGGCACGTATGTGGCAGCAGCTTTTGGCACAGAGGATATAGGTGTGGATGTGGAGCTGATGCGCACCGGAAAACAGAAGATCGCACAGCGTTTTTTTGCAGAAGATGAGAGGAAATATCTGGAAAAATGTTGGACAGATGAGGCTTTTACCGGAATATGGACGAGGAAGGAAGCCTATATCAAGGCGGTTGGAACAGGGATCGCAATGTCTTTGGATTCTTTTTCCACGATGGAAGAACAGGTGGGAGAATATTATCTGAAAACATGGAATGTCAAACGGGATGTCTGGCTGTCTGTCTGCCGGAAAGGGAGTGCAATCGAACGCTGTCTGCCGGAGAAAATCGCATTAGAACAGGTGTTTTTATAAGAGACAGATCTGCAGATCATAATGAGAATGGTACAGGATCAGTACCGATAGAGATGGAAAATGGAGGTTGGGATTCATGTATGACGAGTTGACCGAACAGGACATAAAAAAAATGGAAGAAGAGATTGAGTATCGGAAGCTGGTTGTGAGAAAAAATGCGCTGGAAGCAGTCAAAGAGGCACGTGCACATGGCGACCTCAGTGAAAATTTTGAATACCATGCAGCAAAAAAAGACAAAAATCAGAATGAGAGCCGTATCCGTTATCTGGAGAAAATGATCAGAACGGCAAAGATTATTTCCACGGATTCTGCGGATGATGAAGTCGGAATGAACAATACCGTTACCGTCTATTTTGAGGATGATGACGAGGAAGAAACCTATAAAATTGTCACAACCATCCGCGGCAATTCCCTGAAAAATCTGATCAGTAACGAATCGCCTCTCGGAAAAGCATTGTTGGGACACAAAATAGGTGACCGCTGCGAAGTAAAAGTAAACGATAACTATTCCTATTTTGTAGAGATACGAAAAATCGAGAATACGGTGGATGATGGAACGGATAAACTGAGAAGTTTTTAATATATAAGAAAGAAGATTGAGGAACAAAAAGATGAGATTAACAGAATTATTAAACAAAGATGAAGTGACGATTTCCTGCGAGCTTTTTCCACCAAAACAGGGTGCGCAGTTGGAAAATTATAAAAATATCGTAAAAGATATGGCGGCATTAAAGCCGGCATATATGAGTGTCACTTACGGCGCAACAGGTGGAACATCTGATTATACGGTAAAGCTAGCAGAGGAAGTACGTAACAATAACATTCCGGCGTTGGCACATCTGACCTGTGCCTCTTCCACCAGAGAAAAGGTGGCATCTGTCATTGAGGAGTTAAAGGCAGCAAATATCGAGAATATCCTTGCACTCCGTGGCGATATTCCTGCAAATGCAGATTTTCCGCTGCCGGATCAGTACAAGCACGCAAGTGAACTGATCGCAGATATCAAAGCACAGGGTGATTTCTGTATCGGTGGTGCATGCTACCCGGAAGGACACCCGGAAGCAGCAACGATTTTTGAAGATCTCGACCATTTGAAAGAGAAAGTGGATGCAGGATGCGAGTTCCTCACCACACAGATGTTTTTTGACAATAACATTTTATACAATTTTATGTACAAGGCATTAAAAAAAGGAATAGATGTTCCGATTGTAGCAGGCATTATGCCTGTCACCAACGCAAGCCAGATCAAACGTATCACATCTTTGTCCGGCAATATGGTTCCACCGAGATTTCTTGCGATCGTAGACAGGTTTGGAGACAACCCGACAGCAATGCGTCAGGCGGGAATTGCATATGCAACAGAGCAGATCATTGATCTGATCGCCAACGGTGTCAATCATGTGCATATTTACACGATGAATAAACCGGATGTTGCAGGAGAGATTTTGGACAATCTTTCCAATATCTATGTGAGATAGTGGATGTAAAATGATTGCTTAAAATGTGAAGAAAAATCAATATTTATGAAATGACAGGATACCTCCTGAGCAGATGCGGGTAACAACCCCGAATCTGCCGGGAGGTATTTTTGCGTAATTGAAGAAACAAAGTGCATTTTTCGTGCGGTCTGCTGCATAAAATATTCGTGTGACCATTGTGTGACCGGGGATACCTATAATAACACAAGGATTTATAAAAAATTCAATGGATGAGCGGAGGAGATGGAGAGTGAAGAAAAAATACATGCTTATGGGAATCGCTGCAGTATTGATCCTGGCAACGATGGTTGGCGGAACGCTTGCAGCTCTGAATACAAAAAGTGAAAAGGCAGTGGCAAATATTTCCATTAAGAGTGTGGGAGTCACGGTGATCGGGGATCAACCTGTGGCACTGGCAGACGGCGGGGAAAAAGAACCGGTTACGATCGTACCGGGGGAAACGATCATCATGCCGAAGGCAGTACAAAACGATATCCCGGATGGTTATGATGTGTATGTAAAAGTAGTCATTTATCATGCATGGGATACAAAAAGCGGCGGACTTGTGAGTGCAGGGGAGGCGGATGATATCTATGTACATAATCAGGACTGGATCATCGGGTATGAGGATGATGAGCAGATGGTGATGTACTACACAAAGCCGCTGGCTCCAGAACAGACGACAACAAACTTTATGGACGGAATTCATTTTAAGGAATCTATGGGAAATGGATTTGCAGATGCAGTCTATACGTTAGAATACGAAGTTACGGCAGTTCAGGCGAATAACGCAAAAGATGCGATCGCAGCAGAGCTTGGCGTGTTCCCGGAGTTTGATGAAAATGGAACGATTTTGTCTGTTTCAGAAACAAGATAACGGTTGAAGGAGATTGGATCATATGAAAATAAAAACATAGCAGCCGTTCTGTTGCTTATTTGGACTTGTGGATTTTCATCGGTGGTCAGTGCGGCGGAAATTCAGACTGTGCAGCTGACAGAGGAAAATCAGCTTGTGTATACAAAAGATAAGACAGAACTTGCCGGTGCTTTTGATGGCATGACACCCGGAGACAGCAGGACCGTTGTCATTAAAATCGAGAATCAAAACAGTCATAAGGCATCTTTTTTTATTTCGCAGAAGACAACGGATGCTTTGGAAGAAGCAGGAAAAGCGTCTGGCGGAGCATATGAGTTTCAGGTGGAGATCGGCAATGATACCGGAAGGATATCTTTGCTGGATGCAGATGCCGGTGGATATGCGGAAAATGTGGCAAGTGCCGAAGGTTTAGCAGAAATTACAGAATTGAATGAGTATCGTTATATGACAGCTCTGGATCCGGGGGAGTCGGCGGATGTCTATGTGACATTGACCTTAGACGGCGAGGGCATGGACAGCGCAGATGGAATTGATTATTCGCGTGCAGCAGGTGCGATGGAATTTGAATTCCGGGCGTACTATGCAGACGACAGAAAGCCGGTTGTGATCACAAATTATGTGACGGAGCACGGAGAAGACAATGTGGTGACAAAGGTTGTAAAGAAAGTGATTCCAAAGACTGTCACAGAACAGCTTGTTCCACTGGCAAATGGTGTCAGGACAGGAGATCCTCTGACAGTGACGGTATCTGCAGGAGTTCTGGTGGCAGGTATAGTGATTGTTAGTATCGCAGTGAAAAAAAGAAAGGTGGAGCGCAAGTCATGAAAAAAGTAAAAAAATAATTACGGGCTTTCTTACGGTTTTTATCTTCATGGCGCTGGTGCTTCCAATGACAACGGTGAAAGCTTCGGAAGAGAAAGAAGTGGTGGAAAAAAGAATGTATACAGTGACATTCCGTGCAGGAAATATTGCTTGTTTTGATATAGATAAGATCACTGTTTCCGAAGGGATGGAAGTGACAAAAAATTATATTAAGGTAAAAGTTGCAAAGGGAGATACACTTGCTTTCACAGTGCCTGGCTGGGAAAGTGATGCAAGGCTGACATCATGGTTTTCTAACTGCCTGCACTATGAAAAAGAGGCAGCATATGGGTTGAAAGCTTTTAACGGTGTTGTGGGAACTGCGGTGGAGCGGAATACAGAGTATGTTTTGGATTATAAACGTCTGATCGATCCGGTTTCCTATACGGTGAGTTTCATAGACAGTCAGACAAAGGAACAGATTGCGGCTCCGCAGATCACCTATGGAAATGCAGAGGAAACAATCACGGTCATTCCGGTGACTGTTCCGGATTATACACCGACAGAGAGCAGTAAAATTATAAAACTGGAAAAAGGGAAAGAGAACACGGCAACGTTTGAATACCGCTACACCGGGGCTGTGGAGACAATCACCAGCACGGTGACAAATGTGGTTCCGGGCACAACACGGACAGAGACAGTTGTGAACGAGGTTGAGGAGACGGTCATCGTTCCCGGAACCTCCCAGCCGACAGGATTTACTGCAAATGTAGTAAATAATGCGTCAAATGCAGTGAATGCGCCGGTAGGCAATACAGCAAATAACGTGGCAGATAATAACGCAAATAATGCAGCGGACAATGCGGTAAATGCTCCGGCAGATGATAATGAAGACCAGACCGTAGACGATAGCAATGTTGAAATTCCGGAGGAGCAGACACCGTTGGTGGATGGAGATGGGAATGATGGAGTTGTCGCCATCGAAGAGAGCGAGACACCGTTGGCGAACACAGCAGAGGATGCGAGTACCGCTTCCGGTGATGTGAACGGGAAAGATGCAGACCTTGCAGCGCAGGAGATCGATGCAGCATCCGTACCTGTGGCAGTGCCGGTGATTGGCGGTATCACGGCAGTTTTTGTTGTGGGACTGATTGTTTTCCTTATATATAAAAATAGAAAAAAGTCGAAGTAACCAGGATTTTTAGGTACAGTATTCGACTTTTATGGCAATACATGCATGTTAGACTTACAGGAAAAATCTGGCAGTCAGAGCCGGAAAAGAGGAGGAGAACTGCATGCTGACGATTCGTACTCTGGGGAAATTTCAGATAAGGAATGAAGAACATATTGTGAATGAGGAAGAAATACGATCTCCGAAAATGATAAATTTACTGGCGTATCTGATTCTTCACAGAAATCAGACACTGACGTTTTATGACATGGCGGATGCGTTGTGGCAGGAGGAAGAAACGGGAAATCCGGCAGGGGCATTGAAGAATCTGATGTATCGTCTGAGAGTTCTTCTGAAGAAAAACTTTGGAGAAGAGGACTTTATCCTGACCGATCATGGTTCCTACCGCTGGAATCCCAGACAGGAGGTGGCGGTGGATGCAGAACAGTTCGAACAAATGTTTGAATCTGCAAAGCAGAAAACTATTTCAGAGGGGGAGGCAATCCGGAAATTAAAAGCGGCGCTTGCACTCTATCAGGGTGATTTCATGACAAAAGTTGCAGATATGCACTGGGTGATGACGCTGAATACTTATTATCACTCTTTGTATTTAAACTGCGTCCGGTATCTGTGCGAATATTATGTCAGCACAGAAAAATTTGAAGAGTTAGAACAGCTTTGCAGTCAGGCACTTCAATGGGAAAGTCTTGATGAAGAGTTATATTGTTATCTGATTAGAGCATTGGCAGGAAAAATAAAATTGGTTCCGCCCTGGAAGTTTATGAGAATGCCTGTCGGACGTTGCAGCAGCAGCTTGGAATTTGTGGACTGTCAAAATTAAAGGGCGTTTATGACAAATTACTGAGACAGAATAAAAGCGGAAATGTGCAGGGAATTGCACAGGTACATCAGGATATTGCAGAACAGAATCCAGCGGGAGCGTTTTTGTGCGGGTATCCGGTCTTTCGGGAAATTTGCAGGCTTCAGGTGAGAAAGACAGCGCGTTTTGATGAAAATGAATATATTCTGCTTCTGACCTTAAAGGCGGGGGAGTATACCGGAAGCAGAGTCAGTGATGTAGATCTGTTCCGCATCCGCAATGCGATGCCGCATCTGGCGGAGACATTGAAAAAATCGCTCCGTCCAGGGGATGCAGTGGCACAGTTCAGTGATTCGCAGTATGTGATTTTGCTTTCTGCATGCACTTATGAGGGTGGAATGCTGGCCGCAAACCGGATTATTTCAAAATTTTATCAGGATCATAAAGTTTACCGGAATCTGAAAATCAAGATCCATATAGAGAAAGTGAAAACAGCGGAACATATTTTAAACAAATACAGTGGATGAGATCTTTGGAAGAGAAAACAGTAGATCAAAGGGCAAAAGTAAGGAGGATTCTATGAAATTTGCAGCGAGTGTAAAAAAAGTGATAGCATTCCTGTTATGTTTGGCTTTGCTGACATCCGATGTGACCGTCACCAATGCGACAAGTGTAGACACCACGGATGTTTTTACGGAAATTTCCACAGAGATGTTGAATGAGACGAAAAATGCAGGGCAGGAAAGTACCGGGCAGGAAGGAAAAATGTCAGATCCAGACGGAACAGGAAATACAGAAAAAGTCAGGAATACAGAGAACAGCGAGAGCACGAAAGTGACCAACAACATCGGGAATGCAATAGGCACGGAAGCAGTCGAAGGCACGGAAGCAGTCGAAGGCACGGAAGCAGTCGAAGGCACCGAAGCAATCGAGAACACAGAAGTGACCGATGACACAGAGAGCACTGAGGCGACTGAAGCAATCGAGGAGACGGAGAACACAGAGGAGACAGAACAACCGGAATTAAAAACCGTCTTCGACTATTCCAATGACGCAGTCCGCGTGGTCGTGACACTTTCGAATGAGACCGATCTTCCGGCAGGCGCAGAGCTTGTCGTGGCACCGGTAGCCGTCACAGCAGAAATGGAAGCATCCATCGATAAAGCGATGGAGGGCGAGTCGAAAGAAAAAGAAGAGGTTGTGGCGTATGACATCTCCTTTGTAAAAGATGGAAAAGAAGTGGAGCCCGGGGCAACCGTGCAGGTGCAGTTATCGCTTGCGCAGGTGAAAGAGGGCGATTCGGCGAGCGTGTATCATTTTGATGAGACAAAAAATGAGATGTTGGATATGAATGCGAACACTTCTGCCGACGGCGAGGTGACATTTGGCACGGATCATTTTTCAAAATATGTCATCGTCAATCATGGAGATAACAACGTGACCGTGACCATCGAACATTATGACAACAGCAAATATCAGGCGCAGGATGAGCAGAGTGCAAAAATTTACAGCGATGACGTCCGCACGATGGCACCGGGAGCAAAGATTAACGACTACAATAAGGCGTTAAACTGGGATGTGGATCATGTGCAGGTAAACGGAGAAGCATTTTCCAAAAGTGAACTTGAAAACATTGAGATCCATGAGGACAGTGTTGTAAAAGTTTTTTATCAGGCAAAAAATACGGACTATATCGGTGAGGCATCGTTTTATGACTACGAGGTGATCCCTTATGACAAAGCCGGACAGCAGAGGGCGGATCTGAGTATCAATGCGGATTCCAACTATCCGTCTGAACAAAAAGACAACCGTTTCACGGTCGGGACGGTATCCCAGAATTTAAGTGAAAATCAATATGACACCGTCACGAAAAAAACAGGTCAAAACGGAACCACAGACGACCAGCATATCAACATGTATACCGGAGGAACTGGAGAAAATGCAAAAAAAACAGGAATCGTTACCGGGTTAAGTGATGATTACAAAGAAGTTCTTTTCAGTGTGAATGAACCGGGCGTTTTTCCGAAAGACGGAGCAGCTGCGGCAGGGAAAAAAGGACTGACAGTAAAAGAAGGATACAGGTTAAAATTTTCACAAAGTGGTGACACTTATGAACTGAAAGAAGTTTTAGACAAAGAGGACAACGTGGCAGCAACTGCGGGGGCGGATTTCCTGCCATTTGGAAATAATAATTTTTATTTTGGACTCCGCTATGACGTTACCTTTACACTTGGAGATTATATCGGGGAACTGAACTATTCTTTTACCGGGGATGATGATCTCTGGGTGATTCTGGATGGGAAACAGGTGGTCATCGATCTTGGCGGTATCCATGACGCTCTGACAGATACGGTCGATCTCTGGAAATATATTGACAGGACAGACAAAAACAAAGAACATCATCTGACCATTTTATATATGGAGCGCGGTGCAGGAAAGGCAAACTGTAACATGAAGTTTACGCTTCCGAATGCGGACGTGATCAAAGTGGTGGACGACGACGTGCCGGATATCCCGCCGGAGAAACCGGTTGATTTTACGGAGAAGGATGTGGAATATCATAAGACAGCGAAACTGACTGACTGGGAGAACAGAGAGTATCAGATTGATCTTGACGCAAGTTCGCTTGCTACCTCGCAGAGCACAGTTGAAAAAATACAGACAGTGGATGCCATGATGGTATTTGATCTGTCCGGCTCGATGAATGAAATTATGTCCGGTCAAAATCAATTAAAGGATATCGGAGAATTCAGCAGAGTGAAGAATCAGATGGATATCAATAAAGTGTACTACTGGAATAAATATGAAAAGAGTGGCTGGTGGCCATGGACATATGATAAGAGTGTCGGGATGGGAACAGCGGCTGTATCCGGTAATGTGTATGCGAAGTATCCGGTAAAATATATCGACGGACAATGGAAAAAGTATGTGGACGGCAGTTATCAGAGCATTTCAGACAGTGATGTGATGGCAGTATGGACGTCTAAGATTTCTGCGTTAAAAGACGCCGCCAGCGGATTTGTGACAGGTATTTCCGATACATCACCGGACAGTCTGGTCGGAATCGCCACCTTTTATGGCATTGGCAATGGGTGGAACAGCAGTACCGAGGGCAAATTAAACCACGGTCTTTCGAAGGTAAATAAAAATGAGATGTTAAAGTCCGTCAATGCGCTTTTTGCGGACGGCGGTACCTCTCCACAGAAAGGACTGGAGCATGCATACAGCGAATTGCAGAAGGCAGAAGATGGCAACAAAAAATATGTGATCCTGTTCTCCGACGGAGAGCCTTCGGACAGCAATGACAAAATGGAGACAGAAGCATCAGCGGTGAAGCTGAAAGAGGCAGGCTATACGGTCATCACAGTCGGGCTTGGTTTAAATAACGAGACTGCCACATGGCTGGGAGAGAAAGTGGCGTCAGCCGGCTGTGCATTTACGGCGGATACTGCGGAGGAGTTAAACAAAATCTTTCAGAACATCCAGAGCACGATCACACAGTCAAGATCCCTGACCGGAGTGCAGGTGACGGACATTATTGATGCGGAATTTGAGCTGACAGATGCCGAGATCCAACGTCTGAGAGCGGATGGCGCACAGGTAACGGTCAATGAGGATGGCACAACGACGGTCAGCTGGCTTGATCAGGAAGTAAAGCCGAAGGAAAACGGCGCCTCCGGCTGGCAGAAAACAATCCATATCGTGGCAAAAGAATCCTGTCTGGGTGGAAATAATATGACTACAAATGTAAATCCGTATTCCTTTTTAAGCTTTGGCGGCACACAGCTGGAATTGCCGCAGCCGACCGTGAATGTGAGAATTGCGTATCAGATCACAGACACAGCAGATACGATTTTTCTCGGGGAAAATCTGGAAAACTATGCAGATGATGCGGCAGTGCGCATGAAAGATGCGGACAGCGCCAAAATGACAAAGGTGTATCTGACGTTCTACACGGACAAAGGCTGCCGTGAGGAGATCACGCAGGAAAACCTGAAAAAAGAGAGACCTAAACAGGATACCACGTATTACGCAAAAGCATTTCTGCCGGTGGAGGAAGCGACAGATGCTTCCAGCGCAAACTCCACGTTAAACGGTGTGATCTATAAAAATGAGACACAGGTGGAGGCAGCGCATGCGGATGGGGAAGCCTATGCAGGAAAATATGACGTGAAAGTGAAAACGGGAACGCTTACGATCACAAAGAAAATCAGTAAAAAAGATATCAGAGCGTGTGAGGGTGATCCGATCTTTACATTTAAGATCACCAATCAGACGACAGGCGATGTTTATTATAAGACGTTAAGATTTGGAGAGAAAAGCGCAGAGAAGCAGAACACGACAACCGGAATGTTCAATGTGAAAGCACAGACGACACTGGAAGGACTTGCGCAGGGAATCTATAAAGTAGAAGAACTTGACACGATGGGCTTTACGTTAAAAGAGTTTACCGCAGACACAAACTGTGCATCACAGATTGCCGGAAACAGCGCACAATTTGCAGTTGGTATCCGCAGCAGAGACGAGGCCTGCAGCTTTGACGCAGAGGACTTTGTCACAACAGCGGCAGATTTACACTTGCAGGCAGACCGTGTGAACGTCACAGCCAAAAACAATAAGACCAGAAGTGATGGAAAGCTCACGGATACGGATGCCGTGAAAAATCAATTTGTGATCCATGAAAAAGCAACCAGGACGACAGATGTTGATAATCATTCCACAACAGATGTGCGCAAATAATCGGAGGCAGTGTGTATGAAAGAAATATGGAAAAAGAAAAAAATATTTGTGATTACAATTGCACTGATGGTTGGAATTATTGGAACAGCAGCAACATTTGCAATTATCACAGCAACAGCAGGAACGGTGACCAATACGTTTCAGGCGGCAAAAGTGGCGACTGAGATCGAGGAAGAGTTTGAGGGCAAAATCAAAGCAGGAAGCACCGTGAAAAAGAATCCGAGTGTAAAAAACACTGGAATTTCGGATGCATTTGTCCGGGCCAGGATCACAATCTCACCGGAACAGACAGAAGTGACGCTGTTAAACGGCACCTGGAACGGAACTGCTTTTACGGAGAAAGGCAAGGCAGCGGACAGCATTGCGACCGAGAGTACGCTGTATGATCCCGATGGTGACGGAACCGGCTGGTATCAGGGCACGGACGGCTGGTTTTACTACAACAGTCCGGTTGCGCCGGGGCAGAACACGGATAATTTATTTGATGCAGTAAAAATTGGAAATGTGACAAAAAATTTCGATATCACGGTTTATCAGGAGGCAGTGTTTGCCGGAAGTTATGAGGCCGGAGATAAAGTAGGGCTTCCGGTTTTGAAGGGATTTTTTGCAGAAGTAACCAAATAAGTCAGAAAGGCGCAAAAGAAAATGACAAAGAAAATTTGCAATGTATTATCAATGGTGGTATTTCTCGGACTGCTTGTGATCGCAGGCTTTCTGTTTGTCCCGAAAATGCTTGGATATGATGAGTATGCGGTCCTGAGCGGCAGCATGGAACCAGGGATCCCGGTCGGGGCGATCGTCTACGATAAAAATTTTACCGGGAGTGAGGCGAGGGATGGAGCAGTCGTCACTTATCAGCTTCCGGCGGGAACGCTGGTAACGCACAGGATCATTTCGGTGGATAAGGAGGAACAGACCGTTGTCACGCAGGGAGACGCCAATAATATTGCGGATACAGCTCCCGTTGCATGGCAGCAGATCGTCGGGGTGTATGCATTTCATATCCCGTATCTTGGATTTATTTCCATTTATGCAAAGACACCGCTCGGTATTGCGGTAGTGTGCGGTGTTTTGATCGTGCTGATCCTCTTAAACTTCATTCCGGATATTTTTAGAGGAGGATAAGAAGAAAATTTCAGATACGGAATGAAGAAACGTTACTGAAAATTCTGATATATGACCGCCGTGTGACCATTGAGTGATAAAACAGTATCGTAATAAAACGGTTTCTGATAAGGCAGGAACCGCAAGTTACAGAATGGAAAGTACATAAGAATGAAAAGATTATCATGAAATGAAAAAGGAGATCAGAAATTATGAAGAAAACAAAATTAATCACACTGCTTGGAGCAATCAGCCTGATCGGTGCAATCGGCGCAGGCAGCACATTTGCTTACCTGACGAGCACAACCGGAACTGTCACCAACACCTTTACCGTCGGAAATGTAAACTTTGATGATGATCCGCTGACAGGCGGTTTATCCGAGTCCAAAGTGGCAAGAGATGAAAACAGCAATCTGTATGTGGATGCTGATGGCACCGGAGAGTGGACGGTAAAAGAAAATAAGTACGAGGATCTGGTTGCAGGAGAAGTGGTATACAAAGATCCGACCGTACACATGGCAGATGATTCACAGGACGCATGGGTATTTGCGAAAATCGTGAATGAAAACCCGGAACTTACGATCACATATGCTTCTGACTGGGTAGATGTGACAGACGCTTATAAAACAGCACAGAACTTAAATAATATTGACTACAAAGTATATGCAAAAAAAGATGTGATTTCCAAATCCGCTCATTCTACCATCTTTGAAGAAGTAACGGTTGGAAACAATGTGACAGAGAATACCACATTTACCGATATTAAAGTTTCTGCATGTGCAGTTCAGGCAGCCGGCTTTGCAAATTACACAGACGCACTTGCACAGGTTTCTTTCAACTAAATAAAAGGTAAAACATCTGAGCAGACTTTTCATAGGGACTATGAGGTCTGCTCATTTTGTGGTACAATCTAAAACAGTGCAGATAGTTTTTTACGTGCACAGCAGAGTAAAGTGGGAGAGAAACGGGCATGAAACAAAATAAAAGCAGCCGGTCAACGGTTCTTCTTTTTCTTCTTGGCGCAGCGCTGATCGTGGCAGCACTCATTATGCTGGTGCCGGATCTTTTGAATTACAAACAGTCCAACGACACCTATGAGGCATTAAAGGAAAACTATATTTCAGAGAAAGCGGAGAATACGGAAGTGGCGGAGGAGACAGAGGGGGATGATTCGTGGTGGTATACAGATGTAGATGTGAAGCTGGAAGAACTTCAGCAGGTCAATGCGGATATTATCGGCTGGATACGGTTTGACAATCTGGAGCAGCTCAGTTATCCGGTTTTATATTCCGGGGATGATGAGAAGTATCTTCGCACGGATATTTACGGAAATCAGACGATTGCCGGATGTATTTTTATGGAGGGGATGAACACACCGGATTTTCAGGATTACCATACAATCCTATATGGGCACAACATGAAAAACTTAAGCATGTTTGGCAGCCTGAAAAAATATAAAACAGAGGATTTTTATAAAGATCATCAGTTTTTTACAATCTATACATCAGAGTGTGCGTACCGTTATCAGATTTTTGCCTACTATGATGTGCCGGAAACCGACGAAGTTTACACGGTTGGCTTTGCACCGGATGAGACTTTTCAAAAATTTATTGATAAGATGAAGCAAAAGTCCTATGATGATACAGGAGTGAACGTGACGAAAGACGATCATATTATGACACTGTCGACCTGTTCCACCACGGGAAAACGTTTTGTAGTGCATGCAGTGCGCATCGGGGAACATGCGTTGGAGAAATAGAAAAGAACAACATAAGGAGAAAAACAATGAAAAGACCAGAAGAATTGAGTCATATGCTGACAGAGATGTACAATGATACGAAGGATGGAAAAATCCGCTGGAACCTCAGTGTGCAGACAACGGAAAATAATGAAGTATCCGAGAAACCGGTCGAAGTGGAGGATGGTGTTTCCTGGACGATCGATGAATGTTATGTTTCCTATTATTGCAAATATAAGGGACAGGATTTTCTGATGATCACCTATGAGATGATCAAAACCGCCGGAGATAAGGTACATACGACCAACATGATCTTCCTTCCACCGCTTGGAATCCGTGTGTTCCAGCTGCCAATGCTGCTGCCGTATGCGGTTCAGGCGTCCGGTGTACTGGCAAATCAGATCCACAATCTGTGGGAATTACTGCTTGCGATGAAAAAGGCAGACCCGGAGAGTGTATTTATGGAAGTGTCAGCAGGAAAACTTGTGATCGAGGATGAAAAGTAACCTGTGAGAGGTTTATATCCTATATAACATAAGTTTGTACAAATAGATAATATAAGGAAAAAGATGTTCGTGGCTCTGGTTGTACCACAGAACATCTTTTTTAATGCAAAATCAGTTAAAGTAAGAATATCCTTGTGAACATTTTTGAAGAGTTTTTCCGAAAATCCCCAAAAAAAGGGAAATGATCAGCTAGAAATAATATACAATTTTGTCAAAAAGTATATGAAAATGTAAATAATGTTGAAACTTTATAAAAAAAGTGTTAAAATCATAACAATCACTGGTATGACCAGAAATAATAATTTTATAAGGGAGGAAACAATATGTTAAATCATGGACTGTTGTTTCAGGTTTACGGCGAGGGAGCTGCATGGCAGTTTCTTGGCTGGATTTTAGTTTTTACCTGTCTCGTACTTGCAAATGAAATTGCCAGACGTACAAAAGCCGGCGGAATGTTATGTTTCGTTGTTCTTCCGATCATTCTGACAGTTTACTTTATTGCAATTTACGTTTCAGCAGCAGCGGGAGCTGAATGGGCGCTCAATAACAATACATATGTACATATGACAAGCTGGTTCCACTATGCGAAGTTATATGCAGCTACAGCTGGATGTATTGGTTTTATGATGCTCAAATACAAATGGGGTATTGGAAAAACACAGTGGTTTAAGGCTTTCCCATTTGTCATCGTAGCAATCAACATCTTGATCGCAGTATGCAGCGATTTCGAATCTGCCATCAGAGGTGCACAAGCACTCGCAGAGACAGGAACAAGCTGGTGGTTATCATCTGAAGGCGTATGGTTATATGGTGGATGGTGGAACGTTCTCAACGGTCTTGCAGGTATTATCAATATCTTATGTATGACAGGCTGGTGGGGAATCTACACATCTAAGAAAAAAGATGATATGTTATGGCCGGATATGACATGGATGTTCATCTTAGCTTATGATGTATGGAACTTCCAGTATACTTACTTAAACCTTCCGACTCATTCCTGGTATTGTGGTGTTGCATTATTACTTGCACCTACATTTGCTGCAGCATTCTGGAACAAAGGTGGCTGGATTCAGAACCGTGCTAACACATTAGCATTATGGTGTATGTTTGCCCAGGTATTCCCATTATTCCAGGATCAGGGTAAATTTGCAGTTATCCCAAGGCTCTACGCAGATGGATTCATGGATGCAGCTACACATCCAACAGCAGTAGATCCTACAGCACAGGGTGTGATCTCTGTTCTTTCAATTGTAGTCAACATTGTTGTATTCGCTGCAATTATCAAACGTTCTATGAAGTTAAAGAAGAATCCTTACAAAGATGAGATCTGGAAAGGCACAAAAGATTACGAAGAAGCTATGTCCCGTGCGGAATAATCTTCATCAGATCTGTAATGAAAAATGAGCACTGTAAGGTGTATGAAAAAAGTCTGCTGGCAGGTAGTACCTGTCGGCAGACTTTTTTACTATAGAACAAAATAAAAAGCGATGTTTTATTTACACATCTCCGCAATATCATAAATCAGTTTTCTGGAATCTTCCCATCCAAGGCAGGGATCTGTGATAGATTTTCCATAAATATGGTCGTGGATCTTCTGAGAACCCTCTTCGATATAACTCTCGATCATCACACCTTTTACCATGTTATGGATGTCTTGCGATAACTGACGGTTATGCATGACTTCCTTGACAATACGGATCTGTTCTTTGAACTGTTTGCCGGAATTGGAGTGGTTTGCATCAATAATGGCAGCCGGGTTCACAAGATCCATTTTGGCATACATATCGCAGAGACGGATCAGATCCTCATAGTGATAGTTCTGCGTGCTGTTGCCGTGTTTGCTGACGGCACCGCGGAGTACAACGTGGGTTAATGGATTTCCGGTTGTCTCCACTTCATAGCCACGGTAAACAAAATGGTGTGGATGCTGGGCAGCATAAACGGAGTTGAGCATAACGGCAAAGTCACCGCTGGTTGGATTTTTCATTCCGGATGCAACATCAAAACCGCTGACGGTAAGACGGTGCTGCTGGTCTTCAACCGAACGTGCACCGATCGCAACGTAGGAGAGCAGGTCTTCTACATATCCCCAGTTTTCCGGATAAAGCATTTCGTCTGCACAGGTGAGACCGCTTTCTTCAATGGCACGGATGTGCATTTTGCGCATGGCGATCAGACCTTCCACCATATCCGGTGCTTTTTCAGGGTCAGGCTGGGAAGCGATTCCCTTGTAGCCTTCGCCGGTGGTACGTGGTTTATTTGTATACACACGCGGGATGATGATCAGCTTGTCTTTGACATCTTCCTGGATGGAAGTGAGACGGCTGACATAATCGCATACAGAATCTTCGTTGTCTGCAGAACACGGCCCGATGATGACAAGAAAACGGTTGTCAAGACCTTTGATCACATTGCTGATCTCTGCGTCACGCTGTTTTTTAACTCCTGCAGTTTCTCTGACAGAGGATATCTTTCTTGGATCTGGGCAGGAGAAGGTAATTCGTTTAAAAATGTGAAACTCATGTGAAATTCTCCTTTAATAGGTTATACTAACAGTCATTCTAATAGATTGTGAATAAATTGTCAAATTCACAGATGTTCCAATTTTTTATAGTCTCCATGAATACTATTTATATTGCATGCATTGAATATTAGAGTCTGGTGTTTTAAAATAGAAATGATCGTGGAACATAAATCAGGCAGAGTTTCGCAAATCCGGTTTAGGATGGACAGAAAAGGAGCAGGACAGGCATATGGAGATTAAAGGAAAAACAATTGGAACAGGAAAACCACTTTTATGCGTTCCGGTTATGGAAAGCAATAAAGAAGAGATCATAGACGAATTACGGACACTTGCAAAAAGTGAAGCAGATATAGTGGAATGGCGAATAGATACTTTCGTGGATTATAAGAATTACAACGCAGTGCGCGAAGTGTTTGCGGCTGCGGCAGAGTGCATGAAAGAGAAGATCTTCTTATATACATTCCGAACCAAAAAACAGGGCGGTATGGGAGAACTCGCACCGGATGAACTGAACGACCTTCATGATCTTGCGGCAGAGTCAGGATGCGTGGATCTGCTTGATCTGGAATTTTTTGAGGAGGAGCATCCGGCAAGAAAAATCAGAAAGCTTCATAAGCAGGGCTTGAAGGTCATTGCCTCCCACCATGATTTTTATGAGACGCCGGACAGAGAAGTTATGAAGATGCTGTTAGAACAGATGTGTGCAGGAGGTGCAGATATTGTAAAACTTGCAGTTATGCCACAGAATATGGAGGATGTTTTAAAACTTTTATCTGTGACGTATGAGTTCAAGGAAGAGAATCCGGACACACCGGTCATCACAATGTCCATGGGAAAGATGGGAATGATCAGCAGGCTGTGCGGCGAGAGCTTTGGTTCTGCCATTACCTTTGCGGCACACAAAAAGGCGAGCGCACCGGGACAGATGGAGATGCACGAGGTAGCGGACATTTTGGAGAGAATCCATAAAATTATGTAAAATGCGCTCATTCGCGCCAACAGGTTTTGCAAATTTATGAATTGCCTTGGCGCTTCATAATTACCAAATTATAAAATTATTATAAACACCGACAGATATCTTGACACAGATATTTGCCTGTGTTATTATTTAACGCGTTTAATACATAACAATGTTAACTAATAACGGACGGTGAGTGAATTATGGATAAATTATATGAAGAACTTTTTCGGTCGATGAATCAATTCCGAAAGCTGAAGTTTTCCGAGATGTTTCCAGAAGTGTGTAAGACAGACTATTTTGTGCTGTGTACGATCATGGATAAAGGAGAGAACGGTCAGATTACGATTTCGGAACTGGCTGCGCGGGCAAAGATGCTGCCTCCGGCAATTTCCAGAACGTTAAAAGGGTTAGAGGAGCGTGGATACGTCGAGCGGAATGTCAACAAAAATGACAGGCGCAACACCTATGTGGAACTGACGGAAGCAGGAAGACAACTGACAGAGGAAGCAAGGCAGACAATGTCGGATTTTGGAAAGTCAGTGATGTCACAGGTGGATGAGGCAGATATGAAACGCCTGATTTCTTATTTGGATAACATTTATCATATTGCGGAAAAAGAGATTGAAGCTAGAAAAGGGCAAGGCAGAAGAAAGGAAAGGGAACATGAGTAAGATTTTTAAAAATATGATTCCATATTGGAAATCAATTGTGATTATCATTGCGTTACTCTTTGTGCAGGCATGGTGTGATCTGTCACTACCGTCTTACACATCGGATATCATTGATGTTGGTATCCAGAACTATGGTGTGGAACATGTAGTGCCGGAGGCATTGACTGCGGATGAGTTTGAAACGGCAGAGTTATTCATGACGGATGAGGAGGCAGATCTCTGGGAGAGTATCTATGAGAAAGACGGTGATATTTACCGGCTGCAGGTGACATCCAGATCAGAATTAAACGAGATCGATGACACACTGGCAGTTCCGCTCATTATGAATTATCAGATGAGTGCGATGGAAGACTCTGCAGTAAAAGAGCATGTTGCAAAACCGACCGGGGCAGATGCCGGTACTCTGGAAAAAGACACCTTACTTTCCATGAGAGACAGCATGGAAGAGACCATTGATACAATGGGAAGTTCCCTTGTGAAATCCATGGGCGCAGCCTATGCGGTATCCTGCGATAAAGCGGCAGGAATTGACGTGGAAAAGATTCAGAAAAGTTATCTTGTCACAGCCGGACTGAAAATGGTCGGCATGGCGCTGATGATCGGAATCGTGACGGTTTTAGTGGGCTTCTTTGCCTCCCGTGTCGGTGCAGGCATCGGAAGAACATTAAGAGAGAAAGTATTTAAACAGGTTGTTGGATTTTCTAATGCGGAGATGGATAAATTTTCCACAGCTTCCCTGATTACAAGAAGCACGAATGATATCCAGCAGATCCAGATGGTTTCGGTTATGCTGCTTCGTATGGTAGCGTATGCACCGATCTTAGGCATTGGCGGTGTGTTAAAAGTCGTGCAGACCGGAGCCGGAATGGGATGGATCATTGTCCTTGCGATCCTTGTGATCCTTGGTTATGTGATGGTGCTGATGGCAGTTGCCATGCCAAAGTTCCAGTTGATGCAGAAGCTGGTGGATAATATCAATCTGGTATCCAGAGAGATTCTGACCGGTCTTTCGGTCATCCGTGCTTTCGGCAGGGAGAAAAAAGAGGAAGAACGTTTTGATGTGGCAAACAAAGACCTGACAAAAACAATGCTGTTTACCAACCGTGTCATGACTTTTATGATGCCGGGAATGATGATGATCATGAATGTTCTTTCCGTTGGTATCGTTTGGGTGGGTGCCCACAAAATTGATGCAGGAACGATGCAGGTCGGCGCAATGACAGCGTTTATCACTTATTCGATGATGATCGTTATGTCATTCTTAATGCTCACGATGATGTCGATCATGCTTCCTCGTGCAGCCGTTGCAGCAGACCGTATTGATGAGGTCATTCAGACAGAATCCTCGATCCATGACGCAAAAGAGCCGGAAAAAGTGACAACACACAATGGAGTTGTGAAATTCTCCCATGTGAATTTCAAATATCCGGGTGCGGAGGAAGATGTGCTTCATGACATTGATTTTACAGCGGAACCGGGACAGACCACTGCGATCATTGGAAGCACCGGATGTGGCAAATCCACACTGGTCAATCTGATCCCGCGTTTATATGATGTGACAGACGGAAGTATTACACTCGATGGAAAAGATATCCGTAACATTACGATGTCTGATCTTCGTGATGAGATTGGTTTCGTTCCACAGAAAGGTGTTTTATTCTCCGGAACGATCGCTTCGAATCTTCGTTTTGGAAAAGATGATGCGACAGACGAGGAGATTAAGAAAGCGGCAGAGATTGCACAGGCAACAGAGTTTATCGAGGCGAAGGATGACAAGTATGAGAGTGCAATCGCGCAGGGCGGAAGCAATGTTTCCGGTGGACAGAAACAGCGTCTTGCGATTGCAAGGGCGATTGCAAAAGATCCGAAAATCTTTATTTTCGATGACAGTTTCTCGGCGCTCGATTTAAAGACAGACGCGGCACTGCGAAAAGCGCTTGCTGAGAATGTAAAAGACAGTACTGTGATCATCGTGGCACAGCGTATCAGTACCATTTTACATGCAGAGCAGATTTTAGTGCTCGATGACGGAAAAATTGTCGGCAAGGGTACACATGAAGAACTGTTAAAATCATGCGAAGTTTACCGGCAGATTGCAAAATCACAGTTATCCGCGAAAGAACTTGGACTTGAGGAAAGTGAGGTGGCTTTGAATGAGTAGAGAACAGGAAGTTAAAACACATCAGCCACGGAGAAGAGGACCGATGGGACATGGCATGCAGCCGGGCGAGAAACCGAAGGACTTCAAAAAATCCATCAAAAAGCTGATGAGCTATATCGGAAAATACAAAGCTGCAATTTTTGTTGTCATGTTTTTTGCAGCATGTTCTACCATATTTAATGTTGCAGGACCGAAAATTTTAGGAAAAGCGACCACTGCATTATCGGAAGGTCTGATGGCGAAAATTCAGGGAACCGGAAGCATTGATTTTGGAAAGATTGGAAGCATTCTTTTGTTTGTGCTTGGTCTGTATCTGTGCAGTGCGGTTTTCAACTTTATCCAGGGATGGATCATGACCGGGATCACACAGAAAGTGTGCTACCAGCTCAGAAAAGAAATCTCAGAAAAAATCAACCGCATGCCGATGAAATACTTCGAGAGCCGTACTTACGGCGAGGTATTGTCCCGTATCACCAACGATGTAGATACGTTGGGACAGGGACTGAACCAGAGTATTACCACGATCATTACATCCGTTGCAACACTGATCGGCGTGCTTGTGATGATGCTCAGTATTTCACCGCTTATGACACTTATTGCACTTGTGATCTTACCAATCTCCATGGGACTGATTGGATTTGTGACAAAAAAATCGCAGAAATATTTCCGTGCGCAGCAGGAGTATTTAGGACACATCAATGGACAGGTGGAAGAGGTATACGGTGGTCACCTTGTCATCAAGGCATTTAACCGCGAGAAAGATACGATTGAAGAGTTTGAGAAAACGAATGATATTCTCTATGATTCCGCATGGAAATCACAGTTTTTGTCCGGTATGATGCAGCCAATCATGATGTTTGTCGGAAACTTAGGTTATGCCTGTGTTGCCCTGACAGGTGGACTGCTTGCAATCCGTGGCACGATCACAATCGGTGATATCCAGGCGTTCATCCAGTATGTGAAAAACTTCACACAGCCGATCCAGCAGATCGCGCAGGTGATCAATCAGGTACAGTCTATGTCTGCAGCATCCGAGCGTGTATTTGAGTTTTTGGAGGAAGAGGAAGAAGAGCAGATTGTAGAACATCCGGCGGATGTTTCGAAAATTACAGGTGCAGTGACATTTGATCATGTCCATTTTGGATACAATCCAGAGCAGATCATCATCAATGATTTCAGTGCCAGCGTAAAACCGGGACAGAAAATCGCAATCGTAGGACCAACCGGAGCCGGAAAAACGACGATGGTAAAACTGCTTATGCGTTTCTATGATGTAAACAGCGGAGCAATCTGTCTTGATGGACATAATATCAAGGATTTCAACCGCAGGGAACTGCGTGATGCATTCGGAATGGTATTGCAGGATACCTGGCTGTTCAAGGGAACAATCATGGAAAATATCCGGTACGGCCGGCTGGATGCAACGGATGAGGAAGTGATCGCGGCAGCGAAGGCAGCGAGAGCAGATCATTTCATCAAGACGCTGCCGGGTGGTTACCAGATGGAATTAAACGAGGATGCAAGCAATGTATCGCAGGGACAGAAACAGCTTCTGACCATTGCGCGAGCAATCCTTGCAGACAATAAGATCCTGATTTTAGATGAGGCAACTTCTTCGGTAGATACAAGAACCGAGATTGAGATCCAGAAGGCAATGGATAACCTGATGAAGGGCAGAACCAGCTTTGTCATTGCACACAGACTTTCCACGATCCGTGACGCAGATTTGATTCTTGTCATGAAGGATGGAGATATCATTGAGCAGGGAAGACATGAGGAACTTCTCGCAGCAGGAGGTTTCTATGCGAACCTTTATAATTCCCAGTTTGAGGATGTTGTAGCTTAATTTTTGTGCGTATCCGCAAAACAGGCACGCACGATTGCATCATCCCCATACTTATCACGGATTTTATCGATAGCAGAATTTAATTTGGACAACCGCTCAAACTTATCCTGATCGAAAAGATTATACTGCTCATAGCTTTCGTCGGTTGCTTTGCTCGTAGAGACACCGAGCAGCCGGATGGGGGCGTGATCCCAGCCCTGGTCAAATGCATTGCAGGCTGCCTCATAAATCTTTTCGGTCACGTTAGTGGCAGAAGGCAGGGATAACTGCTTACAGCGGTGATGAAAGTCATTGTCCACAATCTGAACCTGCACCACGCTGATGTAGGCTTTATCATAACGGATGCGCGCACCCACAGTCTCACAGAGAGATAACAGAATGTGGTGCGCGTTTTCTGTATCTGTGACATCATAAGGCAGAGTGACCGAGTTGCCATAACCCTTGTTGGCAGGAGATTCTGCAGTCACGGCAGAGGAGGAGATCCCATTGGCGGATTCCCACAGATAATCGCCCTGGGATTTAAAATTAGAGAGTAACATCTGGCGGTCTGCTTTTGCAAGTGCGCCGATGGTTGTGATTCCAAGAGAGCGCAGTCTTTTTGCAGTGGTTTTTCCACAGCCGTATAACGATTCCACCGGGAGCGGCCAGAACTTTGTCGCCATCTCTTCCGGAAAAAGAGTATGCACACGGTTTGGCTTCTCAAAATCAGATGCCATCTTTGCTAAAAGCTTATTTGTAGAGATACCGATATTGACGGTAAAGCCAAGCTCCTTATAAATCCGGTCTTTTAATTTTGTTGCGAAAGCAATGGGATCGCCGTAGAGTTTTTCCGTTCCGGTCATATCGCAGAAAGCCTCATCAATACTGCACTGTTCGATCACCGGGGCAACCTCTTCTAAAATTTCGATAAACTTTCGGGAGGAAGCAGCGTACAGTTCATGATCCGGCGGAACAACGACAAGTTCCGGGCATTTTTGTCTGGCATGGGATAATGGTTCGCCGGTCATAATGCCGTATTTCTTCGCAGAAGGAGATTTTGCAAGGACCACTCCGTGGCGCATCTTTTCATCGCCGCCGATTACGGCGTTGATGGTTCTTAAATCCAGTGCATCCGGGTTATCACGCAGGCGTTTCGCCGATTCCCAGCTCAAAAAGGCAGAGTTCACATCGACATGAAAAATGAGAGAGTGCATACAGATTCCTCCTGGTATCATAATGGTTTGTGCGAAACGCGTTCTACATTATGTACGAGTTTCGAGCTTTACATTACATCAATTATAGCAAACTTGAGGAAATCTGTAAACTAAAAACGAATATATGTTCGAATGTCATAACCCATACCAAACCTGTGTGTTGTGACACATAAAATTCACCGAATCGGGCATGATAGTGTGAGACAATGGTGATAGTTCGGAACGTAGATTTAGTGTAAAAATGAGGTGATTTTATTATGGTAAATATTCGAAAAGCCGCCATGATCGGCTGTGGATTTGTAGGTTCGTCCTCTGCGTTTGCATTAATGCAGAGCGGCATTTTTTCCGAGATGGTAATGATCGATGTAAACAGGGAAAAAGCGGAAGGTGAGGCGATGGATATCGCACATGGACTTCCGTTTGCAAGGCCGATCCGGCTGTATGCCGGAACTTACGATGACATTGTCGATGCGGCGATTATCATCATTACGGCGGGGGCAAATCAGAAGCCGGACGAGACGAGGCTTGATCTCATCCACAAAAATGTGGAAATTTATAAAACAATCATCCCGGAAATCGCAAAGCGAAACTGCGAGGGCATGCTTCTTATCGTTTCAAATCCAGTGGATATTCTCACTTACACAGCGTTAAAACTGTCCGGTTTCCCGGAGGACAGAGTGCTTGGTTCTGGAACGGTGCTTGACACGGCAAGATTAAAATATCTGATCGGGGAACATTTGAAGGTCGACAACCGCAGTGTGCATGCGTTTATCATCGGTGAACACGGGGACAGCGAGCTGGCAGCTTGGTCAAATGCAAACGTTTCCGGTGTGCGGCTCGATGCGTTCTGTGAGATGCGCGGACATTATTTTCACGAGGAATCCGAGGATAAAATTTATGAGGAAGTGAAAAACAGTGCCTATGAGATCATTCAGAGAAAACAGGCAACTTACTACGGAATTGCGATGGCGGTAAAAAGAATCTGCGAGTGTATCATAAGAAACGAGCAGTCCATTCTCCCAGTGTCTTCCATGATGCACGGAATTTATGGTATGGAAGATGTGGTCATCAGTATGCCTGCAATCGTCGGAAAAGATGGTGTGGAGGCAGTTGTGCCGATCGAACTCGATGAGGAGGAACAGGAGCAGTTAAAAAAATCAGCCACGCTTTTAAAAGAATTAAACACTATGATAAAAACCGAACATGGTGTAAAATGAGTGTCGGAAGTTTTCGATAACATGCTTTAAAGACAGGTGTTTCACATGAAGATAAAAATTTTTGCACTGACACATAAAAAATTTGAAGTACCACAAGATAAAATGTACCAGCCGCTTCAGGTGGGCAGGGAGGAAAAAGAGGATCTTGGTTACCTCTGTGACAACACGGGAGACAACATTTCTGCGGAAAACTGTTATTACAGTGAACTGACCGGATTGTATTGGATATGGAAAAATGTACACACATATAAATATGTAGGAACCTGTCACTACAGAAGGTATCTTTTGAATGAGCAGGAAAAAATTTTTACAGAGGCAGAGTATCTGGAGCTTTTAAAGGACTATGATCTGATCACGACCAAAAGGGTGGTGCTGAAC
Source organism: Roseburia inulinivorans DSM 16841 (assembly GCF_000174195.1). Taxonomy (GTDB): domain Bacteria; phylum Bacillota; class Clostridia; order Lachnospirales; family Lachnospiraceae; genus Roseburia; species Roseburia inulinivorans. The sequence goes on along the minus strand of NZ_ACFY01000104.1, from coordinate 44,929 downwards.
AACTCCTATCATTATGGTTTTGCGACAAATCATAATATTCATGCTCTCGATATGACAGGAGAGGTGATAAAAGAACTCTACCCGGAATATTACGATACATTTGTACAGCTCGAGAACGGAACGGAAACGTATTTTGGCAATATGATCGTCACATCGAAAAAATGGTTTGATACATACTGTGAATGGCTGTTTCACATTTTTTTTGAGGTGCAGAAGCGGATCTGTCTGGAAAATGGAGAGGACGATTATCACAAACGGGTGTTTGGATTTATTTCTGAGTTCCTGCTGCTTGTGTGGGTGCGCGTAAATCATCTGAAGGTTTATGAGTGCAAAGTGGGCATGTTAGGAGAAAAGGCAGAGACACGCGAGATGAAAGAACAGCTTGCGAGTTACTTCTTTTCTATGGATGTTTTTGGTGCAAAAACGTATTTTGCGGAAATGTTAAAAAAGCGGCCGGATGTTCTGATGGAGGCATCCGACATCACAGGCGAGCTGAAACTTTCCATGCAGATCATTGCAACCATGGATCAGGAATTACAACGGACGGGGCATTGCTATCTGAGAAAAGAAAACCGTTTTCGGGAACTTATCACTTTATTTACGAGATTGAATGCAGTGATACGTGCATACATGAGCGGACAGGTCACAGAGGAGGACAGGCGCTTTTTGATAGAGCAGAGTGTTAGCGAGACAGCAGTAAAAGTCGGTGTTTTTATTCTGCCAATTTCAGCGGAGCAGAAAGAGGAGCTGGAAACTGAGATATTAAAAGATTTGAATGCATAAAAATCTCTTGAAATTTACATTTTTATCTGCTATGATAAATAGGATGTTTGTGAAACAGATAAAAAAATATATGCGGCTGTAGTTTAATGGATAAAACATCGGACTCCGACTCCGACGCTGCGGGTTCGATTCCCGCCAGGCGCAGTAAAAAGATGTCAGTAGTGGCATCTTTTTTTTGCTCTGAAATAAAATATTAAGAATTGGAAAAGCCTGCCATTCGTTGACAATAAACAGAGATAATGCTATTATGTAATATGTTTGTTAGATTAATTTTTTGTAATTGCAGATAGGAAACAATTACATTTTTCATAATAGATACCGCAGACAAAATTCGGGTCTGTGACAGAAAGGTTTGGTAAAAATGGCTTCAACGAATCAGGATAATAAATCAAATAACATAGATATTCAGAAAATGGTAGAATTTGTAAAAAAGAATGCCAGATATTTCGTGGCAGGAGCACTGTTTGTTGTGCTTTTACTTATTTTAGTGAAATTCACGGGAAATGGAATCGGAAACGCAGACGATAATAACGTGGCGGTTACTGAGACGGTTGTGACAGAAGAAGCATATGAGGAAAATGCAGTTCCGGCAGTCAATGAGCTGATCAACAGCTACTTTACTGCTTATGCATCCGGAGATCTTGTCACATTACAGACACTGGCAACACCGATCACACAGAATGAGCAGAGTTATATCACACTGATCAGTCAGTACATTGAGCAGTATCAGGACATTAACTGCTATACAAAGTCCGGGCTTGACAGCAATTCTTATATGGTAAATGTCAGCCTGAATGTGAAGTTTATGGGAGTGGAAACACCTGCACCGGGGCTTTATTTCTTCTATGTCAGAACAAATGACGATGGAAGTCTTTACATTGATAATCTTTACAGTGAGTACAACCTGTCCAGACAGGAGAGTGCGTTGGATACAAGCATCCGCAACCTTATCACGAACTTCTACAACAGCGATGATGTCATTGAATTACAGAATGATATCCAGCAGAAATACGAAGCTGCATTGTCAACAGACGAGAACCTGTTGAATCTCTGTGCAACGACTATTCCAAATGCAATCACCGAGTGGCGTAATACCATTGTGGCAGACGCAACAGAGAGTACAGAAGAAGTGCCTGCAACGGAAGAGGTTCCTGCAACAGAGACTCCTGCTGAGGAGACTCCGACAGACGAAATTCCAGCGGAAGAAACGCCGGCAGAACAGACAACAGAAACTGTATATACAATAGACAAGGTAAATGTCCGGTCAGGTGCAGATACCTCAGCAGACAAGCTTGGCTCTGTTGAAAAAGGAACGGCACTTACCAGAACCGGTACAGAAGGAGACTGGAGTATTGTTGATTACAACGGTACAACAGGTTATATTAAGAGTGAATTTTTATCAGCAGCAGCACCGGAGAATGTTTCTGAGACAGCGGCATCAGAAGCATTGACAGAGGGCACAACGATCATGCTCTCCAACACAACGAACATCCGGTCTTCCATGAGCGAGACAGCAGACAAAGTCGGAGTTGCCTATGCCGGAGAGAAGGTAACGGTTGTGATGAGTTATGCAGAAGGCTGGACAAAAGTAACATGGAAGAATAAGACAGGTTATATCAAGACCGATTTATTAAAATAAAAAGTAACAGAATGCTACGGAGGCTTCCAGCAAATTGAAGTCTCCGTTTTTGTAGTTATTTGAAGCTGTACAAAATAGAATCATATGGAATAATGACAGGAAAAGGAAAAGTATGGAAGAAAACGGAATCCGTATCAATAAATTTTTGAGCGAAGCAGGGGTATGTTCCAGACGCGAGGCAGACCGTCAGGTAGAACTAGGAAATATTACCATTGATGGAAAAGTTGCGGAAACAGGCGCAAGAGTGCTGCCAGGACAGACGGTTTTGTTTCAGGGAAAGAAAGTTTCAAAAGAAGAGGAAATGATCTTAATTGCGTTTCACAAACCGGTTGGCATTGTCTGTACCGCAGAAAAGCGCGAAAAAAATAATGTGATCGATTATATTAATTACCCGAAGCGCATCTATCCGATCGGACGTCTGGATAAAGATTCAGAAGGGCTACTGTTACTGACGAACAACGGAGATATTGTCAATAAAATGATGCGCTCCGGGAATATGCATGAAAAAGAGTACATTGTTACAGTCAACAGACCAGTCACCGAGAGTTTTATCCATGGTCTGGCAAACGGAGTGCCGCTTGCTGAACTGAATACAATGACCAGAAAATGTCATGTAAAACAGATTGGAAAGAAACAGTTTAAGATTATTTTGACACAGGGACTAAACCGCCAGATCAGACGGATGTGTGAATATTTCGGTTATCGTGTGGAGAAACTTGTTCGTACAAGAATCATGAATATTGAACTTGGAGACCTGCCGGTTGGAACCTACCGGGATGTTACAACGGAGGAGTACAGACAGCTTTTATCATTAATTAAAGATTCCTCCAATGAGACGGTCATCCCGAAGAAATATCCCAAAAGTGAGCGCATGAAAGAAAAATCAAAAAAGTAGAAATGGATGAAAAAAATGTCAGCAGAAGAGAGAATTGCCGAGTTAAAGAAAACACTCGAATATCATATTGACCGCTATTATAATCAGGACAGTCCTGAGATTTCAGATTATGAATACGACATGATGATGCAGGAACTGAAGAACCTGGAAAAAGAGCACCCGGAGCTTGTCACGCCGGATTCTCCGACACAGCGTGTTGGTGGAACAGCAAAAAGAGAAGCGGGTGTGCTTGTGCGCCACAATGTTCCAATGTTAAGTCTTCAGGATGTTTTTTCCAAAGAGGAAGTATTTAACTTCGTGGAGGAGATGCAGAAACAGTTAGATCATCCGGAATTTGTTGTGGAATATAAAATTGACGGACTTTCCATGTCACTGCGTTATGAGAACGGAGAATTAATACTGGCGGAAACCAGAGGGGACGGCATTAATTTCGGTGAGGATGTCACTGCGAATGCGAAAGTGATCAAAGACGTAAAACAGAAGTTAAAGGACAAACCGGAGTATCTGGAAATCCGTGGCGAAGTATACATGAAAAATGCTGCATTTGAAAAGGTAAATGAGACACAGGAACTTCTTGGAAAAAAAGTGTTTGCCAATCCAAGAAACTGTGCAGCGGGAACACTCCGCCAGTTAGACAGCAAGGTGACGAAAGAGCGGGATCTTTCCATGTTTATTTTCAATATCCAGCAGGTGCGTGGCATGGAGTTTGCAACTCATACCGAAGGATATGAATTTTTGAAAAAACAGGGGATCCATGTCATCGACGATTATAAAGTCTGCACGACCGCGGAGGAAGTGTGGGATGCGATCACGGCAATCGGTGAAAACCGCGGAAATCTGGCATATGATATTGACGGCGCCGTGGTGAAGATCAATCGTTTTTCTGACCGTGAGCAGTTGGGAGAAACATCCAAAGTACCGCGCTGGGCAATCGCATACAAATATCCGCCGGAGGAGAAAGAGTCCAGACTATTAAATATTGAACTTTCGGTAGGAAGAACCGGAAGAATCACACCGACGGCAGTGTTTGAGCCGGTGCGCCTCTGCGGAACTTCTGTTTCGAGGGCAACTTTGCACAATCAGGATTTTATTGATGATCTGGATATCGGAATTGGGGATACAATTGTAGTTTATAAGTCGGGGGAGATCATTCCCAAGATCAAGGAAGTGAAAAAAGAGAAAAGACCTTCTGACTGGAAACGGTTTGTGATCCCGGATGTCTGCCCTGTTTGCGGTGCAAAGACAGAGAGGGAGAAAGACACTGCGGATATTAGGTGTACATCACCAAACTGTCCGGCACAGTTGGAACGCCATATTATCAACTTTGTAGGGCGTGACGCAATGGACATCAAAGGTTTTGGTACGGTTTATATTGAAGAACTTGTCCGTTTGGGGTATATTAATAATGTCGCTGATGTTTTTGTACTAAAGACACATCGCGATGAATTGATCGATCAGGGAATTATCGGAAAAGAAAAAAATACGGATAAGCTTTTGGATGCGATTGAAAAGTCAAAAGAGAACGATGCCTATAAGCTTCTCACCGGACTTGGAATTCCAAACGTGGGAAAGGCAGCCGCAAAAGCGATCATGAAGTATTTTAAAGATATGGATCATTTAAAGGAAGCTTCCGTTGAACAGCTCACAGAGGTCAACGATATCGGAGAAGTGAGTGCACTTTGTATCCGAAATTTCTTTACGGATGAGAAAAATATCGAAATTTTAGACCGATTGAAAGAGTATGGCGTGAATATGCAGGCGGAAGAGACAGAGACGGTGGAATCTGTTCTGACAGGAAAGACAGTTGTAGTAACAGGGACACTGCCAACATTGGGACGAAAAGAAGCGTCAGAGCTGATCGAAAAATATGGAGGGAAGGCTTCCGGTTCCGTCTCAAAAAAAACAGATTACGTGCTTGCGGGAGAAAATGCAGGAAGCAAGCTGACTAAAGCACAGGAACTTGGAATTCCTGTTATTTCAGAAGAACAGTTGAAAGAAATGCTTGGAATTTAGTTTTTACTGTACTGGAAGATATAGCAGGATATACTGTCGAAAATAGGAGAGCGATTCTGATCGCGAGGAAGGGTTTGTAAGAAGATATGCCAATTAAGACACAGAGTGATTTGCCGGCAAAGGAAATATTGGAAAAGGAAAATATATTTGTTATGGACGAAAATCGTGCGACACATCAGGATATCAGAGCAATCAACATTGCAATTTTAAACCTGATGCCGTTAAAGGAAGATACGGAGCTTCAGCTTTTACGCTCGCTTTCAAACACACCGTTACAGGTAGATGTGACGTTTGTAGCAGTGTCTTCCCATGAGTCAAAAAACACATCAATGAGTCATCTGAATAAGTTTTATGAGACTTTTGCAGACATTAAAAATCGTTATTTTGATGGTCTGATCATTACCGGAGCGCCGGTGGAACAGATGGAATATGAAGAGGTGGATTACTGGAATGAAATGTGTGAGATCTTTGAGTGGAGCAAGACACATGCCACCTCTACCTTACATCTCTGCTGGGGCGCGCAGGCAGGGCTCTATTATCATTACGGTTTGAAGAAATATCTGCTTCCGGAGAAAAAATTCGGTGTGTATGAGCATCATGTGATGAACCGTAAAGTACCGCTTGTCCGAGGCTTTGATGACTATTTTATGGCACCGCATTCGAGACATACTGAAGTGCGTGCAGAGGATATCCGTGCCGTGAAGGAACTGACGATTTTAGCAGAATCAGAGGAAGCCGGCGTGTTCCTTGCCATTGCAGATGAGGGACGTAAAATTTTTGTGATGGGACATCCGGAATATGACCGGGTTACCCTCGACAAGGAGTACAAACGTGATAAGGATAAAGGTCTGGACATCAAAATGCCTGTCAATTATTATCCGAATGATGATGACACACAGAAACCGAGACTGCAGTGGAGATCACATGGAAACATTCTCTATTCAAACTGGCTGAACTATTACGTGTATCAGACGACACCGTTCCAGTTCATTAATACGGATGAGATTGTGGGAAAATAATTCAACTGCAAAGAACTTTTGCAAAATAGTAAAAAAATAGGGTATACACAGTTCAATTAAGATTGGTGTATACCCTATAACTTTTATAACATTTGTGCGTTCCATTTTAACTTATCCTTGTTTGGAACAATTTTATTTTCTAATTGCTTACCGATAGCTTTTAAAGCACTGTCCCTAGATCCATATATGCGGTTTCTGTGGATTTGAATACCTTTACCGTAACATTGAGTTATCTTCTATATTAAGCGAAGAACAGGACGCATTTGATAATATGCCAGAAGGATTACAGAACAGCTATAGAGGAATGTGTTCTGAAGATGCAATTGATAATATGGAAGAAGCGAGTGAGAAACTTGACGAAGTAATTGAGTTGTTGGGTGATATTGTGTAAAATGGAAATAAGTAAATAATAGATTTATATGTGCGATGTTATAACATTGTATTGACAACGGATAAAATGGGAACTATAATATAATTAAAGGAAGGTGATATATATGGCAAATACGAATGTAACGATGAGAATTGATGAAACTTTAAAGGCTCAATTACAGGAACTTATGTCTAATTTAGGTCTTGATATGACAACTTTCTTTACAATGGCTGCAAAACAGGCGGTAAGAGAACAAGCGTTGCCATTTAAGCCAGATATGAATGAAACACCTAATATTGAAACCTTAAAAGCAATGGCAGAAACGGAGTATTTAATTAATCATCCAGAAGTGAGAAAAACGTATGATGACGTTGATAAAATGATGGAGGATATTCTTGGATGAAATATGAAGTACAACCGACAACAAAGTTTGAAAAAGATTTAAAATTATGCAAAAGCAGAGGTTATGACATTGAGTTAATTAATCAGATTATCAAAAAACTTGCTAATGGAGAAAAGCTAGAAGAGAAAAATAAGGATCAAGATTTGCATGGAAACTGGGAAGGATATAGAGAATGTCACATATTACCAGATTGGTTGTTAGTATATAAGTATATAGAAGACGAATTAATTTTATATCTTACTAGAACTGGAACGCATAGTGATTTATTTTAATTAATGAATTGGAATTGTCGTAAGGCAGTTCCTTTTCTGTTAAAATGGAGAATATAATATTGAGATGATAAACTATAATGACAGTTTATTATAAATTAGCAAATGTTTTAAAAGAAAGAAAAGAAATCAGTGTAATGAAATAAAAGTGTAGTGTTCATATAGCATCTGACGGAAATAAAAATCTGTCAGGTGCTATTTTTATTCAGCAGTGGTCAAGTGGAACGTATCAAGCAGTGGAAAAAGATATAATTTTATTGGCAAAAGAACGAAAAAACGATATGATAGAACTTGAGTATTAAACAAATATAAGGAGCACCGCAATGTACATCATCATATGCTTAGACGACAATAACGGACTTGCCTTCAATCACAGAAGGCAGTCGCAGGACCGCATCGTAGCGGAAGATATCAGAAAAACAGTTGGAGAAAAGAAACTTTGGATAACTGATTACAGCCGGAAGTTGTTTCAAGCTGTTTCGAATTTAGAAATCAGTGAAAATCCAAAAGAGGAAGCGAAAAAAGGAGAATATGTTTTTCAGGAATTGGAAACATTGGATACAGATGACGAACAAATTGAGCAGTTTATAATCTATCGCTGGAACAGAGTATATCCAGCAGATGTTTCTGTTGAGATAGGAGCCGAATGGAAACTGACAGAAACGGAAGAGTTTCCCGGTTTTTCACATGAAAAAATTACAAAAGAAATTTATTGCAGAGAGTAGAAGGAGAAAAAGCAGAACGAAAAGTGTTTTGTAAGAGTAAGGCAATGAGGAAGAACAGAGAAATTTTAAAATGGAAAAATAATATGAGAGCACTGGCGATGGTGATTTGTCTCGCATTGACGATGCAGTTTGCTTCTGGATGTGGAACAACAGAATCAGCACAGAGTACACAGGAAAATGCAACGACAATCGCAGAAACATTTGATTTTGCAGCCGTTCCGGCATATGATGGAAAGGCATATGTTGCAGTCAATGATAACGTTCCTTTTTTTACAGAGGAAGAGTTGAGCAGTGCTTCCTATGAGACGTATGGAGAATTGGATCCGCTTGGAAGATGCACGGTCTGTGTGGCAAGCGTGGGACAGGATCTGATGCCGGCGGAGGAGCGTGGGAATATTGGTGCGGTAAAGCCGACCGGCTGGCATACTGTGAAATATGATTTTGTTGATGGAAAATATTTGTATAACCGCTGTCATCTGATAGGTTATCAGCTTACAGGAGAAAATGCAAATGAAAAAAATCTCATTACCGGAACCAGATATTTGAACATAGAGGGAATGCTTCCTTTTGAAAATATGGTAGCGGACTATGTGAAAGAGACAGATCAACACGTTATGTATCGTGTGACGCCGGTTTTTGAGGGTGATAACCTTCTGGCGGCAGGCGTGCTGATGGAGGGAAAATCGGTTGAAGACAACGGAGAAGGCGTTTTATTCTGCGTTTTTGCATATAATGTGCAGCCGGGTGTGTCAATTGATTATGCGACAGGAGAAAGCTCTGCGGACGGAACAATTGTAAATGATACCAGTGCGCAGGAAGAAACTTCACAGTCCGAAGAAACGCAGACATATGTGCTGAACACGAACACACATAAATTCCATAAGCCGGGATGTTACAGTGTAGAGAAAATCAAACCGGAAAATTATGCAGAATTTACAGGAACGAGAGAGGAAGCGATTGCATATGGATATGATCCATGTAAAAACTGCAATCCATAAGAAAATGAACAAGATAGAAATTACAGATTTAACTTTAGCTGAATTACAGGTGTATACAAGCCTCAATGAGGCGCAGTTATTACATTATTATGAACCGGCACCGGGAATTTTTATTGCCGAAAGCCCAAAGGTGATCGAGAGAGCATTAGAGACCGGATGTGAGCCAATCTCCCTTTTGATGGAGCAAAAGGATTTTGACACTCGTGGAAAAAATATCATTGCAAAATGCAAAAGTATACCGGTTTACACGGCAAAACTTGGGGTGTTAGAACAGATTACAGGATATAAACTTGCAAGGGGAATGTTGTGTGCCATGCATCGTCCTGCAATGCCTTCGGCAGAAAAAGTCTGTAAAAATGCAAGGCGTATCGCAGTGTTGGAAAATGTTGTAAATCCAACAAATGTAGGAGCGATTTTCCGGTCAGCGGCGGCACTGAACATGGATGCGGTGCTGTTGACATCTGCGTGCAGTGATCCCCTTTACCGCAGGGCAATCCGTGTGAGCATGGGAACTGTATTTCAGGTGCCGTGGACTTACATTGAAAATAAAAATGTCTCCTGGCCACAGGGTGGGATGGACTTATTGCATGAGTACGGATTTAAGACGGTTGCTATGGCACTTCGGAATGATTCTGTCCGTATTGATGATGAAAAATTACATGCAGAAGAAAAGCTTGCAATTATTTTAGGAACTGAGGGAGATGGTCTGGCTGCAGAGACTATGGCAGACTGTGACTATACAGTAAAAATCCCAATGAGCCACGGAGTGGATTCTTTAAACGTAGCGGCGGCGAGTGCGGTTGCTTTCTGGGAATTTGGAAAGTAATGGGTTTACAAAAGAAATGGGATGGAGTTTGGAAAATGAAATTTATACAGCAATATAAAAATCTAAGCAAGGAGATTTACGTTCTGTTCTTTGGCAGAGTTGTGACCAGTATGGGTTCCCTGATCTGGCCGCTTCTCACTTTGATTTTGAAAAATAAATTAGGATATAATGCGACAACGATCGCCACCATCACAATGGCAATGTCCATTTTGCAGTTTCCAATGCTGCTGCTTGGTGGAAAATTGGCAGATACGATGAACCGTAAAAAAATTATCGTATGCTGTGATATGGTTACAGTTATTTCTTATATTATCTGCGGTCTGCTGCCGTTGTCTGGATATAGCATTGCACTTTTTTATCTTGCCGGAGTGTTTGCGACAATTGAAGGTCCATCCTATGATGCGCTGGTTGCAGATCTGAGTGACAGCGAGAGCAGGGAAAAGGCGTATAGTCTGCAATATCTCGGAATGAATTTAGGACTTGTGCTTTCCCCGACAATTGCCGGATTTTTATTTGAAAACTATCTGGGACTGGCATTTATAATTACTGGAATTGCAACATTTTCCTCCACGCTTTTGATTATTTTATTTGTAAAACAGCTTCGGGTAGAGAAGAAAAAAGTGAGCAAGTACGAGGAAAAACGGGAGAATGAGCATGTGTTTAAGATTTTATGGGAACGCAGGCCAATCCTGATTTATGCTTTGGTGGCAGGTTTCGGAGGGCTGGTCTATGCACAGTTTAATTATCTTCTGCCGCTCAATATGGAAACATTATACGGAGCAAAAGGAGCTGCTATTTTTGGCATGCTGACAAGCACAAACGCATTGGTAGTGATCATTGCAACACCAATTATAACTACTTTTGCAGGAAGAATAATAGATGTCCGAAAAATTCTGATTGGAGAAAGCCTGATTATTTTAGGATTATTCGGGTATCGGTTTGTACAGGGAATCATGCCGCTTTATTTTGTGCTGATGGTTATTTTTACAGTTGGCGAAGTGTTTAACACGCTGGGAAACCAGCCGTATATGACCAGACGGATGCCGTCCACGCACTGGGGACGTGTCAATTCGTTCATTTATACGGTAAGCGGTGCATTTTCTGCCTGGGGCAATATTCTGATCGGAAAAATCGTTGATAACAGTGGATATGACCGAGCGTGGCTTGCAGTGGGGGCTTTTGGTGTTGCAACTATCGTTTTGGCGGTGACACTCAACATTATGGATAAAAAACAGTTTTATTTACTGTATGAGAAAAAAGAAGGAAAGGTGGAAGGATGAGGAGAAAATATATGAACATCTGTCTGATTTTGGGACTGCTTTGTCTGGTTTATGGGCTGATCGTGGCGATTGCAGGTTCCGGTGGAACAAAATTTTTTATTGTATGGATTGGCATTGCAGTGATTCTCTTTGTGCTGGCAGGTCTGCTTCATATGGGAATGTGGGACAGGATACCGCAGATCGTCAGGTGGATATTTGGAATATTGTGCGGTATATTTTTCCTGTCGTTTCTTGTGATTGAGGGAATGGTGATTCACCAGATGCATGCGCAGGGAGAAAAAAATCTGGACTATGTGATCGTGCTGGGTGCACAGGTGCACGCGGATAAACCGAGTGTGGTATTGAAATACCGGCTGGATGAGGCAATTTTATATCTGAATGAGAATCCAGAGACAGTCTGTATTGTAGCGGGCGGTCAGGGAAAAAATGAACCTTATTCCGAAGCGTATGGAATGGCACAGTATCTGATGCAGAATGGAATTGACAAAGACCGGATTCTGTTGGAAGATCAATCGAAAACGACCGAAGAAAACCTGCGGTACAGTCGGAAATTTTTGCCGGAAGGTGCAAAAGTGGGAATCATCACGAATGATTTTCATATGTTCCGCGCTTTGCAGATTGCAAAAAAACAGGGGCTCTCTGATGTATGTGGGATTGCGGCAGATTCGACGAAATTCTATCTGCCAAACAATATGCTGCGGGAGTATTTTGCAGAGATCAAGTTTTTGATCCGCAGTGTAAAGTAAAATAGACAATTGCGAAACTCATAGAAACCTAAATTGAATTGTGAAAAATTAACAAAAGCTTGAGAAAACACTGGGGAGCGGTCGGTACTTGAAGGCAGGTACAACAACCGTTGTGACTGGCTTCTTAGTACCGTTACCAGCGACACGTAGCGAAAGCGTGTTTTCGAAAATTTTGTTAATTTTGAACAATTTAAAGAAGATTATGAAGAGTTTCGCAAACGCCTATGTAAAGTAAAAGATGAAAAGGAGTACAAAAATGTCACAGATAAAACTTGGTTCCCATGTGGGAATGGCTGGAAAGGAAATGTTTCTTGCTTCTGTGAAGGAGGCGGAAAGTTATGGTGCCAATATTTTAATGCTTTATACCGGAGCACCGCAGAATACAAGGAGAAAAGAGATTTCAGAACTGAATATTGAGGCCGGATGGGAGTATGCGAAAAAGGCAGGGATTGAAGAAATCATCGTGCATGCACCGTATATCATCAATCTTGCCAACACTGTAAAGCCGGAAACATTTGAACTTGCGGTGGGATTTTTGGAAAAAGAGATCAAGCGTACCGCAGCGATGCAAAGCAAAATCCTGGTGTTACATCCGGGTTCTGCGCTGGATGCAGGAACGGAAGCCGGGATTGCACAGGCAGTAAAAGGCCTGAACATGGTTCTGGATGCTAATGATGATGATGTAGTCATTGCCCTTGAGACAATGGCTGGCAAAGGGAGCGAGATTGGGCGCACTTTTGAGGAACTGAAAATGATCTATGATGGGGTTCACAAAAAAGACCGTCTGCGTGTCTGCTTTGATACCTGTCATGTAAACGATGCGGGCTATGACTTGGTCAATGATTATGACGGTGTTTTCAAGAAATTCGAAGAGGTTTTAGGACTTGATCAGATTGCAGTGTTTCATATCAATGACAGCCTGAATCTTCTCGGTGCGCACAAAGACCGTCACGCAAATATTGGAGCGGGAACGATCGGGTTTGATCCATTATATAAGGTGGTGCATGACGAGCGGTTCCTTGATGTGCCAAAAATCTTAGAGACACCGTGGCTTTGCGCAGAAGGTGAAACGAAAAAGACAATTCCGCCTTATAAGGAGGAAATCGCACGGCTGCTGAGATAAGAGAGATGGGTAAGGCGTGTTGGAGAAGCCATTTTAGACATCTTATAGTGAAATTCAAGGGGAAAGGAACAAAATGAACCAGCAGGAAAAAGATAAAATCGTAAGAAAACTTATTGACACAAATACCACGATTTCCACGATGGAGAGCTGCACTTCCGGGTTGATCGCATCCATGATCACGGATACGGAAGGGGCATCGGCAGTTTTTCCGGGAGGTTATGTCACTTATCTGAACAAAACGAAAATCTTATGCGGTGTTGACGAAAAAATTATAAAAGAGCACGGTGTTTATTCTAAGCAATGTGCGAGGGCGATGGCTGAAACTGCTCAGAAAAACCTTCATACAGAGATTGCGGTCGGAATCACAGGCACGACCGGAAATGTCGACCCGAATAATGCAGACAGCATGCAGGGAAAAGTATTCTTCTGTATTCTTGTGGGAGAGAATGCGTATGACTATGAATACAATGCAGAGGTCACCCAAATGAGCCGCCATGAGATCAAGGAGTTATATGCAGATAAAGTATTTGAAGAACTCGCAAAATTGATAAATATCGTTCATTCCAGTAGTGATCTCTGCTGTGATTCTGTATGAAAAATGATAATTATTTCATGATTTCGTGTTTTGCAGTTGTTTAATTTCGTCTATGGATAAACCGGAAAAATCAGCAATATCTTCCAAAGAAAGTTTGTTGGATTTCAGCATGCGTCTGGCAGTTTCCATTGCAGCATTCTGAAATCCAGTTTTCTTACCTTCAGAGAATCCGTATTCATATTCTGCTTTCCGTAACTTCTTTTCTTCCAATTCTTTATCATATTCAAAAATACTCATACTGATGACCTCATTTCGATTCCGGGTAAGAAATTCCGTCAGAATCCCTTTCTGGATACACTCGTCTACAGCACGCTCCACAGCTTGGTTCAAGGGCATGTCTGTTGCGTAGTGACGCACTCTGGCAACATACTGTGCATATTCGTTTAATGTACTGCAATGTTGCATTAGCTCTGCATTTTGCCATAAATCGTCTCCTGCTTTTCAATTGTTGATGGGTAACAAAAAGCATAGATACGAATGAAGTACACAGATTCTAAAAAAACGAATCTGTCGTTCTTAGAATATAGATGACAAAAATGTCATGAAGATTTTGTAAAATATGCTTTAATTCATTATAACACAGCACAATGAGAAGATACAAGATTGCTTTTTATAAAATCTTTAAATTTGAGCCAAAGTTAAAAAAATGAAAAAACATTTAACAACTCCTCAATTGTGCAGCTTCGAAACTTCTGTTATGATTTATTTACAGAAGCTTCTGCAAACACTTTTTACGCAGTAACAAGCAAGAGTATTGTTGTGGAAAAATAACTTTGAATTTTTATAATATGAGGAGATGACACAAATGCAGATTGGCAGTGTAATAAGAAAATACAGAAAAGAATGTGGGCTTACACAGGAAGAGATGGCAAAAAGGTTAGGGGTGACTACCCCGGCTGTGAATAAGTGGGAAAATGGAAACACGAATCCCGATATCGAACTGTTGGCACCGATTGCCCGGCTGTTGCATATTTCACTCGACACACTGTTGTCTTTTCAGGAAAAACTGACGGACATGGAGATTGAGACACTTATCCGGCAGATGGGTGACAAATTAGAGAAAGAAGGATTTGAAAAGACCTACGAATGGGCGGTGCAGATCACAAAAAAGTATCAGAACTGCAATATGCTGATCTGGCAGATCGCAGTAATGCTTGACGCAGGAAGAATAACAGGAGCGTGCGGGAATCCGGAACAATATGACGAACAGATCAATGCGTGGTATGAGATGGTGTTACAGGACGAAAACGAAGAGATACAGTACCATGCAGCCGATTCTCTGTTTGGCTTTTATTTAAGGAAAAAGAATATGTGGCAGCAGAAAAATATTTAAACTATTTTTCGGAGCATGATCCTATGAAAAAGATATTCAGGGCACGTCTGTACAAAGAGCAGGGAAAAACCGAAGAAGCATATAAAACAATAGAAGAAGTTCTTCTCTCGCAGAGCCAGACGCTTGGTGTTACATTTTCATTTCTGCTTAGTATGGCATTGAAAGAAAAAGATTTTGACTATGGAAGAGTGCTCGCAGAGAAAATGGGAGCACTCGCCCATACATTTGAGATGGGAAAATATAGTGAGTGTTCCACTATGCTTGATGTTGTATATGCAGAGAAAAATGTAGAAGGTACTTTTCAGGTGGTCAGGCAATTGCTTGAAAATGTGGAGAGTATTGGAGATTTTTCGGGTTCAAAATTATACCGGCATCTGCAATTTAAGAAAAATGCCCGTTGGAATGCAGACGAATTGCGCGAAAAACTGTTAGAAGGATTCCGCGATGAGACAGAATTTTCTTATATGAAAGGATATGAACCGTGGGAAAAACTTGTTAGTAAATAGGAAAAGTGAAGGGATAAATCTCCACTTTCCCCGGTACATATTGAATGATCACATCCATCGTTCCTCCGCATACCATGCCTTCTTCCCCGGCAAAATCATTGGTCATATCGACGGAGAGGAACGTATCTTTTTTGTCAGAGAGAACTTCTAAGGCCTTTCGCAGTACTTCATGCTCGCCACAGCCGCCGCCAATCGTGCCAAAAGACTGTCCAAGCGCATTGACGCACATGATCGCACCGGTTTTGACGGGAGTAGAGCCTTTGCGATCCACAACAACGGCGATCGCTTTTGGTCCCTCTGTGTGGAGTGCGTTTAAGAAAACGGGATCAAGGTTAGTCTGTTCAAGGATCCCGTTCTTCTTCCCAGGGGAAAGCCTGCTGCGGCAGAGAAT
Source organism: Roseburia inulinivorans DSM 16841 (assembly GCF_000174195.1). Classification (GTDB taxonomy): domain Bacteria; phylum Bacillota; class Clostridia; order Lachnospirales; family Lachnospiraceae; genus Roseburia; species Roseburia inulinivorans. The sequence goes on along the minus strand of NZ_ACFY01000104.1, from coordinate 29,015 downwards.
CAGTTCGGATAAAATGGAAATGGCAATCTCATCCGTTGTGACGGCACCGATGTCTAAACCGATCGGCGTATGGATCTGATCGAGAAAAGAGCGGTCAATCCCTTCAGTGCATAGGTTCTCAAAAAGTCCGGCGACACGTCTTTTGGAACCGATAAGTCCCATATAAGCAGGTGTGATACCGCTTGCATAAATTGTGCGGATACAGTCGGCATCATGGACGTGCCCGCGGGTGAGAATCGCAACAAAATCCTGATTGGTCAGCTTGATTTTGGTAATGGCAGCAGGAAAACTGTCACAGATCACTTCTTTAGCTTCTTTCATAGTGTAAGAATTAGCGAAGGAAGGTCTGTCGTCTGCTGCGTAGACATCAAATTCCAACTGGGAGGCAAAGCGACAGAGAGACTGTGCAACATAGCCACAGCCTAACAGAATCAGACGTCTCGGTGCCTGAAATTTTCTTGTATACACGATGGATTCTGCGGAATCCGGTACTTCAAATTGCATTTCAAATGGGTGAAAATCTGTATGATTCATAGGCGAAATCCTTTATAATAATTTATTTTTATTGTTCTAAATATTGTCATATGTTTGGCACAAATAGCACAATAAGGTATTGCGTATATGGAAAGTATATCATTGATTCTGTTTAAAAACTATGAAAAATATTTTATGCTTATAACATATTTACATTTTTATGCCATATAGGGTAAAATATTTGTAAAACTCATAATCAAAGTAATGCAAGTTGTGGAAATGCAACAAAAGCTTGAGAAGACACTGGGGAGCCACCGGTTCTTAGAAGGCAGGAACAACGATAAGTTGTGACTGGCTTCTTAGTACCGCTGTGAGCGACACGTAGCGGGAGCGTGTCTTCGAAAATTTTGTTACATTTTCACAACATTCATAACCTAAATTAGAGTTTTGCAAAATACAAACACCAAAGAAAAGTGAGGAACCCCAAATGGCAGATAACGCATTAAAAATCGAATATAAATTATACTTGGAAGCAGAGGATGTTTCGCAGTCAAGGATCCTTTCTTCTGCATCCTATCTGGAAAATGTGCTGCATAATCATGCAAACCCATACATAAAATGCGCACAGATCGACAACGAGAGCGATTTAGATGAATTCGAGTTGAGATTATATGTGGATGAGGCGATCGAGGAGGCAGACTGTGCAAATGCGGATGCAGCAGAGGCATTTTTAGATGAGTTCGCAGATGTTTTATCAGAAATTGCGCACATTCATTCCTTTATGGATATGGAGGGAAGCTTTTCTGTTTCCTTTGAGGGAGAGCATATTGCCTATGATTTTAAATCCGAACCGGGTGACGGTATGTGTGACTTTATGGAACGGAAAGAAAATTAATACATTTTTTGTTTTCAAAAATGGAATAGTCTGTTATAATAGTTACATAATATCACTTAGGAGGCATTAAGCGATGGCTGAGGATAGAAAAACATTTAAAATAAAGGATGGACATTTGGGAGAAGTGAAGATAGCAGATGAAGTAGTTGCAATTATTGCGGGACTGGCTGCAACAGAAGTCGAAGGTGTCAGTTCCATGGCTGGTAACATTACCAATGAACTTGTCAGCAAGCTTGGAATGAAGAATCTTTCCAAGGGTGTTCGCGTGGAAGTATTGAGCGGTATTGTGAATGTGGATGTGGCGCTGAATATTGCTTACGGCTACTCCATCCCGGAAGTATCTGCGAAAGTTCAGGAACGCGTAAAATCAGCAATTGAGAATATGACAGGATTGGAAGTATCTATCGTGAATGTTCGTATTGCAAGCGTAGATATGGGTAATAATAAATAATCCTTTGCAGAACGTAACGCAAGTTATGGACGATGTAGTAGAATAAAGGGTGTCCGAGCGACATCCTTTTTTTACCTTGTAAAGGAATGGAGATTATCGAGACAGAAAGGATCAATCAATGACCAGAAGAGGATTAAGAGAACAGGTTTTTAAAATGCTTTTCCGTGTGGAGTTCCACAATGTGGAAGATATGCCGGAGCAGATGAATATGTTTGAGGAAGTGGAGGAGTGCAGCGAGAAGGACAAAGAGTACATTTCCAACAAGTTCCACAACATTGTAGAGAAGATTGATGAGATCGATGCAGCGATCAATGAGGTTTCCGAGGGATGGAAGACCAGAAGAATGGGAAAAGTAGATCTGACTCTGATTCGTCTTGCAGTATACGAGATGAAGTACGAGGATGATATCCCGGTAAAAGTTGCGATCAATGAGGCTGTTGAACTTGCAAAACAGTATGGAACGGATGAATCACCGGCATTTGTAAATGGAGTATTGGCAAAATTAGCATGATGAAGAATGTTTATTCAGTTGGACAGGTGAATACATACATCAAAAATATGTTTGCCCAGGATTTTATGATGCAGCGCATCAGTGTCAAGGGCGAAGTGTCTAACTGCAAGTATCATTCCTCAGGGCATATTTATTTCACTTTGAAGGATCCGGCTGGGACGATCAATGCGATCATGTTTGCAGGAAACCGCCGGGGGCTCTCTTTTCAGATGAAAGAGGGTGACAAAGTCATCGTGACAGGCTCTGTGGAAGTCTATGAACGGGATGGAAAGTATCAGCTCTATGCCAGGGAGATTGAACTGGATGGAGCTGGTAATTTATATTTAAAATTTGAAGCGTTAAAAAAAGAATTAGAAGAGATGGGCATGTTTGCCCCGGAGTACAAGAAGAGAATCCCAACATATATCAGGAGGCTTGGGATTGTCACAGCTCCGACTGGTGCTGCTGTACAGGATATTCGCAATATTTCCGCAAGAAGGAATCCTTATGTGCAGCTTATTTTATATCCGGCGCTTGTGCAGGGGGAAGGTGCGGTAAGCAGTATTGTAAACGGTATCCGTGCATTAGATGCACTTGGCGTGGATGTGATCATTGTCGGACGAGGTGGAGGTTCCATCGAGGATCTGTGGGCGTTTAACGAGGAGGAGGTTGCAAGGGCGATCTTTGAATGTGAGACGCCGGTTATCTCCGCTGTCGGACATCAGACGGACACAACGATCGCAGATTTTGTGGCAGATTTAAGGGCGCCGACACCGTCTGCAGCTGCAGAACTTGCTGTTTTTGATCATCAGGCGGCAGTGGCAGAGATTTCAGCAAAAACTGCAAGGATGAACCGGGCTTTGCAGCAGAAGTTAGATATTGCAAAGTTGAAAGTAAACCAGTATCAGACAAAGTTACAGTACGTAAGCCCGGAGAGCAGGCTGCATGAACATCGCAGATATGCGGTAGACCTTGAGGAAAAATTATACCGGCAGATGGAGCAGGTGCTTACGGAAAAGAAGCACAGACTTGCAATACTGACAGGTCAGATGGAAGGGGTATCCCCTTTGAAGAAGCTGAGTCAGGGGTTCTCTTATGTTGCGGATGAAACCGGGAAGGCGGTGACGGATGCTTCCACCGTAAAAGTGGGGGATCCACTTACGGTACATCTGTTAAAGGGAACACTGAAGGCAAATGTCACGGAGGTATTTGACAATGAGTGAAGAACAGACGAAGCAGAATGTTTCTCTGGAAGAGACATTTGAACAGATAGAGACAATCATAAAACAATTGGAAAGTCCTGAAGTTACACTGGATGATTCTTTTCGTCTGTATCAGGCAGGCGTGGAAAAGTTAAAGACATGTAATTTACTTCTGGACACTGTTGAGAAGAAAATGCAGGTGATGCAGACCGATGGATCACTGGCAGATTTCGAGTGATGAAACAGTTCCTGTAACAAACTGGAATGGAAGAAGGAGCAGCAGAGTTGGATATTAGAGCAGAGATTCAGACAAGAGTAGATGAGATAGAACAGATCATAAAACGCTATCTTCCGGAGGAAGAGGGCTGGCAGAAGACCATTATGGAGGCAATGAATTACAGTATTCTTGCCGGTGGAAAAAGACTTCGCCCGATGTTGATGTCGGAGACCTATCGTCTGTTTGGTGGAAAATCAAAAGTGATCGAGCCTTTTATGGCGGCAATGGAGATGATTCATACCTATTCTCTGGTGCACGATGATCTTCCGGCGATGGACAATGACGAGTACCGCAGAGGGAAAAAGACAACACACGCGGTCTATGGCGAGGCGATGGGGATTCTTGCGGGCGATGCACTGTTGAATTATGCATTTGAAACGGCTGCAAAGGCGTTTGATATGGAACCGGATAACCGGAATATCGGAAAAGCCATGCAGATTCTTGCCACAAAGGCGGGCATTTATGGTATGGTCGGAGGACAGGTTGTGGATGTGCAGTCGGAGGATTCCGGCGACATCACAAAAGAAAAGCTTGATTTTATTTACCGTTTGAAAACCGGAGCGCTCATCGAAAGCTCTATGCTCATCGGCGCTGTTTTGGCAGGGGCAACGAAAAACGAACAGAACACGATCGAGAAAGCAGCCACAGAAGTCGGGCTGGCGTTCCAGATTCAGGATGATATTTTAGATGTCACAAGTACGTTGGAAGTGTTAGGAAAACCAATTGGCAGCGATGAGAAGAACCACAAGGCAACCTATGTGTCCTTCGAAGGGCTTGAGAAGGCAAAGGAAGATGTTGCATTGTATACAAACAGCGCAGTGGCAAGAATGGATTCGCTGGTGGTGAAGAATGAGTTTTTGAATGAACTGCTGCTTTACTTAATTTCCAGAGAAAAATAAGAACTCTGCGGAGAAAGAACGGAGATTCACTTTGGAGTTTCCGTAAGAAAGTAAGAAATCGAGGTACCAGATATGGTATTAGAAAAGATAAATCAACCGAATGATATAAAATCCCTCACAGACGAAGAACTGAAAATTCTTGCCTCTGAGATCCGGGAATTTTTAATAGAAAAGATTTCAGTGACAGGCGGTCATCTGGCATCGAATCTGGGGGTAGTCGAACTGACCATGGCACTGCATCTTGCACTGGATCTTCCAAAAGATAAGATTATATGGGATGTGGGACATCAGTCTTACACGCACAAGCTTCTGACCGGAAGACGGGAAGGTTTTGACGGGCTGCGTAAGTACGGCGGAATGAGCGGTTTCCCAAAACGGAAAGAAAGCGAATGTGACTGCTTTGACACCGGTCACAGCTCCACATCGATTTCCGCAGGACTTGGGTATGCGCTGGCGAGAGAGATCACAGGGGAGGACTATAAGGTGGTCTCTGTGATCGGAGATGGTGCGTTGACCGGAGGAATGGCGTTTGAGGCACTCAATAATGCGGCAAGGCTCAAATCCAATTTTATTATTATTTTAAATGATAATAATATGTCAATCTCAGAGAATGTAGGCGGTCTGTCCTCGTATCTTGCCGGTTTCCGGACAGCAGACGCCTATCTGGATCTGAAATTAAATGTGTTAAATTCCCTGAATAAAATGCCTTACGGAGAAAAAATGGTCTCTAAAATACGTAAGACAAAAAGTGGAATCAAACAGCTTCTGATTCCGGGAATGTTTTTTGAGGAAATGGGAATCGTGTATTTAGGACCGGTGGACGGTGGCAATCTTCATGGAATTGTGAAGCTTTTAAGAGAGGCTTCGCATATCGATGGACCGGTATTGATCCATGTCATGACACACAAAGGTGCGGGGTATGCACCGGCAGAGAGACATCCTGCAAGATTCCACGGAACAGAACCGTTTGATATTGAAACAGGGCTTCCGAAGAATCCAAGAGTGAAGGCAAATTATACCGATATTTTTTCAACTGTCATGCGAAAGCTTGGCGACCGGGATGAAAAAGTGGTGGCAGTGACGGCAGCAATGACAGATGGAACAGGATTAAAACGTTTTCATAACATGTTCCCGGAGCGGTTTTTCGATGTTGGGATTGCGGAACAGCATGCAGTGACGTTTGCGGCAGGGCTGGCAGCGGCTGGGCTGAAACCGATTTTTGCGGTGTATTCTTCTTTTTTACAGAGAGCATACGACCAGATTTTACATGATGTCTGTATCCAGAATCTGCCGGTGGTATTTGCCATTGACAGAGCCGGATTAGTTGGAAGCGATGGGGAGACACATCAGGGAATTTTTGATATCTCCTATCTGTCATCCATTCCGAATATGACGATCATGGCACCGAAGAATAAGTGGGAACTGTCCGATATGATCAAATATGCAGTGAATTTTGGTACACCGGTTGCAGTACGCTACCCGAGAGGTGAGGCATATGATGGACTGAAAGAGTACCGCGCACCGATCAGCATTGGAAAGTGTGAATGGATTTACCGGGAATCCGGGATCGCATTATTTGCATTGGGATCAATGGTAAAAACTGCGGTTGCAGTCCGGGATGCATTGAAAGCAGAAGGATATCCGTGCAGCATTATCAATGCGCGTTTTGCAAAACCGTTGGATGAAGACGCATTGAGGTACATTACAGAACACCATAAAGTGATCGTCACAATGGAGGAAAACGTGATCAGCGGTGGATTTGGAGAGCATGTGACCGAGTTTTATAATAATGAGAACTGCAAAGATATCCGCATTGTAAATATTGCAATTCCGGATGAATACGTGGAACATGGAAATGTGGAACTTTTGCGAAAAGAAGTCGGTCTGGATGCGGATACGATCATAGCGCGCACGATAGAAGCGTATCAGAACGTGACAGAATAAAAGATTCTAAGATAATGAATAGAATGAGCAGAGAGAGCGGAGAGAATGAAAGAAAGATTAGATATTTTACTTGTAAATAAAGGACTTGCGCCATCCAGAGAGAAAGCGAAAGCGATGATCATGGAGGGAAATGTATTTGTCGACAATAACCGTGAGGACAAGGCTGGTTCTACGTTTGACGTGAATGCCAATATTGAGGTAAAAGGTAACACCTTAAAGTATGTAAGCCGTGGCGGTTTGAAACTGGAAAAAGCCATGACACATTTTGGTATCACATTAGAGGGAAAAGTCTGTATGGACATCGGAGCCTCCACAGGTGGTTTTACGGACTGTATGCTCCAGAACGGCGCGGTCAAAGTTTATGCTGTGGACGTGGGATATGGTCAGTTTGCGTGGAAACTGCGGCAGGATGAACGGGTTGTCTGTATGGAAAAGACAAACATCCGTTATGTGAAACCGGAAGATATCGCAGACCGCCTTGATTTTGCGTCAGTGGATGTTTCCTTTATCTCTCTGACCAAAGTATTAGGACCTGCAAGGGAGCTGTTAAACGATAATGGCGAGATGGTTTGCCTTATTAAACCGCAGTTTGAAGCCGGCAGGGAAAAGGTAGGAAAAAAGGGAGTTGTCAGGGATAAAGCGGTTCATGAGGAAGTCATCCACAAAGTGATCGATTATGCGGTGGAGATTGGATTTCACATTTTAAATCTGGAGTATTCGCCGATCAAGGGACCGGAAGGAAATATTGAGTATCTTGTCTATATCAGAAAAGAAGCCGAAGGCAGCAGAGAGGAATCCGTTGATGTTCATGCAGTGGTAGAGGCTGCACATGGGGAACTGGACAAATAATATGAAACATTTTTTGATTATCACCAATGCATTCAAAGATAAAAACTTAAAACTGACCAATGAGATCAAAGGGTATATCGAAAAAAAGGGTGGCAGCTGCCAGTGCTTTACGAGTACCGGAGATGATGCAAAACACGCAGCACCTGAGGCTGATGCGGTTGCACCGGAGACAGAGTGTGTGCTTGTGTTAGGAGGAGATGGTACGTTGATCAGGGCTGCTTCCAAACTGGTGGAACAAAATATGGCGCTCATCGGAGTCAATCTTGGAACACTCGGATATCTTTGCGAACTGGAGGAGTCAAATGTTTTTACAGCAGTGGATGAACTGATGGAAGAACATTATACCGTTGAGAAACGCATGATGCTTTGCGGTTATGGAATCAAGCAGAGTGAGAAGACAGAGCGCAAAGTGGCACTCAATGATATCGTCATCCACCGGACAGGGGCGCTGTCAGTGGTAAATCTGATCGTTTTTGTCAATGGGGAATATCTGAATACATTTCGTGCAGATGGAATCATCATCTCCACGCCGACAGGGTCTACCGGCTATAATATGTCCGCAGGCGGACCGATCGTCGATCCGAAGGCAAGCATGATCATTATCACTCCAATCAATGCGCATAATTTGAATTCCAGAAGTATTGTGATCGGTGCTGAAGACGAAGTGATGATCGAAATTGGCGAAAGACGTTCCCAGAAGGACGAGACAGTGGAAGTCAGCTTTGATGGGGACAATGCTGTGGGATTAGAGGTTGGAGATAAGTTTCTGATCCGGAAAGCAGATTCCACAACAAGAATCTGTAAACTCAACAATATGAGCTTTCTGGAAATACTGCGCAAAAAAATGAAAGCTTATACATAAACACAAAGCTTAGGAGGTCAGACCGGAAATGAAGACAAAACGTCAGACAAAAATGTTGGAACTGATAAAAAAACATGATATTGAGACACAGGAAGAGTTATCCGATTATCTCCAGAAAGAAGGATATCAGGTGACACAGGCAACGGTTTCCAGAGATATCCGGGAATTAAAACTTACGAAAGTTGCTATGAGTAATGGTCGACAGAAGTACGCTGCCCTGACAGAGGCGAATGAAGACCTTTCCGAAAAATATACCCGTGTTTTTCGGGATGCTTTTGTGTCTATGGATATGGCGCAGAATATTCTGGTGATCAAAACGGTTTCCGGAATGGCAATGGCAGTTGCGGCAGCGATAGATGCCATGCATCTGCATGAGATCGTCGGCTGTATTGCCGGTGATGATACCATAATGTGTGCAGTGCGAAGCGTAGATGACACGATTGCAGTGATGAGTCGTCTGCGTAAGCTTGTAGAAGATTAGAACATATACTTTTGGGGAGAGTAGAAGGAGACTATATGTTACAGAATCTACATGTGAAAAATCTGGCGTTGATTGACGAGACAGAGGTTGATTTCAGGAATGGGTTAAACATTTTATCCGGTGAGACCGGTGCGGGAAAATCAATTATCATTGGTTCTATCAATCTGGCGTTAGGGGAAAAAGTACAGAAGGAGATGCTTCGTGAAAATGCGGATTATGCGTTGGTGGAGCTTATTTTTTCTGTGACGGATGAAAAACAGAAAGAACTCTTACGAGAGCTGGACGTGTTCCCGGAGAATGACGAAGTCATCTTAAGCAGGAAGATCGTCAACGGCAGAGGTGTTGCAAAAGTGAATGCAGAGAGTGTTCCGGCATCCAAAATGCGTGAGATCGCCTCAATTTTGATCGACATTCATGGACAGCATGAACATCAGTCGCTTTTGTCGAAAAAGAAACATCTTGAAATCTTAGATGATTATGCAAAAGAAGAAATTTTTGATCCAAAGGAAAAGTTAAGGGAAGCCTACAAAAATTACCGTGCTCTGCTGGAAGAACTGAAGGCGGCAGATGTGGACGAGGAAGAACGGCTCCGGGAGATCTCATTTTTGGAATACGAGATCAAAGAAATTGAGGATGCGGACTTAAAAGAGGGCGAGGATGAGGCATTGGAGGCTGACTACCGGAAATTCTCCAACGGAAAGAAGATTATGGAGGCGGTGAATGCCGCCTATCAGTATACCGGAAATCAGAGTGACAACGTATCTGAACTTACCGGAAGGGCATTGCGGGAATTGAATGCGGCGTCTGCATATGATGAAAAAGTAAAAGGGCTGGAAGAGCAGTTATTAGAAATCGATAACCTTGTAAATGACTTTAATCGTGAGCTTGCAGATTATATTGACGAGACGGAGTTTGACGATGAAACGTTTTACCGGATGGAAAAACGTCTGGATGAGCTGAATCATTTAAAATCAAAGTACGGAAGCACGATTGCAGATATATTGTCTGAATTGGAGAAAAACAAGGCCGATTGCAACAATTGCAGGATTTTGACCAGTATATTGGAAATTTGAAGCAAAAACTTGCAGATGCGGAGCAGGATTTAAAGAAATACTGTGATAAAGTATCGAAAATCCGTAAAAAATATGCAAAAAAACTGACAGGTGCTGTGACAGAGGCATTGAAAGACTTAAACTTTTTAGATGTGAAATTCGAGATGGAGTTTGGACAGACCGCAGACTATACGGCAAACGGAACAGATGATCCGGAGTTCTTGATTTCCACCAATCCTGGAGAACCCGTAAAACCGTTGGGTAAAGTCGCATCCGGCGGTGAACTTTCGAGAATTATGCTTGCAATCAAAACGGTATTGGCAGATCAGGATGCAATCGAGACACTCATTTTCGATGAGATTGACAGTGGAATCAGCGGACGCACCGCGCAGATGGTTTCGGAAAAAATGAATGTGCTTGCAAAAAATCATCAGATCATCTGTATCACGCATTTACCACAGATCGCCGCAATGGCTGATGCACATTATCTGATCGAAAAATCTGTGGAAAATAAGACCACGGTATCGAAGATCAAGTGTCTTTCCGGGGAGGAGAGTATTGACGAGCTGGCAAGAATGCTCGGCGGTGTGGAGATCACAGAGAAAGTCCGGGAGAGTGCAAGAGAGATGAAAGAACTTGCACATCAGAAAAAATGCCATTAATTGACACGAAAAAGACAGTTTGAAAAAAAGAAAGAGACACATAATAAAAGGGTACATAGCGTATATGTACTCTTTTTTTTGACAATAGAATGTCCGCAGGGCGTGCATGCTATTGTTATGGCGACGAGGAAAATAGCCCGATATTCATTGGGGTGCAGGAGATAAAAAATGGACAGATACAAAAGTTTTTTTCGTGGAATTGCATATGCAGGTTATTGTATCGTATTTTTATTTGCGGTCTATACATTTGAAAAATCAATACCGGATCAGATATATGTGAAAGCAGGGGAAGCAATCGATTACCGGTTTCAGGTGCCTGTGACAATGGAAATACAGGAGGACAACTCGCCTGTAGCAAAAAGCACAAATAATGCCAATGTGAGGCAGTCCTACATTGTCACCTGCCGCCTGTTTGGTATTTTTCCGGTGAAAGATATAGAAGTTGTACTTGTGGACGGAGATGCGGTCTATGCAGGCGGGATGCCGATCGGCATCTATGTGAAGACAAGCGGTGTCCTCGTGATCGGTACCAGTGAAGTGGAACGGCCGGATGGAAGTGAAGCTGCACCTGCGGAGAACATTTTGAAAGCCGGAGATTATATATTAAGTGTGAATGGGGAGAAGGTTGCAGAGAAGGAGGATCTGCAGCGCCTGGTACAGCAGAACGGTGCAGAAAAAGAAATTCTTAAAATTAACCGCAAGGGAGAAGAGGTTGAGGTTGGTGTGACACCCGTACAAAATAAAAATGGAACGTATATGCTAGGAGCATGGGTGCGTGATGATCTTGCCGGAATAGGAACTTTGACGTATTACAAAGAAGATGGAACCTATGGTGCTTTAGGGCATGCCGTCAGCGATGGAGATGTCGGCGGGCGCATCCAGATGAGTGAAGGCTATGTATACAATGCACAGATCATCGGAGTGAAAAAAGGACAAAAAGGAAATCCGGGCGAATTATCGGGAATGATCCGTTACCAGAGTGCTGACTGCCTTGGAACAATCGAGGAAAATACAGACATTGGTATTTATGGAAAACTGGATGGGAATATTGCAGCACTGCCGCGTGGAGATTACTATAACATCTGTTACAAGCAGGATATTAAACAGGGACCGGCGACGATCATCTGTGGTTTTACCGGAGAGAAGAAAGAGTATGCGATTGAGATAGAGAGTCTTGATTACAGTGGAAGAGAGGCGAATAAAGGAATTCTATTCCGGGTGACGGATGAGCAGCTTTTAGACATGACAGGCGGTATTGTGCAGGGAATGAGTGGCAGTCCCATCCTTCAGGATGGAAAAATAATCGGCGCCGTGACACATGTCTTTGTCTCAGATTCGTCCATGGGCTATGGGATTTTTATTGAGAATATGGTAGAATGAAAAAAGAAATTGTAAAATAAAGTCCTTTGGTACACTTGCCGACGAAGTTCGACAAAATTTACGAGAGGAAAATGAGTATGCTGATAACACATGTAAAGATTTGCCAGGAAAAGGGAAGACGTGGCTTTTACATATGTTTGAAATAAGTCAGCAGGAGGACCAGCATGGAGAAACTGAATGTAGCAATCGCAGATGATAATGAGAGAATGTTGCGGTTATTGGGGGCTATCATCGAGAGTGATGAGGAACTCAATGTCGTTGGAACTGCTAAAGATGGGGAAGAGGCTTACAATGTGATTAAGACAAAGGAACCGGATGTTGTCTTGCTTGATATTGTAATGCCAAAATTAGATGGACTTGGAGTATTAGACCGTGTGAATCATGATAAGACAATCAAAAAACATCCAACGTTTATTATGATCAGTGCGATCGGTCAGGAAAAAATTACGGAAGATGCATTTGAATTAGGTGCAGATTACTATATTATGAAGCCGTTTGACAATGACATGGTGATCAACCGGATCAAGAAGGCAAAGACAGCAAAAACAGGAAAGAGCACGGAGCCGCGCAAGGTGAATGCCTACGAGAAGGCAGAGGATGTCAGCGAGAAGAATCTTGAGGCAGATGTGACTGAGATCATTCATGAGATCGGTGTTCCGGCACATATCAAGGGGTATCAGTATTTGCGTGATGCCATTGTCATGTCGGTCAATGATATGGATATGTTAAATTCCATCACAAAAATTTTATATCCGACCATTGCAAAAAAATACCAGACAACCTCAAGCCGCGTGGAGCGTGCCATCCGTCATGCAATTGAGGTGGCATGGAGCAGAGGTAAGATGGATACGATTGATGAGATGTTTGGCTATACCATTCACAATGGCAAAGGAAAGCCGACAAACTCTGAATTTATCGCGTTGATCACAGACCGTATCCGGCTGGAATACAAAATGTATTAATGCTTTTCAGAGCGAAAAAAAAGAGTTATAATATTCTTAAGATTTCGAAGTATTTCGGGGTTTGGAGGGTTTATAACATGAAAAAAATATTATTTGCTGCTTCAGAAGCTGTTCCTTTTATCAAAACAGGAGGTCTTGCAGATGTAACGGGTTCCCTGCCAAAGTATTTTGACAGGAAAAAGTATGATGTGCGCATCATATTACCGAAGTATCTGTGCATGGACGAACGTTTTAGGGGACAGCTTCATTTTAAATGTCATTTTTATGTGAATTTGAGCTGGCGGAAACAATATGCCGGCATTTTTGAAGCAAAACAGGATGGTATCACCTATTATTTTGTAGATAATGAATTTTATTTTGCCGGAGATAAGCCGTACAATGAACTGTATCAGGATATTGAGAAGTTTGCATATTTCTCGAAAGCAGTCTTAGAGGCACTGCCGTTTCTTGATTTCTGTCCGGATATTATCCATTGCCATGACTGGCAGACAGGTCTGATCCCGGTATTCTTGAAAACTCTTTATGGGGATGAGAATTATTACAGGGGGATCAGGACTGTATTTTCCATCCATAATCTGAAGTTTCAGGGACGCTGGAGCCTTCCGGCAGTTATGGATATCACAGGTCTGCCGGAACAGATTTTCACGGCGGACAAACTGGAATCTTACGGGGAGGCCAATTATTTAAAGGGTGGCATTGTCTATGCGGATGCAGTGACGACTGTCAGTGAGACTTATGCCCGTGAGATCACAACAGAACAGGGTGGAGAGGGCTTAGACGGACTGCTGCGTGCCAGAAAAAATGATTTGTATGGCATTTTAAATGGATTGGATTACGAAGAATATGATCCACAGAAAGATGGATATATTTATAATCACTTTAATGAGCAGAATTTTCAGGAAGGCAAGAAGCTGAATAAAGCCAGACTGCAGAAAGAACTCGGTCTTCCGGTGAAAGAGAATACCATGCTGATCGGTATTGTATCGAGAATGACAAGCCAGAAGGGATTTGATCTGGTGGCTTATATTATGGATGAACTGCTGGCAACCGAGGATGTGCAGCTTGCTGTGCTTGGAACAGGCGAGGAACAGTATCAGGATATGTTCCGCTATTTTACACAGAAATATCCTGATAAAATTCAGGCTACGATCGGTTATTCCGAGGAGCGGGCACATCGTATCTACGCATCCTGCGATGCCTTTCTGATGCCATCCTTATTTGAACCATGTGGATTATCACAGTTGATGAGCCTGAGGTATGGAACCGTGCCAATCGTAAGGGAAACCGGTGGTCTGAAAGACACCGTGGAAGCGTATAACGAATATGAACATACGGGAACCGGTTTTTCTTTTGCAAATTACAATGCCCATGAGATGCTTGGAACAATCCGCTATGCCATCTCTGTTTTCCGTGACAGGAAGAAAGACTGGAATGGATTGATCCAGAGGGGAATGAAGCAGGATTTTTCCTGGAATCGTTCTGCCGGTAAATATGAAGCATTATACGAAAAACTTACCGATTTTGAATAAAGTTACATAGAAGTGATCACATAGAAATCTGACCAGTCTCACGGGAATAAAAGTAGACATGATCGGATAAAATCTCTTCTTTGGATAACTGTGTAGAATTGACTTCTTTTACCATAGAGGTGAGTTCATCATAAGAATCATGGTCGTATGCAGGAATCAGGATTACTTCGTGAATACTGCTTGGAAGAATATAGAGATCGCATTCTAGTTTTTCACAGAGATTATGCAACAGGTTGTGGTAAAAAATACAGCCGGAGCCATTCAGTTTGCTTTTGTTGGAGAGCACATACATTGGAACCATGTATTCAAATTCTTCCTTCATGGAATTGCAGGGAACACCGGCCATTAACTCGATCAGAACATCTGACATGTCCCGCAGTTCATAAGTGAGGAGAGCAGGAGTGTTTTTCATGGCGAGATGATAGAGGTCGTCCTTGGTGATATTCCAGAGAGACAGATGCTGGTTATAAATTAATATTGTTGCATTTCCGGTCTCGTCAGCATCTACAAGACAATTGAAGATGATGGCGAGATCTAATATTTTTATGTGAGGGATTTTTTGCAGCAAATTTTTATTCTGTTCATAATTGATAAGTTTAAACACAATACGTTTTTTTACCTGCTCATAGTTTGTAAAAAAGGAGATATCGATATTTCCGGACGGCTTGTTCTCCTCATAAACAGATAAAATATCATGGCAGATCTCTTCTAAGGATCTGCCCTTTAAATATTGTTTAAAATAAAAGTTCAGATAAATAGTTGGGGATATATTCAGCTGATTGGATAAGATCGTGAGACCATCATAATGAGTATCATTATTTTTGATGATCTCCTGAATCGTCACTTTCACATTAGAACCAAGCCGGTTCTGAATGACTGTTGTTACATTTTCTTTGAATTCCTGATATGTCATAAAAATCCTCCCAATGGCAGATGCCCTGGGAAAACAATTACATTCCGTATCAGTCGGATGATAAAACGATATGCAGATAACAGACTGGAAATTCAAACATCTGTTATAAAAAAATCCACGCATCGGGAACTGCGTGGATTTACTTTATCATGGATAAAATGGAAAAACAATAGGAAAAGAAAAAAGTTTCGAAAAATTTTATTATTCGGACTTTAATTTTTTCCAGAGATAATTCGATAACTTTGTCGTGTCGATGTCATATTGTTTATACACCTCACAATTGGCAAGCGTCTCATCTGTCGGGAAAATCGTTGTGTCGGATAATGTTTCCTCATCTAAATTTTCTTTGACAGCGAGATTTGGCGTAGCATAATAAACATAGTCAAAGTTTAGCATGCCAATGTCTTCCCGGCAGAGAAAATCCAGAAATTTTTCTGCATATTCGGTGTTATGGCAGGATTTTGGCATAAACCAGGAGTCGATCCAGAGGTTGGAGCCTTCTTCCGGGACACTGTAGGAAAGGTCATCATTTAATTCCATGGCGTAAGCAGCTTCCCCGGAATAAACAAGAGCCATCGCCGCATTTCCCATTGCCATTTCATCTCCGGTCTCATCGACATAATAGGCATAGACGAGCGGTTTCTGCCGGATCAGAAGATCAAGGGCATCATTTAACTGATTTTCATCGGTCGTATTGATATCATAGCCTGATAGTCTTAATGCCGGGGTAAAGCTGTCGCGGACAGAGTTCTGCATGATGATCGAGTCTTTGTATGCTTCATCCCAGAGAACGTTCCAGGTGGATACTTCCTCGTCGGATACCATCGTCGTGTTGTAGAGGATACCGAGCGTACCGTAAAAATAAGGCATGGAATATTTATTTTCCGGGTCAAAAATCTGTGATGCTTCAATAATGGATGAATCAAGATTTTTATAATATTCGAAATCATCAAAGTTGATCTCTAACACCTGATCTTCGTTGATCAGACGCTCCACCATGTAATCTGAGGTACAGACGAGATCATAATTGATGGAGCCTGCAGAAAACTTGGTATACATTTCCTCAGGACTTTCGTATTCCTCTAATTTGACCTTAATGCCGGTCTCTTTTTCAAATTGATCAAGAACAGATTCATCAATGTATTTTCCGTAATTTAAAATTACAAGCGTATTGTCATCTTTCTTTGTTGTCTCAGTGGAACCGGAGTCTTTTCCACAGGAGGAGAGAACACCTGTCATGAGGCACAGTGCAAAGAGCATTGCAAGTCGTTTTTTCATAGCTGCCTCCTAGATTGCCTGTTTTGCACCTTTTCCCTCGGAGGAAGAACGGTGGTTCATCACGAGAAGGAGCAGGAAGGCGATCAAAAATAAAATGGTCGATAAAGCATATAATTCCGGGCGGATCCCCTTCCGGAGCTCTGTGTAGAGCATGGTAGAGAGTGTGTTGACGCCCGCACCTTTTGTAAAGAAGGTGATCGAAAAATCGTCCAGCGACATGGTGACTGCCATTAAAAATCCGGAGAACACACCGGATTTGATCTCAGGCCATGTGATCCTGAAAAAGGCATAGAGCGGTGTCGCACCGAGGTCTAAGGCAGCCTCGTAAGTGTATCGGTTTGCCTGATTTAATTTCGGAAGCACATTTAAGATGACATAGGGAATGTCGAAGGTGATATGTGCGATCAGGACCGTGACAAAGCCAAGGTTTATAAATTTTACAAATAAAAGCATCATTGCGATACCGGTTACAATATCTGCATTTAAAAGCGGAATGTTAGTAGCACCTAACATGATCGCTTTATTCTTTTTTTTCATGGCGCTGATACCGATCGCTGCCAGAGTTCCGAGCAGCGTTGAGATAATAGCAGCGGCGAGTGTGATCTGGATCGTTGTCACAAAAGCATTTGTGATCGTCTCATTTTTAAAACATTCTGCGTACCATTTTAAGGTAAATCCACCCCACACAACACGGGATTTGGAATTGTTGAAAGACAGGACGATCAACACTAAAATTGGAAGATATAAAAATAAAAATATAAGTGCAAGATAAATTCTTGACGCAGCTTTTTTTACCATACCGCAGTACCTCCGCCGTCTTTATCGAAAATATTCATGAGAGCCATGCTTGCGATGACAAAAATCATTAACACAACGGAAAGACCGGAGCCCAAGTTCCAGTTGGTTCCCTGCATAAATTCCTGCTCGATCACGTTACCGATCAGAAGCACCTTTCCACCGCCTAACAGGTCAGAGATGACAAAGGAGGTCAGTGCAGGAACAAAGACCATGATAATGCCGCTGATAATGCCGGATAAGGTCAGCGGAATGATGATCTTGAATAAAATGATGGCGTCACTTGCACCAAGGTCTTTTGCTGCCTCAATGACATCATTTTTGATTCTTGCCATGGAGTTGTAAATTGGCAGTATCATAAACGGAAGAAAATCGTAGACCATACCAAATACAACGGCAGTCTGTGTATTGAGCATTTTTACGGTGCCAAATCCAAAAAACTGGAAGATTGCATTGACAATTCCGTTGTTGGATAACAGCAGACGCCATGCTAAGATCCTGAGCATGAAGTTCATCCACATTGGCAGAATAAAAATGAATACGACAAAGTTCTGCTGCTTGATTTTTAAGCCATTTAAAATCATAGCGAGCGGGTAAGCTAACAACAGACAGACTATCGTGCAGATTATACCAAGCTTTAAGGATAAAAGGATGGATCTGACATGCACGGGATCTGCGATGGCAGCCACATTTTCAAAAGTAAAAGTTCCTCCGGAGGTAGTGAACGCATAATAAATGATCATTGCCAGCGGAAGGAGGATAAAACCGATGATCCATATCAGGTATGGACCGGCGAATAACTGTCTTCCTGATTTACGCATCGATCTCCACTGCCTCCTCATCTTCGGATTCCGGTTTGTTCATGATCTGGATGTTGAATGGAATGACATTGATTCCGACATGCTCCCCCACATTGTGGAGCAGGGTGGTGTGGACAAGCCATTCAAAGCCGTTTGCCACAATCTCGATTTCATAGTGGACACCCTTGAAGATCACAGAGGTGATATCACCTTCCATAAATCCTTTTTCCGGTTCTACGATCTCAATATCCTCCGGGCGGATCACAACGTCCACCGGAGTGTTATTTCCAAAACCTTCATCGACACAAGGAATCTTTACACCGAGGATTTCCACGACTTTGTCCTGGATCATAGTTCCATCGATGATATTGCTGTCACCGATAAAGTCTGCGACGAAAGCGTTCGTAGGTTCATTGTAGATCATTTCCGGTGTACCGATCTGCTGGATGTATCCCTGATTCATAACGACGATCGTATCGGACATGGTAAGTGCTTCTTCCTGGTCATGTGTGACGTAAACGAAAGTGATTCCAAGTTCGTTTTTCAGGCGGATCAGCTCGTACTGCATATCCTGACGCAGTTTTAAGTCCAGTGCACCGAGTGGTTCGTCTAACAGGAGCACTTTCGGCTCGTTGACGATCGCGCGCGCGATTGCGATCCGCTGCTGCTGGCCACCGCTTAAGGAGTCGATGGAACGGTTTTCAAAACCGTCCAGGTTCACTAATTTTAATGCGTATTTGATTTTATCGTTGATATATTCTTTGCTCTTTTTATTGATTTTTAATCCAAACGCAATATTTTCCGCGATCGACATGTGCGGAAATAAGGCATATTTCTGGAAAACAGTATTCAGATTTCTTTTATTTGGAGGCAGGCTGGTAATGTCGACATCATCGAAGATGACCTGTCCCTTATCAGGCATCTCAAAACCGCCTAAAATACGGAGCGTTGTTGTTTTTCCACACCCTGATGGACCGAGGAGCGTGATAAACTCATTTTCGCGGATATATAAATTTAATTCATCAAGTACCAGATTGTTTCCATAAGACTTGGAAATATCGACAAAATTGATTAGCTTTTTGCTCATAACATAATTCCTTTCTGAATCCTACCAATCGTGATCTAAAAGCTTGGCGGAGTAGATACCCAGATCAATACGGCATCGCGGCTGCCGGGATTTTCTATGTAATGCTTTTTGCCGGCTTTCAGGTAAAAGGATTCGCCGGCGTGCAGCACATGGCTTTTTCCACCATAATATATTTTGACGGTTCCCTTGATCAGGTAGCCGAACTCTTCACCGGAATGGGGCTGCATAATGTCGGAAGATCCACCTGCTTTCAAGGTTAATCTGACGGGTTCCATGGAATCTTTCTGGGCATTTGGAACAACCCATTCAATGATATTATGTTTGTCTTCATTCACCTTCGTGAAAAAGTCTTCATTTTTAAATACGATCTGTTCCGGTTCCTCATCGGTAAAAAATTCTGCCGGTGTTGTTCCGAGACACTGAATGATATCGAGCAGTGTTCCGATCGACGGTGTGTTCTGGTTGCGTTCCAGCTGGGAGATAAATCCCTTGGTAAGCTCCGAACGGTCGGCAAGTTCCTGCTGCGTCAGTCCATATTGAATACGAAGTTCTTTCATTCGTTTCCCAATATCCATACCGCATGCCTCCAATCCTGAAAAATACTGAATGGTTACAAAAAGTTTACTAATAATAAACAAACTATAAAACATTTTATATTCTATAAATAAAATGTCAATAGAGTTTCTGTAAATTTCTGAAAAAAATAGTTGCAATTTTTTTAAAATCCGATATAATAGTTTTCGTGACTGATTCGTCATGCCAATATGGCTCAGTTGGTAGAGCAACGCATTCGTAATGCGTGGGTCAGGGGTTCGAGTCCCCTTATTGGCTTTCTGAAACTCTAGTAAAATTAAGGCTTCCGAGATTTTAGGGGATCAATAGTAATCAGAACAAATGTTTGCACACAGGAAAGGAGATTCCTGTAAAAGTGCTACTAAGGATAAATCGACCATGAGTCGGTTTATTTTTTTGAAATTATGATACACAAAGATTACAAACAAATACACAAGAAGGTGCAAAATGACCAAAGAAATGTTGAAAGGTCTCATTGAATTGGTGTCGGAAGAAGATATAGAAACGCTTTACAATGTTGTTGTTAAGTTTATACCAGAAAATGTACCGCTTCCGGACGAAATAGAAGCTATAGAGAGGGCAGATAAGAGCATAGCAAAAAATGGAACAGTTCCCCATGATGCCGTTGACTGGGATTAAATGAATTTGAACTGCGATTTGAAACTCTCTTTTGGAGATTGCAAAACGGGCAAAGAATTTTGATGTTGTAAAAAGTTTTTTGATGTGTTATATTGAAAACAGAAAGGGAAGCCAAAGGAGCGGCTACCCTCTAAGCAATGAGTTACTAACCTTTATATGAGGTCAGCCGTCACTACTGGGAATAGTGGCGGCTATTTTCTTTTGTCCTTGAAAATCTTATAGCACAGACTCACAAGGGCGCAAATGAATATTCCTGTCTGAATCAAATCAGAGTATGTAATATACATTGGCAACGCCCTCCTTTCTTGCGTCTGGAGGGTTGACCCCTCCGAAGTAGGAGGGTAAGCCGCCCGGCTCTTTGGTTTCCCTGTCGATATTATAACAATGTGCGACAAGTTTCGCAATCTTAATTTTAAGTAGAAGAGGGACGACTTGTAAGATGGTCGTCCCTTTTCCTATAACATACAATGAGATATTCCACGCATTTACTTCCGTAAAACCTCATATGCACATTCTGCCATCGCCTGATAGGCTTTGCTGCTTGGGTGCAGGTGATCGCCGCTGTCGAAGCCTTCCCGGAATGCGGATGGATTCTCGCTTCCGCGCAGTGCCAGATCAAAGTCGATACATCCGTCGATTTCTTTCGCAGAACGGATCCACGCATTCAACTCATTGCGCAGATCATCGCGGAAGGTTGCGTAAGTGCGCCAGCCAAAGATCGGCAGCAGAGTGCCCATGTAGACTTTTAAATGTAATTTCTTCGCTTCCTCTATGTAATAGCGGTAACCGTCAATCAGTTCCTTTGCAGTCGGCAGGTCACTCATCGGGCGGAACGGATTTGTTTCAATGCCGATCGGATGGATAATGTCGTTAATTCCCTGCTGGATGATCACGGTATCAGCCCCGGTAGTCGGAATCTCATGTGGAAAGCGATTTGTCCCCTTTAACCCATAGGAATCATAGGTAATGCACTCATACTGGCGCAGTACACGGGAACCGCTGGTCGCACGTCTGATAAATGCCGTGTGGTTGTCCGGGTTTTGCCTTGCCAGAAGTGTGAGGTAGTCCGGCCATGCACCGGCGGTGATGGAGTCACCATAGCAGATGACTGTATGGTTTTCCTCAGCGGTCATCAGTTCGATATTGCTTAAAAAATAAAACCAGTTTGTGGTCTTGGTCGTGTCCATTGGAAGGGCATCGGCGTGTGTCTGGTCGCCGAGGGAGAAAAATCCTTTGGAAAGTGGTCCAGTCACAAGAACAGCGGACTGCATTAAGGTAAAATCAGCAAAATAAAGACTTACGGTGAGTGTCATTCCCTTTTTGACCGGAAATGAAACCGGGTCGCTGACTGCGGTCTGATGAGCTTCCATGGTCACGGACTCGTTTTTTGAAAAAGTGATGTCGCAGATCGTTTCCTTTTTGCATGGACAGGCGAGCGGCATTTTTTCATAAACAGGGGAAGTGGCTGCAGAAACAGTGGCTCTTGTGACAGTAACGGCCTCGCTTCCGCAGTAATTATCAAATGTAAAGCGGAGAGTGTCTCCGTCAAATGGAATGTATACAGGATAACGTAATGTAATGTATTTTGCGTAAGCTTCCGGGTGGTGTTCTGCGATGGATACGGCATTTCCCCACACGGAAACCCAGTTTTTATTGTTCATATTCATAACCATGCCTTTCTTATTTTCTGCCTCATTATATAGGAAAAAAAAGAATATTTCCACAATTACTTGTTCTTTTGAAATGGAATTGATATAATGAGGTCACGTTTATATTTAGCAATATTTTTGGAGGATTTTTAAATGGCAGAGAATGAGAATAAGCAGGAGAATGTTGTAGTGGAGGATTTCAAGCGCACGAATGCGAAGAAGTCCAAGAAGAAGTTCAGACACAGACAGCAGAATCCGGTACTTGCTTTTTATGAGGATAATAAACAGTATCTGCTCCTTTTTGGAGTGATCGTAGTTGCTCTTGCAGCAATTCTGGTGAGCATTCTTGCACTTAGGATTCCGGTGGTTCCGGTGTGTCTCATCATTGTGTTAGAGGCAGGAATCGCGGTTTGTCTGCACGATGTTCCAATCTGGCTGCATGGTCTGGTTGTGCTGGTACAGATCATAGCTGGTGCGATTTGCGGAAAACTGGTTTTTATGGTGTTATGCGCACTGGTTTATGTAGTTGGAATTTTATCTTTAAAATTTATCAGAGAGTAGAAAACAGAAGGCTGCTGCACAGTGGAAGCGATTTCCCGGCGGCAGTCTTTTTCTGAAAAAGGAATCAATGTTATGTCGGAAAAAGAAAAAATCATTGTATTTAGTTCGAGAGAGATCTGTTATCAGTCGAGCAGTTTTTTTGCAAACCAGATGGCAGATGCCTTTGAGAATCTTGGTTTTGATGTGCAGGTGTGTGAATTTGATGAACACGATGATCTGGATGCGGTGTTTCAACCGCTTTACGGGCAGAAATACCGTCTGCTTTTAGATTTTAATTCCACGATCACAAGGATGGTGGAGGAGGACGGAACACCGGTGCTTGATAAACTGGATGGCCCATTCTTTGATTATATTTTAGATCATCCGTTATTTCATTATAACTGTCTGAATGCTGACCTGAAAAATCTGAATGGAATTTTTCTGGATGAGGCGCAGGAGGCATATGTAAAACGATACTATCCGAGAGTAAAGAAAACACTTACCATGCCGCTTGGGGCTACGGAGGCAGTGACAGGAGGCAAAAAGACGGAGACAGACACCGTTCTTTTCATGGGAACGTATGACAGACCGGACAAAATTTACGAGATGGTCGATCTGTCCCCGGAACCGCTGCGGTCCTATATGAAAGAGCTGATCGAAATGCGCATCGAAGACCCGATTCTTCCGATGGAGGAGGCATTCCGGCAGCTTTTAAAGGCGCACGGCGAGAAATTGCCGGATGATAAGTTTTCACTTTTTATGAATGCAATGTATCCGGTGGATGCATTTATCCGCGATTATTTCCGCAAGGCGGCGGTGGATGAACTTGTGAGAGCAAAAATACCGGTGCGCTTAGTCGGCGAGGGCTGGGAAAAGTATGAAAGCTGCAACGAAGCTTATGTGACGAGAGAAAAAGCGGTGGTGTTTGGACTGTCATTTGAGAAAATCGCCCATGCGGATGTGCTGTTAAATGTGTCGCCATTTTTTAATCATGGGGCACATGACCGCATTTTTGCAGGTATGGCGAATCATTGCACTGTTCTGACAGATCAGAATCCGTATCTGAAACGGATTTTAAAAGACGGGGAGCAGGTTTGCATGTATTCACTGAAGGACATCAGGACTTTGTCGGATTATGCGGCGGAACTTCTTACAAACCATGCGCTGTGCAGAGATATCCAGAACAATGCTTACGTGGAATTTAAACAAAAATATACATGGGAGGAGAAGGCAAAACAGCTTTTGGCTTGCACTTTAAGGTGAAATTCGCTAATATGAACAAAGTAAACTATCAAAAAATATTAGAACAGACCATTGAAAAAAACGAGCGCGAAAACCGTGTGCCGACGCTGCTTTTACACAGTTGCTGTGCACCGTGCAGTTCCTATTGCCTGGAATATCTTTCAAATTATTTTAAAATTACTGTTTTTTATTATAATCCGAATATTTATCCGGAGGAGGAGTATCGTAAGCGGGTGGCAGAGCAGCAGAAGTTTATTGAAAAACTTCCGGTGAAATATCCGATCCACTTTGTGGAGGGTGCATATGAGAAAGAGCGTTTTTATGAGATGGCAAAAGGACTTGAGGACTGCCCGGAGGGCGGTGAACGCTGTTTCCTGTGTTATGAATTAAGACTGCGGGAGGCGGCAGAGCTTGCAAAAAAAATGCAGATGGATTATTTTACGACGACTTTATCCATCAGTCCGTTAAAAAATGCAGAAAAGCTCAATGAGATAGGAGATGCCCTGGCGGAAGAATACGGCATTGCATATTTAAATTCTGATTTTAAGAAGAAGAATGGATACAAGCGTTCTGTGGAATTATCCGAGCAGTATGGCATGTACCGGCAGTATTATTGCGGATGTGTTTTTTCAAAAAATCAGAGAGACAGGGAAATTGCCCTGAAGAATCAATAAGAGGACTATATAAAGGAGGAAAACACCATGGCACAGTTATGGGGAGGACGTTTTACGAAGGAGACAGATCAGCTTGTTTATAATTTTAATGCGTCCATTACATTTGATCGGAAGTTTTATAAGCAGGATATTGAAGGCAGTATTGCGCATGTGACAATGCTCGCAAAACAGGGCATTCTGACAGAGCAGGAGAGAGACGATATTGTCCGCACATTAAAAGAGATACGCGATGAAGTGGAGAGCGGCAAGCTTGAAATCACTTCAGAATACGAGGATATCCACAGTTTTGTGGAGGCAAATCTGATTGACCGTCTCGGAGATACCGGAAAGAAACTGCATACCGGAAGAAGCCGTAACGATCAGGTTGCACTTGATATGAGATTGTATACAAGAGACGAACTGTTACATACGGATGATCTTTTAAAAGAATTATTAGAGACAATCCTTAAGATCATGGAGGCAAATACCGAGACGATCATGCCGGGATTTACCCATCTGCAGAAGGCTCAGCCGATCACACTGGCGCACCATATGGGAGCATATTTTGAGATGTTTAAACGCGATCGTCTGAGACTGCACGATATTTATGAGAGAATGAATTACTGTCCGCTCGGTTCCGGTGCATTAGCAGGAACAACCTATCCTTTGGACCGTGAATATACTGCAGAACTGTTAGGCTTTTATGGACCGACATTAAACAGTATGGATGGTGTGTCTGACCGTGATTACCTGATCGAGTTTTTGTCCGCGTGTGCAACCATCATGATGCATTTGAGCAGATTTTCCGAGGAGATCATTATCTGGAACTCCAATGAATATCAGTTTGTCGAGATTGATGATGCTTACAGTACCGGAAGCAGTATTATGCCTCAGAAGAAGAACCCGGATATCGCAGAGCTTGTGCGCGGCAAGACCGGACGTGTTTATGGCGCTTTAATGTCATTACTTACCACGATGAAGGGAATCCCGCTTGCCTACAACAAGGACATGCAGGAGGACAAAGAACTGTCTTTTGATGCCATGGATACCGTCAAAGGATGTATTGCATTATTTACCGGAATGCTCGCAACCATGAAGTTTAATAAGGGTAAAATGCGTCTGTCCGCAAACAACGGATTTACCAATGCAACCGATGCAGCAGATTATCTGGTAAAACATGGTGTTCCATTCCGTGATGCGCACGGCATTATCGGAAAAATCGTTCTCTACTGTATTGAACGCGGAATTGCGATCGACGATATGAGTTTAGACGAGTTAAAGGCTATCTGTCCGGTATTTGAGGAAGATATATATGAAGAGATTTCCATGGAGACATGCGTGAATAACCGATTGACGATCGGGGCGCCGGGAAAGGCAGCCATGGAGAAAGTGATCGAGGCAGAAAAGGCATATCTTGCAGAGGATTGGAAAAAAGGAAACTTTAACACGGTAAAACGTTATTGTAAAAAATGCACAAAGAATACCCGGAAAGATGACATTTTTTTACAAAATAGACCATTGCTTTTTTGAGAAAAATAGCATAATATATTCACTATAACGACATCTGTTCGCGATAGACGGACAAACAATAGGACGTACGATCCGCGGATATTCGATTGTCATGAATGAAAAGAGCCAGGGTAACAGGGGACGGTTCTTCGAACGAACAGGGAAAGACGAGGAGATTAGGCAATGAGTGAGAAGTTAAAAGTAGGTATTCTTGGTGGAACAGGTATGGTAGGACAGAGATTTATCTCTCTGTTGGAGAATCATCCATGGTTTGAGGTGACAACGATTGCAGCCAGCCCAAGAAGTGCCGGTAAGACATATGAAGAGGCAGTTGGTGATCGTTGGAAAATGGATACTCCAATGCCGGAAGCAGTAAAAAAGATCGTTGTCATGAATGTCAACGAAGTAGAAAAAGTTGCTGCAGAAGTAGATTTTGTTTTCTCCGCAGTGGACATGACAAAAGAAGAGATCAAAAAGATCGAGGAAGAATACGCTAAGACAGAGACACCGGTTGTATCCAACAACAGTGCACACAGATGGACACCGGATGTGCCGATGGTCGTACCGGAGATCAATCCGGAACATATGGAAGTGATCAGATATCAGAGAGAAAGACTTGGCACAAAGCGCGGTTTCGTTGCTGTAAAACCAAACTGCTCCATCCAGTCTTATGCACCTGTTCTCACCGCATGGAAAGAGTTTGAGCCATACGAAGTAGTGGCAACTACTTATCAGGCAATTTCCGGAGCAGGAAAAACGTTCAAAGACTGGCCGGAAATGGTTGGAAATATCATTCCATACATCGGTGGTGAGGAAGAAAAATCCGAGAAAGAGCCGCTTCGGATCTGGGGACACATTGATGATGAGAAGAAAGAGATTGTTCCTGCAGCATCTCCGGTTATCACATGCCAGTGTATCCGTGTTCCGGTATTAAATGGACATACCGCAGCCGTATTTGTAAAATTCAAAAAGAAACCAACCAAAGAACAGTTGATCGAAGCATTGAGAAACTACAGTGGAGTTCCACAGGAATTAAATCTTCCAAGTGCTCCAAAGCAGTTCATCCAGTATTTAGAGGAGGACAACAGACCACAGATTTCCTTGGATGTCAACTTCGAGAACGGTATGGGAATCTCTGTCGGACGTCTGAGAGAGGACACCGTTTATGACTGGAAGTTTGTCGGTTTATCCCACAATACCGTCAGAGGTGCAGCAGGTGGTGCAGTGCTCTGCGCAGAGCTGTTAAAAGCACAGGGTTACATCACAAAGAAATAAGAAAGAACATCATAGCGATTTAAAAAGTCCGTATCACAGATGTGTGGACTGTAAAGAAATGACCGGAACAGTAAAATGCTGTTCCGGTCATTTCTTATGTATCTTTTTATATGGCAAGAACCGGGTTGTCGTAAAAGTTAAAAAATGATATAATTTTTACTATATTGAGGGTAACGAACAAACAGATAGAAATGGGAGGTTTCTTATGGTAGCGAAGACATCCATTTTAAAAGAGCTTGAGACAATTTATGAGAAGAGTGGAAATCAGCTCTATGTGTTGTATGGACGGACAGATTCTGAGAAAGAACAGTTATTGAAGGCGTTTCTTTCAAATAAGAAGTACTTTTATTATCGCAGCAGACAGGCATCGGAACAGGAACAGAGAAATCAGATGGAGGCAGAAATCCGGCAGAAGTTTTCGGCGAATATTACAAAGCACAGCTATGACGAATTTTTTAACCGGATCAAAAGTGGAGATGCGTCAAAACTTGTGGTTGTGATTGATGAATTTCAATTGATCGCAAAAAAAGATGCCTCTTTTATGGAGAGCATTGAAAAATTAAGAATGAAACGTCTTTATCCGGGACCGGTGTTGATCCTTTTGTGCAGTTCTTCGGTTGCATGGGTGGAACAGGAGATGCCTGCAACACTCGGTGAGCAGAGCGAAAGAATCGATGGAAAGATTAAGATTAATCCTTTGAATTTCTTAGAGGTGGTACGTGCATTTCCACAGTATCAGGTCAGTGACTGTATCAGAACTTACGGTGTTATCGGCGGCGTTGCAGGCTATATCAACCACTGGGATCAGCGCGTGGATCTGAAAACCAATATATGCAGAAATATTTTAAATCGGAATGGTTATATGCACCGGGCGGCAGAGCAGCTGATCGCGGCAGAACTGCGGGAACTGTCTGTGTATGAGACGATTCTTTATTATATTGCAAGCGGTTATGATAAGTTAAATGAACTTCATTTAAAAACCGGCTATTCGCGTGCAAAAATCAGTGTGTACATGAAGAATCTCGGAACCTTCCATATTGTGGAAAAGGAGACCTCTTTTGAGACAGGTGGATGGGAAAACACGAAAAAAGGTGTCTATCGTATTAAGGATAATTATGTGAATTTCTGGTTCCGTTTTGTGTATCCACATCTTTCCGAACTTTATATGATGAGTCCGGAACAGTTCTACGATGCGTATATCACATCGGGAATCGACGAATATCTGGAACGCTATTTCAAGGAAGTATGCATGGAATATGTAGGACTTTTGAATCTGATTGGAAAACTTCCGATGAAGATCAGTAAGATGGGAACATGGATTGGAAAAGAAGGAAATATCGACATTATTGCACAGAACTCTGTGCGGGAGAATATTGTCGGATACTGTAACTGGAATCAGCCGGAATTTACCATGGAGATGAAAGAAGAATTGTTAAAGAGTATGAAGCAGGCAAAAATTGATGCAAAGTATTTCTTTCTGTTTTCGGCAAAAGGTTTTTCAGAAGAGATCAGGCAGCTTGCAGAAGAGGATACCAGATATATTCTGGTCGATATGAATGAATTATAAAACTTCTTATTTAGAGAAGAAGTAAGCATTACAGAAGTTGGAGGAATTTTTTTGGCAAAGTCAATCATTTATGTTGAGCTACACAT
>NZ_ACFY01000105.1 GCF_000174195.1 Roseburia inulinivorans DSM 16841 | reverse complement strand
GTAGAGTAGGCGGATGAAAATTTCATCCGCCCCTCATCAAACCGTGCATGAGGTTCTCCCTCACACGGCTTTCCGACATTCTTCTTTCTACAGCATTACGTCATGCTCTAGCCATTTTCTTTAATCCTTTTTCGTAAATGCTATTTCTAACAAATCCCACTCTTGACATATGTTTACGCCTTTGGTGTTTCTTGTTATACCATCTTGTAAAGGTGCAGATAATATACCAGTCTAATTCCTGCATCCATGTCTCATTTGTTTTGGTGGAATAATAATTCTTCCAACCTATGATTTTCGGATTTAGATTCTTTATTAAATCCTCTTCCTTTGCAACTAACAGACTTCGACCGTTTACATTCTTTTTGATTTCTGCTTTCATCTTCTTCATGGCTTTCCTGCTCGGGTACTGATAAGTTTCTTTATACAATTGTCCTTTGCTTGTTTCCGTTGTCATTCTTCTGTGGTGCATTCCAAGAAAGTCAAATCCCTCTTTTCCGTCCCACATGCTGACAATCTTTGTTTTTACTGGGTGTAGCTTTAAATCCAGTTTTGCCATGATGTACTGCAATAAGTTCAGTGCGTGATTTGCATTTTTCTTATTCTTGCAAATGATGACTGTATCATCTGCGTACCTTACAAGAATACCGTGAGTAAGTCCATACTTTTCCCACAGTCTGTCCAGTGTATTTAAGTAGATGTTTGCCAATAACGGAGATATAACTGAACCTTGGCTTGTTCCCAGTTCGGAAATTGTCAGTACATTTCCGTATAATACTCCTGATACTAACCATTGTCTTATCAGCTTCAATATCCTACGGTCTGATATTCTCTGCTCTACCAGTTTCATCAGTTTATCTTGGTTTACGTTATCAAAAAACTTCTCAATATCTGCGTCTACTACATAATAGCCCTTGTTGTTACACGCTTTCCTTACCACTTCCAGTGCTTGCCTGGCACTTCTTTTCGGTCGGAATCC
>NZ_ACFY01000106.1 GCF_000174195.1 Roseburia inulinivorans DSM 16841 | reverse complement strand
CTACAGGCGGCAGTTCATAAGTTAAACTCCGGGATGAGTGCCTATGAGATAACGGCAAAATGCAGTCGTTCACGATGACTTGGCGGTCACAGGATATATTCCATCTGCCGTTCCTTTGTCTTCATCCCCATTTTTTCGTAGAAGTGTTCTGCCGAAGTGTTTCCTGCCCAGACGTTCAGTGTTACCTCATAGCAGCCTTGCTCTTTTGCCTGCTGCTTCACATATTCAAACAGGCTTTCTCCGATGTGCTGTCCCCGTGCCTGCTGATCAACGCACAAATCGTCGATGAATAGCGACTTAAAGGGAATCATGTTCGTGGAAAATGGCTGCTCCTTCACCTGACAGAAGGCGTAGCCCATACACACATCATCCTCGTTCACGGCAACGTAGATGGGTTTATCCTCCTGCTTCAAAAGCTCTGCAAGTTCGCAGACAGTGTATTTGGTGGTGCCGGGAATAAAAATATCCGGACGGATCTTAGCGTGGATCTGCAATACCTGCTCCAACAGTGCAAGAAGTCTGGGAATATCTTTTTCCTCTGCCTTACGGATTTTCATTTCAACTTCACTCCTTTACAATTCTGATTCGCAAAATTCATTGATATTGTAATTCTATCATAGTCATACTTTTTATTCTATATAAAATACAATGAAAGAAGTTTTGCTTTGTAAGAAACTTCTTGCAATATTTAGGTGCACCACAATGCGGACATTCTGTATTCTAATTAGAAAGAAGTGGAATTGCAGATGCGATTATGTTAGAATCTTAGTGTTAATGAATTTAGCAATATGATATAATGTGCGTAAGCAATGAGCAGTGCCAATCGAGAATATACAGACCGGACATGCTTGCATGGTGAGGTCTGTATATATCGAGAGTGATAGGGCGAATGCCCGTCAGCCAGAAAAATCTTTGATTTTTCTGGCATACACTGCGGACTAAGCTTCATGATATAATGTTCATGTATTCAAACAAAGTAGGAGAGAGGTAAATACACCATGAATTTGAAAAAAGTTCATCACATTGCCATTATTGGGAGCAACTATGAGCAATCAAAGCACTTTTATGTGGATCTGTTAGGATTTTCTATTATTCGGGAAAATTACAGACCAGAACGTGATGATTACAAAATTGATCTTCAACTCGATGGGATAGAATTAGAACTTTTTATCATTAAAAATTGTCCAAAGCGCCCCAGTTATCCAGAGGCTTACGGTCTCAGGCATCTTGCCTTTGCTGTAGACTCGGTCGATAATACCGTAAGAGAATTGAATAAAAAGGGCATTATAACTGAGCCGATCAGATTCGATATTTACACAGGCAAAAAAATGACATTCTTTTATGACCCTGACAATCTACCATTGGAAATTCACGAATAAAGCATTACTTTTCTTTTTCACAGAGCTGTTTGTATATGGTCTCTGCGTCTATGTTATAATACTTCTGTTATGTGAATTTTTAATCTGATTCGCAAAGGAGAAATGTATGGACGTATCATATAACAAATTTTTCAAGATGCTGATTGACCGTAAAATGAAGAAAAAAGACATTTGCGAGCAGGCTGGTATAGCTACCAGTACCATGGCAAAAATGGCGAGGGACGAGAATGAACAATAATTTATACCGTGAAAAGTATGACGGGAGCAATGAAGCAGAGGTGTTCCGTCATGAGGTGATCATGGACTTGGTTTTTTGATAAAAAACAATCAGAGCCTTGCATCCGGATCTGTCGAAAATCCACTTGCGGATTAGCCTGCATGTGGGTAAAATGTAACTATTCGGAGAAGGCTCACACACATTGTGCAGACCGTAAAAATCAACAGTAAGATACAAAAGAAGCAGGGATCAATATGGAAAAAGATATCAACACGGAAGTTTCAAATACACAGTTACCGGCAACGGAAGAAAAAGCGAATCTCAAAGAGAGTCTGCGCATTCAGAAATCCCAGTGGATCAAGGAACAGATCAAAAGGCAGCGGGAAGCGGAAGATGCTGTTTTAGAGCAGATGATCGAAGAACAGAGAGTCATCGATGGTTTAAACAGCGACATCAATGAGAATCTGGACCGGACGAGAGAGAGCCGGAAGTTCAATCAGGAGTTTCAGGAGAAGATCAATACTCAGATTTACGAGATGAACGGCATTACAGAGGATAAACTGAAAGGTATGCGCGAATACAAAAACGCATACTATCAGGGATGTGCATTTTCCCTGTTTCTGCTGTCTGTTGTTATGATTGGAATCTGTGGTGTGCTTCATGGTTTTGAGTCACAGATTTGTCTGTTTATGATCGCATGCACCGGCGTAGAGGGGGCACTGCTCGCACAGGACAAATGGAGAAATAAACTGGTGAATATATTATGTAAACTGCTCTATCTGATGGTTTTTCCGGTGATGATGGTTATTTTTGTCTGCTACGAGCTGAAATATCCGGAATATGACCTTTTCCTGCCATATTTTGCAATGGGAATCGTGGTTGTCCTGATCATTGGAACAGCGGCATTTTTCTTCTACGATCCGTATAAGCAGGACAAAAAGCGTGTGAAAAATGCAAAAGATTATATTTCAGAAGTGGAAAAGATTGCAAAAAAACAGGTGAAGAAAAATCAGAAGCTCCGCGCAAAAGAGGAGAAAAAGAATCAGAAGATCCAGCTGCGCGCACTGGAAAGAGAAGAGGCTGCAAGGGAAAAAGAAGAAAAGCTGCAAAGTAAAAAGGCAGAAAAGGAAGCCAGAAAGCAGGAGCGCAGGGAAAAAAGACAGGCGTGGCTTGACGGTGTAAAAGAAAAATGGCATGCCTGGGTGGAAAAAATAAAAGAAAAGTGGCATGCGTTTCTTGCAAAGTTTAAAAAGGAAGAATAGAAATGAGATATCAGATACGGCATGCAATTGTAAAGTATGCGGCAGATACCATATTAGAAGATGTAAATTTTGAGATACATGATCATGAAAAAATAGCAATCATCGGAAGAAATGGCTGTGGAAAAACAACGCTTTTAAAGCTGATCTCCGGTGAAGTGGAGATGGCAAATCCGGACAGTGACGAGGAATGCGGTATTGTCATGGCAGGAAAACAGCGGATCGGCTATCTGAGACAGATCAGTTTTGAGGACAGCAGTATCACGGTAGAAGAGGAAATCTTAAAAGTGTTTGCGCCTGTTTTTTCCTGCGAAAAACGAATGCAGGAACTGACAGAGCAAATGAAAACGGATACTTCTGAGCATTTATTAAAGGAATATGCCGCATTGCAGGCGAAGATGGAGGCACTGCGGGGATACACCTACAGACAGGATATGGAGACAATGTTCCAACGGTTCGGGTTTGCGTTAAAAGACCTGCAAAGACCGATTGGAACTTTTTCAGGTGGTCAGCAGACAAAAGTGGCGTTCGTAAAACTGCTTTTGAGCCAGCCGGATATCATGCTTTTGGATGAGCCGACCAACCATCTGGACATGCCAACGATCGAGTGGCTGGAAGGTTATCTGAAAAATTATCCGAAAGCGGTTGTGATCGTGTCGCATGACCGGATGTTTTTAGACCGCGTGATTGACGTGACTTACGAGATCGAATATCACAGGATCAGGCGTTATCCGGGCAATTATACAGCATTTTTGAGGCAGAAAGAGGAAGCATTAGCAAAGCAGGAAAAAGATTACGAGGCACAGCAGGCGGAGATCAAGCGTCTCACAGACTGGATCGAAAAGTGGAAGAATACACCGACAAAGGTTGCGGCGACACGTTCCAAACGAAAAGTGATCGAGCATATGGTTTTGATCGAAAAGCCGCGCAAGTTCGATACAAAAGCGTTTCAGGGACAGTTTCTGCCGCAGACGGCCAGCTATCATGATGTGTTGTCCGTCCGGGGCTTACAGATCGGTTATGATTCCGTTTTGAGCAAAGTATCTTTTGAGCTGCACCGCATGGAGCGGATCGCGGTGATCGGTGAAAACGGAAAAGGAAAGTCGACACTTTTAAAAACGTTAGTTGGGGAGCTGCCGAAGCTCGGCGGTCAGTTTTCATTCGGGACAGGCGTGGAGTGGGGATATTTTGATCAGCAGGCGGCGGTTGCCGAGAGTCAGAATCCGAAAATGACGATCATGGAAGATTTCTGGGAAGAATATCCGACCTTAAAAGAAGTAGAAGTGCGCAGTGCGCTGGGAAGTTTTCTTTTTTCCGGGGATGATGTATACAAAGAATTGGGACAGTTATCCGGTGGAGAGAAGGTGCGTCTTGCTTTATGTAAAATGTTTAAGCGCAGACCGAATCTTCTGATTCTGGACGAGCCGACAAACCATATGGATATCGTTGGAAAAGAAGCATTGGAGCAGATGTTAAAAAGTTATACGGGAACAGTTTTATTTGTCTCGCATGACCGGTATTTTATTAAGGAGATCGCAACGGGAATCCTTGATTTTCAGGCAGATAAAGTACAGTATTATCCGTGCACTTATGAGGAATATCTGGAGCAGAAGCAGAAAGAAGCACAGGGACTGATTGGTGGAAACAAAACAAATGCCGCAGGAAACAGTGGAAAATCCAGAAACGTAGCTGGCGAAGCAGCAGATAACAGAAATATATCACAAGTCGGAAGTCAGAGTAATCCGCCAACGTTATCCGATGTGTTTGATAAAAAGACGTATTATAATCCGGGCAAGATTATTTCCAGATTAAAGCAGCAGCTTGTCAAGTATGAAAAAATGCTCGGTGAGAGTGAGGAACGGCTCGCAGAGCTGCAAATGCAGCAGATGGACACGGCACTCGCCACGGACTATGAGAAATTGACAGAATTGGAGCAGGCGATTGCGGCGGAGCAGAGCAATCAGGAGAGCATTTTAGACCGTCTGGTGGAGACGGAGACAGAACTGGATGAGATGCAGGAGAAAACAGTCTAAACAGGATCAGACTTTGCAATACAAGAAAAAACAGTAGATTTGGAAGGCAGAAAATCGAGGAAGCAGATATGACAAAAAAACAGTTAGCACTTGAGATTATCAAACGTTTGAAAGAAGCGTATCCGGACGCGGGATGTACGTTGGACTATGATGAGGCATGGAAACTTTTGGTGAGTGTCCGTCTGGCTGCGCAGTGTACGGATGCGAGAGTCAATGTGATCGTGGAAAAGTTATATGAGAAGTTCCCGGATGTCGACGCATTAGCGGCAGCCGGTGTCTCTGAGATCGAGGAGATTGTGCGTCCATGCGGACTTGGAAAAAGTAAGGCAAAAGATATCAGTGCATGCATGAAAATGCTAAAAGAGCAGTACGGTGGAAAAGTGCCGGATGATTTTGATGCACTGTTGAAACTTCCGGGGGTCGGACGCAAAAGTGCGAATCTGATCATGGGGGATGTGTTCGGAAAACCGGCGATCGTCACAGACACACACTGTATCCGTCTGGTGAACCGCATGGGACTGGTAAAAGACATCAAGGAACCGAAAAAAGTAGAGATGGAACTGTGGAAGATCATTCCACCGGAAGAGGGGAATGATTTCTGTCACAGATTGGTGGAGCATGGCAGGGATGTCTGTACAGCACGGACAAATCCGCATTGTGACCGCTGTGTGTTAAATGATATCTGCGCGACAGGGAAGAAACTCATGAAAGCAGAGCAGAAAACAAAGTGATCGATATTGGTGTTGCAGTGGCAGCAGTAAAAAAATTTAAAGAGAAGTTATAAAAATGGCAGTACGAAATGATTTTTCGAAGGGAAGTATTTTATCCCATATGGCACGGATTGCGCTTCCGATGACGCTGGCACAGTTTGTCAATATTTTATATAACATTATTGACCGGGTATTTATCGGACGTATCCCGGATCATGCGACGGAGGCTTTGACCGGACTTGGAGTGGCATTCCCAATCTGCACACTGGCAATTGCTTTTGCCAATCTGGTAGGAATGGGCGGTGCTCCTCTTTTTTCTATAGAGAGGGGAAAAGGAAATGAGGAGGAAGCAAAGTATATTTTAGGCAATTCATTCAACCTGTTAGTGGTCATTGGAGTAGTGTTCAGTGTGGTGATGTTTCTGGTAAAAAGGCCGATGCTATACCTGCTTGGTGCAAGTAAAAATATTTACGGATATGCGGATTCTTATCTCACAATCTACTTATGCGGAACACTTTTTGTGATGTTAAGCCTTGGTATGAATGCATTTATCAATGCGCAGGGCTTTGCCAATATCGGAATGATGACGGTATCGATCGGTGCAGTCTGCAACCTGATTTTGGATCCAATTTTTATTTTTGAAATGAAAATGGGGGTACAGGGAGCAGCGCTGGCAACGGTGATCTCGCAGTTTGCAGCCGCCTGCTGGACACTCCGGTTCCTTACCGGGAAAAAGGCGACGATCCGGTTAGATAAAAATTATTTGAAATTAAAAACAGACCGCGTCAAAAAGATTCTTGTGCTCGGTTTATCCGGTTTTACTATGTCGGTGACGAACAGCCTCGTGCAGATGGTATGCAATATCAATCTGGCGATGTACGGTGGAGATATGTATATCGCAGCGATGACTATCATCAATTCTGTGCGTGAAGTGATCCATATGCCAGTTTCCGGTGTTGGAAATGGGGCACAGCCGGTCATGAGTTTTAATTATGGTGCGAAAGAATATGGGAGAGTGAAACAGACAATCCGCTATACGGCGGTCATTCTTCTGGTTTATACATTATTTGCGTGGGGAATGACGATGTTATTTCCGAACCAGTTTGTGATGATTTTTAATAAAGATGCAGAATTGCTGCCGCTTACAGTAAAATCCATGCATATCTATTTCTTCGGATTTTTCTTCATGGCATTTCAATTCACCGGGCAGACGACATTTCAGGCACTTGGAAAATCAAAGCAGGCAATCTTCTTTTCCATGTTAAGGAAGGTCATCATTGTTGTACCGCTTACGTTTTTACTGCCAATGATCCCGGAAATCGGCGTCACAGGAGTATTTCTTGCAGAACCGATTTCAAACCTGATAGGGGGACTGGCCTGCTTTATTACCATGTATGTTACGGTTTACCGGAAACTGGAGGTTTGACAATTTACAACGTTGATCGGGCATGTATAAGCTTCCTCTCACAAGTCGTGATTTTATAGGTTTATGAAAAGAAAAACGGTACAGACGAAATATGATGTTCCTGTTCGCCGGACATTTCGCTGGGCTTCTGAACAACAATCATGTTCAGCTGAAGCTTCCATGATTGTTAGAATCCCAGCTCCATGGCTCACGAAGAAAATCATATTTGTCTGTACCGTTTTTCATTCATTTACGTTATGAATGACTTGTGAGAGGACGCTTATACATGCCCAATTTACGCTGTGAATCGCACCACAGAATCTGCAATTCACGTTATGGAACTCGCGGTTATGGGATGAGTACCTACAGGATAATACCAAAACTCAATCTGCATCCTTGAAATAAATGAATTTTAACAGAATAAAATAGAATTGTAAGTATGATTATGGTAGAATTATGGTATTAATGATTTTGGCAATCGAGATTTGTAGATGGAGGTAATTGAAATGAAAGAATATCAACATTTGATTGGAAAGATTATTGTTGCAGTAGCGATCATAGTTGCTGCAATCATTATAGCGCAGGCTATTGGTGGAGCTGGAGAAAGTATCCGTAGTGGCTTGCTGCAATTAGGGGATGCTCTTCGATAACTTCCATATTCGAGAGCAAATCGAATATTTAGTAAATAATTTTATGAATTTATAAGAAGCTAAACTTTTATTAGAATTAAGAAACTTTTATTAGAATTAAGAAATAGGAGGATTAAGATTTGAAATTTGAGAATACAGAAGTATGGGGATTTGAACACGCACTCAGAGGAATGAGGAATCCTAAGAATAGTTGGAGTAAGAGCGATAGCCATTATGGTTGCGATGATGAAAAATATTGTGATAAATGTCACGAAGTAGGAGAATATTGTTTTGGATATAAAGGAAATGATAACTATATTATCGGTGAAAATGATATGAAACTTGCACAGACGCTTATTAAAGCCGGTTCTGAACATTGTAAATTTATGAGAATGATTCATGTTGCAGTCGATGTAGACATGCCTAGATATTGGTGGTCTGAAGGTGATACCTATCATTTTAATACAAAAAATAGTTGTTCAACCATGCACAAACTACTTAATAATAATGAACCTATTACATTAGATACATTTGTTTTTTGTGAGGAAGACATTGATTGGTGGACTTATACGGTAAACAAACTTGAATCTCTTCGTTTGGAATATAAGGAAATACAGAGAACAACAAAAGATAATGAAAAATGAACAGACTTCTTGTTAGAGCAAAACGTATGTTGCCAGAAGGGTTTGAGCAAATGAGAACATTGGATACAAATTATGCAGAGCTTCGCAATATGTATTTTCAGCGCAGACATCATAGACTTAAAGAAGAGTGGGTAGACACATTTTGCAAGTGGGTAGAGTCACTTCCATATGCAGAAGAGTTGATTATGTATGATAGTAAATAAATATTCATATCGTTGTAATAAGGTGTCAATATGAAAAAAGTAATAATAAAAGGTTGCGGTGTTTCAAGAAATATATGTATACAAAGGACAAATAAATATTACGGACATTGGTATCTATGTTTTTGGTGGAAATACAAACATATTTTTAATCTTTACTTATGGAAAATAAGATAACTTGCTGAGAGATGAGCAAAACGAATTGATTTAAAAGTTGGATTTGGCAGTTAGCTTTTGTAAATCGGAAAGAATGGGAATTTATGACATAGCAAAGCTGACGTAAGTCCAGAACCTACGCAAATGGGGAGATATGAATAGCTCTTTATTATGCGATTCGCTTTACAGCTTTAAGCTTACGATAGGATTGCCCTGTGCCGGTGGTGATTGCCGCAACAGCAACCGCTAACAGACTTATATGGGCAATTGTATTCAAGTTGGTAACAGATGATTTATTTCTTACCCACATACGTTCCTGCCCTGTATTTTTGAAACGTGAATTGTATCTTTCACATTCTGTACGAAGAGAGTAATTACTTTTGAAATATTTGCTGTCTCTGTCGACGGAGAGTCTTAAATCATCGGGAATGGTGATGTATTTTGTACAGCCGCGATGCTTCTTGCCGTTGTAAAAATTTTTGTGATGGCAGGGACAATCAGCGTCTTTGCTTGATTTTAGTGGGCAGCAGAATTTTTGGCGTGTACGTCCATTATCAGAAAATTTACCATCCTTCCACATGGCAAACCCGGCATCGCAGACAGGATTTCCCTGTGGAAGAAGTTTTGGATTTTTGGTGGATCGTTTGTTTAATGGAATAATACATTCGCCTTGGTAGAGTTCCTGTACCTGATTATAGATATTTTTAACATCATAGCCTTTATCAGCAAGAAAGGTACATTCGGTTATCGGCAGAAAGGTATGTGTGTCAGCCAAAATATCAAGCGCAACAGTGGAATCATGGACATTGGCGGTAGTGGTCAGTTCATAAATGGGAAGACCTGAAATACAGTCAACAAGGACGTGGTTTTTGTAACCCCAGTAGAATTCATACTTTTTCTCGTTTGTTTGGTTAGAAGCAGTATGTACGCCAAGTTTGCAATCAGTATCTGCTTTGGGCTGGTTATCAGGCTTAAATTTGTTGGAGAGAAAAGATTTAGGATTATTCTGTGAAGTGTTTGCAGCAATCGGAGTAGAGTCCAAACCAATAAAAGATGTATCAACAATACCTTGTTTTGAAAGATAAAGAACTTGGGATTTCATAATGGATGAAAGTACATCGTTATCAAGCTGTTTTAGAAAACGATCAAACGTCCAGTAAGAAGGCAACGGAGCAGAAATATCAAAACCGCAGTAATGGGCGATTAGAAGGTTGTTGTTAAGATAATCAACAAGATCCGTAATCATTGAAAAGCCTTCACACCTCATAACGATAAACGAACAAATCATGGCATGATTGGAAAAGCCTTTTCGTCCGGTTTTAGGGAATTCATGGACAAAGGATAAATCGAGATTCAGAAAAAGTGAATCGTAAAACTTTGCAACTGGTTGTGAAGTGAAAAGACGGATGTCTTTCAAAATTTCTTGACGATAGATAACAATCAGCTCCTCTCGGTGAATTGATTTTGACAACTTAATTATACCATTTGGAGCTGGTTGTTACTATAAATTTGGAGTGATAAAAGAGGTTGCCATGCCTCGCAAACATGCATAAATACTGAGTATGTGGAGTTTTGCTCATGGCTATAACTTCCATTTTGAGGAGGTGAACACTTTAGATATTGAGAAAGCCGTTTGAAACTATGTCACTTGAATTTGACTGCATGTTGTCGCCACCTTTCTTTATAGGCACTCATCCAATAACCGGAGTTCCACAACGTAAATCGCAGACTTTGTGGTGCAATTCACAGCGTTGATCGGGCATGTATAAGCGTCCTCCCACAAGTCATTCGTAACGTAAATGAAAGAAAAAC
>NZ_ACFY01000107.1 GCF_000174195.1 Roseburia inulinivorans DSM 16841 | reverse complement strand
TGAACCGGTGCGCAGTGGATTAAAATTGTATTAGAAATTTGTTTGTCAAAAAATACATGAAATAATTTGTGAATAATGTATAAAAACCCTTTTATAAAATAAGGTGTATGGTATAATAAGCACAAGTGATGAAATCACAAGGTAATACAGGCGGTCTGATTGTTAAGAATATAACAATCAAAACAAGCACATACATATTTTATAGGAGGGTTTTTACAATGGCAAGATTTACGTTACCAAGAGATTTATACCATGGAAAAGGTGCTCTGGAGGCATTAAAGACATTCAAAGGAAAAAAGGCAATGATCTGTGTTGGCGGCGGCTCTATGAAGCGGTTCGGATTTCTCGACAGAGCAGAACAGTACCTGAAAGAAGCCGGAATGGAAGTTCAGTTGTTTGAAGGCATCGAACCGGATCCTTCTGTGGAAACCGTGATGAAAGGTGCAAAAGCAATGATGGAATTTGAACCGGACTGGATCATTGCGATGGGCGGCGGATCCCCGATCGATGCAGCAAAAGCGATGTGGATCAAATACGAGTACCCGGATATCACGTTCGAGGATATGTGTAAAGTATTTGGCATCCCGGCGCTTAGAAAGAAAGCTCATTTCTGTGCAATCTCTTCCACATCAGGAACAGCGACAGAGGTGACAGCATTTTCAATTATTACCGATTATGAAAAAGGTATCAAATATCCGATCGCAGATTTTGAGATCACACCGGATGTGGCAATCGTTGATCCGGATCTTGCAGAGACAATGCCACAGAAATTAGCTGCACATACTGGAATGGATGCTATGACACATGCGATCGAGGCATATGTTTCTACCGCTAACTGTGACTTTACCGATCCACTGGCGTTACATGCGATCAAAATGATCCAGAATGATCTGGTTGATTCCTACAACGGAGATATGGCTAAGAGAGATTCCATGCACAATGCGCAGTGTCTTGCAGGAATGGCATTCTC
Organism: Roseburia inulinivorans DSM 16841; assembly: GCF_000174195.1. Taxonomy (GTDB): domain Bacteria; phylum Bacillota; class Clostridia; order Lachnospirales; family Lachnospiraceae; genus Roseburia; species Roseburia inulinivorans. The sequence goes on along the minus strand of NZ_ACFY01000107.1, from coordinate 897 downwards.
CAACGCTCTGCTTGGTATCGTTCATTCCATGGCACATAAGACAGGAGCTGCATTTGCAGATTATGGTGCACATATTATCCACGGTGCAGCAAACGCTATGTATCTGCCAAAAGTTATCGCATTCAATGCAAAAGATGAGACAGCGAAGAAACGTTACGGCGATATCGCAGATTTCATGGGACTTGGCGGAGACAGCTTAGATGAGAAAGTTGCGTTACTCATTGCATACTTGCGCAGGATGAATGATGACCTTAAGATTCCACACTGCATCAAAAATTATGGCGCAGACAGCTACCCGACAGAGCAGGGCTTCGTTCCGGAAGAGGTGTTCTTAGAGAGACTACCGGAGATCGCTGCCAATGCGATTTTAGATGCATGTACCGGTTCCAATCCTAGACAGCCGAGCCAGGAAGAGATGGAGAAGCTGCTGAAATGCTGCTACTATGATACTGAGGTGGATTTCTGATAAACCGGAGTTTAGGTTTTGAACTGCCGCTTGTAGGTGGTGTTACGGATTTCCGCAGGTTATGTCAATTGCATGCCAACAAAGTGTATAGAACTATAAAAAATAGAACTGTTTGTTTTCAGGAGTGCTTCCGCTTGTTGTCGCTGGCAGCGGTACTAAGAAATCATCCATCGTGATTTCAAAATCCAATTACATTGTCTTTTGAAATCGCAATGTCTGCTTTCTAAGAACCGGCCGCTCCCAAAATCCTGAAAACAAATCAGTTCTATTTTTTATTTATCCAAGACTGTGCAGCATGCAATATCTCGGCTATGGAAATCCGTCAATCCATGCTACGAGCGGCAGAACCCAAAGATGAAACTCCGGGAGGTGTGCCCTTTAACATCGACGAATCATAAGGCATTGAACCTCTTGAATTTTGCCGTTATCTC
>NZ_ACFY01000108.1 GCF_000174195.1 Roseburia inulinivorans DSM 16841 | reverse complement strand
CCAAGGCTGTGTAGCATGCAATATTCAGGTTGTGGAAATCCGTCAATCCAGGTTACGAGCGGCAGAACCCAAAGATGAAACTCCGGGAGTTCCATAACGTAAATTGCAGATTCTGTGGTGCAATTCATAACGTTGATTGGGTATGTATAAGCGTCCTCTCACAAGTCTTTCGTAACGTAAATGAAAGAAAAACGCTATAAACAAATATTATTTTCTTCGTGAGCTATGGAGCTGGGATTCTAAAACTTAAAAACAAATCGAAAGAGTAAATGCAGCACTAACCCCGTGCATGAAAGCAACACCCCAATCTTTACAGGCTTTGTAGATGTTTTCTTTAATTGTATGCTTCCAAGAATAATTCCCACCAATGATGAAACAAATGGTAATAAAATCATTATAGCTGCAACCCAGATAAACTTCCAACCATTTTCCACCATCCCAAACAAGCCTCTATGCGCAAGAATAGGAATTACAGGTAATATCACATCTGCCTTCGATTCTACCCTCAATCCTGCCGGCATTCCTGCCCTCGATCCTGCCTTCGATGATGCCCTGTTCCCTTGATTCACGCAGGTCGTCCGCAAACAATTCTTTTAATGCTTCACACATATTCGATCCCTCCTTCAGTTTGATCTCACTTCCATCTTCCGGTCTTGTTCCAGCTTGCGGATGTTACAC
>NZ_ACFY01000109.1 GCF_000174195.1 Roseburia inulinivorans DSM 16841 | reverse complement strand
CCGGGCAGCATACCTGTGCTTGGCTGGCTTTTGATTTTCAATACATTGATTGCAGGGCTGATCACTTCCTTTATTAATGCAAAGTTACTAGAACCAATTACCAGACTTAGTAAAGCAATGAAGGAAGTTTCTCGGGGAGATTTTGAACAGCATTTGGAAACGAACAGCCGTATAGCAGAAGTTGGAGAATCTTATCAAAGTTTTAATGTGATGACAAAAGAGCTTCGTGCAACAGAGGTGCTGCAGATGGATTTTGTATCTAATGTTTCTCATGAGTTTAAGACCCCGATTAATGCCATTGAAGGGTATACAATGCTTCTTCAGGGAGAAGAACTGTCTCAGGAGCAAGAGGAATATGTAGAAAAAATCCTGTTTAATACCCAAAGGCTTTCCGGATTGGTTGGAAATATTTTGCTGTTATCCAAGTTAGAGAATCAGAACATACCAATGAAAAAAACAGAATATCGTTTGGATGAACAGATCCGTCAGGCATTTCTTTCCCTGGAGACAAAATGGACAGAAAAAGAAATTGGTTTCCAGGTAGAGCTGGAGGAAGTTAAATATACTGGGAATGAAGGACTTTTTATGCATATATGGATGAATCTTTTAGATAATGCGATTAAGTTCAGTCCTGCAAAGGGGACAATTATGATGTTTCTGAAGCAGGAAAAGGATTCTGTAATGTTTATTCTGGAAGATGAAGGACCGGGAATAGAGGATGATGTGAAAACCAGAATATTTGATAAATTTTATCAGGCAGACGGTTCTCACAAAGCAGAAGGAAATGGTCTCGGCCTTGCACTTGTGAAACGGATCGTAGATAGTGCTGGCGGGACAATCAAGGCAGAAAACCGGGAATATGGTGGATGCAGATTTGTTGTAGAGCTTCCAATACAGAAAGATGAGGCCATATAAGTTTAAGAAAAACAGATAGAGGAGGAATTACATGACATTTTATCAGGAATTGCAGTTAAATCAGGCAGGTTCTAAAAATCTGTTGAAAAAGAGTGAAACAGTGAAAGAAAAATCATATCATATACTGGTATATTTGGTAAAGATAGCTGTTACAATGGCATTTTGTTTTTTATTTGTTACTATTTTCAGTATCTTATTTGGAAATGAGAATAGTATTGTGGGTGTAGTAGTTTTATTATGCCTTATGGTATTTCGGAATGCGGATCTGGGGATCCACACCGGACAATCTACGATGCTTTTGGCTTTGTTCTTTGTAATTATGACTGTATGTCCGCATTTAGCAAACCAGCTTTCACCGGTACTTGGAATGCTGTTAAATATTGCGGCACTGGCTGTGTTGATTCTGTTCGGATGCCATAATCCATTCATGTTTAATCAATCTACATTGGTTCTTGGGTATCTGCTGCTATATGGTTATGATGTTACGGGAAAAAGCTATCAGATGCGATTAGTCGGAATGGCTTTAGGTGCAGCACTTACCTGCTTCGTATTTTATCGAAATCATAAAAACAGAACTTATAAAAGAAATCTGAAAGATCTGATACAAGAATTTGATATCACTTCTTCCAGAACAAAATGGCAGATATGTCAGATTTTATGCGTACCGATCGTCCTTTGCATTGCAGAACTTTGTAATATGCCACGTGCAATGTGGGCTGGTATTGCGGCCATGTCCGCGATTTTGCCGTTTATGGAAGATATGCACTACAGAGTCCGTAAAAGGATTGTCGGAAATATTGCAGGTGTTATATGTTTTACAGTATTATATTTTCTGCTTCCTTCGTCAATCTATGCATATATAGGAATTCTTGGTGGAATCGGTGTAGGATTTTCAGCACAATATGGCTGGCAGGCAGTATTTAACACATTTGGTGCTTTAGCCATTGCTGCAGAGACTTATGGACTACAAGGAGCGGTTAGTCTTAGAGTGATTCAAAATGTTTTTGGTGTTGTGTTTGCTTTAGCATTTTGTGTTATATTTTATTGGTTTATGTCTAAAAAAAGGAAAGTGATGTGATCGTACATGCAGAGTGAAGTGAATCAGGAAGAAAATTTGAATAGAATTATTACGGTTCCTAATCTTCTTTCTTTTTTTCGGCTTTGTCTGATTCCGGTAATTATATGGAGTTATTGTGTAAAGAAAAATCCTCTGTTAGCTGGTGAAATCTTATTGCTGTCTGGTCTTACGGATCTTGCTGATGGATATATCGCAAGAAGATTCCATAGGATTAGTAATTTAGGAAAAATACTTGATCCGGTGGCTGATAAGCTTACACAGGCAGCGATGTTAATCTGTCTGTTTACTCGTTTTCCGCATATGCTTCTTTTAATCGTAATAATGGCAGGTAAGGAGCTGTATATGGTAGTCAGTGGATGTCTTGTGATACGAAAGACAGGAAAAGTACATGGTGCAGACTGGCATGGAAAGATAGTAACCTTTTTATTATATGGAACTGCAGCGGTGCATATTATATGGTTCCAAATTACACCGATGGTATCAGATCTGTTGATTGGTTTGTGCGCTATAATGATGGTCATATCGGTCGCTCTGTATATTATCCAGAATACCAGGACTCTTAAGGGAGAGACTGTATAAGCAATTTTATATTGCAATGACTAGAAAAATATTTAGGAGAAGATAGATATAAACAGTAAGTCAAACACACAAACTATGGAGTCTTTAGTCGGTTTAATAAAATTTTAGATAGAAAATAAATCATTCAATGTCATTTAGATAAGGTTTTTTATGACAAAAAGACAGATTGCTTATCTGCCTTATAATGCAGTATAATGGTAACGAGATTTATGCAACCCGATACATGAAATCCCTATTTCTCTTTGGACGGAGGTGGATAGGATATTTTCGATTGTACTTGACAGGTGTCAGATACTTTTGTATGAGAAGCATGGACTCTGTTTCGTTACCATCGTGTTTGAGATATGCCCTGCATATGTTTACTGCATTTGAAACGGATTTACTCTGCATCTGGAGCATAAACTGAATATATTCGCGGAAAGAAAGTTTGCGGTTCCTAGTAAAATCACTTTCCGGATTACGGCAGAACATGGAGTGAATTTCATCGAGTTCTGTGATGCAGTTGTCGAGTGTGGATTTTAAATTAGATAAGAAAAAATCAGCCATAATGAGCCTCCTTGAAATATGTTTATAATCAAGGCTTACGCAACATATATTGGCTTACTTGTCAACTGTTTTTTGTAATATTTTTAAAGTTTTAGGTATAAAAACAGTGGCTTTCTATGACAGAAAACCACTAAAATGATGCTTAACTGAATGGCATTGCTTTATCACCACTTTGAAAATGGTTGTTTATGAGATCGTTTGCAGGACTATTATAGCAGAAAGAAGAGGTGTTCGATATGTGTACAGCAGCAACTTACAAAACAAAAGATTTTTATATGGGCAGAACGCTTGATTATGAATTTTCCTATGGGGAACAGATCACGATAACGCCAAGAAATTATGAATTTGATTTCCGGTTTGCCGGGAAGATAAAAAGCCATTATGCTTTGATCGGAATGGCATTTGTTGCAGGAGGTTATCCGCTTTATTATGATGCTGTTAATGAAAAAGGCCTTGGAATGGCAGGTCTTAATTTTGTCGGCAATGCGGCATATGAAGAGGCTTTGCCGGAAGATGAAACAGAAGTCAGCCAGGTGGCACAGTTCGAGTTCATCCCATGGATCCTTACACAGTGTGCTACTGTAGCAGAGGCGAGAGAGAAGCTGGCAGCAATGAGACTGACAGGCACAGCATTCAGTGAACAGCTGCCGACAGCACAGCTTCACTGGATCATTGCAGACAAAGACTCCTGTATCGTTGTTGAGTCTATGAAAGATGGGCTGCATGTATATGATAATCCGGTAGGAGTGCTTACCAATAATCCACCATTCCCGGGTCAGATGTTTGCACTTAATAATTATGCCGGAGTATCCAGAAAACAGCCGGAGAGTACTTTTGCAGGAGTATTACAGCTTGATGCATATAGCAGAGGAATGGGTGGAATGGGAATACCCGGAGATCTTTCCAGCCAGTCAAGATTTGTGAAAGTTGCCTTTACAAAATTAAATTCGATCTCCGGTGAAGAAGAGGGTGAGAGTGTAAGCCAGTTCTTCCATATCTTAGGATCCGTAGATCAGCAGCGTGGATGCTGTGAGGTGACAGAAGGCAAATATGAGATCACGATATACACGTCCTGTTGTAATACAGCAAAAGGTATTTATTATTATACGACTTATGATAATCATCAGATCACAGCGGTTGACATGCATGCGGAAAATCTGGATTCAGATCAGCTGATCTGTTATCCGCTTCTGTCCAAGGGCGAAGTCAGATGGCAGAATAAATAATACGAAAATGCACGGAGAAAGCATAACGCAGAACAACAGGAGGAAAGACCATGAAAGAAGTTAAAACACCGAAAAAACCACTGGCATATTATTATGGGATTGTGTTAATAGTGCTGATCGTATTTAATCTGGTTGTCACACCAATCCTTATGGAGCATCAGGTAAAGGAAACGGATTATGGAACTTTTATGAGCATGATCGAGAAGAAGAATATTGGTGAAGTAGAAGTTGAGGACAATCAGATCATCTTTACAGATAAAGATCAAAAAAATATTTATAAAACAGGTCTGATGAACGATCCGAACCTGACGGACAGGCTATATGAATGTGGAGCAGTATTCGCAAAAGATATCGATAAGCAGATGTCACCGATCATCAGCTTCCTGCTGACCGGGGTTTTGCCATTGATCCTTTTTATCGCACTGGGAAATTATATGGCGAAGAAACTGATGGAGCATGCCGGAGGAAAAAATTCGATGGCTTTTGGAATGGGAAAAAGCAATGCGAAGATTTATGTGCAATCCAGTGAGGGAATCCGTTTTTCAGACGTTGCAGGAGAAGATGAGGCGAAAGAAAACCTTTCAGAGATCGTTGATTATCTACACAATCCGAAGAAGTATACCGATGTAGGTGCGTCTATGCCAAAAGGTGTCCTTCTTGTAGGACCTCCGGGAACCGGCAAAACAATGCTTGCAAAAGCAGTTGCGGGTGAATCAAATGTACCATTTTTCTCAATGTCCGGATCAGAATTTGTTGAGATGTTTGTCGGTATGGGAGCTTCCAAAGTTCGAGATCTTTTCGGACAGGCAAAGGAAAAGGCACCATGTATCGTGTTTATTGATGAAATTGATGCCATTGGTAAAAAGCGTGACGGACAAATGGGCGGAAATGATGAGAGGGAGCAGACCTTAAACCAGCTTCTTACAGAGATGGACGGATTTGAAGGAAATAATGGTGTCATCATTCTTGCTGCAACGAACCGTCCGGAGTCGTTAGATCCGGCACTTACACGTCCGGGACGTTTTGACAGACGTGTGCCGGTTGAACTGCCGGATCTTGCAGGCCGTGAAGCAATTTTAAAGGTTCATGCAAAGAAGATAAAGGCATCTGATGATGTTGACCTGCATACGATTGCACGTATGGCATCGGGGGCATCCGGTGCGGAGCTTGCCAATATTATAAATGAAGCAGCATTACGTGCTGTCCGTAGTGGAAGGACCGTTGTAAATGAATCTGATCTCGAAGAAAGTATAGAAGTGGTTATTGCAGGATATCAGAAGAAGAATGCGGTTCTTTCAGATCAAGAGAAGAAGGTTGTTGCATATCATGAGATCGGACACGCTCTGGTAGCTGCATTACAGAGTCATTCAGCTCCGGTCCAGAAGATTACGATCATCCCGCGTACCTCAGGTGCACTCGGCTACACTATGCAGGTTGAGCAGGGTGATAAATATCTGATGACGAAAAAAGAACTTGAGAATAAGATTGCTACATTTACAGGCGGACGTGCGGCAGAGGAGATCGTATTTGGTGAGATCACGACCGGAGCCTCCAATGATATCGAACAGGCAACAAAAATTGCAAGAGCGATGATCACCCGCTACGGCATGACAGATGAATTCGACATGGTGGCAATGGAAACCGTGACCAACCAGTATCTTGGCGGCGATACGTCTCTTTCCTGTTCCGCAGATACCCAGAAGGAAATTGATGAAAAAGTCGTGCAACTCGTAAAAGCAGAGCATGAAAAAGCAAGAAAAATCCTTGCTGAAAACAGGGAAAAACTGGACGAACTGGCTATGTACCTGTATGAGAAGGAAACAATTACAGGTGACGAATTTATGGATATTTTAGACAGAAAATAATGTAGTTAATTAGATAACCAATTCCACCCAAATATGATGAACAATTTTGGAATGAATTGTATTCATTTTTACAGAAACATTCTAACGAAGAGTATATTCTCATAGGAGATTTTAATACTATCAATAATAGAAACATGGAAGAGTTTAGAAAGATATTATATATTGCATATGATATTTGGTATCAAAAAGGAAACAGAGAACCTTTATCATGTATGCAGAGCCTTTTATCTCATCTGCTTTAGCTGCTTTCACAATAGCAAGTTCAGGATCATCCTTTTTAGGACGACCCTTGCCACATGGATTATCTTTTTTGACCTGCTTATATTCGCTGCAGGCATCATGCCAGATATCTTTTCTGACTTCATCGAGAGCTGTCATAGCCCACTCGACTACGTGAAAGGAATCAACACAATGGGCGCAGTCAGGAGTGTATTCATTTACACACTCTGTGATCCATTTGGCACCATCACCTGTAACAACCTTGATGCTGGATAGCTGCTCTGGAGTAAGCTGTTTATAAAACTTTTCAAGAACGGATTTGCCATGGTCTTCCGATGCCCATACCACTGTGTTGGTATCGTGATTAAAGATTACTGTAATGTACTTGTGACCCTTTTTGTAACTGGTTTCGTCAATGCCGATATTAACCAGACCATCAAGTCTTCTTGAGCGCTCCGGTTCTAAATCATGAAGAGCACGATTGACACAGCGGCCTACAGTTTCCCAGTCCACTCTCATGAAGTATGATGTGGTACTTCTTGGAAGATAGGATGCAAACCATGCAACGGTAAGGTCGAAATCCTTGGTAAATCTACTACCTGGATATGCCCATGGAACTTCGGCAACATATACCCCATGTTCAAGGCAGATGATACGATGCGTCTGGTATTCAACTTCGACCAGAATACCACCCCAGTCCAGCCCCCTCTAAGTGGTTGGTCTGCTGGAATGTTTGTCATAAGCAGGACATGACTTGTGACAGAAAGGGCAGTCATTCTTATGCCATTTATTAGGTCTGGCTTTGATACGGATGTGTTTCACGCCATCCTCATCAGAGTAAAGATTAAAATTTTCTATCAAGAGAATATAGTATTGACAAAATTTTGTGGGGTGGGATAAAATGATGGTAAAAAATTCCAAAACATAACGCATTGGTGCCTTTCGCAGAAAGAAGAAAAATAAACATGAAAAAGAGAACGAACTTGGGAAAAAAGTTAGTAACAATGTTAGTGTCTGTAGGCTTTTTTGCAGTTTTGATTACAGTCTTGAATTTAATGGCATTACAAGCTATTCGAGGAAAGAATAATGTGCTTATAGAACAGTTTGAACAATATGAAGAAGCAGTGGAAAATAATGATACCGCGGTTTTTGAAACAGCAAAAGGAGAAGTGGCAGAAGCCATCAGACATATCAACTACAGAATAAATGGAAGCATCATTTTTGATCTTGCACTTGTGGTAGCTGATATTATTGTAATCGTACTTCTTTCGATTGTTATTAATAAGTCCATTGTTTGTCCAGCAAAAAGAGCAAAGAATGATTTGGATGATATCATTTTAGGTATAGAATCAGGACAGGGTAATCTTACGTTAAGAGTATTTGATGAAACCAGTGATGAAATTGGTCAGCTTGCAAATGGTGTCAACCATTTTATTGAAACATTACAAAATCTTATGGTAAAGATTCAGAGTGTATCAAAAGATATGAAAAAATCTTCCTATCTTGTACAAAATGAGGCGGAATCTTCAAATATGAGTGCATCCAATGTGAGTGCAACATCGGAAGAACTTGCAGCATCCATGGAAGAGGTATCTGCTTCTCTATATGATTTAGCCCAAGGATGTAATAATCTGCTAGAGAAAATGGCAGGCATGAATGAGGATGCTAAGAACTCTGCAATGAAGTTGCAGGAAGTGAAGCTTACTGCAGAAAATAGCTATAAAGAAGCGATTGCATCAAAAGAAAAAACAGTAGAAACATTTGATGGCATTCAAAAGGATGTCGCGGAGGCAGTAGAAGCATCTAAGTCTGTAAATGAAATTGCAAAACTTACAGAAAATATCTTAAATATCGCAGCACAGACAAATCTTCTAGCACTTAATGCATCGATTGAAGCAGCAAGAGCAGGGGAAGCAGGCAGGGGCTTTGCCGTTGTTGCAGATGAAATCAGACAGCTTGCAGATAGTTCACGTGAGACAGCAAACAATATTCAGGAAATCAGTGGAAAAGTTATTGAGGCAGTAAACAATCTGTCTGGAAATGCAACGGAAATGATTCGTTTTGTAGATGAAAAGGTAGCACTTGATTATGACAACTTTGTAAAAATTATTGGAAATTATGATGCTGATTCTGAACAGGCAAGTAATACATTTAACGAGTTTGCAGTTAAGTCAAAAGATAGCTTAGGTACAATGAATGATATGAATGAAAGTATCAATAACATTTCTATAGCGATTGAAGAATCTGCAAAAGGTGTTACAAACGTAGCACAAGAGATATCACAACTTGTGACAGCAATTTCAGCAATTACAGTGCAGGCGGACGAAAATAAGAACCTTTCGGAAGATTTATCGGATGAAGTAGCAAAATTTGAAAAAAGTTTAACTAACAGATTTTTATTATGAGAAAAACTGTATTAGGTAAATAATCCGCACTAACTAAAAATGAATGCCAGAATAAGCACAAAGGCATAGCCCCATTACGGGTTCTATGCCTTTGCGTTTTCCGGAAGATTGTCATTAACTGCATCAAATTCAAGATTCTGTTCCCGGCACCATTCGACAGCTTTCGACAGAGCTTCGCCGGCGCGGCAGGTCCAGAGAATGAGTTTGTTGCCGTTGCGTTTCCATTCCTGGAGATATTCAATCAGTGCATGGTTGGGTTGACCAAGCTCCGGTCATTTGCTGTAACACAGGGTCCCGTCAAAATCAACAGCGATGGTCTGGAAATTCAACTGTTTTTTATTGTTCATTCGGCTCATCTCCTTTAGCTGGTGTCTGCTGTATACCCGGATGATAGCAGAACAGGCTTGTTACCGGCTTATGGAAAAAGTCTGCAATCCTCATGGCATAAAGCAGGGAAGGGATATGCTGTTTTGACTCGATATTGGCAATAGTTTTCAGGCTGATGCCGGTTGCTGATGCAAGTTCTTTCTGGGTAATGCCAAGATCTGCCCTGGCTTCAACAAGTCTGCAGGTAATTGTGTCTGTCACAGTGTTTATGTCTATATCCATATCAGTATTCATATATATGCACCTCCAAATTCAGAAT
>NZ_ACFY01000110.1 GCF_000174195.1 Roseburia inulinivorans DSM 16841 | reverse complement strand
CATCCTGAGAAAGCACCACAAAATCTGCGACACTACGCTAGTGAAACTCCGGTTAAGCCGCAGCTTTCCTGCCGAAGAGCTTTTTCAGACAACTGAATGCAACCATAACACCAAGTACCATAAGAAGTACGGCAACAACAAATTGAAGTCCGTCTACAAGAAGTGTTGCATTACCGCTCATGAAGTTGCTGACAAGGGCAATTGTTTTCTGAATCAGAGCAGTGAACGTAACTGCCAGCATAACAAACATTGGAATGTAAAGTGTCCATCCGGTACGACCGGTTGTTTTTAAGAAAACCGCTAAGGCGATCAATACAAGTGCTGCAAGCAGCTGGTTTGCAGAGCCAAACAGCGGCCAAACGTTGCTGTATCCGCCGAGTGTCAGCAAATATCCGAAAAACAGTGTGATCACAGTTGCAAAATATTTATTTGTCAGTACACGCTGTACCGGTGTCATATCTGCAGGATCGGTGGAATCTCCGTAGAACAATTCCTGGAAAGACATACGTCCGATTCTTGCAACAGAGTCAAGGGATGTCAGTGCAAGTGCAGATACACACATGGTCATAAATACAGTTGCAACGGTAACAGGGACACCAAGTTTTTCAAGGAATCCTGCGACACCGGAGGAGAAGATGGAGAATGGAGTTCCATCCGGTTTTGTTCCGTTTACGGCGACTGCGCCGACAACAACTAAGGAAACGATACCGAGTAAGGATTCTACGACCATGGCACCATAACCGACCATAGGCATATCTTTTTCGCTGCTGATCGTCTTAGAGGATGTTCCGGAAGATACCAGACTGTGGAAACCGGAAACAGCACCGCAGGCGATCGTTACGAATAAAGTAGGGAATAAACTGCTTCCACCTACATTGAATCCGCTGAATGCATTTAACTGCATGGAAGGATGTGCAACAATGACACCGACAACCGCACCAATGATCATACCGAGTAACATGAATGTTGTCATGTAATCTCTAGGCTGCATTAAAAGCCACATTGGCATAACAGATGCTAAGAACAGGTAAGCCATTACGATGTAGATCCATGCAGTTTTGGTCGTGCAGATTGGGAATTTCATACCGATGATGAACATAACGACTAAAAGTACAATTGCAACGATTGCTTTTATCACTTCGTTCATCCTGCTTCCAAGGTGCTTCTGGATTACACCGAAGATAACAGCGACAACGATAAATAACATGGAAATCGAAGCGGCAGCAGAATTGGCGTAAGAGGTTGCATCTGTCATACCTTCAACTCCGGTTCCAACAAATGTTCCGGCAACCATATCTGTAAATGCTGCGATCACTAATAAAGTAAAAAGCCAGCAGAATAACATGAAAAGTTTCCGGCCTGTTTTACCGATGTACTTCTCAATAATCATACCCATGGATTTACCTTCATTTTTTACGGATGCATATAAAGCACCGAAGTCCTGTACAGCACCGAAGAAAAGTCCGCCGATGATGAGCCAGAGCAATACCGGAACCCATCCAAAAACAGATGCAAGGATCGGACCTGTGACAGGACCTGCACCTGCGATGGAAGAAAACTGATGTGAGAATACGGTAAATTTGGAGGAGGGAACATAATCTTCGCCATCCTCATGTGTGTAAGCAGGGGTTTTGGCATTTGGGTCGATTCCCCATTTCTTTGCAAGCCAGCGTCCGTAGAAGAGGTAGCCTGCACCAAGTGCAACGATACCGATTAAAACAATAACTAAACCATTCATAACTTTTTTCCGCCTTAAGGCGGCTCCTTTCTGAAAATGTATTTTTTCTGGGAACAAAATACATTGTGCAAAGTGGAAACAATGGGATTCACATCCTGCGCACAGTCTGCTGGCATAAAAAAAGCCTTCATCTCCGGATATATTCATATCTCAAAGACGAAGGCTTAAGCTTCCGCGTTACCACTTTGTTTGCCGTAAAATACGACCTCTCTGTCTTATCTTTGTGGGCAGATGCCTACAACAATAAGCTCCTAAATAACGGTAGAATACCGGTGACACTTACTATGAAAATTCAGTGCACTGCTCGCAGAGGATAGTTCCTGAAGCTGTATACTGCCTTACACCAGCCGGCAGCTCTCTGTGATACAGGTTGCTCAGATAACCTTGTTCTGTTCGTTGCATTTTGTTCTCTGTTTGAATAACAAAATAGCACTTTGATCTGGTAAAGTCAATGGTCGATTTTTAATCTGTTTTATTGATTTATTTTAATCGTTACTGTTCACTCGTACCTCGTTCCAGTAATTTTTATTCCGCATTTAAAGAACTCATATAGTCTGTAACGGAATCAAGGTTTGCATAAATGGTTTCCATAGGTTTGCTTGCTTCATAAGCACTGTATCCGGAGTAACCGGCCCAGCCGATGATACCGGCAGCGACAAGGCAGCCAGCAACATAACCGGCGATACGCATTCTCTTTTCCTTTGCCATAATTTTCTTACGATTCTTTTTTTCTTCTTTATAACGGTCTACTTTTGCCTGACTCATAATCAATCTCCTAACTTCTTAAACTTTCTTCACTATACTGCATTTTACTGGAAAAATCAATGAAATTTGGTAGAAACAGAAATGAACTTTATGACAAAAATATATCGCAGTCATAAAATATTCGAATAACAGTCGGGATGTTATTTCTTGCACTTTATACGAAAATTGGATAGAATAGTACTGTTCGGATCGTACATGGGCATTTTACTGCAAAGGTACGAAAGAATGAGATTTTCAAATGTGCAAAATGATAGAAAGATGGGGATAGAAAAAGATGAGTCTTGCAGACAAGATTTTTGTAGATATGTGTAAGGATATTTTAGAGAACGGGACAAGCACGGAGGGCGAGAAAGTCCGCCCACACTGGGAAGATGGAACGAGTGCCTACACGATCAAAAAATTCGGTGTGGTCAACCGTTACGATCTCTCAAAAGAGTTTCCGGCAATTACATTAAGAAAAACTGCCATCAAAACATGTACGGAAGAGATGCTTTGGATCTGGCAGAGAAAATCAAATAACATCCATGATTTGAACAGTACCGTATGGGATGAATGGGCAGACGAAGATGGTTCCATCGGAAAAGCATATGGATACCAGTTAGGAGTAAAACATCAGTATAAAGAAGGCATGATGGATCAGGTTGACCGCGTGATTTATGATCTGAAACATAATCCGTTCAGCCGCCGCATTATGACAAATATTTACGTGCACCAGGATCTTCATGAAATGAATTTATATCCGTGTGCCTACAGTATGACATTTAACGTGACACACAAGGAAGGAGACGAAAAGCTGACTCTGAATGCTATCCTGAATCAGCGTTCCCAGGATGTGTTAGCGGCAAATAACTGGAATGTGTGTCAGTATGCGGTATTAATGCATATGCTTGCACAGGTGTGTGATATGCAGGTCGGCGAGCTGGTACATGTGATTGCGGATGCTCATATTTATGACCGTCATATCCCGATCATTAAGGAACTGATCGGGAGAGAAGCATCCGGCGCCAAAATTCACATTAAACCCGGAAATCAAAGATTTTTATCAGTTTACGACAAAAGATATTACCATTGAGGATTATGTGACGGGACCGCAGATCAAAAATATTCCGATCGCAGTATAAGCCTGACTGGAATATTTTATGAGAGGATAAAAGACAGGATAAAATAACACGGCACTGACAAGTGATACAGAGTGAAAAGTTGGAGGAAATATGAATTTAATCGCAGCTGTAGATAAAAACTGGGCAATCGGATGTAAGAATAAACTGCTGGTGAGTATTCCGGCAGACATGAAGTTTTTCCGTGAGACGACAACCGGGAAAGTGGTCGTCATGGGAAGAAAAACGTTGGAGAGTTTTCCAAACGGACAGCCTCTCAAAAAAAGAGTGAACATCGTGCTGACGCATGATAAAAATTTTAAGGCGGGAGATGCCATTATCGTTCATTCGATGGAAGAATTGCGGGAAGAGTTAAAGAAATATCCAAGTGAGGATATTTATGTGATCGGTGGAGAGACCATTTATAAACAGCTTCTCGATGACTGTGATGTGGCGCATATCACAAAGATCGACTATGCATTTGAGGCAGATGCCTATTTCCCGAATCTCGATGAGATGCCGGAGTGGAAAATCACGCAGGACAGTGAGGAACAGACGTATTTTGATCTGGAATATTATTTTTATAAATACGAGAGAATTAAATAATATCAATAAAGTTGTTAAAATATATCATACCAAAAAGATGAAAATTGATTTATAATTGCTAAAACCCAGACAGAGAGACTGCTGGGTTTTACCTTTACTTGAACGAGGAGTTTCCGGATAGGAAAAAGAAAAAATGGAAAATTTTATATACAGTATCAACGTGACAATGCCGATTTTTCTGGTCATGGTGATCGGATACATTTTAAAGCAGATCGGAATGCTGAATGATAACTTTGTCACAGTGGCAAATAAGTTCAATTTCAAGGTCACACTTCCGTTTATGCTATTTAAGGACATTGCGGGCGTTGATATTAAAGCAGTATTTGATATTAAATATGTACTTTTCTGTGCAATCGTGAGTACCATCTGTTTCTGGGTGGTATGGGGTACAGCAAAGCTTCTGGTGCGGGACAAAACGATCCGCGGGGCATTTGTACAGTCGTCTTTCCGCGGAAGTGCGGCGGTTATGGGGCTGGCTTTTATCCAGAATATCTACGGTTCCTCTGCAATGGGACCGCTGATGATCGTCAGTGCAGTGCCGCTCTATAATATTTTTTCTGTGATCGTGCTGACATTTGAGGCAAATGACAGCACAGGGATTGACAAGAAAGCAAAGATCCGGCAGGCGGGAATCAATATATGTAAGAATCCGATCATTTTAAGTATCCTGGCAGGACTGATCGTGGGACTGCTTGGGATCCAGTTCCCGACGCTGGTAAATAAGACGGTCAGCAACGTGGCGCAGATGGCAACCCCTTTGGCACTGATCACCATCGGAGCAGGATTTGAGGGAAGAAAAGCGCTGGCAAAGATCGCACCGACCATGGCGGCTTCTACGATCAAACTGGTGCTTCAGCCACTTGTTTTTCTGCCGGTTGCTGCCTGGATGGGATTTTCCGGGGAAAAGATGATCGCAATTCTGATTATGCTGGCATCCCCGACCACGCCGAGCTGTTATATCATGGCAAAGAGCATGAACAATGATGAAGTGCTGACGGCGAGCGTTATTGTAACAACGACATTGATGGCGGCGTTTACGTTGACCGGATGGATTTTTTTACTCAAAACATTAGGGTATATCGGTTAGTCAGAGGAAAAAAGATACATATTCAGCAGAAAGTATCATTTTATGAAAGTACAGATTATTTTGAAGTATAAATGGAAAGGGTAAGACAGAAAGATGGATATTACAGGTAGAAAATTATTTGTCAAGGCATTACAGGAAGAGGGTGTCGATACGATTTTCGGTTATCCGGGTGGAACGGTGACGGATCTTTTTGATGAATTATATAAACAGGATGAGATTGAAATTGTCTTACCAAGACATGAGCAGGGACTTTTACATGAGGCAGAGGGATATGCAAAATCGACAGGAAAAGTGGGTGTCTGTCTGGTGACCAGCGGTCCCGGTGCAACGAACATCATGACAGGACTTGCAGATGCACATTATGACAACATTCCGCTTGTCTGTTTTACCGGACAGGTGCCGTTAAGCCTGATCGGAAACGATGCTTTTCAGGAAGTTGACATTGTCGGAATGACAAGAAGTATCACAAAGTATGGCGTGACGGTCAGAGACCGCAAGGATTTAGGAAAGATCATTAAGATGGCCTTTCACATTGCAAGCACAGGAAAACCGGGACCGGTCTTAATTGATCTTCCAAAGGATATCCAGACGGCGAGCGGACCGGCAGAATATCCGGACAGCGTGCAGATCCGTGGATACAAACCGAATGAGAGCGTGCATATCGGGCAGTTGAAAAAAGCATACAAACTGTTAAAGTCAGCAAAGAAACCATTGATCCTGGCTGGCGGCGGTGTCAATATTGCAAAAGCAAATGAGCTGTTGAAAGAATTTGCAGATAAAATGAACGTTCCAGTCGTGACGACCATTATGGGAAAGGGCGCGATTGCCACAACGCATCCGCTTTATATCGGAAATACGGGGATGCATGGAAAATATGCAAGCAATAAAGCAGTCAGTGAGTGTGATGTTTTATTTTCCATCGGAACAAGATTTAACGACCGTATTACCGGAGATCTGAATGAATTTGCACCAAAAGCAAAAATTGTACATATTGACGTGGACACTGCTTCCATTTCCAGAAATGTTGTGGTAGACGTTCCAATCGTATCGGATGCAAAACTTGCCCTGGAAAAATTGCTGGAATGGGCAGAACCAAAGGATACGGCTGCATGGCAGGAGAGAATTAAGGCATGGGATGAAAAGAATCCACTTGAGATGCGCAGAGACCGCGGCATGACACCACAGATGATCATGGAACACATCAATCATACGTTTGACGAGGCGGTTTTTGTCACGGATGTAGGACAGAACCAGATGTGGGCAACGCAGTATCTGGATATTGACGAAAAACGCCAGATGATCACTTCCGGCGGGCTTGGAACAATGGGATTCGGTTTTCCAGCGGCGATCGGTGCAAAGATTGGAAACAGGAATACGGAAGTAGTCTGTGTCACCGGTGATGGCGGTTTCCAGATGAATATTCAGGAGATGGCAACAGCGATCGTGCAGGGGACACCGGTTATCATCTGCCTGCTCAATAACCAGTATCTTGGCATGGTCCGCCAGATGCAGCAGCTTTTTTATGGCAAACGCTATTCCGCAGTATGCTTAAGAAAGAGAAGAAGCTGTCCGGCAAACTGCAAGGGACCAAATGAAGCATGCCCTCCATATACACCGGATTTTGTTGCACTTGCAGAAAGCTATGGTGCGCATGGCATCCGTGTAGAGCGGGAAGAAGACATTCAGGCAGCTTTGGATAAAGCGAGAACTTACAAAGATGCACCGACAGTCATTGAATTTCTGATCTCTTCGGATGAGATCGTGCTTCCGATGGTAAAGGGCGGAAATCCGATGAGCGAGATGATTTTGAAATAGGCGGATACAGATATGGTGAGAGAGGAAAATATCATGAAAGACAGATGGATTGCACTATATGTAGAAAATCAGGTTGGTGTTCTGGCAAAGGTTTCCGGTCTTTTTTCCGGGAAATCATACAATTTGCAGAGTCTGACAGTTGGCACGACAGAGGACGAGACGGTTTCCCGTATGACCATCTGCGTTACCAGTGATGACATAACATTTGAACAGATCAAAAAGCAGCTGAACCGTATGGTTGAAGTAATCAAAGTCATTGATCTGACAGATGTACCGATTCATATGAAAGAGATTCTGTTCGCAAAGGTTCTCCGTGTGAATGCTGCGGAAAAAGAAGAAGTATTCCAGATCGCACAGGTGTTTAATGTGCAGGTGGCAGATATCGGAAATGACAGTGTCCTGCTGGAATGCAAACTGACTGCTCATAGAAATAACGAGCTGATCGCACTGTTAAAAATCGAAATTTAAGATGATTGAGGTAGTGCGCGGCGGAGCAGTAGCAATTGAATCCATCAGTACAAGCTGTAGATAATAAAATTTTTCGAAAATTATAGCAAAAGTAATGTACAACTTAAATACCCTGTGATATAATAAAAATGTTTTGAAATGTAGTATTAAAAACTACGTTGGAAAACGTATATTTAAGAATAAGAAGTCATAAAGCTATTTTGCAGATGACAGTAGTAAATAAACGAGGTATTTATGATGCAGAAAAAAGTACAGATCATCAGTGATGGTTCCTTGGATCTCTCACAGGAACTCACAAAGGAAAAAGATATTGAGGTTGTTCCATTTTACGTGTCCTTTGACAGTGAAACGTATCAGAAGGAAATGGTAGAAGTCGGTGTCAGGGAATTCTATCAGGAAATGGTGGATCACCCGACTGTTTTCCCAAAGACATCCATGCCATCCGTGCATGATTATTATGAGGTGTTTGAAAAACATGCGAAGGAGCAACTGCCGGTCATCTGTATCTGTATCACCAGAAAATTCAGTGGTTCCCTGCAGTCTGCGACA
The DNA here is from genome assembly GCF_000174195.1 of Roseburia inulinivorans DSM 16841. Lineage (GTDB taxonomy): Bacteria > Bacillota > Clostridia > Lachnospirales > Lachnospiraceae > Roseburia > Roseburia inulinivorans. Next base: position 34,018 of record NZ_ACFY01000110.1, on the reverse strand, counting down.
ACAGCAAAAGATATGATATTAGAGGAATACCCGGATGCACAGATCACGGTCATTGATTCTACAGTCAATACTGTGCTGCAGGGATTATATGTATTAGAGGCATGCAGACTGCGCGATATGGGCTTAGAGTATCAGCAGATTGTAGATGCGTTACTGCCGATCCGTGAGACAGGAAGAATTTTTTTCACGATCGGAAGTATTGACTATTTAAAACATGGCGGAAGGATTGGAAAATTAGCCGGGATTGCAGCCAGCGCATTAAAAATCAAACCTCTGATCACGTTAAAAGAAGGTGAGATCTTTAATTCCGGCATTACAAGAAATCGTCTCAAATCCATGAAAAAAGTCGTGGATATGACAAGGGAATATTTAGACGAAGTCAATGCGAAACCGGGAGAGTACAGTTTCTGCATCGGTTATGGATATGATCATAATGAAGCTCTGGAATTTCGGGAGATGTTAAAGGACCTGATCAAAGAACGTCTTGGAATTGATGAGATCGGTATTTACCAGATCGGTGCAACCATTGGAGTGCACACAGGACCATATCCGATCGGGATCGGAATTATAAAGCATGCATTGACAGAGTAACGATGTAGGATATGAAAATAAAAGAATGACAATAAATCGCCCTGATATGATATGTACCCCTTTTCACTGGATGTCCGGTAAAAGGGGTACATATCAATTATCAGGGCGATTTTTAGTTCCGGAAGCAGGAACTAATGATAATATTTTAAGAATAATCCCGTAAGATCTCCTTTTAAGTTCACACCGAGGAAAGTAAGCGTTTCGGAAAGAGCGTACATGGTTGCGGCCATATCTTCAAAGTTTGCGTTATTTCCCATGTGTCCAATGCGGATCACTTTGCCGGAAAGATCATCAAAAGATCCGGCAAGCATGATATTGTGCTCTTTTTTCATGCGGGAAAGAATTGCATCGCAAGTGGTCTCTGCCGGAATGTCAAACACAGTGACGGTATCGGAGAAACCGCTTTCCAAGTGAAGCTTTAAACCGGCTTCTGTCAAAGCGCGTCTGGCTGCTTCGGCGATACGGTGTGTGCGTTCTTCTAACTCTGGATCGGAAGCGATATTGTCAAAAGCAGCGCGTAAGCCGTAAATATCGCTGATCGGCATGGTATAAGGAAACCATTTTTTCTCATAATATCCCTCAAAAGCCAGAAGGCTTGCATAGAAGGAACGGATCGGCGTCTTGCGTACGTGCATGGCATTTTTTACAGCATCGCTTATTGTGACAAAAGTAAGTCCCGGAGGTGCGGAAACAGCTTTCTGGGAACCGCCGCACAGAAGATCGATCTGGAACTTGTCGACATCCATGTGATTTCCAAACATTCCGGAAACGGAATCTACAACGGTCAGAATGCCGTATTCTTTTAAAAGCGGACAGATTTTTTCTACCGGATTGAGCATGCCGCTTGGGGTGTCACAGTGAACAACGGTCGCATATTTATAATCATGATGCTCCTTTAAATAAGAAGAAAGAGCATCCGGGTCGATGGCATTCAGGCGGTCGGCATGATAAAATTCCGGCACACCACCGTACATGGATACAAAGTCCGCAAAGCCTTCGCCGTACACGCCGTTCTCAATGATGAGCACCTTATCTCCCGGCTCAGTGAGGGAGGCGCAGGCAGCTTCCAGACCTAAAATTCCCTCTCCATCCAAAATGAGAGTTTCGTTTTTCGTGCCGAGCAGGGAGCTGATCAGTTCGCAGGTATCTTTATAAAATTCTACGAAATCTTCATCCAGATCAGGATTGGTACATACGAGGCTTCTTGCCATACGCACATTTTCTTTTACCTGGGTTGGTCCAGGAGTCATGACTTTATACATAATTACTTCCTTCTTTATCATAGATTGTTTTGTAAATGAGATTGGTGTTACACAGCTTATAACATTTTATTTACGATTTTCTGAAGCTGTCCGACGATCAAAAGAACGATGACAGCAGCAACACCGATCTGGACAAGGTTTCCGGGAATGGAAGTAACCGGTGCAATCCAGTTTCCGTAAATGATACCCTCTGCAATGTAGTAACCAGCGACTTTGATCACGCATGCAACTGCGATCGCAAGTGTGTTCCAGCCAAAACCGTGATGTTTTTCTGTGATGGCACCTACGGCATATCCCATCAGACCGACAATGATCAGTGTGAATGGAGCCCATGCAGTCCAGCCGGAGAGCAGATCGAAGAGTCCCATGCCGACTCCGCCGGCGATCGCACCACTTTTCTTACCAAAAATAATGGCGCAGATAAAAAGAGGTACGTTTCCGAGATGGATCAATCCGCCGTTTGCAGTGATTGGAAGTCTTATATTAATAAATGCAGTGAATACGTAGGTCAGGGCAATAAAAAGAGCCGTGATCGTGATAAAACGGATATTTGATAAAGATTTTGAATCAGCAGTCTGTGCTGTAGAGGTAGTTGATGTTTTCATAAATAAAATTCTCCTTTTTATGGTTTGTATTTGTGTCAATTCCCAGGATTGTTGTTGGGATTACTATATACAAAAACTGTCATGAATTAAAAATCCAGTTTAAAACAAATTGACCATGCCAGTTTTAAATATATAATAATATTGACAAAACAATACTATATGCTGTATAGTATTAAACAAGAAATAATATTACAAATAAAATAACAAGGAGTGAGTACATGGTATTTAATACAGGCGCAGCCCTTTTGGATGCGATTGTTCTTGCTGTCGTGTCAAAGGAGGAAGAAGGAACCTACGGATATAAGATCACGCAGGATGTGCGGAAAGCGATTGAGGTTTCAGAATCCACACTGTATCCGGTTTTGCGAAGACTGCAAAAGGATGGATACCTGATCGTGTATGACAGGGAGTGCGGAGGAAGAAACCGGAGATATTACCAGATTACGGAGACCGGCGAAGAAAAGCTGGCAGAATACCGCAGCGAGTGGGAATCGTATTCTTCGAAAATATCAGAACTATTTTCAGGAGAGGAGTCAGAAGAATGAATAAAGAAGAATTTTTAAAACGTCTGGAGCAGCTGCTTTCGGATATTTCAGAGGAAGAGAGAGCGGATGCACTTGCCTTTTACAGAAGTTATTTTGAGGATGCCGGAATTGGAAATGAGGCATCAATTTTAGAGGAACTGGAGTCGCCGGAGAAGGTGGCGGAAGTGATCAAGAAAGATCTTGGGGTGAGTGAAACGGCTGATGCGGAAACACCTGAGGAAGATGTGCGCAGCGAAAAAAATGAGACTCATACAGAAGGAACATCTGGGGATGGTCAAAATGCCAAAACACGAATGGATGATCCATATATGAACAGTTTATATGGAAGCAGTACTTACGGGTCAGGTAATTATGAGCAGAAGAATACTGCTTATACCGGCGGAACTTATGGCAGTCAGAATACGTCCGGCCAGATCGATATAGAGAATCTGAAAAAGGAAAATCAGAAGAATAAAACAGAAAAAACAGTTTTATGGGTGATCCTCGCAGTTTTGACAAGCCCGGTCTGGATCACGGTTGCAGCGGTTCTGGCGGCGATTCTTGTAGCAATTTTAGCGTGTGTGTTTGCAGTGGCAGTCAGCATTGTTGCAGTGATGGCGGCGTTAGTGATCACCGGATTTGTATTGGCAGGCATTGGTGTCGGATATCTTTTCACAAAAGGCGTGGCAGTAGGTCTTGGACTGTTAGGCGGTGGACTTTTGGTTCTTGCGCTTGGAGTACTTGCAGTGTGGCTTGTGGTATGGTGCTTTGGCTGGTTTGTCCCATGGGCAGTGAAAGGCATTGCAGGGCTTTGCAAAAAGGCATTTAGTAAGACGAAGAGAGGAGTGTGAGATGAAATGAAAAAATTTACAAAGATTATGTTGATCATTGCAGGAAGCTTAGCCGCACTCGGAATTGTTTTCAGCGGTATCGCTGCAGTGATGGGAGCCGGATGGTCAACGATCCATCGGAAAGCACTTGCCGGTGAACTTGATTTTGGTAATTGGCATATTGGCAATGGAGTTTATTATGCTTATGATCAGGGACATGGCAGCTGGGATCATTTTTGGGATGATGATTATGATGACGATGATGATTGGGACGACGAAGATTGGGATAATGACGACTGGGATGATGAGGATGACGAACTCATGGATGATAATAGGGCGGTGGAGAGTTTTGGTTCCTGGATCCTGAATCTTACGGATTTGAAGAGTGAACCGGCAGGAACGGAAAGCTGCATTATACCTTATCCGGCATCAGAAGCTGCTTCCCTGAAACTGGAACTGGATGTGGTAAATGAACTTATTTTTGAAGTGTCGGATTCTGCGGATGAGATCAGTATTAAAATGGAAAATGGGTATCAGGATTATCTTTCTACAAAACAGAAGGATTCCGCTCTGAAGGTATCCTATCACAGCGGACACCACCATTTTGAGAAAGGACCGACCTTTACGGTAGTTCTGCCAAGGCAGTGCGAAAATCTGACATTGGACATTGTAGTGGGAGCCGGGGATATTTCCATGGAAAGCGAAGCGTTTACGGCAAGAAAAGTAAATGTGTCTGTAGGAGTGGGAGAACTCTCTGTGAATCAGATCTCAGCCAGTGAGAAGGCTGTGTTTGAAGTTGGAACAGGAGATGTGTCGATTCTGAATGGACAGTTCCCGAAAGTGTCTATCGAAGCAGGAGTTGGAGATGCCGTGTTCAGCGGAAGCGTTTCAAACAAACTGGAAGTAGAGGCAGGAACCGGCGATGTCAATGTCTCTCTTACCGGAACAGAGAAAAGCTATGCATTTGATCTGTCTGCCGGACTTGGAGAAATCCGGTTGAACGGGCAGTCGAAAGGGGCTTTTGATGCGGAGTATGAGACCGGCAGCAACGGCGGAGCAGAAGTGGAACTGACTGCAGGAGTGGGAGATATTTCTGTTTTGACACAGCAGTAAAAGAGATAAAAAATAGATGGTTTACATTTTTTGTCTTTATGGTATAATATAAAAATAAAAAGGTGCTGCCGATAGACGGTTAGCCTAGATTATATGTGTTATGTAAAAATAACCGCAACCTTGGCCGGGGCGGTTATTTTTTCTGCCGTGATTATCTTTCCCGATGAGGTAAAATAATCCGGCAACACTAATTAACAAACTCATTAACTGCAAAAGTTCACTTGTTGTTATCATTAGTATCCCCTCCATTTCAGGTAAAAAATTCCTAATCTTTGTCTTTTTAATCACAATATGATATGATGAACACGAAAGAAAAAACATACAAGAATTCGTATATTTTAATAAGAAGAACAGGAGCAGGGGAATGGGAAAAAGAACACGGATTGTTTTATATGCACTGTCACTTGTGACAATGCTTGCAATGGTGACACTGATTATTTTTTCACATGGAAGACAGAGCGGTGAGCCGGCGAAAGATGTGCTGTCCGAGACGGATATCAGCAGCACGGAGGAACCGGTTCAGATACCGGAAGCGGAAGAATCAGAAGAGACGGAAGCAGCAGACGGGCAGAACAGGATCCAAAACGACACAGAACAGGAAGAAGCGGACATAGCAGGTGGAGAAACGGACAAGCAGGCAGAAGCAGGGAATACCGAAGGAGACGGCAGCACAACACTGATTTTTGCAGGGGATGTACTGTTTGCAAACGCCTTTAAAAGCAACTATGATGCGGGCGGAATTGAAAAAGTGATTGAGCCGCAGCTGCTGCAGGAGCTGCAGGATGCAGATATTTTCATGGTGAATAATGAGTTCCCGTTCAGTAATCGTGGAGAGCCGATGGAGGACAAACAGTTTACGTTTTGCTGTGATCCGAAATATGTGAAGGCTTTAAATGAGATGGGCGTGGATATTGTATCACTCGCCAACAATCACACCTTAGATTACGGAAGAGATGCGTTGTCCGATACATTTACGACACTGGACGGAGCCGGTATTTTGTATGCAGGAGCCGGAGAGACTAAAGAACGCGCATATGAATTACAGATTATCGAGAAAAATGGAAAAAATTTGGATTTCTTGCGGCATCCCGCGTGGTGCCGGAATCAAACTGGAAAGTGGAAGAGCGGACACCGGGAATGCTGACCGCTTATGATGATACAAAATTGGTACAGTTGATCAAAGAAGCGCGGAGTGAATGTGATTTCCTGTCGGTCTATATCCACTGGGGCGTGGAATACGAGGCGTATCCGCAGGACTATCAGACAAAGATTGCCACAGATTGTTTTAATGCAGGGGCAGATCTGATCCTTGGAGCACATACACACTGTTTACAGGGGATCTCCTATATCAGTGAAAAACCGGTCTTTTACAGCCTTGGAAACTTTGTGTTTGGACAGAACATTGATAAGACGGCTGCAGTGAAAGTACAGGTTTCGTCCGATGGAACCGTATCTTATGGATTACTTCCGGTTTATGCGGCGGGGGGCACAACAAAACTGATGGATACAAACTGTGCATCTGCGCTGTATCAGTATATGACACAGATTTCAGATGGCGTTACGATCGGTGCGGATGGAAAAATCAATTAAAGGGGAGAAGAACATGAAAAAGAAACTTATGAGAATGCCGAAGGTGGTTACGATACTCGTTGCGGTACTGATTGTAGCGATTTTTCTTGGAAGTATGGATGTGGCAGCGTTTTTTCTTGCAGATACAGTTTCGCTTCCGGGTTATGGAAGCAGTATGATCGCAGAGTTTATGGCAGGAGTGGTTGCATTTCTGCTTTTGTGCCTGTTTGGTTATCTTGGAGTGCTGGGAGAAAAAGGAAAGGGATTTATCCATGGCCTTTATATCGGCGGATTCCTGACAGGATACTGTTGTCTGGAACTGGCGGCACAGCTTTATGTACAGATGATGACACCGGATGCAAAAGTCGTATCTGCATTGGAAATCCTGTTTTTTGCTGCAACCATGTTTCTGATCGGATGGACGGAGGAACTTATTTTCCGCGGTGTGATCCTGAATCTGTTTCTGGAACGTTTTTCCAAAACGAAAAGAGGGATTCTCTGGGCGGTCATTCTCAGTGGTGTATTGTTCGGGGCGGTACATTTGACAAATATTTCACAGGGAGTGACGGTGACAAGTGCGATGATTCAGGCAATCAACGGAGCGTTTTTGGGTGTGATCTTTGGCGCAGTTTATGCCCGGTCAGAAAATATCTGGCTTGTAATGACTTTTCATGCACTGGTCGATTTCGCAAGTTTGATGGGCAGCGGAATTTTTGGAGCTGGAACAACTGTGGAACAGATCAACCAGATGTCTGCCGCTAATTTGATTGCCGTTCCTGTTTTGCTGATTCCGTGTATTGTGCTGCTTCGCCCGAAAAAACTTCTGGAGATGGAGAAGGAGGCAAATCATATCGTGGTGTTTGAAACATTCGAGGAGGCAGACCGGAATGCTGCTTTGTCGCTTGCACTTGGAATGATATCCATTCTGACAGGATTTATGGGATATGGTCTTGGCATTGGAATCGCTGGACTGATCGGTGGCAGACTTTCGAGAAAGGTGCAGCCGGAGAAAAACGGAATGGCACTGGCGGGTATGATTTTATCCGGAATCGGTATGGCGGTATCGATCATTGGAATGATCGTGCTGTGTTTTGTCTATTCAAATCTGAATGGTCTCTCTGCCGTTATGATGACGAATGGTGTGAAATGATTTTAAGGCAAATAAGCTAAAACAAGTTTACATTTACTAAAAATAAGGTTATTATTTCAATAACCTTTTGAGAGAATGGTAAAATCTTTCAAAAATAGCAGGAAGAAGATAGGAGAATTGCGATGAGTTACATGGAAACCTACAGAGAATGGTGTACAAACCCATATTTTTCAGAGGAAACAAGAGCAGAATTAGAAGAAATCAGGGATAATGAGGCAGAGATCGAGGACCGTTTCTACCGTCAGCTTGAGTTTGGAACCGGGGGACTCCGCGGAGTGATCGGGGCAGGAACGAACCGTATGAACATTTACACTGTAAGACAGGCGACTCAGGGGCTTGCAAACTATATCATTTCTCAGAACGGACAGGAAAAAGGAGTTGCCATCGCACACGATTCCAGAATCATGTCACCGGAATTTGCCGAGGAGGCAGCGCTCTGCCTGAATGCAAACGGAATCAGGGCTTATGTATTTGACAGCCTTCGCCCGACACCGGAGCTTTCATTTGCAGTCCGTGAACTTGGCTGTGTTTCAGGAATTGTGATCACAGCAAGCCATAACCCAAGAGAATATAATGGATACAAAGTTTACTGGGAGGATGGTGCACAGATCACACCGCCTCATGATAAAAATATCCTTGCAGAAGTTGCAAAAGTAACTTCTTTTACACAGGTTAAGACCATGACAAAAGAGGATGCCGTGAAAGCCGGACTTTTTGTGACAATCGGAAAAGAAATCGATGACCGTTATATGGAAGAACTGAAAAAACAGTCCATTCATCCAGAGATCATCAAAGAGATGGCAAAGGACATCAAGATTGTATACACACCGCTACATGGAACCGGAAATCTCCCGGTGCGCCGTGTGTTAAAAGAACTTGGATTTGAAAATGTCTATGTTGTAAAAGAGCAGGAACTTCCGGACGGAAATTTCCCGACCGTAGCATATCCAAACCCGGAATCTCCAAAGGCATTTGAGCTTGCCTTAAAACTTGCAAAAGAAGTGGATGCAGACATCGTACTTGCGACAGATCCGGACGCAGACCGTCTTGGCGTATACTGCAAAGATACTAAGACCGGAGAGTATGTGACTTTCACCGGAAATATGTCCGGAATGCTCATCGCAGAATATATTTTAAGAGAGAAAACAGCAACCGGAACGATGCCTGAGAATCCTGCGCTTGTAGAGACTATCGTTACAACGGACATGGCAAAAGCGATGGCAGCTTCCTACGGCGTGGCACTGATCGAGGTACTGACCGGATTTAAGTATATCGGAGAGCAGATCAAATGGTTTGAACAGAACCACTCCCACAACTATGTATTCGGTCTGGAGGAGAGTTATGGATGCCTTGCCGGAACATATGCAAGAGATAAAGATGCCTGCGTGGCAGTCATGATGTTGTGCGAGGTGGCTTCCTGGTGCAAAAAACATGGAAAAACATTGTGGGATGCCATGATCGACCTGTATGAGAAATACGGTTACTACAGAGAGGGACTTTCCACGATGACCTTAAAAGGAATAGACGGAGCCGCCCAGATCCAGCAGATGATGAGTGATATGCGGAACAATCCAAAGAAAACACTCGGTGGATTTGAAGTGCTTGCAGTCCGCGATTACAAAGAGGATACAAGAAAAGATTTAAAGACCGGGGAAGTGACAAAAACAGGACTTCCGGCTTCCAATGTTTTATATTATGAACTTTCTGACAATGCATGGTGCTGTGTGCGCCCGTCCGGAACAGAGCCTAAGATCAAATTCTACTATGGAGTCAAAGGCACCTCTTTGCAGGATGCAGAGGAAAAACTGGAAGCATTAAAAAGGATCTTGTGGAAGAATAGATAAATGAATATTTGCAGAAGTTGTGATTGCCTCTGAGAAGAAGTAAATATATAATTTAGATTTAATATTTATACCAAATAAAAAACAAGAATCAGAGACAGAGAAGGAGAATCACATGTTTGATGACAAATTTGTCTGGGGCGTGGCAAGCAGCGCATATCAGGTAGAGGGAACTGACCCGGATGACGGAAGAGGAAAGACGGTCTGGGACACTTTTACGGAGCAGGGACGCATTTTTCAAAATCAGAATGCGTACACAAGCTGTGATCACATGCACCATTATAAAGATGACTATGCATTAATGAAAAATCTCGGAATCAAAGCATATCGTTTTTCCTTAAACTGGGCGCGGATTCTGCCGGAGGGCACCGGGCGTGTCAATGAAAAAGCGATTGCGATGTACCGCGACATGATTCTTACAATGAAGGAAAATGGCATTACACCATATATTACCCTGTTTCATTGGGAGTTTCCACAGGCGTTGCAGGAAAAGGGCGGCTGGCTGAATGAGGAAGTGGTAGACTGGTTCGGGGAATATGCAAAAGTGGTGGCAGAGAATTTTTCGGATCTCTGCGAGTATTTTATCACGATCAATGAGCCACAGTGTGTGGTAGGACTTGGGCATTTAAGCGGTGTCCATGCACCGGGATTGAAATTGTCGATTCCGGAGACTTTTCAGATCGCGCATAATCTGTTGAAAGCGCACGGACAGGCAGTGATCAATTTAAGAAAATACGCAAAACAAAAAATCCGGATCGGCTTTGCACCGACTGGAGGAGTGGCTTATCCATACACGGACAGTGCTGAAGATATCGAAGCTGCCAGAAAAGTTTATTTTGGTTTTTACAATCCGATGGATAACTGGACCTGGAATATCTCATGGTTTTCAGACCCGGTCTTTTTAGGTCATTATCCGAAAGAGGGACTGGAAAAATTCAAAGAGTATCTGCCGGAGATCACAGAGACAGATATGCAGCTGATCCATCAGCCACTGGATTTTATGGGACAGAACATATATAATGGCTATTACGTGCGTCAGGGCGCAGACGGCGAACCGGAGTTTGTGGACCGGGAACCGGGATTTCCAAAGACGGCGTGCAACTGGCCGGTAACACCAAAAGCATTTTATTATGGAATCAAATTTTTGACGGAGCGGTATCCGCTTCCTTTGTATATCACAGAAAATGGTATGTCCTGTCATGATAATGTGAGCTTTGACGGCAGAGTACATGACAATGATCGCATCACATTTCTGGATTCCTACATCGGAGCCATGCAGAGGGCATATGATGAGGGAGCCGATATCCGGGGGTATTTCCTGTGGACATTTCTGGATAATTTTGAATGGTCCGAGGGATACAGGGAACGTTTTGGCATGATTTATGTGGATTTTATGACACAGCGGAGAATTGTAAAAGATTCTGCGTTTTGGTATCAGAATGTGATTGGGACAAATGGAGGCAATTTATCAACAAATCAGACCACGAAAGAAATTTTATTTTTAGATCCGGTATGTACACACAACATCTGGGGCGGTACGCGATTGAGAGAGGATTTTCATTATCCGGTCGAAGGTGATGATTTATGGGAGTGCTGGGGAATTTCTGCACATCCAAATGGAGACGTAACTTTAAGAGACTGTGGATTCCGTGGAATGAAGCTGTCCGAATTGTGGAAAAACATCCGGAAGTTTTCGGAAATGTGGACAGTGACCGTTTCCCACTCCTGATCAAAATTATCGATGCGAAAGATGACCTGAGCATTCAGGTACATCCAGACGATGATTATGCAAAAGTCCATGAAAATGGTTCACTTGGAAAAACAGAGTGCTGGTACATTCTCGACTGCAAGGAAAATGCAACGATCGTTATCGGACACAATGCAGGGACAAAAGAGGAATTAAGCCGGATGATCCATGAGGGAAAGTGGAGTGAATTTATCCGTGAGATCCCGATCAAAAAAGGCGATTTTCTTCAGATCGATCCGGGAACAGTTCATGCGATCAAAGGCGGAACACTCATTCTGGAAACACAGCAGAACAGTGATATTACCTACCGCGTTTATGATTATGGCTGTCTCTCCAATGGAAAGCCGAGAGAGCTACATATCGACAAGAGTATTGACGTGATCACTGTGCCTGCAAAATCGGCTGCAGACAGTGTGAAATCGGTGGCAGATCTTCCGGTCAATACGTTAAATGAACTGTATGCCTGCAAATACTTTCATATCTATAAAATAGATGTTTCAGGTAAAATGACTTTTGAGCAGAATGCACCTTTTATGAATATGACAGTTACGGATGGCAATGGAATCGTCAACGGTCAGCCGGTGAAAAAAGGAGATCATTTCATACTTCCAAATGGCTTCGGAAACGTGGAATTGCAGGGCAGCATGCAGATCATTGCCTCCACGATATAAAACAAAACCGTTATTTGCTTTCAGAGGAAGAAACTGCTATAATGTGCATAAGCAATGAGCAGTGCCAGACACGTAAGAAACAGCATCTGGCTGTTTACAGGCAGGATGCTGTTTATTGCGGGGTAGAAGCATGTAGATCAAAATTCCCCAGAGAGGAAATACACAGATGAATCAGGAAGAAAGACGAGAGAAACGAAAAAAAGATACACAGAGTGCGATCATAGTTGTGGCAGTATTTTTTGTAGTACTTGCCGTTTTGATCGGAGGAATTGTGTTTGCAGTCCATAAATTTGTAAAACCGGGAGTGAATAAACCGGAAAAGAATACCGAGAGCGTGACAACAGAAGCGACCGAGGAACCGGAGACAACTCCGGTAACTGAAGTCAGCGATCCGTTGATGGATCAGGCAATGCAGATTGCTGCCGGCATGACCTTAGAGCAGAAAGTAGCGCAGATGTTCATGATCACACCGGACGCACTGACCGGAGTGGACGGAGCAACGATGGCAGGAGATTCCACAAAGGCAGCCTACACGCAGTATCCGGTAGGTGGTCTGATTTATATGGCAAAGAACTTGACCGGAACCGACCAGACGACACAGATGCTTACCAATATGAAGAGCTACAGTCAGGAAATAGTAGGAATTCCAGTGTTCCTCGGTGTGGATGAGGAAGGTGGAACTGTAGCAAGGATTGCATCCAACAGTGCTTTTGGAGTGACAGATGTTGGAAATATGAGTGATGTAGGAGCGACCGGGGATTCCCAGAATGCATACAATGCAGGAAGTACGATCGGAACGTATCTGAATACACTTGGTTTTAATATGGATTTTGCTCCGGTTGCGGATGTGCTGACGAATCCGGATAACACCGTGATCAAAGACCGGTCATTTGGTTCAGACAGTCAGCTTGTGGCAGACATGGTTTGTGCTGAGATGCAGGGACTGAACGAACACCAGATATTAAGCGTGGTAAAACATTTTCCGGGACAGGGAGCTACCGCAGGAGATTCCCACGACGGAGCAGTTTCTACAGATAAATCGTTAGATGATCTGCTGGCAAATGAGCTTGTTCCATTCCAGCAGGCAGTGAATAGCGGAGCATCTTTTGTGATGGTAGGACATATTTCGGCACCTGCTGTTACCGGAGATGATACACCGGCTTCGCTTTCTTCTGTCATGGTGACAGATGTGCTTCGCAACCAGCTTGGGTTCCACGGTGTTGTGATCACAGATGCGATGAATATGGGCGCAATTACAGGAACATACAGCTCTGCTGACGCAGCAGTAGCAGCGATTCAGGCAGGTGTAGATATGATCTTAATGCCGGAGGATTTCCAGAGTGCTTATCAGGGTGTGATGGATGCAGTGACTGGCGGAACAATCACAGAGGATCGTATCAATGAATCTGTTGCAAGAATCATCAAAGTGAAACTTACAATGTAGCATAATAACACTTTACTTTTTGAAACTGTTATGTTATTCTGTGACTATGGTGCGATAAGTGTACCATAGAAATATTTTTTGGAGGTACTTTTCAATGAACAAAGGTACAGTAAAGTGGTTTAACAACCAAAAAGGATACGGATTCATCTCCGACGAACAGGGAAATGATGTATTCGTTCACTACTCAGGTCTTAATATGGAAGGTTTCAAATCCTTAGAAGAGGGCGCTGCAGTAGAATTTGAAGTTGTTGAAGGCGCAAAAGGACCACAGGCAACAAACGTAACAGTAGTAAGATAATTTCATTATCGCTTGTTACTACAGTCTAAATCAGTAGTTTCATGTACCTTTTTCTTTATTAAATAGAACTTGTTTTATTTTTCTAGATTAAGATATTGCAAACAATGGATTTGAAAAAGAGTGTCGGTTTTTCCGGCACTCTTTTTTGCATACATAACTAAAAAATCCATGCAAACAGTCTTGAAGAATCTTGAGGGGTTCTATATAATAAAAAAAGAGATAGATAATGCCAAATTTCCGAAATTAACCAACCGTGTGCACTATCTGAAACATGAAGAGGGAGGCGTAAACGCAGTGTGTGAAATAATGAGAAAATATTCAGAAGAAGTCGCAGAAAAAGCATATCAGCAGGGCGAGGAAGCCGGCAAAGAAATCGGTCAACGACAGGCCGCCATCGCCGAACTCCAGTCCGAATCCAGATAACAGAAAAATATAATGAAGCATGACAAAGAAACCATTTTTTAAAGGATGGTTTCTTTTTTTAAGTTCATTTAAGGTTCGCCTGATAAGATATGCGCAAAGGAAAGGAGACACTTATGGCAGATCAGATGATATTTAAAAGGTGTGAGATCAAATATATGTTGGATATCACGCAGGCGGAACTGTTAAAAAATCAAATGAAACAGTACATGACCGCAGACGAGCATGGAGTGAGTACAATATGCAGTCTCTACTTTGATACACCGGACTATCTGCTGATCCAAAGATCAATGGAACACCCGGTTTATAAAGAAAAACTGAGATTGAGAAGTTACGGCACGGCAGACAAGGACACGACCGTTTTTGTGGAACTGAAGAAGAAGTATGAGTCCGTTGTATACAAAAGAAGAATTGCAATGACGGAGGACGAGGCAGAACGTTACCTGCTTTTTCATGAAAAAGTAAAAGATACACAGATCACCAGAGAAATCGATTACTGTCTGAAAAATTATAAAAAGCTGGCTCCGGCAGTGATGCTTTCCTATAAGAGAGAAGCTTTTTATGCGAAGGACGATCACGAGTTCCGGATCACGTTTGATCAGAACATTCTCTGGAGAAATTACGACCTTTCTCTCTGTAAAGGAATTTACGGGGAAGCAATTTTAGATAAAAATAAAGTGCTTATGGAAGTGAAAACGGCGGGCGCAATACCGCTCTGGATGGTTCATTTTCTGACAGAAAACCAGATTTATAAAACGTCATTTTCCAAATATGCGACCGCCTACCGCACGATTTATGCGAGAGAGCAGAGAAGCTGTCCGCCGGAAAAATTCTTTGTGTTTACCGGAGATGAGGTTGTGCAGCAGGCAATAAAATGTTAAAAAAGAAATGGAGAAATTAATATGTTAAACAATTTATTTACAGGAATTTTTGATACAGCAGGTGCGGCGGTGATTTCCGTGCCGGATTTTTTGCTCTGTATTGTGGTGTCACTGTTGATCGGGGCATTCATCACATGGGTTTACACTTATAAAAGCCGCTATACGACGAGCTTTGCAGTGACACTCGCAATGCTCCCGGCAATCGTTTGCATTGTCATCATGATGGTAAATGGAAATGTAGGTGCCGGAGTGGCTGTGGCAGGAGCATTTTCGCTTGTACGTTTCCGTTCTGTGCCGGGAACTGCAAAAGAGATCGGAACCATTTTTCTTGCAATGGCGGCAGGACTAATCGCAGGGATGGGGTATCTTGGGTTTGCAGTACTGTTTTCACTCATTATGGGAGCCGTGATGTTTGTGTTAAATGTGACCGGATTCGGTGTAAAAAAAGCAGAAGTAAGAGAGAAAACACTTCGTATCACAATCCCGGAGGATTTAAATTACGGAGCAGTATTTGATGATCTTTTTGAAAAATATTTATCATCCTGTGAAGTAGTCGCTGTGAAAACCTCCAATATGGGAAGTCTTTACAAACTTACCTATCATGTGACGTTAAAAGATAATGCGGAAGAGAAAACATTTCTCGATGAATTGAGATGCAGAAACGGAAATCTGGAAATCAGTATGATGAGACAGGAGGCAAATGTCAATGAGTTATAGAAGAAAAAAACTGCTGGCATTGTTTTGTGCTACGGCATTATCCATGACGGCAGTGGCAGGCTGTACAGGGACAAAGAGCAGTACTGGCAATGTTGTTTCCTCGGAAACAGAAACAAATGCAGAAGAAACATCAGCACAGAGTGAAGCAGGAACTTTTTCAAATGCAGATATGTTTACTGAACGGGATCTGGCAGGAACCTATGAGGAGAGTGGGGCAGTTTATGTCACACTTTCCGATGATGGTATCACAGGGGAAACGGATGGCGTTGTAATCAAAGGACAGACGGTGACAATCACGGCAGAAGGGACTTATATTTTTTCCGGAACACTGTCGGAAGGACAGATTGTGGTGGACGCAGATAATGCGAAAGTGCAGATCGTATTTGATAATGTGGACATTACCTGTGCTTCAAGTGCAGCAGTGTATGTAAAAAGCGCAGAGAAAGTATTTGTAACGCTTGCAGAAGGATCGCAGAATACACTTCGCAATACGGATGAGTATGTTGCGATTGACGACAACAACATTGATGCCGTGATTTTTGCAAAATCAGACCTTACGTTAAACGGCACTGGAAGTCTGACGATCATATCAGCAGAAGGACATGGAATTGTATCCAAAGATGATCTGAAAATCATAGGCGGTACATACGATATCACAGCAGCAGGGCACGCATTATCGGGAAAAGACAGTGTGCGTATCGCAGATGGAACCTTTATTTTAACCGCAGAAAAAGATGGCATTCATGCGGAAAATGCAGATGATGAAGAAAAGGGCTATATTTATATTGCAGATGGTGATTTTACGATCACAAGTGATGGCGATGGCATGGACGCTTCCAATATCGTGCAGATCGAGGATGGAACACTTGACATCACAGCTGGGGGCGGCGCTGCAAACAGTCTGAAAACGCATGAGTCAGATGTGCCGGGTGGACCGGGTGGCGGAATGCCACAAAACGGCGAGAGACCGGACGGAGAAAGCATGCCACAGATGGGGGAAAAGCCGGATGGAGAAAATATGACGGAAATGGGCAAGAGACCAGATGGAACAACTCCACCGGAGAAACCATCCCAAACTGATCAGAGTGATACAGCAGATGAAACAGCTGCGCCAGATAACGCAACAGATCATCAGAGCAGCAGTGCAGAAACAACAGAAGATACCACAACTGACGAGAGCGGCACCAGCACAAAAGGAATCAAGGCAGGTGGCGGCATGTACTTAAATGGAGGCACTTACCAGATTGATTCCGCAGATGATTCCATCCACAGCAACGCAAATATTACGATCGCAGATGGAACATACACGCTTGCGACAGGCGATGATGGTGTGCATGCAGATGATGCACTGATAGTAAATGGTGGTACGATCACTGTGACAGAGAGTTATGAAGGTCTGGAAGGCCTGACGGTGACAATCAACGATGGAACGATTGATATCACTGCAAGTGATGACGGTATCAATACAGCAGGCGAGAAAATGGAATTAAATGGTGGATATATCCACATTCTGGCAGGCGGCGACGGCGTGGATTCCAACGGCGATCTGACGATCAACGGCGGTGAGATCTACATTGACGGTCCGTCTGATAACGGAAACAATGCGATCGATTACGGCGACCGGTCGTCTGCGTATGTGAACGGCGGAACGCTTGTGGCAATCGGCAGCAGCGGCATGGCAGAGGTGATGAGTGATTCTTCCAAACAGAAGGTTCTTATGATAAAATTAGGAGAACAAATGGAAGCCGGCAACGTTGTGCTGACAGACAGTGAGGGAAATGTGATCGTAAGTTACACGGCATTAAAAACCTATGACTGTGTGATCATCAGCACCGCAGAGGTGGAGAGCGGAGCAACGTACACGCTCACAACATCGGGAACGACGACAGAAGTGACCGCAGAATAAAAACAGCTGAGGGCAGGAATCGGTATCACTGTGAAATAAACGAAAGGCATGGGATTTTGTATGAGGTTATTGCTTGCAGAAGATGAAGAGGATTTGAGCCGTGCGCTTGTCATGGTGTTAAAACATAACAATTACTCGGTAGACGCTGTGTACGATGGTGCAGAAGCCTTGGACTATCTGGAAAACGGTGGCAATTATGACGGTGTGATCTTAGATATCATGATGCCCAAAATGGATGGTATCACCGTATTAAAAACAATCCGCAGACATGGAAATTCCGTTCCGGTCCTGCTGCTCACAGCAAAGGCAGAGATTGATGACCGTGTGGAGGGTTTAGACAGTGGCGCAGACGATTATCTGCCGAAACCATTTTCCATGAAAGAGCTTCTGGCGAGGATCCGGGCAATGACAAGGAGACAGACGGACACGACCGATAATGTGCTGACATTTGGCGATATTGCACTGAACCGTTCTACCTATCAGCTCACAGGACCGGAGAATCCAGAAGGTATCCGTCTTGCTGGCAAGGAATACCAGATGCTTGAAATGCTCATGTCTAATCCAGGACAGGTCATTTGCCCGGATCTTTTTATGGATAAAATCTGGGGCTACGATTCAGAAGCGGAACAAAATGTCGTATGGGTATATATTTCCTATTTGAGAAAAAAATTAACCTCCATTGGAAGTCAGGTGAAGATCAGGGCGGCCAGAGGACTTGGATATTCATTGGAGAAAGACAATGCTTAAAAAATTAAGAAGAAAATTTATTGCAATTGCAATGCTGTCTGTTTCTATCGTGCTGATCGCAATTGTCGGTACGATCAATATTGCAAACTACATCAGTACCAATCAGGCGCTGGATGCAAGACTCTCCCTGATCGCTGACAACGGAGGTACTTTCCCGGATATGACACCCGGAGATTTTGGAAAAAAAATTGGAACCTAAGTCAGATCAGCCACCGGCAATGAATGACCTGCAAAAGCATGGAATTTCGCAGGAAAGTCCGTTTGACACCCGGTATTTTACAGTGACGATCGCACCGGACGGTACAGTGGAATCTGTGGATACCGGAAAAATTGCTTCCATCTCAGCCGGGACAGCGGAGGAATACGCAGCGGAGCTGTGGAAAAAAGGAAAGAAAAAAGGCTTTTTCGCTGATTATAAATACCTTGCAACGGACAGTGACGGCTCGACGATGTATGTATTTTTAAACTGTCAGCGGGAAATCTCTACCATAAGAACATATGTTCTTGCCAGCGTGGGAACAGGAGCACTCGGACTTGTCATTGTGTTTGTCATGATATACTTTTTCTCCGGAAAAGTGTTAAAACCGGTGTCAGAAAGCTATGAGAAACAGAAACGCTTTATCACGGACGCAAGCCATGAGATCAAAACGCCGCTCACGATCATCGATGCCAACACCGAAGTCATAGAGATGATGGAGGGGGAAAACGAGTGGACGCAGAGTACGAGAAAACAGGTTGCAAGACTGACTTCCCTCACGGAAAAACTGGTGTTTCTCTCCCGCATGGACGAGGAAGGAACAAAGCTGGAAAAAGTGTCATTTTCACTTTCGGATGCAGTGCTTGATACCGCAGAGGGATTCCGCTCTGTCGCAAAAACAAAAGGAAAACAATTTGAGATCAATGTGGCAGAGCATGTGGGATATGTCGGCGATGAAAAAATATCCGGCAGATGATCTCCCTGCTTTTGGACAATGCAATGAAATATTCCTCAGAGCAGGGCATCATCCGCATCGCACTAAAAACTTCCGGAAAAAACAAAATCATCACCGTGTGGAATACCACAGACCAGATCGAAAAAGGAAAGCTGGATATGCTTTTCGAGCGTTTTTACCGTATGGACGCTTCCCACAATTCTAAGACCGGGGGCTTTGGAATCGGACTTTCCGTCGTGTATGCGATCGTGAAGGCACACAAGGGCAAAATCTCAGCCAAAAGCGAGGACGGAAAATCAATCTTATTTACCGTGGTATTGTAGTGTCTGGCTTCCCCCTCTCTCCCGGCTTTTACTTGGTTTTCATTATGGAATAGATAAAAGGGTTCCTTATAAAACTTTTGTGAGAATTGAGTGCTTTATCAGTGTTCACATTTTGACTTTAAGTTTATGTACATTCATCAATGGACAGTCCACGCAATGTGGCCGCAGACGAACACATTGTGCGGACTGTCCATTTCTGAATGAATATAAACAATCAAAAAAGTCAAAATGTGAACACTGATAAAGCCGCAATTCGAGCAAGTTTTATAAGAAACCCTTTTATCTATTCCATAATGAAAACCAAGTAAAAGCCGGGAGAGAGGGGGAAGCCAGACGCTACAATTCGTCAAATGAAATCTGATTTTTCGTCAGAAAGCGTTTGAGGAGTGTGTCCCACTCGTGCTCAAGCGTTTTGTCGGTCGAGAAGATCCGGTAGGAGATACCCGTGGTCACGGTCAGTTCTCCATTCTGGAAGCGGATATTTAAGAACACTGCGGAAATATCATTTTCCGTGAAAGAGCTTCCGGTCTGGGAGAGAGTGCGTTTGAGATTTTCCGGCGATAAAAGGAGGGAAAACTTGAAATAAGAAGGAGTTTTCTTTCCTTTGATCAGGTTGAAACAGGAACTGCGCAAAAGACCATACGGAACAAAGGAAAGCCCGGTGAGATTCTGTTCTTCGAGTTCTTCTAAGGTGTAGAAGTCTTTTTGCAGCGTGCCGTCGATATGGCAGGATACATTCGTTGTGATGACAGCCTCCTGAATGAGAAAGTGGTCAAACACATCCTGGCACAGTAATTTATTCATAAAGTCTTTGACTTCGGCAATTTTTAAAGCGATCATAAAATCCTCCCAAAAGAAAATGGTATCAACATAAATTTATCATTGGTTTGTTTTCTTGTAAATAACTGAAATGACAAATTAGAGAAAATATGCTAGAATACAGAGGATTTGCGAATGCAAAATACAGAATGATTATACAGATTTGCAGCCGCAGATAAAAAGTCTGAGGTTTGATGGAAAGGTTGGTAACAGATATGACAGAGACAGAAATTTTATTTGATTTACTGGAAAAAGGAATCTCACCGGCGCACGCAGTGAGCGCATGCGAAAAAAGACTGACGGATGCCGGTTTTGAAGTGGTTGATTACGGTACGGCATGGAACTTAAAAGCGGGCGGAAAATATGTGATAAATCATCATGAAACGACATTGTTTGCATTCACATTACCGCAGAATTGGAGTGACAGAGAGCCTGCGATCCGCATTGCAGCAGCACATACAGATTTCCCATGCTTAAGGATCAAACCGTCCTGCGATATTCAGACAAACGGATACGCACAGGTGAATGTGGAAGTTTACGGCGGCGCAATCTTAAATACATGGCTCGACCGTCCACTCGGTGTAGCCGGAAGAGTTGCAGTGCGCAGTGGGGATGTGTTTACACCGAAAGTGGTCACGTTCCAGTCTGAAAAAAATCTTATGACCATCCCGAATCTTGCGATCCACATGAACCGTGAGGTGAACAAGGGCGTGGAATTAAATAAGCAGACGGAACTGCTCCCAATCTGCGGACTTTCCGATGATGCAGACTATTTTCTTGATTTTCTTGCAAAAGAGCTTGCTGTGAAAAAAGAGGATATTCTTGATTTTGAACTGACCATTTACAATAAAGAAAAGCCGGAGTTTGTGGGATTAAACGATGAGTTTATCTCTGCATCCAGACTCGATAACTTAAATTCCTGTTCTGCACTGGTGTCTGCGATCATCGACAGCGACAGGGCGGACGGCATGAATCTCATTGCACTGTTCGATCACGAGGAGATCGGAAGCCGTTCCAAACAGGGTGCCGGTTCCATTCTGCTCCATGATATGCTGGTGCGCATTCTGACCGAGTGCGGACTGGAAAAAGAAGTGTGGAACAGACTGTACAACAGCATCATTTTATCCGTGGATGTGGCACATGGACTTCATCCAAACTATGCCGGAAAGATGGATCTGACCAACAAGCCGGTGCTTGGAAAAGGATTCTGCATCAAGGAAGCATGCTCCCAGTCCTATGCAACAGACTGTGGTGCGGTCGCAGTGATCCAGCAGATCTGTGAGAAGGATCAGATCCCATATCAGAAATTTGTGAACCGTTCGGATCTTGCAGGAGGCGGCACATTAGGCTCGATCGCATCAGCGTTACTTCCGGTAAAAACAGTGGATATCGGAATCCCATTGCTTGCAATGCATTCTGCAAGAGAACTGATGGCAGCAGCAGACCAGCAGGCATTGAAGGATTTGGTGAGCGCTTATTTTGGCTGAAAGGCAAAAAAGATACATACAGCATGAAGTATGCATTTGACAGGAGAATCAGGTGAGAAAAAAATTTTTTCCTATGTGGCAGGGAGTGCGGCGTGTGCAGCACTCATTCTGCTTTCGGGGTGTCAGCAGACAACCAATCAATTATCCGATATTACCCGCTATGTGGAAGAGAAAATTGCAGAAGGAAAAGGCACGGAAGTAAAAAGTAAAGAACAGGAAACGGACACTGAGCAGGCAGCAGTTTGCGGGGAAACAGAGAAGCAGGCAGAGCCATCCGTTGAAAAGCAGTCTGTGGACTGTTATGTATATCAGACGCTTCCGGAGGAAGTACGCACTGTGTACGACGAGGTTTATGATGCGATTCTCTATGAAAAAGAAGATGTGGCGCTGAGCACGTTAGACAACGAAGTCCTGCATCAGGCGTATGTTTCGGTGATGGCGGACCACGGCGGACTGTTCTGGGTATCGGGCTACACTTACACGCAGTATACCAGAGGGGAAAAGCTGGTAGATCTCCATTTTACACCAAAGTTTACCATGACGGATGCCGAGCGGATGGACATGCAGGCACAGATCGATGAGACAGTCAGTCAGATTTTGGCAGGGATCGATGCGCAAGCGCAGGATTATGACAAAGCAAAATATGTGTTTGATTATCTGGCTTCGAATGTTGCGTATAGCACAGGTGCGCCGGACAATCAGAACATCATCAGTGTGTTTGTCAATGGGGAAACGGTTTGTCAGGGATACGCTGCAGCAACGCAGTATCTTCTGGAAAAACTGGACATTCCCTGTGCAGTGGTGGCTGGAACGGCAGACGGACAGTCTCATGCATGGAATCTGGTAAAGCTGGATGGAGAGTATTACTATATTGATACGACCTGGGGAAATGCCACTTACAGCGGTGATGGAATGGGGCTGGATTCCTTTATCAATTATAATTATTTTGCAGTTACGACCGAGGAATTACAGAAAACGCATCAGCCGAATGACGATATTATCGTTCCGGTGTGTCAGGCGGTAAAAGACAATTATTATGTCCATGAAAATCTTTATTTTGACACATGGGATGCAGACAGCATCGGAAATGTATATCGGGCTGCCTATGAGCGGGGAGATGGTTTCTGCTCTGTCAGGTTTGCAGACAGGGAGCTGTATGAACAGGCATTCTCCTACTTTATCACGGATCAGAAGATCGTGCATTACTGCAAAGGACTGACATCTTTATATTATCTGGAAGATTCCGACCAGAACGTGCTGACTATAAAATTTTAATAAAAATCATAATATCCTCTATACAAAGTAAAGTTTTTATGTTAATGTTACGTAGTAATCAATACTACATGTAATAGAAAAAAGAAACTTTTGATATAATAATGAATATCACAAGGAGGCTAAATCCTCTGCTCACCAGAGGGTTCGCATTTTCCTACGGAAAACAAGGAGGCTAAATCCTCTGCTCCTGTAAGGACAGTCGCATTTTGCTTCGCAAAACAAGGAGGATACTATGTATAAGATTGTAATCGACAGTTGTGGGGAATTACCGGAAGAATTAAAACAGGACGGACATTATGAGACCGTTTCATTGGAGCTGGAAGTAGACGGATGCCGTATCAGGGATGACAGCACATTTGATCAGTCAGACTTTTTGAGAAGAGTCAGAGAGAGCCTGAAAGGACCAAAGTCCTCCTGCCCGTCACCGGAGCAGTATATGGATGCATATGAGGGTGAGGCAGACCATGTTTATGCCGTGACACTGTCCGGTGGTTTAAGCGGCTCTTACAACAGTGCAGTGCTCGGAAAGAATCTATATGAGGAAGAGCACGGAGATACAAAGAAAATTTATGTGTTCAATTCGAAATCAGCGTCCATCGGTGAAACTCTCATCGGCATGAAGATACAGGAATTTGAGGAAGCCGGATGCGGTTTTGAAGAGGTTGTGGAGAAGGTGGAAGAGTACATCAAGTCCATGAACACCTATTTTGTATTGGAGACATTAGAGACATTGAGAAAGAATGGCAGACTTTCCAACCTGAAAGCATTTATTGCCAATTCATTAAATATCAAGCCTGTTATGGGCTCAACGAAGGAGGGATTAATCTGCCAGTTAGGTCAGGCGCGCGGCATGAACAAGGCGCTTGAGCGCATGGTGAAGGATATGATCTCAAAGACAAAAGACTGTGAGAACCGTATTCTTGCGATCTCACACTGTAACTGTCCGGAGAGGGCAAAAGCAGTGAAGGAAAAAATCGAGAAGATTGCGAAGTTCAAAAAGATCATCATCATCAATACCGCAGGTGTCAGCAGCATGTATGCCAACGACGGCGGCGTGATCATGGCAGTATAGTCAGATGCAGACATTAACATACGAAGAAACAGTAACAGCGATTGAAAATAAAAGAAGATTTGGAAACTTAAAGGGTGTCGAGATCTCAAAGATAATGTTAGAGCAGTTAGGACACCCGGAGAAAGATTTACGCATCATACACATAGCAGGGACGAACGGCAAAGGCTCCGTCTCTGCTTTTTTGCGCTCTGTTTTCGAATGTGCAGGATTGAAAACCGGGATGTTTACTTCTCCACATCTGGTGGATTTCAGGGAGCGCATCCAGGTGCAGGGAGATATGATCTCAAAAGCGGATACCATGCGCCTTGGAAACAGGCTTCTCTCTATGGATTTTGGCGTTTATCCGACAATGTTTGATTACTGTCTTGCAATGGCATTGCTTTATTTTAAGGAACAAAAGTGTGATGTTGTGATTTTGGAGACAGGACTTGGCGGAACGTATGATTCCACGAATGCCTGCGGAGTGCCGGATGTGACCGTCATTGCAAAAATCGGTTTTGACCATATGGCGATCCTTGGTGACACACTCGCCAAAATTGCAGCAGAGAAAGCAGGAATTATCAAGCACGGCACAGCGCTTGTGTTAGAGAGCCAGGAAAAAGAAGCAATGGACGTGTTAAACAAAGCCGCAGAGCGTGCAGATATCAAAACTACAAAAGTCGTAAATTTAAATGAGATCAGGATCCTGCCACAAAAGGACGGAAAACAGTGTTTTTCATACGCTGGACACGATGCAGTCACAATGAAAATGCTCGGTGTGCACCAGTATGAAAATGCCGTGGCGGCAATGCTTGCAGCAGAATTATTTTTTGAAAAATATTTTGCAGGAAAAAAGAATGTGCCGGAACGGAAAGCTTTGCAGCATGCGATCCGGGAAGGAATCGACCGGACGCAGTGGATGGGACGCATGGAGCTTGTGAGCAATGATCCGTTTTTCCTGATGGACGGTGCGCATAACAGTAACGGTGTGGAGGCGCTGAAAAAAAGTCTGGAGACAATGTATCCGGATGAAAAATTCCATTTTATCATGGGTGTCATGGCGGATAAAGATTATGGGGAGATGATCCGGGAACTTCTTCCGCTGGCACTGGATTTTAAGACAGTGACTGTGGAGAGTGAGAGGGCATTGCAGGGAGAGGCGCTCGCAGACTGCATCCGGGCAAAAAGGGATCCCGGCGGAGGCGTATCAGAACCTTGCGGATGTGCTGCCAGATTTCTCAAAATCATCCGCAGAAAAGACAGTGGCATTCGGCTCACTGTATTTTATCGGGGAGATCGAAGCATTTCTGCAGGGAAAACAGTAACATGGTTTCCGGAAAATCTGAGAAAAGCAGCGTCCGTGCCCAATCATTACAGAAAAGTTACAAAATAGCATGGATTTAATATATTTTTAAAATTAATCATATGGTAATATTTATTTTTTTCATCTATAATAACAACAGTCTGTGCATATAATAAGAAAAGGAAACAGGCAGGTATTTTTTGTGAAAAACAGGTAGAGTTTCTGCAGAAAAGCACGTTGACCGTGCAGCACAAGCAGGAGAATGAGAGAAAGAATTACGTATGGTATTCAGCAGTTTTGAATTTTTGTTCCGGTTTCTGCCGGCTTTTTTAATCATATATTTTATCACACCGAAGAAGTTCCGCAACGCAGTACTCTTTTTGGGGAGCATTGCCTTCTACACCTATGGTGAGGCGCAGTATGTCCTGCTGCTGTTAGCGTCAGTCACGGTGAACTATGTGATCGCACGCAGCATGTATAAGACACCGGAGGATGGAAGAGGCAGAAGACAGGCAGTACTGCTTGTTCTGGCGCTTTGCTACGATTTCGGAATGCTCTTTTTCTTTAAATACAGCGGTCTGACCACGAAGCTGCCGCTTGGGATCAGTTTTTATACTTTCCAGATCGCAGCGTATGTGATCGATGTGTACCGTGGCATTGTCCCGGCAGAAAAATCTTATGTCAACCTTGGAACCTATCTGACGATGTTTCCACAGCTGATCGCCGGACCGATCGTAAACTATACCGAGGTGAGCAGCTGCCTGAAAAGAAGGACGGTGACAGCACGGGATTTTGAGAGTGGCATCCGTATCCTTGTGATCGGACTCGGATCCAAAGTCATTATCGCTGACCGGGTGGGAATGTTGTGGAACAACGTGCAGACGATCGGGTTTAACAGTATCTCAACGCCGTTGGCGTGGCTGGGTGCGGTCGCATATTCCATGGAGCTGTATTTTGATTTCGCAGGATATTCGATGATGGCGATCGGACTCGGAAAAATGTTAGGATTTCAGATTCCGGTAAACTTCCGTTTTCCATATATCTCAAAATCGGTGACGGAGTTCTGGCGCCGCTGGCACATTACACTGGGACGGTGGTTCCGCGATTATGTATACATTCCGCTCGGAGGAAGCCGGAAAGGCAGACTGCGGACGATGTTCAACCTTTTTGCTGTGTGGATACTGACCGCGCTGTGGCACGGGGCAGGGTATAATTTCCTGATCTGGGGCGGCATGCTGCTCGGGGCTTTATTTCTGGAAAAATTGTTTTTGCTTCCATTTTTACAGAAAAGCAAAGTGATCGGACATGTCTATCTGTTACTGTTTGTGCCTGTGACCTGGATGGCATTTACGATCACAGATGTTCATCAGCTTGGAATTTATCTGACACGTATGTTTCCGTTTGTGAATGCACATACCGGCATGGTCAATTCCATGGATTACATCAAATATCTGAAAGATTATGACAGCCTGCTGGCGATGGGAGTTCTTTTTGCAACTCCGGTTCCGGCGGTGATTTATGGAAGAATAAAGCGGGGGCTGCTCGGTACGCTGGCAATTGCGGTGATCTTTGCACTCAGCATGTACTACCTTGCGGTATCTGCAAACAATCCATTTTTATACTTTAATTTTTAGGAAGGAGCAGAAATGAAAAAAATCAGATATTGCAAAATCACCATTCTGATTTTAGCTGGCTGGGCAATCCTGTCAGCGATAGGATTTCTGGGAAAAGATACGATTTACAGCCGTTATACGGTCGATCCGGTAAAAACACCGTACTTTGTTCTGGTCATGCAGGGCATACACGATGGGATTTACCCATGGAGCAGCGACCATGAGTCACTCTGGGATAAATGGGAACATCTGGCAGAACTGAGAAGAGATGAGGAGCAGATCTCTGCGACCGAGAGCACAGAACCTGCCGTAGCGGGAACGGAGAGTATGGCAGAAACGGAGGCAGTGGCGGAGACAGAGCAGGAGGAAGTAAGAAGCTTTCACCCGGTGGACGCAGGGTACTTCTCAGACGCAGTGTTTATCGGTGATTCGAGAACCGTGGGACTTCATGATTACGGCGGACTCGATGACAGCACTTTTTATGCGACCGTCGGCATGAACGTATACAACCTCTGGACAGAAAAGTTCTGTGAAGTGGACGGGGAAAAAGTGACATTAGAGGAAGCGCTTAAGGCAAAAAAATACGGGAAAATCTATTTCCAGATCGGGATCAATGAGATGGGAAGGGGAACGCTGGATGGTTTCATGACAGCCTATGAGGATTCTGTGGAAAAATTCCGGGAACTGCAGCCGGACGCTGTGATCTTCGTTCAGGGGATCATGAAGGTTGCAAAAGAAAAAAGTGATAAAGATCCGATCTTTAACAATGTGGGGATCGAGCAGCGGAATGAGCGGATCGCTGCACTCGCAGACGGAAAAAATATCTTTTACCTTGACATGAATGAGGTCGTATGCGATGAGGAAGGCAACTTAAAGAGCAGTCTGACGTTCGACGACATTCATCTGTATGGTTCAAAATATGGAATCTGGGTGGATTACCTGAAGGAGAATGGAATCTGAAAAAACGCTATGGTGCAGGAAATAGCATCATAGCGTTTCTTTTAATCGTTTTTCTCAAAAATCGTGAAGGTATTTTTGTTGAATTCCAAAATGCCGGCATCTCTCAATTTGCACAATTCATTGGACATGGCAGAGCGGTCGACAGAGAGATAGTCGGCAAGCTGCTGGCGGTTGAATGGAATGGTAAAGGTTGAAGCATTGGCTTTTTTTGACTCCATGGACAGGTAGGAGAGCAGTTTTTCTCTGGTGGTGCGCTTGGACATATGTTCTAACTTGCGGTTTAACTGGAAATTTTTTCCGGGACACTAACGTTAGAAGATTGCGGATCAGCCGGTTGTGAAACGCACAGGCAGATGGGCAGACCGTCAGAATCTTAGAGACCTCCAGAAACAAAATGCGGCAGGTGGAAGCAGCAAAAATATTCATTTCCAGCGGTTCAGTGGAATTGATCGCATAGGCTTCCCCGAAAATATCGCCCGGGGCACATTCTGCCATCAGATTGGCATTGCCCCAGAAGTCCTCTTTTACAATGTGTACACTCCCCTCCAGCACAATGCCGATGCCTGTGATGTTTTCCCCATAGGAAAAAATGATCTCGTCTTTGGTAAATGTCGTCTCCCGTGCAGAGAGGCAGGAGAGCATGTCCCTGATCTCATCGGTTGTGATCCCTGTGAATACAGAGGTCTGTAATAAAAGCAGATCGTCGTTTGTCATAGAAACTCCTTTCGAATGTATGTATAGAACATTGGCTCGGTAATTGTGAAACTCCTCGTAAGCTGTACAACATTGTTCAAAATTAACAAAATTTTCGAAAACACGCTTTCGCTACGTGTCGCTGGTAACGGTACTAAGAAGCCAGTCGCAACTGACGTTACGCCTGCCTTCTAAGTGCCGACCGCTCCCCAGTGTTTTCTCAAGCTTTTGTTAATTTTTCACAATTTGATTTATGTTATGAAGGAGTTTCACAATTACCTACCCAATGTTCGTAGAATAAAACATAATTACGTTGTAAAAACAACGGAAAAATTTTCTTTATTATATTAGTATGCACATAGAAAGTCAAATGAAACAAATAATAGATATGCAGACAACAGGAGGAATGGAAGATGGTAAGAAGAATTATAGAGATCGACGAGGAAGCATGTGTAGGATGTGGTCTTTGCGCAGAGGCATGTCATGAGGGAGCGATCGCAATGGTGAATGGAAAAGCGAAGCTTATGCGCGATGATTATTGTGACGGTCTCGGCGACTGTCTGCCGGCCTGTCCGGTAGATGCAATCCATTTTGTGGAGCGTGAGGCAGCAGCTTATGATGAGAAGGCAGTGGAAGAACATAAAAAGAGCAAAGAGGCGGCAAAGACACCATGCGGATGTCCGGGAAGTCAGGCGAGAGCCATCCGGAGAGAGGCAGATGCAGACAGAAGCGCAGAGCTGCAGACGGCAGGAGAAATCCGTTCTGAACTGACACAGTGGCCGGTACAGATCAAGCTTGCACCGGTCCGTGCGCCATACTTTGACGGCGCAAAACTGCTGATCGCAGCGGACTGCAGCGCATACGCCTACGGAGATTTCCACCGTAAATTCATCCGCGGTCATGTGACACTGATCGGGTGTCCAAAGTTAGATGATGTGGACTATTCTGAGAAGTTGACAGAAATTATCAAAAACAATGACATCAAATCTGTTACAATAACACGTATGGAAGTGCCTTGCTGTGGCGGAATTGAGATGGCTGCGAAAAAAGCATTGCAGAACAGTGGAAAATTCATTCCATGGCAGGTAGTGACCATTTCTACGGACGGAAGAATCCTGGAATAACAGTAAAATTCTGCGGTTGTCTCCACTTACAGGAGATATTCGGAAAAAAGAAAGAGAGGACGAAAATATGAGTGAAACAAGCGTAAATCAGAGAAAAGTGGCAATGATCGGATGCGGTTTTGTAGGATCTGCAACAGCATTTGCATTAATGGAAAGCGGTCTGTTTTCTGAGATGGTTCTGATCGATGCTGATAAAAACAGGGCAGAGGGAGAGGCGCTGGACATCAGCCATGGACTTCCTTTTGCAAGACCAATGAAAATCTATGCCGGAGATTATGATGATATTGTGGATGCAGCGATCATCATCGTGACAGCAGGCGCCAATCAGAAACCGGATGAGACAAGATTAGACCTTGTCCAGAAAAATGTTGGTATTTTCAAATCCATCATTCCGGAAATTGCAAAAAGAAACTGCGGAGGAATCCTGTTGATCGTTTCCAATCCGGTGGATATCCTGACCTACACGGCATTGAAATTGTCCGGTTTCCCGGAAAACCGGGTGCTTGGCTCTGGAACGGTGTTAGATACTGCAAGATTAAAATACAATCTTGGAGAGCATCTGAATGTGGACAGCCGGAGTGTGCACGCATTCATTATCGGCGAACACGGCGACAGCGAGCTTGCAGCATGGAGCAGCGCCACTGTTTCGGGTGTGCCGATCAATACATTCTGCGAGATGCGCGGACACTTCAACCATGACGAAGCGACCGAGCGTATTGCAGAGAATGTAAAAAACAGTGCTTACGAGATCATTGCAAAGAAAAAGGCGACGTATTTTGGAGTTGCAATGGCAGTGCGCAGAATCTGCGAGGCGATCATCCGCGACGAAAAATCCATTTTACCGGTATCGAATCTGATGCACGGAGAATTCGGGATTTCCGATATTTCCTTAAGCATGCCGGCAATCGTGGGAGCGCACGGTGTGGAAAACCGGATCCCGATCACTCTCGATGAGGAGGAAACAGAAAAACTGCAAAGTTCTGCCGGCACTTTAAAGAAAATTATTGAAGAAGTGTTATAAAAAATGATAGAATGAAAGAAAAAGCCAGACATATTTTGTGTTTGGCTTTTCTTAAGTCTGGAGAGAAAAACATGGAAAAAATATTAATCTATCAGGTAAAAGAAAAAGAAGCGGTAAAACAGCTGCTTGCGCCAATGAAAATCCGTCTGGAGGAGATCGAAGCCACAGATTTACGGCAGAGTATCGGAGATCTCGCAGAGGAAAAAAGAACGTACTCACAGCACCATTTACCGGCAGCGCACCACAGGAGAGCCTTATGGTATTCTGCGGTGTGAATGAAAAACATTTTGACAAAATACTGTTTGAACTGCGCCGGAAACAGATCCCGGTTGACTATAAAGCA
The DNA here is from genome assembly GCF_000174195.1 of Roseburia inulinivorans DSM 16841. Taxonomy (GTDB): domain Bacteria; phylum Bacillota; class Clostridia; order Lachnospirales; family Lachnospiraceae; genus Roseburia; species Roseburia inulinivorans. Next base: position 2,758 of record NZ_ACFY01000110.1, on the reverse strand, counting down.
GTCCTTACACCATCGAACCGGAAATGGAGTGTGCTTATGCTTATGCTGGAACTTACGAAGGAGAAAAACAGCTTCCGGCAGGGAAACTGAAACGGAACAGGGACAGATCCGAACCGGAAATGGACAAGCGTGCAGATTCTTGTATGAAATGTAAAAATATGGTAACATAATGATATATGTCTGCGTACAGAGACAGTATCTGACGGCAGACCGCGTATGGAAATATGATATTTCACACGAAGGAGAATGAAAAATGGAACATTTCATGAATCTGGTGTTGATCAAAAATATATATATTGGTATTCCAATGGCTGCACTCATATGCTATCTGTTTTTACTATTCTGTTTTCTGAATGTTGCAGAGAAATCATCAGAAGTAAGAGATCTCAAGGCAATACTGTCGGCATTATTGTCCTGGACAGGCGGCGCTGTGCTCATGAGACTGCAGATCAGCCCGGGGATACAGTTCTGGTATCATGTATCACTGATGGGACTTTTTACGATCCCGATACTGATATATGGATTTTTGTTCCATTATCTTGACATCCGGGGAAAGGACAGATTTCTGGATGGCTGTATGGCTGTGACAGTATCAGCTGTCCTGTTGAATGTTTTTACCGGTTGTATTCTCCCACCGCCGGAAGTGCAGATCATGGCGAATGGCGGTATATCCTACCATTATCATGCAAAAACAGGCATCTGGTTGCTGGCAGCAGCAGAGATATTTCTGTTAGTGTATGTAACGCTGCTTGCCCACAAAAAAATCGGGGAACAATTAGAGTACCGGAAAAAACTCGTCCCATTATTAATAGGAACACTGCTCATCATGGGTGGAAATATTCTGTGCGTGATGCCATGGAGCGGTGATTTCCCATTCGATACCCTTGGCGGAGTGGGAATGGCGGTCTGTTTTGTATACATTATTTATAAACAGTATCTGTTCTCATTCTCCATGCGTGCGACAACAGGTGCCGTATATTTGATCGCAGTAGTTGTAGCGTTTCTTCCAATGATTATTTTGGAGCCAAACATTGACCATGTGATCGGCCAGACGGACAGCTTTACCAAACAGTTTATCACAGTGTTTGTCGTTCTGCAGTGCCTCTGGATGGTGTTGGTCATGAGCTATGCCAGAAAATGGCTGGAGCGTATCCTGTACCAGAAGAAAAAACACATTGTGGAGAGCCTTGTGGAATTTCAGGATATGGCGGCCTCGATCCTGAATAAAAAAGAACTGTACCAGAAAATCCGAAGCACCGTCAGTTCGGCAGTACCGGACTCGTATGCACGTATTTTTGAAAAAAGAGATGACCATTTTGTGGAGTGTACGGCAGACGGAGACCGGGTGCTGGACACAGAGGAGGAGGCAAGGCTGAGGTCATTCTGCGGCACCGGCGGCATTCATAAAAAACCGGAGATCGCAGTTTTTAAGTATGACGATAAAATTTATGGATTTTTATATGTGGAGCTTCACAGAAAAAACAGGCTGATCTATGATGAGGCGGACTGTATCCGGCAGATCGCAAACAGCGTATCCGGCGCATTAAAAAATATCAGTGCCTATGAAAAAGTATATCAGGTGTCCATTCATGATGAACTGACAGGTCTGTATAACCGCAGCTATTGCAGTGAATTTATAAAAAATCTGGACATAAAGGAACATCCGACAGGAATGATATATCTGGATATGGATAACTTCAAGTTATACAATGACCTGTACGGCGAGGAGACCGGAGACCAGATCCTGAGGTGGAGCGCATCCCAGGTGCAGAACCTCTGCAGTGACAAAATGTCGGTATTCCGTGTCGGTTCCAATGAATTTCTTATTATTGCGGAAGAAAGCAGAAAAGAAATACTATTGTCGTTTGCGCGGCTGATACAGAATACGATATTAGAACAGAAAGAAGATAAGCCAAAAGTCATCCAGCCGATTACGTTCAGCGTTGGAATCGCATGGGACAAAAACATGGCAGAAAGTGCAAGAAAATTATTCCGCCAGGCAAGACGGGCAGCCTTCTATGCAAAAGGAAATGGTAAAAACCGTATCGAGATTTACGAGAAGAGTTTTGAGGGACAGGAACAGAGCAGGGAGAAAGGTTATGAGCAGGTAACGCCGACGATTTTTGCGCTGATGGCAGCAGTTGATGCCAAGGATTCGTTCACCTTTGAACACTCTGAGAATGTTTCCGGGTATGCGATGAAGCTTGCAGCAAAAATGGGGCTTCCAAAGGATGATATCCAGACTGCAAAAGTGGCAGGTCTGCTCCATGATATCGGAAAAATCGGTATCCCGGAAAGCATCTTAAAGAAGAAGGGCAAACTGACAGATGAGGAATACGAGGTAATGAAAACTCATGTGGAGAATTCCATTGAGATGATCCATTTCCTCCCGAATATGAACTATGTCATTCCGGCGGTTTTATCCCATCATGAACGCTATGATGGAAAAGGCTATCCGGGCGGTGTCAAGGGAACGGACATCCCGCTTTTAGGCAGGATCCTTGCAGTGTGTGACAGCTTTGATGCAATGGTGTCCCGGAGGGCTTATAAGGATGCCTTAAGCGTGGAGTATGCGATCGGGGAATTAGAAAAAGGAAAAGGCACGCAGTTTGATCCGGATGTCGCAGAAGCATTTATTGAATTGATCGAGGAAGATCCTTCGTTTCAGGTGAAGGCTTCGTAATATCTTTTCCATACGATATGCATTGATGGCAAGGGAGAAAAGAAGAAAAACAAAGAGCAAAATATGGATAAAAAT
>NZ_ACFY01000111.1 GCF_000174195.1 Roseburia inulinivorans DSM 16841 | reverse complement strand
GGTGCAGACGAAATATGATGTTCCTGTTCGCCGGGCATTCCGATAAGCCTCTAAAGAGTCTTATCTCCATGGCTCACAAAGGAAATCATATTTGTCTGTACCGTTTTTCTTTCATTTACATTATGGATGACTTGTGAGAGAACGCTTATACATGCCCAATTTACGCTGTGAAGCGCACCACAGAATCTGCCAATTTACGTTACGGAACTCCCGGTTATGGGATGAGTGCCTATAAAAGAGGTAGAATAAGCTGCTTTAACTTCATGAATATTGTTTCTACAATAATCACAATCACATAAATCTTCACTTCTTATTTGATTGTAATATAATTTAGCTTTCTCAATATCCAAAGTGTTCACCTCCTCAAACTTGAATTGAGATTTCACATTTTAGTTTGGGATACTCCCTCCATAACCGTCACAGCAATTTTATACTTTACTTCGATTTCAATCTTTTCTGGTGGATTGGCTAAAAGCCTGTCAATATCATTTTCCTCAACACCAGCCATTTTTGCTATCGTTAGCTTGGATATGCCATGATAGGAAACAAGCACTTCCAAAAAACCGCTTAATTGCCTATCCTTCCCTTCCAACTGTTCCTATATTTGAAAAAGAGATTCCCATAAATCCACCTCACGGTTCATAAATAAATCTATCTATAACTTTATATCTACTGACTTTCTGCCACTCTACTCTCTGGTGATGCCATCCTATGCACCAATTAGATATTTTTCTTTTATCAAATCCTCTTATGCCTTAACATTACAACTTCCTCCGATAGATGGAGCTGTACCTACTGCCTGTGCTACAACATTCTCTGTAATGCTTTTCATATCCGTACCAATTGCAAATATTGTGCGTCTTTCTTCCTGAATTTTCTTCATCTGCTCTTTTCTTTCAGCTCTCCGTTCTGCAAGTTTTTGTTCATTTTCTTTCTTTTTCTCGATTTTTCTATCTTCATCAGCCTTTTTTTGTTCTTCGCTTGGTCCTGTAATAACCATGGAGCCCATATTACCATCCTTATCTATCCATACCTGACGATACTTAACTTCACTACCAGTCATTGATTTAATCATTGAGTCAGCCCATCTATCTAATGCTGGAATTTTTGACAACATATTTTCATATTTTGTGGCAACCTCTGGATTACTCATCATCCTATTTAAAATCTCAGGAGCAATCCTCACATCTGTTTTTCCTGTACGATTAGCTGTTTTTACATTTTTATCCGAACTTCCTGCCACAATATCTATTTGAGGATTTTTTTCCTGCAATTTTTTTACATAATCTTCCTGACTCTCTTCTGTTTTGCTCACCTGTGAATTTTCCTTTGTTTTTTGAATATCACAAGCTGCCTTTTTAACCGTGTTCTTGTAACCTGATGCATAATACGATGTGTAACTGCTGTTATTGATACCTGTAATTGCCATAATCCTACCTCCCTGTTATTGAAACTTAAAATAATTTCTATTATATTGAACGACTTGGATATTTAATTTCCGTTGATGTAAATTCATCTTCTGCCGAAACATTGATATGCCCACTGCTGTCAATAGCATACTCTTTACCATAAACGGAAAACGTATCTCCTTCTTTATATCCGATTTCTATCCAGTTTATATCATTTAACTGTTTTATCTTTGCGTCAACATTTATGGTCTTTCCTGATTCCTGCAATAAATAAGTGTGTTTTCCTGCTCCCGCATCTATAGAAAAGAATCCCGGAGAAATCCTGACTTTCTCACAGACGGACAATACCTCCTCATTGCTGTAGAGATACCCACACACACTCTTTCCCTGTGCCAGTTCCGACAGGATATTGCCTGCCTTACACATTTCCCACTTATAATTTGTTCCTTTTTGATTTGTATTCTCTACAAGCAACGATTCCGAGGCTGCCCAGCCTATCCTTCCATTATTGACCGTCCATGTATATTTACTGCCACTTGATGTTGTCCATGAATAATAATTTTTATTACTTAATACCAAAGAATTATTTGCAGCACAAATACCTGACATGGTGCTTGTATTCATTTTCGGTACTGCATAATTAGGTACTACCTGTCTGCTCCCATTAAGGTCAAAGGAAATAACCCCATACTCCTTAAAATCAGAATTATATCCACAGGAAACATTCTCCCCAAAATTGATTGCATCCAAAATAGCACTTGAATTATTATAGTTTGCAAAATAATAAGCCAATTCACTATTAGAAATATTCACATTTTTATCTATCAGTGCAGCTATGGATTGCTTTGAAAAGCCTCGTGCAGCATCAGAAATACTTAAACTGTCCTGTTTTTTATTATTTCCTGCTCCAAGCAACATCTGTATTGCTTTTTGGTGTATTCCTGCCTCTGCCTGTTTTGAATATGTCAATAGCTGGTTTACTGTGTTTACATCTGTCACTGTCCTCATAATTATTCCAAACCCTTTTTCAACATTAAACGCCAAACATATGCTGCAATTTGTCCAGCATATCATTTGATTTTTCTCTAACACTTCCCGGCTGATTTCTTAATTCATATCTGTTTTCATAGTAATGATTCAAGTAACCTTTCAGCCCATCATAAAACGAATCCTTATCTATTTCATCACTTAAAAATTTGTCGCACAAACCAGTCATTTCCGTTTTCTCATTCGTATAGAAATTCTTCTCATCGGAGATGATTTCTGACTTGTACTTATAAGTTTCTGTTTTGCTCCTTATTCCGATAACCATATAATCCGGTGTCATTCTCTCCATGATAGAATTGCGTGCTGACTCATTAAAATGAACATATTCGTCAATCATATTTTGAAAACTAGTCTGTAATTGTTCTGGGATATACATTTTATTTATTTTGTTTAATCCAGCTTCACTTGCACTTAATAAAAATACCGATTCAAATGAAGTACCACGATACCCTTCCCTCGCATTCAAGTCATCTACCGCTGCCACCATTTTGTCAATCTGTTCTTTTAGTGTATTTCTTTCATCTTCTGATAAATATTCTGCTGCATTTTCATCTACCCACTTCTCAAAAACCGAAACCTCATTCTCAGAATGTCCTTCAAATACACTTTTATCTCCTGAAATAGAAGATGTCTTTAGTTCCAATTTAAACAAATTCTCACATTTGTATTCTGCTGGTATTTCTTTTATCTCTCCATTGATTGATGAAAAATGCATTGCCTGAAAATCTGAGACTTTATCACGAGCAGTCTCAACTAACTTTCTTGCTGAATCACTGATTTTCACATCATCCTCCGAAATAATATTCTGAGGAACAGTTGTTTTCTTCTCGACCTTATTTTTTATCATCTCAGGATTATTAATATACCTATTTCCTTGAACTTTCATAGCAACCTCCCTAAGTTAGTCCACACTTTCTATACTTCTTTATCTATCTTGCTCGATGTCAAAGAAGAATCCGTCTTAGAGTATGTACCATTATTTGTATAGGTTGCACTCGCCCGGTTTGCAGCATTCGATATACCAGTTGCTTTCTGCGATATTTTGCTTACAAAAGAATTATATCCTGTAAAGATCGTTTTCAGCGAACTGATATCTGCCTGCTTTAAAGCACCCTCATCTAATTCCAACTTGTTTCCTTTTCCTATGGTAATACCTATTTTGGCAAGCATATTACTGTTTTTGTCTGTCATTCCAGTCATCCATGAAGCATTTCGCAATACATCCTTTGTATTCGATTCTCCTGCTTCCCTAACTACATCATTATAATCTTCAACAAAAGATTTTACTGCCTTGGTGATTTTATCCCAGTCATAATCCTCTACCGCAATCTCTTCCCCGTTTTTTCATCTTTCTTTTTTATTTTCTTTTTTTCCCAAAGAGAAGAGTCATTCAAAGCATCTGCTGATTTTTTCAGGGAATCCGCACTTGTTTTCATCAGTGTAAGCTTCTGTGAAGTATCGCCTTTACCCGATAATTTTTCTGCATCCTGCTTTGCATAATATGCTTTCATAAGTTTTCCATAGCTTCCGTTTTTAATCGCAGCATAATCAGAAAGCATATTGGTGTTTCCTACGGATGAACTGTCGGAAGTTCCTCCAAATAATGCGGAATAATCTACATTGCTGTTATATTTACTTGTGTAATCACTAAAACTCTTAATCTCTGACATAATACCATTCTCCTTTACCAACTATAAACGAATATCAATCGGTGTATATGTCACCTGTGTTTCCCCTTTGATATCCGTATTCTTTACGCTGTCTGTCTCCTCTGCCGCAGCCCCCGCAGATTCCTGTGTTTTCTCGGATTTATCAGTATTGTTCTTTGTTGCAGTGTCTTCTGTATTGCTGTTCTCCGCTTTTGTAGCTTCTTCTACTGATTTATTTGCATCTGCAAGTGTAGACATCTGTGCTGCTGTCGCAGACTGTGCCTTTGCCTGCAGCTCTGCCAGTTCTTCTTCCTTCTTCTCAGTATTTCCTTTTCCGGCATCCTGTTTGATTTCAGATTCAAGCACACTGGCACGTCCCTGCATCTGTGTTGCCATACTTCCCTGCACCTTTGCCTGTTTCATGGAAGAATCTGCGGAGATCATCGCCTGCATACTTGCCTGTGACAATCCGGTGTCTTTCTTTTTAGAAGTGTTACTTGTTCCAGCCACCATATCATCCATAGATGACGAATTTTTACTCTGCTGTTCCTTTCTCTGCTCGATCTGGTGCTGTCTTAACTGCTGATTGAGATTGTTAATCTCCTGCTGTAT
>NZ_ACFY01000112.1 GCF_000174195.1 Roseburia inulinivorans DSM 16841 | reverse complement strand
GGGCTGCTTCAAATAGAAGCAGCCCGGTATTTTTTTGTAGCAGAGATATTATTTTCGTATCGCCTTCACCAGCCCATACAACGTAATTAACATCGTCACAAACTCCGCAGCAGGGAAAGCAAGCCATACACCATTTAATCCAAGCAGTGCAGACAGCACGAATGCAAAAATGATGATTGCAACAAATCCGCGTGAGATGGACGCAAAAAATGCATATTTTGCGGATTCTATCGAGCTTAAAATGGCAGTTCCGACAATGTTCATTCCGGCAAAGAGAAATCCAATGAAATATAACCTTAAACCGTTTTCTGCGTAGGAGGCAAGCACCTGATTTCCCTCTCCGTTAAATACAGCGGTGATCGCAGGGGCGTAAAGGTAAATGCAGACCACCAGAAGGACAGCAACGCCGATGGTGGTCGTGACTGCCATTTTCAGATAGGTGGTTACATTCTTGTGATTTCCCTTGCTGTAAGATTCACTGATGAGCGGCTGCGAGCCTTGCGCAATGCCGTTAAAGAGGGCGACTGCGACCAGTGAGGTGTTGGCGACGACGCCGTAGGCGGCAACTCCGGTGTTTCCCGCAAGACCGAGAATCAGCATATTAAAGACGACCGTGATAACTCCGGAAGAAATCTCACCGACGAAAGAGGAAACGCCGACCTGACAGCAGTAGAGCAGTCTGCGGAAGGAAGGCAGGACCGGTTTCAGGCGGATCGTGCTCTTTTTTGATTGAAAATGGATAGAGCAGATCGCAATGCCTATGACCGGGGAGAGGGCAGTTGCAAGTGCAGCACCCTCCATGGAAAGCCCCAGTGGAAACATCAGGATATAGTCAAACACGATGTTGAACAGACTGCTGAATAAAGTTGCGGACATCGCAATGGAAGGATTTCCATCATTTCGCACAAAAGCATTACAAATGTAGTTCCACATAAAAAAGGGAGCAAAGCACATAAAAATTCTTGTATAATTTTTCCCGGTGGCAACGATTTGGGCATCGCCGCCTAACAGTGCGATCAATTTATCCGGAAGAAACAGACCGACAAAAATAAAAAACAGACTGATGATAAAAGCCCACACAAGCGCATGGAAAAAATATCCATCCGCATCCGGGCTTTTTTTATTGCGTTCCACAACAAAACGGATCGCAGAGCCAACGCCCATCATCGCACCGATCGCAAAAATAATATTATAAATTGGCAGAACCAGATTTAGGGCAGTGATACCGTCGGCACCCACTGCTACAGAAATAAAGTAGGTGTCTGCAAGAATATAAACAGACATACCTACCATACCAAGCATATTTTGAGAGACGTATTTAATGAACTTCTTTAACATGATAGAACTCCAAATATGTGTAATAAAGAAACCGGATGCAATGTGACATCCGGTTTCTTTTAAGCTAAAAAACAAATTAATGGATATTAACAGATCATTAAGCCTGAGGACCAGCAGCAACTAATGCTTTACCAGCTTCGTTTCCTTCGTATTTTGCGAAGTTTTTAACGAATCTTGCAGCTAAGTCTTTTGCTTTTACTTCCCATTCAGAAGCATCAGCGTAAGTGTCACGAGGATCAAGGATCGCTGGATCAACGCCTGGAAGCTCTGTAGGAACTTCAAAGTTGAAGTATGGGATTGTCTTTGTAGGAGCTGTCTTGATGTCTCCGTTTAAGATAGCATCGATGATACCACGTGTATCTTTGATGGAGATACGTTTTCCAGTTCCGTTCCATCCTGTATTTACGAGGTAAGCTTTTGCTCCGCTCTTTTCCATTTTCTTAACAAGTTCTTCTGCATATTTTGTTGGATGAAGCTCTAAGAAAGCCTGTCCGAAGCATGCAGAGAATGTAGGTGTTGGCTCTGTAATACCACGCTCTGTACCAGCAAGTTTTGCTGTGAATCCAGATAAGAAGTAGTACTGTGTCTGTTCTGGTGTAAGAACAGATACTGGAGGAAGTACGCCGAATGCATCTGCAGATAAGAAGATTACATTCTTAGCAGCTGGTGCAGAAGAGATTGGACGTACAATATTCTGAATATGGTTGATCGGGTAAGACACACGTGTGTTCTCTGTTACGCTCTTATCAGCGAAATCAATCTTACCATTCTCATCTAATGTAACGTTCTCTAAGAGTGCGTCACGTCTGATTGCATTGTAGATATCTGGTTCGGAATCTTTATCAAGGTTGATAACTTTTGCGTAGCATCCACCCTCGAAGTTGAATACACCGTTGTCATCCCAGCCGTGCTCGTCATCACCGATCAGGAGACGTTTTGGATCTGTGGAAAGTGTAGTTTTACCTGTTCCGGAAAGTCCGAAGAAGATAGCTGTGTTCTCACCATTTAAGTCTGTGTTAGCTGAGCAGTGCATAGAAGCCATACCTTTTAATGGTAAGAAGTAGTTCATCATAGAGAACATACCTTTCTTCATCTCTCCGCCGTACCATGTGTTAACGATAACCTGCTCACGGCTTGTGATGTTGAACATAACTGCTGTCTCAGAGTTTAATCCTAACTCTTTGTAGTTCTCAACTTTTGCCTTAGAAGCATTGTAAACAACGAAATCTGGCTCGAAGTTCTCTAATTCTTCTGCTGTAGGTTTGATGAACATATTTGTTACAAAGTGAGCCTGCCAAGCAACCTCAACGATGAAACGGATTGCCATACGTGTATCTTTGTTAGCACCGCAGAATGCATCTACAACAAAAAGTCTCTTGTTGGAAAGTTCTTTGATCGCTAAATCTTTTACAGATTTCCAGGCTTCTTCTGTAGCTGGGTGGTTGTCGTTTTTGTATTCGTCAGAAGTCCACCATACAGTGTCTTTTGAGTTCTCATCCATAACGATGTATTTGTCTTTTGGAGAACGTCCTGTATAGATACCTGTCATTACGTTTACTGCGCCAAGTTCGCTGACCTGACCCTTTTCGTAACCTTCAAGTTCCGGTTTTGTTTCTTCTTCGAATAATAATTCATAAGAAGGATTGTAAACAACTTCTGTTGTTCCGGTAATGCCATACTTGCTTAAATCAATTTTTGCCATTTTTAATTACCTCTTTCCTTTCGCTGTGTGTAATATGGTATCAATCTGTAAAAACAGACTATACATATCTTTTTGGAAGCCGGACTTTTGATCGCTCTGTTCCACATTGTGAAATGCAGGAAACATAAGCAAATTGCCAACTTTCTCTACCATAATTATACATATCTCGGTTATAAAATCAATAAAAAAATTGTTAAAAATTTAGCAATTTATGGAGGAAAATTTGTCATCATCTGCGCTTGACAGAGATACAGACAGATCTGAGTGGAAAAAAACGATCCAAACCCGCTTTTCACGATTGAAAAATGCACACAAAAACAATATAATGCAAGCAGCAGAAAGACGAAACAGTCTGGTCTGAAAAGCCGTAACATCCATTTTGAAAAAAGAGGGAAAAGGAAAATGAAAGTCATACACAAAATCAGTCCGGTGCTGATATTAGCAGGTTATTTTTACGTTTTATACGAAGGATATTTTTTATGCCAGTTTGGAGGAGTACGCTACCACGGACAGAAAATGGCTGTGGGAGCAGCGGTCATGGCAGTTGGTTTTCTCTTCTGGCTTATCACCAGAAAAAAGGCAAAAGAACAGCAGGCAGGGAAAAAACAGTATCTGTGGATCGCAGAACTTGTGGCGGCAGGAGCGGCAACGATCATCTGTGGCGCTGCGGTGATCCGCACGGCAATCCCATACAATGGGGCACTCTCCTGGAAAATTTATGAGTGGCGGAGAATAAATGACGAGAGTTCTTCCAAAGATAATAGTGATACTAATAAGGAAGAAAACGAGCCGGAAATTTTCAACGGAACAGAGACAGAAACGGAAACAAAGACCAGCGGGAATATCCGCAATTCGGATACGTGGGAATTTAATGCAGAAGACGGCGATATGTATTATTTCATCAATGATATTACCGGTTACCGGCTGAATGTGGTAGACGCTGCCTGTGGAAGCCGTCTTTTATAACTTTGAAAAGACGAAGGACGGCGGTACGACCTGGACAGAGGTCAATGGTGATCCGTTTGACCAGAATATGGGCGTTGCCGAAGGTCTGCTCTTTTTTACGAATGATTTCGGATTTGCAGGACTGACGTATGCAAGTGAAGATTTCTCCATGCTCTACGTGACAAAGGACGGCGGAGAGACATTTGAACGGCTGGAACTTCCATTGGATACGGTGACCGAACTTCCATCCGAGTCAGCAGAACTGGGATTTACGATCGAAGATTATGATTATCACACCATGCCGCAGATCGTGGATGGAAAAATGGAGATTTATCTGCAGACCGATGCGATGGAACAGCAGGGGATTATTTTTCAGTCTGAGGATAACGGAGTTACCTGGGAGTATGCAGGTTGTAAGGAATGATATAAAAAAAATTACGAGGTTAAAATCATATGGAACAATACAGCTATCATGAGGAAACTGGAAAAATCACATTGGAAAAGAAAGCAGTACAAAATAGTGAAAACGCAGGAAAAAGCATTTATCTCATGAGTCTGGATGAGTTTTTGAGCCATCCGCGGAAACTTGTGCGGAAAAATAATTTTATCCACAGCATGACACCGATCCAGTACTGCAAGATTGAAAAATACCGGGAGTGTGTGCAGGGAACAATGCGTGTGCCAAAGGGAAATAAAGGGCAGGTGTGTATCCATAATTTTGGATTTTACCTGTCAGAGCAGGAATTATATCTTGTAGAGGAAAGCCATTTTCTGATGGAGTATCTGAACAAGATGGCGGAAGGCACCTACGAGGGTTATAGCTTCCGGCAGATCCTTCTGGCATTATTCGAGGAACTGCTGCAGGATGAAGTACTGTATCTGCAGAAACAGGAGGAACATCTGGCTGGTCTGGAGGAGGAACTGTTAAAGAAAATACCGGACTATTTTTATGAGATGATCATGAAATACCGGAAACGGTTCAATATTTTTCATGCCTATTATGAACAGCTGATGAATATGGGAGATGTCATGCAGACCTCTGTGAACGGCGGTCTGTCGGAGGAGGAAAAAGCACAGTGGCAGTTATTTTCCAACCGGGCGGAGCGGCTGCATGACCATGTGGAAATGCTGCGGGAATATCTCGTGCAGATCAGGGAACTTTACCAGTCACTCATTGCGGTGCAGCAGAATCAGGTGATGAGCATTTTGACGGTTGTGACAACGATTTTTCTGCCGCTCACGCTGATCGCCGGCTGGTATGGAATGAATTTTCCAAATATGCCGGAGTTTGGGTGGAAATATGCGTATCCGGCAGTTATAATAGTGAGTATCTTAGTGATCATTTTGGAAATTATTTATTTTAAGAAAAAGAAGATGCTTTAGGCATCTGGAAAGAGAAGGACAAAAGATTATGATGAACCCGGCAAATATTATGAAGATTATGAATGCAAAAAATAAATTTACTGCAAACCATCCGAAGTTTGTGGCATTTTTAAGTGCGGTATTCTCCAGAGAGATGGAGGAGGGCACTGTGATCGAGATCACACTCACCAGACCGGGTGAGGAGCCGATGACAACCAATATGAAGATTCAGCAGTCGGATCTGGATCTGATGCGTGAACTTCAGGACATGGCAAAAAATCAGTAAATATCTATGGAAAAAAAACGTCTGCACATGCTAAAATATTCTTACGAAAAAATACGAAAAATTATACGTAAGAAAGGATGCACATATGTTGGGTAAACGTTTGGATTATCAGGTGGAAGAAAATAAAATCCATTTTTTCTTTGAAAAAGAAGAGGCATTTTTAGAGGTCATTACTGAGAGTATTATGAATGTCTTTGTTCCTTATGAGACAAAAGGACACCGCTCCAAGGCAATCGAAGGGGAGAAGGCGGTCCGGACAGATTTTGAGGTAAAAGACTGCGGCAGTTATGTTTCAGTTGCAACAAAACAGTTGGAAGCGAGAGTTTATGACGGATTTTATGTGGACTTTTACCGGGATGGAAAGAGCATTTGTGAAGATTACCGCAGCGGGCGTATTTTAAGACCGCTGTTAAGTGAAAAATCTCTCGAAGTGTTAAAGGCAGAGGGACATGATGTGTCCGCAGGTGCAAGCGGCAGCTATCCGGTGCAGACTGTCAAAAAAATGGACGGGGATGAGAAGTTTTACGGACTTGGGGACAAGACCGGATTTTTGAATAAGCGGGATTATGAGTACGAAAACTGGAACTCCGATATCCCACAGGCACACACAGATTCTTACCGCGCACTGTACAAGTCCATTCCGTTTCTGATCACCCTGAAAAAAGAAAGTGTTTACGGTATTTTCTTTGACAATACATACAGATCTTATGTAAACCTTGGAAAAGAAAATCAGGCATATTTTTACTATGGTGCGGACGCCGGAAACCTTGATTACTATTTTATCGCAGGGGATACGATGCCGGACATTGTGGGCGGTTATACCTATCTGACCGGAAGGACTCCGCTTCCACAGCTGTGGACACTCGGTTATCATCAGTCCCGTTGGGGATATGATTCCGCAGACTGCATTAAAAAAGTAGCAGGGAAATACAGAGAACTTGATATCCCATGTGATACGATGCATTTTGATATTGACTATATGGATGGCTACCGTGTCTTTACATGGAATGAGAAAGATTACGGCGATCCGGCAGGAACCATTCAGGAGCTGGCAGATGAGGGATTCAAGGCAGTCTGCATTATCGATCCGGGTGTGAAATTAGATCCTGGTTATGAGAAATACGATGAGGGAATTGCCGGAGATTATTTTGCAAAGACACCGGAAGGGGAAGTCTATGTGAATGCTGTATGGCCGGGAGATTCTGTATACCCGGATTTCGGACAGCCAAAGGTGCGTAAATGGTGGGCGGAAAATCAGAAGTTCCTGACCGATATAGGCGTTGCCGGAGTCTGGAATGACATGAATGAACCGGCAAGTTTTCACGGAGAACTGCCATCAGATGTCGTGTTTACTGATGAAGATCAGAAATCTACCCACGCAGCCATGCACAATGTATACGGACATCTGATGTCCAAGGCAACCTATGAGGGACTTAAGGAACAGACCGGAAAAAGACCATTTGTGATCACCCGCGCATGCTATGCAGGAAGCCAGAAGTATACAACAGTCTGGACCGGGGACAACCAGAGTTTATGGTCACATCTTCAGATGGCAGTGCCACAGTTGTGCAATCTTGGATTGAGTGGATTGGCATTTGCAGGAACGGATGTCGGTGGATTTGGTGCGGACTGTACGGCAGAACTTTTATGCCGCTGGGTACAGGTCGGAGCATTTTCTCCATTGTTCCGGAATCATTCGTCCAACGGAAGCATTTATCAGGAGCCGTGGCAGTTCGGGGAGAAGACGGTCGATATTTACCGCAAATTTGTGGAACTGCGTTACCGCCTGCTTCCATACCTGTACGATCTGTTTGCGGAGTGTGAGAAAACAGGACTTCCGATCATGCGTCCATTGGTGCTTCATTATGAAAAGGATGAAAATACATGGAACTTAAATGATGAATTTTTAGTTGGAGAACATCTTGTTGTGGCACCGGTATTAGAGCAGGGACAGACGAAAAAGATGGTCTATCTGCCGGAAGGGATCTGGTATGATTTCAATACCGGAAAACGTTATGAGGGAAAACAGTATTATCTTGTGGATGCACCGCTTGATACCTGTCCGATGTTTGCCAAAGCAGGAAGTATGATCCCGGCTTATGAAGTGATGCAGTATGTAGGGGAAAAACCATATGATACGTTAAATATGCTTGTATTTCCGGGCGAGGGCACCTATGTGCATTATCAGGATAACGGAAGTGATTTTGCTTATCAGGATGGCGCCTATAATGAGTACACATTCACACAGCAGGAAAATGGGGAAGTGACCATGAAGATGGGAAAAGAAGGTTATGACAAACCTTACAAAAAGATCGAATACATATTTGTGGGCAAATAAGACAGAAGCAGGAACCCGGGAAAAAATGGATGCATATCTTATAGTGATGTGATGGAAATAAGGAGTATCGCGTGGACTATCGAGAGGAACAGTTTTTACGTATGCAGCAGTCTGACACTCCGAAAGTGCCTTTTTATATGAGCTATCCGATGCAGAATCTGTATCTCACAGAGATGGAATATGAAAAGGATATGGACCGGATGAAAGAGCTGTATCCAAGGGATGTTTCCCGTATTATGGACGTGATCGAAGATGAGTGCGATAAAATGGAGTATGAGGGAAGTCTCATGTTCGACGAATATCCGGACCGGCTTATGTTAGAGCAGGTGACAGAACGCATTTATCAGACCGTGAAAAATGGAACAGATACCGTGATGGCAGAGGAATTCTGGGGAGGAAACAATCCACCGCCGCCACCACCGGGCAGACCGGGAAGCATGCCGCCACCACCGGGCAGACCCGGAATGATGCCGCCACCACCGCCACGGCCGGATGATCCGTGGCGCAGCCTGATCGGTGTTATGTTAAACAACGAGATGTACCGCAGAAGATGCCGCCACCGCCGCTGCAGAAGATGGTGGTGATTTTCGTT
This sequence comes from Roseburia inulinivorans DSM 16841, assembly GCF_000174195.1. Taxonomy (GTDB): domain Bacteria; phylum Bacillota; class Clostridia; order Lachnospirales; family Lachnospiraceae; genus Roseburia; species Roseburia inulinivorans. The sequence continues at coordinate 3,723 of NZ_ACFY01000112.1, read as the reverse complement.
ATTCTTCACCAGCAATTTTCTTAAGAATTTAAAAAGAAGCCAAAGAAAATATTGCGGAAAAGGCAAAAACTGCATACAATATAGCTATCGCCGTTCTGGCGGTAGCTATTTTTGTGTGCAGTTTGAGGCACACAGAAGAGGGAAAACAGTCGTATGGATGATTTTGGAGGCTTACAGTGCAGAAAGGTACAATAAAAGCAATTGTTCTGCCAGTCGTTTTTGTTCTGGCAGTGATTATATTCAGTTTTATGACAAATCAGACGAATGAAGACCTGACGACAGAGATGTCGGAGGCAACATTGCCGGTTCTTACCTTATATGATGGGAAAACGGCGATCAATGAATTATATGGTTACACAGAGAAAATGGATGCAGCCTATATGCGCGATACGATCACACCGATTGGGGAAGACAGACTTCTTCCGGTGACGGTGAAGACTTATCAGACCGCAGTGGATAAGATCTCCTATGAGATCCGGAGCCTGGATGCAAAAAGGCTGATCGCAAATGCAGATGTCACTTCCTACACGGAGAATAAGGGAATGATCTCTATGGAACTTCCAATCCAGAATCTGCTGGAGGAAAATGAGGAATATCTGCTCGTGATCCAGCTGGAAAGCGGAGACCGCATGATCTACTACTACACGCGAATCATAGAATCCCAGAACAGTTATGTGTCGGAGTGCATTGATTTTGTCAGACAGTTCAATGATACGACTTTTGACAGTGAGAAAGCGACATCTCTCAGCACTTATATGGAAAAAACGACCGGCGATAACACGACTTTGCAGTATGTGACATTAAACAATTCACTGAATCAGGTGAGCTGGGCAGAGTTTCATGGCACAAGGCTGACAACACCGGTTCCATCTGTCAAGGAGATCACTCCCACTTACAACGTGATCGTTCTGGACTATGTTGTGACACGGGTAGGACAGAATGGGCAGAGCGAATACTATAACGTTGAGGAATACTACAGAGTGCGGTATACCAATACAAGAATGTATCTGTTGAATTTTGAACGGACGATGGAAGAGATTTTCCGGGGGGAAAATGACAGCATCTCAGGAAACAGCATCCTGCTTGGAATCCGCTCGAAGGATGTGGAGTATCAGACCAATGAATCCGGCAAAGTGGTCACTTTTGTGCAGGAGGGAGAACTCTGGAGTTACAATCAGGAGGCAAACACACTTGCAAAAGTGTTCAGTTTCCGGGGATATGAAGGGGTAGATGACCGGGAAAACTATGGTGAGCATGACATTAAGATCGTAAATATTGATGAGGCGGGAAGCATTGACTATATTGTGTATGGCTACATGAACCGCGGAATCCATGAGGGTACGGTGGGCATTGCGGTTTACCATTATGACAGTCTTGCAAATACGAATGAGGAGCAGGTGTTTATCCCATCCAGCCAGTCCTATGAGGTGATGAAATCGGAATTGGGACAGCTGATGTATGTGACCGAGAGTGGCGCATTTTATATTATGGTGGATGGAAATGTCTATGGCATCGATCTGAATTCACTGGATACGAAAGTGCTGGTAGAAGGACTTTCCGACGAAGCGGTCGCAATTTCTGAGTCAAACCGTTTTCTGGCATGGGTGGATCCTTCTGCGGTCCGTGGCAGTGATACGATCCACATGATAGACTTTGTCACGGAGAAAGTGACAGATGTGACCGGGAGTGCTTCTGATTATGTAAAACCATTGGGCTTTATGCAGGAGGATTTTGTGTATGGTGTGGCAAAATCAGCCGATGTCGTGGTAGATGCAGCAGGTAATACGCTGTTTCCTATGTATCAGGTAAAAATCATGGATACATCCTCAGAGGAACATGAGATCTTAAAGACTTATGAGAAACCGGGATATTATGTACAGAACATTACCATCAGTGGTTACACCATATACTTAAACCGTATTCAGAACAATGGAACTGCCTATGTGGATGCAGATCAGGACATGATCATGAACCGTGAGGGTGACAGCCTGAAAGTGGTAGATATTGCAACAAAAAATACGGATGAAAAAGAGACACAGGTTCTGATCACACTGCAGGATGAGGCGAAGAAAAAGACACCGAAGATTCTGACACCGAAAGAGACGATCTTAGAGCAGAAACGTGAAGTCTCCCTGAAAGAAGAAAAGGACAATAACCGTTATTATGTTTATGTAAAGGGAGAAGTCGTGCTGACAACAGACAGTGTCTCTGACGCGATTATTGCGGCAAACAGCCAGATGGGTGTCGTGATCGGTGAAAATCAGCAGTATGTATGGAAACGTTCCAGAAAGACGGCTCAGGCGGCCTTTAATGATATTGTAGTTGGCGAGGAGGACAGTGGAGCAGGAAGCATTGCCCAGTGTGTGAATGCAATCTTGGAAAAAGAGGAAATCAACATCAGCGTCAGTGCGCTGATCTCCCAGGGCGAGACACCGAAGCAGATTCTTCTTAACACCTTAAAGGATGCAGCTGTTTTAGATCTTACCGGTTGTACGGTAGATGAAATCCTATACTATGTGAGCAACGGGTATCCGGTATTTGCAATGACAGGAAGCAGTGATGCCGTTCTTGTGGTGGGATATGATGCAAATAATGTTGTGCTTTATGACCCGGCGATGGGGCAGACTTATAAGCGGACGACTGCAGACGCAGATGAAATGTTTTTTAATGCAGGAAATATATTCTTTACTTACCAAAAGTAAAAAGAATACATAAAAATGCATAAAATTTCAGGCGGTTCCGCAGTTCCTTCGTTGAACTTTAACAGTTTTCTGTGGGATGCCTTGCAAATTTAAGGGTAATGGTATATATTTTGAAGAGTATGGAAAAAGTTGATGTATCTGTGGAGGGAAAAACAGATATCGAAGTACTGTGAAAGAGGAAGTGAATGGCATGAGCAAAAAAGAGATTATTGTATCCAATGTTTCAGAAGAACATAATAACCCAATTGCTGAATTAGTTCAGGTTGCGTGTCGTTTTGATAGCGAGATTATTTTAGAAAGTGATAATCGCAGGATCAACGCCAAGAGTATCATGGGAATTATGGCATTCAACCCATCAAAAGGAATGACAGTTAATATCGAGGCAAACGGTGAAGATGAGCAGGAAGCATTAGTAGCAATGGAGAAGTTTTTAGTTTGTGAGTAGTTTTTGTCTGAAGGAGGAACCAATTATGGAAAAGAAGACAACAGCAGCAAAACCAGTAGTAAAAACAACAGCGAAAGAGGCATCTAAGGATACTGTAAAAGAAGCAGCAGTAAAATCTGCACCAGCAAAAGAATCTGTGAAAGAGACAGCAGTTGAGACAAAGGCAGCAGCAGAAGCAAAGGCAGCAGCGGTTGCTAAAGAAGTTGGGAAAAAAGTCGCTGAGACCAAGGAAACAGTAAAGGATACTGCAAAGAAAGCAACAGAAAAGGTAGAAGCAGCAACAAAAACAGCAGTGAAAAAGGCTGCTGCAAAGAAGGCTGCTCCTAAGAAAGAAGAACTGAAACCGGAAGTATTTATCCAGTTCCAGGGACAGGAAGCAGTTGTTGCTGACGTGATCGAGAAAGCAAAGAAACAGTTCGAAGCAGAAGGTCACAGAGCATCTTCCATTAAGAGCATTCAAGTATACTTAAAACCGGAAGAGTATGCAGCATATTATGTGATCAACCAGAAACATGCTGGAAGAGTAGACTTATTTTAATACATAAGATCAGAAGATAACAGAGTGGTTATAAACAC
>NZ_ACFY01000113.1 GCF_000174195.1 Roseburia inulinivorans DSM 16841 | reverse complement strand
GCGCCTGGCAGAACACCTGCCAGACGCCTTTGTCTGAAAAGACGGTAACATAAATCGTTATGTTTTGTCAACCCGGTTCTAATCTGTTGCAAACGTTTGTCTAAACCTATTCTCTTTACGCAGATTCGTGTGTTATAATAGAAAAACAAGTATTTTTCAAAAACAATATCAATTTGTAAAAGGGGGCTTTTATTATGCTGATCACATTACATTCAAACGGTTACGAGGTTGCTGTCAATACGATGGGAGCCGAATTGAAATCTTTCAAAGATCCTTCCGGAAAAGAATACGTCTGGAATTCAGATCCTGCTTTCTGGATGCGTTCTTCACCACTTCTCTTTCCAACGATTGGAAATTTAAGAAATGGTGAAACAACCATGAAAGGGCAGGTTTATCCTCTCGTAAAGCATGGCTTCTGTAAAGATACAGAATTCGAGGTGAAGGATTTATCCGATGATACGGTCACTTTCTTGTTACACGCAAATGAAGAAACTTTAAAAAGTTATCCTTATCAGTTCGAATTGTCTCTCACCTATCATTTATCCGACAATGAGTTATCTATGGAATACCGTGTTGTAAACCATGACACAGAAGAAATGTTTTATCATATCGGCGCACATCCTGGATTTATGCTTCCGGTATCTTCCGGTGAAACACTTGCCGACTGTGAACTCGTCTTTGAAAAAGCAGAAGATTTCGTATCTTATGAATATGATCTTGAAAATATGGAATTCAACACAGAGAAAAAGGTTGTACAAAAAGCAGAGGGCAACACATTACCACTTACTGTTGCAATGTTTGACAGTGATGCTGTTTTCTTTGAACACACCAATTCCCATCGTGTTTCCTTCCTTAACACTCATACTGGAAAAGGTGTAACAATGGACTATCCTGATTTTGAATCTATCGCTTTCTGGACTCCTGCTGGCGGCAATGCTCCATTCCTTTGTCTGGAACCATGGAATGGTTCTGCGATTTTCCATCAGGACAGTGATATTTTCTCAGAAAAACGTGGTATTCTCTCATTAATGCCTGAAGCTGAAAAAACTTACCATTTAAAAATCACTTTAGAGGCTTAGCCACCTGAATCCATTACATAAAAAAGCAGAGCCAGACAGACATATGCGCATGTCGATCTGACTCTGTTTTTCTTTGAACATCTCTTTTATAATACCTTTAAATTCCACATAATCTCAAGTGTGTCATCCTGCACATGAAATTTTTCAAAATATGCTTCTTCCTTCGGAATCCATTTTTCCTGAAACTCTTTTGCTTTCTCTTCCCCATTACGCTTTCTGATATTTGCAAGCTGCACATCCGATGCAATATTCATAAAAATCTTCAGCTGATATGGCTTTCCAAAATACGGATGTAAGCTATAAGAGCCCTCGATAATATTAATCCTTTTATAAGGAATCTCATAAGCATCTAATAGTCTCCACTCTTTGCAGGAAAAGGGCTGATAGCACACAGATTCCTTCTTTTGAACCGGTATAAGCACAGTTTCATAAAATCTTTCATAGTCTACATTCCCACCGGTTTCTTTCATTCTGTCCGGTGTACGCTGTTCCATGCGTAAAAAGAAGTCATCCATATGAAACAGATTACAATCAAGCTGCCCCTTTAAATATTCTCCCAGAGTTGTCTTACCACTTCCACATCTCCCGTCAATCGCCACAAGAATTGGTCTGTCTGTATTGTCTTCCTGTTTAATAATTTCATTAATCGCATCCACTGCCGGTTTGAATCGTTCTCTGCATTGTGTCTTCAGTTCCATGTATTTCTCCGATCTTTCCCTGTGTTTTCTGTCTTCTATCAGAAAAACAGATCATTATTTTCCTTCATAAGCAGGCTTTACAACTCCCGCTGCATATAAACGATTTACAAGAACAGGTATTAAGATAAGCTGTATCACAATTCCAGGGATTGCATTCACAAATCCACCCATAAAGAATAATTTCCATGTAAATCCGCTTCCTATTAATGCATAAACAATTGCTGATACAAGTCCCCATACCAGTCTTCCTGCGAGCATGGAAATGATCAAAGAGATATATAGTGATCTCATATCCTTTTTCATCTTACCGGAAAGAATTCCGCTGACTAATCCATAGGTTGCAAGTTCAAATGCCATGCATATAGCATTCGGGAGCATGACAGGCATTCCAAATGTCACACTTCTAAGTAACGGTGTAATAAATCCAACGATCAGGCCATACGGTCCTCCGAGAATATATCCACACAGTAATACCGGAATGTGCATCGGACAAAGCATCTTTCCGATTGCCGGGATCTGCATGGTAATAAATGGAAGAATCAGTCCAATTGCAAGAAATAATGCTGCCAAAACTGTTTTTCGTACTGTCATCTGTTTTTCATCTTGTCCTCCTAAACATTTCAAATCTCATTTAAATTTATTGTACCACACTTACCATTCTCTTCGCCATTTATTTTGGCAAACGTTTGTGTAAAGTTTTACGCAAATTTTTATCTATTTGTGTTAAACTATACGCAAAGATGAAAATGACCTTTAGGAGGGGGTATTTCAATGACATTAAAGGATATTGCAAAAGAGGTCGGTGTTTCCATCTCTACTGTCTCCCGTATTATCAATGGGAATTCCTCAAACGCCGCCAGCAAAGAAATGCAGGATAAAATATGGAGTATTGCACGAGCCGGTGGATATGTACCTAACACTTCCGCCCAGGCATTGAAGCAAAAAAACAGGGAAAATGTACCTCATCATTCCATCGCCTGTGTCTATGCAAGAGCACAGGATGCACAAAATGATGCTTTTTTTTCAACTCTGACAAGAAGTATTGAACAGGAGGCATTAAAAGAAGGTTATATCGTAAAGTATTCTTTTTCTACTTTTGACATTCATAATCCGGCCACTCAAAACCAGATTATAAATAATGAAGTGGACGGTGCTGCCATTCTTGGACGTTGTGACAAAGAAACGCTCAAATTTATGAAAAAACATTTCCATAAGATCATTTACGTTGGTTTAAATCCTTTAGATGCCGAGTACGATCAGGTCATCTGTGATGGAAATGCCGTTGCATCTGATGCCGTGAGCCACCTGATCTCACAGGGGCACACACAGATCGGATATATCGGAGAGACGAAAAATGAAATCCGGTATGAAGCTTATTGTAATACTTTAAAAAAAATCATATTAATTTTAACAAAAATATTGTAACTAATGTTTCCGGCTCTTCCGAAGCCGGTTATCAGGGAGCCAAACGCATTCTGGAACGTTCTTCCGACGTAACTGCTTTTTTCTGCATGAATGACATCACAGCGATCGGTGCGATCCGTGCAATCCACGAATGTGGTTATCGCATACCTGACGATATCTCCGTCATCAGTATGGATGACATTGAAATTGCACAATATGTATCGCCAATGCTTACAACTATGCATATTCCGATCGAAGAAATGGGAAAGATGACAGCCAAGATCCTGATTGACCGCATAAGAAACGGTCACACGCTCCCTCTGAAAATGTCCCTGCCATATTACATGGCAAAACGTGAAAGCTGCAAATAACAAAGTAAATTTCCTGTTACATAAAAACTACCGGATGTACACATAAACCTGTCTGCATCCGGTAGTTTCATTTTCATGATAAAATCTTTATCTTCTGATTAATCCAGCTTGATTCCTGCAAGAAGTGAACCAAGGCTTGAGCCAAAGCTTTCCTTTGATGTATACTGCTCGAGATCTTCTGCCGGTTCTGTGTCAACCATCTCCTCTTCCAGTGCTTTCATGGAAAGACTGATCTTGTTGTCATTGGTATTCAACACCTTTGCTTTGACTTTCTGTCCCTCTTTTAACACTTCTGATGGCTTTTTGATACGTCTTTCGCAGATCTGTGAAATGTGTACCAGTCCACTCAATCCATTGCCAAGATTGATAAATGCACCATATGGCATTAAAGACTCCACCGTTCCCTCCATTACAGTTCCCGGCACGATCATGGAAATCTTGTGGTTACGTTCCTCGATTGCTGCCTCTTTTGCCACCTGCTTTGCAGATAATACCAGTTTTTCCTTTTCCGGATCAACGGTAATGACTTTTGCTTCTACTTCTTTTCCGATCCATTCCTCTGTATTCTCGACATAATCAAGTGCCAGCTGGGATGCAGGGATAAATGCACGGATGCCTTCTAAAAATGTAACCACACCGCTTGGAACACTCTCTTTGATGCGGACTTTTACAACCGTTCCATCTTCCATCATCTGCTGCAGTTTCTCCCATGCAAGAACATCGTTTGCCTCTTTTCTGGATAGCAGAATATTGCCCTGCCCGTCATCTGTCTTTACCACAGTTGCCTCGATCTCATCCCCGGCATGGATCTGCTCTAACACTGCAAAATCCGGATCATTGCTGAAATCCTCTACCTTAATAATTCCCTGTGCATAATATTTTAAATCCAGAGTGATCTCTTCCTCACTCACTGCAATGACAGTTCCTGTGATAATGTCGCCCTCTCTGATCTGGCGGAAAGATGCCTCTAACTCGTCTTTGAAATCGTCCATTGTTTCCATTATGAATTACCTCCATTGTTCTTTTTCCGGTGAACTCCACATGCAACGCATCATGGACTTCCCAGCAAAAACAAGTATAGCACATTTACTTCCGTTATGACAACTTCCACAGGATGACCACTTTAAAGAGATCGCCATCCACAGCGATATGCAGACTTCCCTTCTGCGCTTCGGTAAAACTCCTTGCAATTGCAAGGCCAAGACCGGAGCCCTCCGTGTTGCGGGAAGCATCGCCACGCACAAAACGCTCCGTCAGCTCATCCCCTCTCACGTTCAGCTCCACGGCGGACATGTTGCGCATGGTGATGGTCACATTCCCCTCCGGCTTCTCTACATCAATGTAAACACGGCTGTTTGGCATTGCATATTTCTGTATGTTCACAAATAAATTTTCAAAAATACGATAGGTTTTCTGATTATCCAGTTTCAGAATGATTTTTTCTTCCGGGACATTCCATCGTAATTGCAGCCCCATCTGTTCAAATTTATCTGCGTGTTCCACGCTGACCTGTTTCATCAGATTGACCACATCAACATCCATCAGATTTAATGTAATATTATTGGTCGTCGCTTTGCTCACTTCAAAAAGATCCTCGATCAGCACTTTCAGCCGCAGTGATTTTTTCTCCAGTGTCTCAATATAAGATTTGCGTTCCTCTTCTGTGATATCTTCTTTTTTCAATAACTCTACATATGTAGTTATTGCAGTGAGCGGTGTTTTCAGATCATGAGACACATTTGTGATCAGCTCTGTTTTCATGCGCTGGCTTTTCACTTCTTCATCCACCGCTTTTTTAAATCCGGTGCGGATCTCTGTGAGCTGTTCTTTGAATGGTTCGAACACTCCGATATCCTCTGTGATCATCGTATCAAGATCACCCTCTGCAATACGCTGCACACCTCTCATCAAGACATCATAATCTTTTTTGATTCTGTCGTAATACTTTTTCATCAGATAAAAAAGCACAAGCGAGTAAATGACAAGACCAACGATTCCAAACATCCACATACACATCAGCACTGCTAAAACAAGGAAATTGATCACCACGATTTTCAGGATCGTTTTGGTTGTCTTATCACTGAAATCAATATGGTTGACTTCGTCTGTAAACTGATCCCATTTCTTTCGGATCCATGGAAAAATCTGATAAATAAAACTGTATTGCCGGATGTATTCTTTCAATCCAACAGAAAATACCGGATAAATGCAGACGACAGACACAAATGCAACTGCAAAAACAATCCAGAGGATTCCGCCTGTTTTTAGAACGCTCCACACATTCACATTTGCGTAACCTGATTTGCCTGTATATGGGAAATCGCAGACAGTGTCAATATAAATATCACACATTGCAAACGACATCATAAGTCCGAAGATCCCCGCTTCCATATAACGCCATTTTGGAAGATAATCCGGCATTTTTTCATTTTTCCATACTCTTCTGCTGCACATAAAGCATGCAAATGCCGCAATTACCAGAAGTGTAATAAAATACGCTGCATCTCCCCCGCCGGATGCAACCAGATAATAATCACTGGTGTAATAATCTTCATAGGCAAGGTTCGTACTGTCTTTTGGAATACCGTATACTACCTGAAAATTTTTCACCGGGACTAAGGTCGTATCATTGTCCACCGCATATGTGCGTATTTCATTGTATCGGTCTGCCTGTAAAAGACTTTTGATGAGTGTATCCGCAGAAACTGTTCCATCCTTTTTGACATCGACGGACAAGTTTCCATCTTCGTCAAAGTCCAGGACAAAAACGCTCTCATAAGAGTTCCACTGTTCTTTGTCATCGTCAATTCTGAAATCCGGTTCCAAAACTTCATACAACGGCGCATTCGTATTCACTTCTTTTTTCGCTCCATCCGTCGCATAATAATCCGTCTCAGACCGGACGCCCTCAAAGGAACTGCTCCACTCTGAAATATAATCGTAATCATCATAACCGCTTTCCTCTCCGACAAAAGGCTCCGTACGGTTTTCTGACGGCTCGTTCTTAATCTCGGTATACAGGACATAAGCCCCCTGATAAAGTGTATCAATATACTCCGTATTTACATTTTCACTGGAGGAAAACAATTGTGCTGACTTCTGTTCTGCATTCCTTATCATCAACGGAAAAAGGCTTACATTCACACCAACTGCAAGTAATAATCCAACGATAATAATTCCTATTCTAACATTACGGCTGTTTTTCAATTTTGTATCCAACGCCCCACACCACCTTTAAATATTTTGGTTCTCTCGGGTTGATCTCAATCTTATCCCGGATGTTTCTCACGTGCACCATAATGGTGTCCGTGTTAATTGCTTTTTCGTTCCAGACACGCTCGTAGATTTCCTCTGTCGAAAAAACTCTGCCCGGATTTCTCATCAGAAGTGCCAGAATTTTAAATTCAATCGGAGTCAGTTTCACCGGATTTCCATCCACGGAAAACTCGATGGTATCCTCATTTAATTCAAGTCCGCCTATGACGTAGTTTCTTCCCTCTTCCTCTTTTTTCTGCGCCATTCCCATAAAACGGGTATAGCGGCGCAGCTGGGAATTTACCCTTGCCATGAGTTCTAACGGCGTAAACGGTTTTGTCACGTAATCGTCCGCACCAATATTTAAGCCGATCACTTTGTCAGTCTCCTCTGATTTTGCCGAAAGCATAATGACCGGGAACTCATGATGTTCTCTCAATTTGATCGTCATGGTCACGCCATCCATCCGCGGCATCATGATATCCACAATTGCCAGATGAATTGGTTCTTTCTCTATAATCTGTAAGCCCTCCACACCATCGGCTGCCTTATATACATGGTATCCCTGGCTTTTTAAGAAAATCTCGATCCCATCACGGATCTCTTTGTCATCTTCCACGACCAAAATATTGTACTCATTGTTGTTCAACTGCTCCATCTGACTTCTGACTCCTTATCTGATATGTCTTACTGTAATATATCTATCTAAAAAACCATTATATAAAAAACGAAAGAATTTCTAAAGAATTATTTTGGGATCAACAAAAAATCCCGGCAAAATCAAGTTTCCTTGAAATTACCGGGATTCCTACCCTAAGCTGATAACGGGAATCGAACCCGTGACCTCCGCCTTACCAAGGCGACGCTCTACCGACTGAGCCATATCAGCACTCTTCAACTGCTTACGCAATCGACAAGTGGTATTCTAACAAATCATACTCCATTTGTCAACCAGATAATTTATGATTTTTTTCATAAAAAATTTATCAGACTGAATATCACAAAATCGGATTTTCTTTTTCTGCAAAAAAAGAACAGCCTGTCGATCGGCTGTCCTTTTAGGAGAAGGTATTTTTACTATGGGGTATAGCAAAAACTATATATAATGTATTGGGGGGTTTTACGAGAATTATAATATCATACTCTCTCACATAAGTGTTCACAAATGTTACAAAAATTTGCTTCTATTTTTGTGCATATTGTACATATTCAGTCTCTATTTTGAAATTATGCCACCAAAATACTTTCTCAAGAAGGCAACGTATCATTTTGAAAAACCCTGATTTTTGTTTTGATGCGCTGCAGTGCATTGTCGATCGCCTTCGGGGATTTCTTCATTTTTTCTGCGATCTGCTGGTAATTTAACCCCGACAGATAATCATCTAACACCTCACACTCCATTTTACTCAGGCTCTGGCGTACTTTTTTCAGAAACAGTTCAAAGTTTTCCTGATCGATCATGCGCTGTTCCGGATTATCTGAACGCTCCGATTCGAGATACTCTGCCAGCGGCTGTCCCTCTTCACTCACCTCCGAATAAAAAGAAACATAGGAGTTTAACGGTGCATGTTTTTTCCGGTTGGATGCCTCTATGGCACTGTAAATCTGTCTTGTGATGCACAGTTCTGCAAAATGGAAAAACGAAGTTTCTCTCTCTTCCCGGTAATCGCGGATTGCTTTAAACAGACCGATCATCCCCTCCTGGATAAGATCATCGGTATCGCCCCCAATCAAAAACATGGCATTCGCCTTTTTCCGCACGAGTGGTTTGTACTTGTCCAACACATAATCCATGATCGCGGCATCCCCAGCCCGAAGCTGCCGCAAAAGTGCTTCATCACTTAACCTGTCATAAGACGTCTGCACTTTTCCCCGGCCATTGTCTCTATACTCTTCCATACCTGCTCTCCCTGTACGATAGTTCCAGACCACATCCACGCTCTGCGGATGTTCCATATTCAGCAGTTACTGCAGACGCTGTCTCACGATCTCATATGCCAGCACACCTGCTGCTACTGACGCATTTAAGGAATCAATGTCCCCCTTCATCGGAATGGATGCGATAAAGTCACAGTTCTCTTTTACGAGTTTGCTGACACCTTCACCCTCGTTTCCAATGACAAGACCAATAGGTCCTTTTAAGTCGAGTTTGTACATCTCGGTTCCGCCCATGTCAGCGCAGACAAACCATAAGCCTTTTTCTTTCAGCTCCTTGATGGCTGCAGTCAGATTTGTCACTTTTGCGACAGGCGTATAGTTGATCGCACCTGCTGAAGTCTTTGCAACCGTTGCAGTCAGTCCCACTGCCCGGCGTTTTGGAATGATCACTCCATGCGCTCCTGCCAGATTTGCGGTACGGATGATCGCACCAAGATTATGCGGATCCTCAATATTATCCAGAATAAAAATAAACGGTGGTTCCCCTTTTTCCTCTGCATTTTTTAAAATATCTTCCACTTCCGCATACTCATATGCTGCGGCAACTGCAATGACACCCTGATGCTTTTTTGTCTCGGATAACTGGTCTAAACGTTCCTTATCCACAAAATTAATAATGGTGTCATGTTTTCTCGCCTCTCTGACGATCGTGCGCACCGGTCCATCCTGACATCCATCCAAGACAAACAGTTTGTCTATTGTTTTTCCGGAACGGAATGCCTCCAGTACCGCATTACGTCCCTCTATTTTCTGTTCTTCATATCCCATGAAATTCTTTTTCCCTTTCTCTTATCGTGATCTCATCACTCAATCATTTCGCTGCTTGCAAGATATAACTATAGTTTTAGTCTCATCTCTTCCACGCCAGTTTTCACCAGCTCGACCAGACGCTCAAATTCGTCTTTCAGATACAGATATCCCATAAGCGCCTCAAATCCGGTTGCCTTACGGTAATCCGACATCGTGGCATTTTTTGCCATGGTAAAAGATTTGGCGTTGCGCCCCCTCTTATACACGGCTGCCTCCTCCTCTGTCAGAATCGGAAGCAGCACCTCCATCATCTCCGCCTGTGTGTGTGCCTTTACAATCTGGCTGGTGCGCTTGTGGAGTTCACTCGCTCTCGTGTTGCCTTTGGCTACTACCAGAGACCGGATCACAAGGTCGTAGATACCATCTCCGATATAAGCCAGTGTCAACGGTGAATATGTGCGGATGTCGACATCCGGGATTTCAAATTGTTCTTTTAAATAAGAATCGATTCCTTTTTCCATCTCTCTTTACTCCGCTTTATGCCATACCACACCTTCGCGGGTGTCTTTGATGACAATTCCTTTTGCAAGCAGTTCATCACGGATGGCATCTGCTTTTGCAAAATCTTTTGCTTTCTTTGCTTCTTTTCTCTCCTCGATTTTGGCAAGGACAAAGCTCTCAAGTTCAGCGTCAACGCCTTCCGTTGTCTCTGTGCTCTTTGCATTTTCCAGATTCAGGGAAAGAACTTTATCAAAATCCTTAATTAACTCGTATTTTGTAATATCGTTCGTGTCTGCTTTTAACAGATCATATAATACAGTGATCGCCATGGAAGTATTCAGATCATTTGAAATCGCATCCACGAATTTTGCCTTGTATTCTGCAAATACGTTCTGGTCTGTCTCGCCCTCTTTTTTCAGTCCGGCAACACGTTTTACCAGTTTGTTGTAAGCGGCTTTGGTGTTATCCATGATCTCATAAGAAAACTCAAGCGGTTTTCTGTAATGGGACTGTAAGCAGAACATCCGGTATACGATCGGGTCGTACCCTTTTTCCTGTAATAAGGAAACGGTGAGGAAATCTCCTTTGGATTTACTCATTTTACCGGATTTGTCATTCAAATGCTGTACATGGAACCAGTAATTGCACCATTTGTGTCCGAGGTAGCTCTCAGACTGTGCGATCTCATTGGTGTGATGTGGGAAAATATTATCCACACCGCCACAATGGATATCCATGTACTCGCCAAGATGTTTGATACCGATGCAGGAGCACTCAATATGCCATCCCGGATAACCGACGCCCCATGGGCTATCCCATTTCAATGCCTGGTCTTCAAATTTGGATTTGGTGAACCAGAGCACGAAGTCTGTCTTGTTTTTCTTATTGGTATCCTCATCGACATCATCCCTTACACCGACTAAAGTCTCAAGTTCTGCCTGTGTGGAGAAAACATAGTAATTATCCAGTTTGGACGTGTCAAAGTAAACGTTTCCGCCTGCCTGATAAGCGTAGCCCTTTTCTAACAGCCCCTCGATCATTTTAATAAATTCAGGAATGCAGTTCGTTGCAGGTTCCACAACGTCCGGTGTCTTGATGTTTAATTTTTTGCAGTCCTCAAAAAATGCATCTGTGTAAAACTTTGCGATCTCCATAACTGTCTTATGTTCACGCTTTGCACCCTTTAACATTTTATCTTCCCCGGTATCTGCATCGGAAGCCAGATGTCCTACATCTGTAATGTTCATGACACGTTTTACATCATATCCGACATAACGGAGTGATTTTTCCAGAACATCTTCCATGATATAACTTCTCAGGTTTCCGATATGTGCAAAATGATACACCGTAGGTCCGCAGGTGTACATTGCGATTTTGCCGTCCTCATGAGGAATCACGGTCTCGATTTTTTTAGTAAGTGTATTGTAGAATTTAAAATTATTTTCCATTTGTGTTCTCCATTTTCTTTCTATATTATTTTAACTTTGAAAAAGCGTTTCACTTCCTATTATTAATCCTGTCTGACTTTCCGGTCAACCTCTTTCAACTGACGTTCCAGATCAAGCACACGATTGACAAGTTCAGCGTTTTCTCTCTGTAAAATGGTAATGTCCTCTTTGACCGGATCCGGCAGATGACACTGATCCATATCGCTTCGTGGAATTTTTATGTTGTCGCGTTTTACCACACGTCCCGGAACACCGACAACGGTGCAGTTTGGCGGAACTTCCTCCAAAACCACGCTTCCGGCCCCGATCTTGGAATTTTCCCCGACTGTAAAAGAACCAATGATTTTTGCGCCGGCACTGATCATGACATTGTCGCCGATCGTTGGATGACGCTTTCCGGTCTCTTTTCCGGTTCCGCCTAATGTCACACCCTGATATAAGGTAACGTTATCACCGACGATCGCGGTCTCTCCTATGATAACACCGCTTCCATGATCGATGAAAAAACCTTTTCCAATCGTTGCACCCGGATGTATCTCGATCCCTGTTTTTCTCGCCGCACGCTGGGAAAGAAATCTTGCCCAGAAATAGTGCCCTTTCAAATACAGTTTATGTGCACGTCTATAACTTAGCATAACACGAAAGCTTGGATAAAGCAAAACTTCCATCGGTGATTTGATCGCCGGGTCACGCTCTTTTATCACTTGAAACTCTTCCTTCACATGCTGGATGATTCCCATACTTCTTGCCCCTTTTCTTTTTATTAATAAATCAAAAAAACGGATTATCCCATCTCCAAGAGACGAAATAATCCGCGGTTCCACTCTAATAAAAATCAATTGATTTTCCCTTAAGACACGTAACGTGTGTAACCCGAACCAGAATACTTAAGTTCTGCCATCACAGACCTCTTTTCCCCTGATCAGCTCCCGGAGGCACTTCGTGAATTCTCTTTCGCAAGACTGCTTTCAGCCGGTGACAGTCTCTCTCTTTGCGCTGCCCAAATTCCTACTCTTTCCGTTCATCGCTTTGCTATTCATTTATCCGGAACATTTTTCATTCCTAATATAGTGTATGCAGTTCGCCCGGATTTGTCAAGAAATTTTCTTATGACTGCTTTCTGCATCCGGCGCAGCCTTCGCATCCAGCCTGGGAATCTGCCACTGCCACACTGCTCTCATAAATGGTTGTCAGCGCACAGATCGCCTGCGATGAGATTCCCTGCTCTGTTCCTGTAAAACCAAGACCTTCCTCGGTCGTTGCTTTCACATTGACCTGACTTACATCAATATGCAATGCTGCCGCAATATTCTTCTCCATCTCCTCGATGTATGGACGCATTTTCGGTTTCTGTGCAATGATCGTTGCGTCGATATTCTCCACAATATATCCTTTTTCCTCGATCAGTTTTGTAACATGCTCTAATAATTTGATACTCGAAATTCCTTTGTACTGTGGATCTGTATCCGGGAAATGTTTTCCGATATCGCCAAGTGCTGCCGCCCCAAGCAGTGCATCCATGACCGCATGCAGCAAAACATCTGCATCCGAATGTCCCAAAAGCCCCAGCGTATGTGGAATCTTTACACCTCCAAGGATCAAATCCCTTCCTTCTACTAATTTATGGACATCATATCCCATTCCTACTCGCATTCTTTTTCTCCTTCTATGACGGTTAAACTGTTTTCATTATAGCATACCCATTTTGTAGTTTCTATTACTTTCCATCAACCTTTTTGCACGACTCCATGTACCTCTTTATATTCCTTCGGCGACACCCCGAACTCCTTTTTAAACGCCCGGTAAAAACTGGAGTAATCCTTAAACCCGAACATTGTGTAAACATCGGTAATACTCGTCTCACCCAGGATTGCCGCCTTGGATGCCTGCATCCGTTTCTTCAATATATATTGGTGCACAGACAATCCCATCTGTTCTTTAAAAATATGTGCAATGTGGTATTTACTGACAAAAAACTGCCCTGCAAGCTGCTCTAAAGACAGCTCCTCATCCAGATGGTCATCAATATAATAAATAATGTTCTGATAAAGATTCTGTTCCTCTTTCTCGCTCTTTGGATTCTGCTGTTCGTAGACAATACGGTTCAGCTGAAGAACAAGATCATTCACACAGAGGGAAACCTTTGCCTCTTTTCCAAAACGCTCCGACTTAATCTCCTCGATCAACTGGAAAATCCGGTACTGGATCGTATTAAACGTGATCAGGTCATTGTGAAAAATATATTTTTTCTTCACCAGAACATTCTGCATCAGATATCCGTAAGAGGAAGAAACTTCCATCAGCTGGTTGCAATATTCCACACTGATCCAGAATACAAATCTCCGGTAAGGGATCTCATTTCCATGCACCATCGCCATGTGCTTTATCCCCGGAGGTATCAGCACCATATCTCCATATTTTAAAGGATACTGCTCCCCCTCGATCCAGATGGAGACATCCCCTTCCAGGAAAAAATAAAACTCATAGTAATCATGCGAATGTATGGAAACCTTTTCAGATGCCGGCTCATTATAATAGTAGATTTCAAAATCCCGGGACAGCATGTATTGTCTCGTGGAAAACTTGGTCTGAAGATTTTTTGCCATGTGTGTTTCCTTTCCTGCCTGTAAACAGCCTGCTGCTGTTTCTTATGTGTCTGCACTTTTCACTACCTGCATACATTATATCATGTGCAAAACCAGCACATGATCAACATTCGTCGCTCGCCGAACACATGCATGTGTTCTTCTCGCTTGCACTCATTTTATCATCCAACCGCAACTTTTGCAATGTGAACAACAACTCTGTCAATTTTCTTTTTCCTCTTTTGGATATAATAAGCTTATCAAAACAAAAACCTGCTGCCACACGGCAGCTTCACAATTTTTTCTAAGAAAGGAAACAAGAAACTATGGAAATGACATTAAGATGGTATGGTTCCAAATTCGACACTGTAACATTAGAGCAGATTCGCCAGATTCCAGGCGTAACAGGCGTTATCACAACTTTATATGATACCGCACCTGGAGATGTATGGAGCAGAGAACGCATTCAGGAAATGAAAGCGGAAGTTGCTGCTGCAGGACTCCATGTAGCGGGTATCGAGAGCGTAAATGTCCATGATGCGATCAAGACAGGTTCCGCTGACCGTGACAAATACATCGATAACTACATCGAGACTTTAGAGAATCTTGGAAAAGAAGATATCCATCTTGTATGCTACAACTTCATGCCTGTATTCGACTGGACACGTACAGAGCTTGCACGTAAAAGACCGGACGGTTCCACAGTTTTAGCTTACACACAGGAAGCTGTAGATGCCATCAATCCAGAAGATATGTTCGCTTCTATCTCCGGTGATATGAACGGAACTGTTATGCCGGGCTGGGAGCCAGAACGTATGGCTAAAATCAAAGATCTTTTTGCAATGTACAAAGACATCGATGATGAAAAACTTTTTGAAAACTTAAAATATTTCTTAGAGAGAATCATGCCTGTATGTGACAAATACGACATCAACATGGCAATCCACCCAGATGATCCTGCATGGAGCGTATTCGGACTTCCACGTATCATCATCAACAAGAAAAACATTCTCCGTATGATGGAAATGGTAGATAACCCACACAACGGTGTTACTTTCTGCTCTGGTTCTTACGGAACAAACCTTGAGAACGATCTTCCGGATATGATCCGTTCCTTAAAAGGACGTATCCACTTTGCACATGTCCGCAACTTAAAATTCAACAGCCCGACAGATTTCGAGGAGGCAGCTCACCTTTCTTCTGACGGAACATTTGATATGTACGAGATCATGAAAGCTCTTTACGATATCGGATTTGACGGACCAATCCGTCCAGACCACGGACGTATGATCTGGGGCGAAGTTGCAATGCCGGGTTACGGTCTTTACGACAGAGCTTTAGGTGCAACATATTTAAACGGTTTATGGGAAGCAATTGAAAAAGGAGAGACAAGACATGCAGTTAAATAGAGCAGGTTTAGCAGATAAAAGTGCATGGGAAGCTAAGGGTTATGCCCTTCCTTCCTTTGATTATGAAACAGTAAAAAAGAATACAAAAGAGAATCCATTCTGGGTTCACTTCGGTGTTGGTAATATCTTCCGTGCATTCCAGTGCAACGTTGTCCAGAACCTTTTAAATGCAGGTGTTCTTGACCGCGGATTGACCGTTGCAGAGGGATATGACTACGAGATCATCGAGAAAATGAACCGTCCACACGACGATTTAAGCATTCTCGTTACTTTAAAAGCAAACGGAACTGTTGAGAAATCCGTTACCGGAAGTATCATGGAATCCCTCGCTTTAGATTCCCACGATGACACACAGTTCTCCCGTTTAAAAGAGATTTTTGCAAAAGATTCCCTTCAGATGTGTACTTTCACCATCACAGAAAAGGGTTATAACTTAAATACTCCGGACGGAAACTTCATGGCTGCTGTTGCAGAAGATATGAAAAACGGACCGGAAAGACCAGAAAGCTACATCGGTAAAGTTGCTGCATTAATTTATGCACGTTACATTTCCGGCAAGAAACCAATCGCTATGGTAAGTATGGATAACTGCTCCCACAACGGAGATAAATTAAAACTCGCTATCACTACTTTTGCAAAAGAGTGGGCAAAAAATGGTGTTGTAGAAGAAGGATTCGTTTCCTATACAGAGGACGAAAATAAAGTTTCCTTCCCATGGACTATGATCGATAAGATCACACCAAGACCAGACGCTTCCATCGAGGCATTATTGCAGAAAGATGACATCGAAGGTCTTGATCCGGTTATCACAAGCAAAAATACTTACGTTGCTCCATTCGTAAACGCTGAGGAAACAGAGTACCTTGTCATCGAAGACAAATTCCCGAACGGACGTCCTGAGTTAGAAAAAGGCGGTCTTATCTTCACAACCCGCGAGACAGTAGATAAAGTAGAGAAGATGAAAGTCTGCACCTGCTTAAATCCACTTCACACAGCACTTGCTGTATTCGGATGTTTATTAGATTATAACCTCATTTCCGCAGAGATGAAAAATGAGACTTTGGTAAAATTAGTAGAAGGTATCGGATACAAAGAAGGACTTCCGGTTGTTGTAAATCCTGGCATTCTTGATCCAAAAGAGTTTATCGACACTGTACTTAATGTACGTGTTCCAAACCCATTCATGCCGGATACACCACAGCGTATCGCAACCGATACTTCCCAGAAACTGGCAATCCGTTTTGGTGAGACGATCAAAGCTTACGCTGCTTCCCCTGAACTGAATGTTTCTGATATTAAATTAATTCCATTGGTATTTGCCGGATGGCTTCGCTACCTTATGGCAATTGATGACAACGGAAATGAATTTACCTTAAGCCCAGACCCAATGTTAGACGAAGTTCGTCCTTACGTTGCTGACATTAAACTTGGAGATTCTTTTGACGCTGATGCAAAATTAAAAGATATCCTCTCTAACGCTAAGATTTTCGGTGTTAATCTTTATGAAGCAGGACTTGCAGAACTTACCTGCCAGTACTTCACAGAAATGACCAGAAAACCTGGCGCTGTTATGGAAACATTACAGAAATATGTCGGCTGATCTTTCAAATTACACTTTATAAATGTAAAAAGACAGCCGCACCGGGATTTTTATGAATCTCGGTGCGGCTGTTTTTTTATTTTTCTTCATTTGCATCTCTTTTCATTCACAGCACTGAATCAATGTAACAATATCCAACCTATCCATATCATTATATAAAGTCTTTTCCTTTATCCATAATCTCATAGAAATTCTTGTGCCTTTTTTCAAATCTGTAAACTGAATTAGTTCATCATTAGTATTAACAATTTTTATCTGATCTGAATTATAAATTTGATAATGCTCTGTAAGCCCGCAACCATTCGTTCCATCACCCTTTACTACTATTTTTCCACTATCAGCTTCTGTGATTACTCCCTCGAATGGAATATTTTTTAATGAAACTGCTGGCGAAAAAAATAATAATTTCACATTTACCAATATACTGACTACAAACAGAACAATAAAAATGACTAAACAAATTTTTTTCTTCATAATCTCTCCTAACAATTGAATATTCAGCTTTACAGGAAGTTAAAACGATCTTTTAAGCGTGAAAACTATCTATAGTTTACATAAAACGTATTGCATTGATTCTTTTCCTTTTTCCATTTCCTTACGAAAATTTTTCACTGCATCTTCAAATTTTTGTTCAATAAGCGTTGGTTCTTTTTCCATGATATTCTCCATATTTAGAAAGATTTTTATTATTTACCATAACATTCATTTTGTAAATACTTAATCCAAGGCAAACATCTTTCCACCTAATATGACTATACTTTCTTCGTGTATTTTATCTCTTCATTCCATTCCAATTTCTTTCTATACAAGTAAAACAATACACCCTGCGACTATAAATGCAACAATACCAACGATCCGGCAAAAACGTGTCCATTTTAAATACTTCGCGCTGTCCTCCATTTTTCTGATATTCTGTAAAAGCAGACCAATAGTAGCAATAAAAAAATAATAAACGCACTCACATAAGTAATGAGTCCCGCTACATAAGGTGCCCCACTCAACTCCTGCATGATAATATTGGAAATGCAAATAATATACATCCATAATGCAAATGGAGTTACGATCAATATGTTTAACTTGCTATTTGTACCCATACGCTTTCCCTCCTATTAATTGTTTCTGCATAACCGTTGACTTGTTTTCACTTTTCTTTTTAAATTCCTATATCAGACGAATAATAGGTTTCTTGAATTGGATCCCAATATATATATTTTACGCTCCAAGATAATAATGTGCCTTCCTCGTCGTAATAATTAATCGTAATTCTATCTGCATATTCATCTTCTATCTGATTGTCTGCATTCAGATAATAATTTACCTTACTGTATTTCGAAATGATATTACTTTGTACTCGTCCGTTCTCACATTCTACCTTACAATATGCAAACTCATCCTCCTGTGGAATATATTCAAGTTTCAGGTGATTCTCTCCATTTATATTTTCACACCAGAAATTTACACCTCCACTGACTTCCAGATAGTCAGATGTAATCCTGTTCCCTGAATACAATGTATTCTCTTGTTCTTCCATGTTGTTCTTTTCTACAACAGTTGTTGCATATATTTGCTGGTTATTATACCCTGATAATAATATGTTCACAGCAAAAGTCAGAAGGATAAAAAATGTTCTCATAAATATGCCTTTCGTATTGTTCCTGCCTGCTCCTATATCATCTGATTTCAGTGTATCATCATATATATTTTTCAACAATATGCAGATTCCCCAATATTCCATCTGAATTTTTATTTACTTTATCCACACCGTTTATAGACACTCTTTATTTTTCTATAATCTGATAATCTGATCGTATCCATCCATATCTTCATCAATATGTGAAATTTTCATCACAATTTTTTTTCGGTCTTTCAGCAGTTCTTTCTCCAGTTCTTTCAGTACCACTTTTGTTTCATCATCCAATCCTGCATCGATCTCATCTAAAATGACAAATGAAGTCGACGGATTCAAAAGCCATTTGAGCATAAGCAATTTCTTTTTTTCTCCTCCTGAAAGAGTTGCTCCATTTTCCTCAATATTTTTAATTTCAGGTCTCAATTTAACCTTTCTCCGCATTTGCTCAATATTGTCAGCTTTCAAATCTGCATGCGCAGCATAACGCAGATAATCCTCAACCGATTCATTCAACAGCATTTCTTCCTGTGATATATAACAAATTTCTTTATAAAATGTTTTACAATCATACGCTTCCACAGATATTCCGTTGATATATATGGTACCGCCTGTCGGCTTATAAAATCCTAAAATCATTTTTAAAAGAGAACTTTTTCCACTGCCGTTTTCTCCCTGAATCAAAATATTTTGTCCTTCCTGAACTGAAAAATTAAGATTTTTAAAAATGCTTCTTTCTTCTATTTGAAAACTTACATTCTCAAACGTTATATTTTCTACCTTTTCTAATTTTCTTCCACTTTCCAATGGAATCTCCATTAATTCCACAACATTATCGAATACCGGAATGTTTTTTATAATTACCTGTAACTGCCGCTGTACTCTCTGACTGACTTCCAACAATAAATTTGTGAGAAATAATATAGTCACTAATGTTCCCCCATTGAAATTTGTGCTCAAAAGCAGCACACCTGCCACTACAATATATATCAGTGAATGCAGACTGCTCTCTACAGTCTCACAAAAAGCGGATCGGCTCTCAGCCGTCTCTAGCAAATGCAGAAAATTATCATGAATCATTTTATTTTTCTTCAAATAATAATCTTCTAATCCGTTTGATCTGGTCACTTCAACCATATCAACCGTTTCATATATCTGGCTTGTATCTTTTTCCTGCATCACATTGCAGGTTTCATACCCCTCTAAAATCTTTTTTCCGGTAAAAAATGAAACAACCAATGTAACAAAAATGCAGATTATCAATGTCATTCCAACAGGTACACTATATAGAAACACAATTACCAGAAAAGCAAGCATACTTAATAAATTTGTAAAGCCTCCAATGGAATAAATGACAGCTATTGCAAATGCTGTATATGCCTGATTTGAAAGTACAAATTTAAACTTATCTTTCTTTTTCTGCACATTTTCCATGTAGCCGCTGTACCATAACACTTTATAAATTTGTTCCCGCATGTTCCATAATAGTTGATTGCAACGGTGTACAAAGGGAACATAATAAAAACTTAATAATGGACTGCCAATCTTACACAAAGTACCGCCCAAACGAGACTATGGGCGGTATTTTTGTATCATGGCGGAGAAAGGAGGAACTTCCCACGGGGGCTTGACTGAAAAGTTGAGCCCCTTTTTTCATGCCAAAAAACAGGAGGTAAATGCTTATGGCAGATGATAAAACCACAAAAACGTCGGAACAGCCGGTAACGGATACCGGACCGGGCAAGGAAACGCCTCCCGCTCCCCCAAAAGAGCCGGAGAAGGTTTCCGTTTCCCCGGAGCCGGAAAAAAAGACGGAACCGGAGGTAAAGAACCCACAGGTTTCTGTCTATAACTTCGCTGAAATTATGAAAGAAAAGAAAGCAGAGGAACGGGCGGCAGCTCCCAGCGTGGAAAAGCCTGACCCGGCAAAAGTGGAGAAACCGGAAAAGCAGCCGGAGGCTCCCAAAAAGGCTGTGGGAAAACAGGAAAAGCCCAAAGAGCCGGAACCGCCGAAGCGCCGGGGCCGTCCCCCGAAAGCAGATAAGGACAAGGACGCAGCCTCGAAGTCCAAAACTCCCGCACAGAAACCGGAAAAGGCGGTCAAAAAGGAACCGGAGAAAAAAACGGCTCCAACGGTGCAGACCGCTCCCACTCCGAAGGAACCCGAAAAGCCGAAGGATGCACCACGCCGGGGCAAGGAGCAAATCGTCTATATCAAGCTGAACGAGCTCTACGCCTTCAAAAACCATCCCTTTGAAGTCCGGGATGATGAAGAAATGCGGGCTATGGTGTCCAGCGTCAAGGACAAGGGCGTGACTCAGCCCGCTATCGTCCGTCCCCGTGAGGATGGCGGCTATGAGATCGTGTCCGGCCACCGCCGCCAGAAAGCCAGCGAGCTTGCCGGGTATGCGGATATGCCCTGTATCGTCCGAAACCTGACAGACGATGAAGCCATCACACAGATGGTCGAGGACAATCTCAACCAGCGTGAAGAAATCCTCCCCAGTGAGCGGGCCAAAGCCTTGAAAATGCAGCTTGAGGCTATCAAGCACCAGGGCTCCCGCACTTCGGGCCAGATTGACCCGAAGGACGCAGGCAAACGCTCCAACGAGATTGTGGCCGAGCGCAATAAGATGGCGGTCAAGCAGGTGCAGCGGTATATCCGTCTCAATGAGCTGGTTCCCGACCTGATGAAGCTGATGGATGAAAAAAGGCTGGGTTTTACTACGGCGGTGGAGCTTTCCTATATCGGCAAGAAGAACCAGAACTATATCGCCGTCGCCATTGACAGCCAGCAGTCCTCGCCTTCACAGGCGCAGGCAAAGCGTATGCGTGAGCTGGACGAAAAGAAGCTGCTCAACGGGGATGTGATCGACGGCATTATGATGGAGGACAAAAAGGAGGTAGACAAAGTGATTTTGACAGGTGCGGAACTGAGCAAGTATTTCGGCAAGGAAACTACGCCGCGGGAAATGAAGGACCAGATCATCAAGCTGCTGGACGACTGGAAGGGTCAGCAGAAGGAACACGAAAAGCCGGAGAAGAAAACCGAACAGGAAAAATAAGCCCAAACTTCGGGTCAGCATGGCCCGAGGATTGCGGGGCTCTGCCCCGCGCCCCGAAGCTCTGGAGATATAAATTATTCCCCGTCGCCAGTTATTCCGTAGCATAGCCGGGAAAATCAGTCAAGGGCAGCGCCGCCGCAGGCGGTGCCAGAGGCACCCTTGACGGATTTCTCCCGGTTATGCTTTTTCCCGGTCAAGCGACGGGGATATAAATTCTCCAGAGCCGTTCCCCTTCCCGGGGGAAGGGGCGGAGGGGTTGGGCGAACTCTTGCTTTTCCCTAAACCAAAACAGAAATGGAGGCTCAACCAATGAAACGACCTTTAGCATACCTGACTGCCGCATGGAGCGGCGAGCCGGATGTTGATATGGAGCTGGCGGCCCACTACTGCCGTCTTACTTATGAGGCGGGCTTTTCCCCGATCTGCCCGCTCTTGTACCTGCCGCTGTTTTTGAATGACAGCGTTCCCGAGGAACATAAGGCCGGGATTGATATGCGCCGGGATATGCTGCGGCGTTCCCATACCCTGATCGTCTGCGGCAGCGTTGTGGACGAGGATGTGAAAAACGATATTGCGGTTGCCGGACGGCTGGGCATTGCGGCGACAACGCTGGAAGGGGTGCTTGCCGTGAAGGGACACGGCACCCCGGGCCATGCCGGACATTAAGCTGGGGAGCCTTTTTGACGGGATCGGCGTGTTCCCTCTGGCTGCTTCCCGGTGCGGTATCCGTCCGGTATGGGCCAGCGAGATTGAAAAAGCGCCCATCTCCATAACCAAAAGGCACTTTCCCGATATGGCGCATTTGGGGGATATTACGAAGGTGGACGGCGGGAAAATCCCGCCGGTCCATGTGATAACCTTCGGCTCTCCCTGTCAGAACCTTTCTCTGATCGGCAACCGCTCCGGCCTTGCCGGGGCAAAATCAAGCCTGTTCTATCAGGCGTTTCGTATCATACAGGAAATGAGGGATGCTACTGATAACCTATATCCAGCTATCGCTGTTTGGGAAAACGTCATGGGAGCGTTTTCTACAAATGACCGGATGGACTTTAGAGCCGTCTTATCCGCCTTCTCGGACACCGAAGTTCCAATGCCTCCTTCGGGAAGATGGGGAAACGCCGGAATGGTGCGAGGGGGAACGCCTGATGTGTGCTGGCGGCTCATGGACGCCCAGTATTGGGCAGGCTCCCGAAGGCTGGCACGAAGGCAGCGGATTTTCGTCGTGGCAGATTTTGGAGGCAGACGTGCCGCAGACATACTATTTAAGCCCCGTCCAATGCTCCCACTTCCTCCGCCTTGCGGAGAGGGCGGGCGGGCCGCCGCCGAAGGAGATCGAACAGCTTCTTTTGAAACAGGGCGGCAGATACCAGTCATCCACCCCTTTCAGTGCTTCCGTATGCGGGGAGCGGCAAAAAGGCAGGAAGAAACGGCCTTCCGAAACAGCTTCGGATTACCAACTGACCCTTTTCCCACTCTTTTAGCCAGTGATGTAACGCCCTTTGCCTTCTGGTATGAGGGCGACCCGGAGGGCGGCTGTATCCGTTTTCTGACGGAAACAGAAAGCGAACGGCTGATGGGGCTGCCAGAGGGCTGGACAAAGTACGGGGCGGACGGCGTGGAGATTCGGCCTCTGCAACGCTACAAGGCGCTGGGAAATGCGATTGCCCTCCCTTGCGCCGATTACATTATGGCCGGGATTTATGAGGTGCTGGCTGACCGGGCCGGAAAGGAGGAATGAGCCCATGTTTGAAGCCTATATAACCAATACAGCCCTATACCCCTTAATGGGGATCGAGGTAGGGACAACGGTACATTTCCCCATGACGACACAGGAGTTGCAGGCCGCCCTTGCCAAAATCGGGATAGACGGAAAACGGTACAGCGAAGTGTTCTTTACCAGCTTTGACAGTGATGTGCTGGGGCTCTACGATCATCTCTACGAATGTGAGAACATCGACGAGCTGAACGAGCTGGGCCACGCCCTGCTGGAAGTACGGGATAAGGGCGGACTGGAAACCTTTGAAGCCGCTCTTGTCTTAGGAAACCACACAAGGAGCGTGAAGGATTTGATAAACCTGACGCAGAACCTTGACCTGTACCGCTTTTACCCGGATATTTCTAATGATGAAGGGCTGGGCCGTCTTTACGCCGACGAGCTTGGGACTATCGACATACCGGAGCATATTCAGAACTACTTCGATTATGAGGCATACGGACGGGATGTGCGTATCAACGAGGGCGGCGTATTCGCTCCCGGTGGGTATGTCTCGGCAGTCCCGAAGGGCTTCAAGGAGTATTACCACGGGCCGCAGGACATTCCGCCGGAACACCGGATATTTGCCTACCCTGAAAAGGCCGAGCCTGTCCACTCCATTCTCGCTGCACTCAAACGGTTTCAAGAAGCCCCGCCCGCTCCGAAAAAGGACAAGGCGGAGCCTTCCCATGAAGAACGGTAAGACTTCGGGCCAGCATGGCCCGAAGCATGAAGGAGGTGCATACCATCAACTATTACCCTATCAATGAAGGGGCCGCCCGCCGGGCAAAAGAAATGAACAGCTTTTCCGACTACAAGGAAGGGAGCGCAACGGCGGAATACCGGGCAATGGTGGACAAGGCCGCCGCCATAGCGGAACAGCAGAAATCCCGGGTGGACCCCATGTACCATGAGAAGATCGACCATCTGTTAGACACCTACGCCCGCAAGCTGGCCGAAAACATGAACCAAGGCTTTGCCATTGACGCGAGGGTTCCCTCTGTGCTGATCGCCGGGCCTTCCAATTTCCCGGTGGGAAAGAAGGAAAAACAGAACCGGGCCCGGGACAGCAACATGGAGGAATGGCGGTATATTCAAGGGCTGCTGGATAAGATATGCAGTACCGGCATGGGCGGGATCAGCGCCGATGACCCGACAGCGATTGAAAAGCTCCAGAAGAAGCTGGACGGGCTGGAACGCTCCCAGCTCATTATGAAGGAGGTCAACGCCTATTACCGCAAGCATGGCAAGCTGGACGGCTGTGCGCTGCTGTCGCCGGACCAGATTGAAAAGCTGAAAGCCAGCATGGCGTCAAGCTGGCGGAGCGACCCGAGGCCCTTTGAAAGTTACCAGCTTACCAACAACAATGCGGAGATCCGCCGGGTAAAGGCCCGTATCGAACAGCTTTCCAAACAGGCGCAGCGGGAGTTTTCCGGCTGGGAGTTCGACGGGGGCCGTGTGGAGATGAACCGGGAGGACAACCGCTTGCAGGTATTCTTTGATGGAAAGCCTGACGCGGACACCCGGGCCGAGCTGAAAAGCAGCGGCTTTCGCTGGGCTCCCAGCGTGGGCGCATGGCAGAGGCAGCTCACGGACAACGCCATCCGGGCGGCTGACCGTTTGGAATGTATCAAGCCGCTGTCCGGCGAAAAGCCCTCCCAGCTTCAAAAGAAGCCCTCTATCTTGCAGACCATGCGGGAACAGGGCGAAAAAGTCCAGACGGAGCCGGAAAAGAAAGCTCCGTCCGGCAGGGATGCCGAGCGGTAAGCCTCGGGCCACATTGGCCCGAGGCTTTCTGTTTCCCGAGATTGTACGGGGGCCTCCCGGATAGCGGGGACCCCGACGGAAAGGAGGTTTTATGCAGGAAGAAGTAAACCAAAAAACAGTTGCCCTTTCGATCAGGACAACGAAGCTCACGGGAAAGGTGCTGGCTGCTGCGCTTGGGAAGGTGGCGCGGGCAGTACAAAAGCACCACCGGAAAGCGCTGACCCCGCAGGGACGCCAGAGCGTAAAAAAGCTGATGAACCACTATGGCGGCAAAAGCGCCATGCCCTATGTGGGAGCCCCAAAGGATTTTGACCGGATTGCGAAGGAGTTCCATGTGGACTACGCTTTCCATAAAGTGAGCCCCGGCCATTACCTGCTGTTCTTCAAAGCCAATCAGGCGGACGCTATCACGGCGGCCTTCCAGAAGTACAGCGCAAAGGTGCTGAACAAAGAGCAGGACAAGGCTTCCATCCTCGGTCAGCTTCGGAAATTCACGGAGCAGATCAGGACGCAGGCAAAGGAAAAGCAGCGGACCAGAGAGGCGGTGAAGGACGGACGTTGAGTGACAAGATCAGAAAATATGTGCTCCCCACCCTGCCGTACCTCTTTGTGTTCTGGTTCTTCTCCAAAATCGGGACGGCCTACCGGATCGCCCCCGGCACAGACTTCGGGACAAAGCTCATGGGGATGCTCGATACTTTCCCCAAAGCCTTTGAAACCTACTGGCCGGGGCTGGGCGGTATTGACCTGCTGGTGGGCCTTGCCGGTGCGGCTGGGATGTATCTGCTGATACAGTCAAAGATCAGGAAGGCAAAGAAATTCCGGCGGGATGCGGAGTACGGCACCGCCCGCTTCGGAACAAAGGAGGATATAAAGCCGTTTGTAGACCCTAAATTTCAGAACAATGTCATTCTGACAGGGACGGAGTTCCTTACCATGAACACCCGTCCGAAGATACCCGCCAATGCCCGGAACCTAAACGCCTGTGTCATCGGCTCGTCCGGTTCGGGTAAGACAAGGTTCTGGCTGACCCCGCAGCTCCTTCAAGCTCATTCCTCGTATGTGGTGGTAGACCCGAAGGGCGGCACCCTCGATCAGTGCGGGCGGTTCCTGCAACGGGAGAAATACAGGGTGCGGGTGTTCAACAGTATCGACTTTTCAAAATCCATGCACTACAATCCGCTGGCCTATATCAAGACGGAAAGCGATGTTTTGAAATTCGTTACTGCTCTGATCGCCAACACCAAAGGCGACGGCAAGGAGGGCGACGAGTTCTGGACTAAAGCTGAAACCCTCTTGTACTGCGCCCTTGTGGCCTACATCGTCTTTGAGGGGCCGGAGGAAGAACGCAACATGAATACGCTGGTGGAAATGATAAACAGCATGGAAGTCCGGGAGGATGACGAAACCTTCAAAAATGCGGTGGACTATATGTTTGACGGGTTGGAACGTCGCAGCCCCCAGCACTTCGCCGTGAGGCAGTATAAGAAATACAAGCTCGCCAGCGGCAAGACGGCAAAAAGCATCTTGATTTCCTGCGGTGCAAGACTGGCTCCTTTTGATATTCCCCAGCTTCGGGAGATCATGTCCTATGACGAGCTGGATCTTGATAAGCTGGGGGATGAAAAATCGGCGCTGTTCTTTCTTATCAGCGACACGGACACCACCTACAACTTTTTGGTTGCCCTTGCTTTTTCGCAGATGTTCAACCTTCTGTGTGAACGGGCTGACAACACCTATGGCGGGCGTCTGCCCTACCATGTGCGGGTGCTATGGGACGAGGCTGCCAACACCGGGCAGGTGCCGGGGCTGGAAAAGATCGTGGCCGTCATTCGTTCCCGGGAGATCAGCCTGACGCTCTTTTATCAGGCTATGAGCCAGTGCAAGGCATTGTACAAAGACCATTCCGAAACCATCATGGGAAACATGGACAGTATCGTGTTCCTCGGAGGCCGGGAGGCTTCCACCCTAAAGGATATTTCGGAAAACTGGCTGGGCAAGGCCACCATCTCTATGCAGACCGAGGGCCGAAGCCGGGGACAGTCTGAAAGTTACAGCCAGAATATGCAGCGGCTTGGCCGGGAACTGATGACCACCAGCGAGATCACCACCATGCCCGGGGATAAATGTATCTTGCAGCTTCGGGGGCTCCCGCCTTTTCTATCCCCAAAGTATGACTTGAAAAAGCACCCGAATTACAAGTACACAGCCGAATTTGATAAAAAGAAAAACGCCTTCCGCTTGGAAAGCCTGTTCCGCCACCGGCCATTGAGACTAAAGCCGGAGGACGAATATACGGTGTACGAAGTGGACGGCTCCGACACGGACGAAGAAGCTGACCTGTTGAACTTCGATGATCTGGACAGCGACGAGTTTGTGTAACTTCGGGCCATGATGACCCGAAGCGCCGCCGATGTGGGCGGCTTTTTTTGTACCCAAAACCATCAAACAAACAAAATGGAGGAACGTATATGGAATTTTTCAATCAGGCAATCGACATTCTTAAAATTCTGGTCATGGCTCTTGGCGCTGGTCTGGCGGTATGGGGCGTCATCAACCTTCTGGAAGGTTACGGGTCGGACAACCCTGCGGCAAAATCACAGGGCATTAAGCAGTTCATGGCTAATTAAAGGGAACAAAAAGAAAGGAAAAGCCAATCCAGACGGTATCAGCGGCAGGCTACAAGAATAAATTGTGATTTCACAAGATTGGTGCTATAATAAGAGAAAAGTTCCTGCCGGGGCAGCCGCTCCGGTGGTATGGATAGAAAGGCAGGAAAACAATATGCACATCAGCTATAAACCACTCTGGCACACACTGTTAGAGCGTGATATGAGAAAAGAGGATTTAAGGCTTGCCGCTGGTATGACAACAAATATGATTGCCAACATGAGCAAAGAGGGAAAGCACATCAGCATGGATACATTAGCCCGTATCTGCGAAACGCTGAATTGTGAGATTACCGATGTGATTGAGTTAGTACCAGACGAGCCTGCTTCCACAGGAGGTAAGGAACATGAGCGAATTGAAACCAAGAATAAAAGAAAACGGAATTGATTATATCCTTGTTGGAGATTACTACATCCCGGACTTGAAGTTGCCGGAGGAACACCGCCCCATCGGAAAGTACGGACGGATGCACCGGGAATATTTAAGAGAAGTCTGCCCAGCCAGATTACACACATTGACCCTGACCGGGGAATTGTGGACATATCTTGCAGACCTGAACGAACAGGCACAGAAACGGTTAGACACCATCATGGAGCAGATGAAAGCTGCCGAGGGCGTGACCGAGGAATTGAAGCGTACCCGTCAAATGGAATGGGTGCAGCGTTGCAATAACATTCACAACCGGGCAGAAGAAATTGTTTTACATGAGATGATTTATTCATAACGGTATGGTAGAATGATTATTACAAATTAGAAGTTGTAAAGGAGACTTTGTATGGGTAGAAAAGAAATAACAACAAAAGAAGATTTAATGAAAGTAATAGAATTATTCGAAAATACTGGAATTACATACTGGTTGGATGGCGGATGGGGTGTAGATATTTTAGCTGGTAAACAAACAAGAATTCATAGAGATATAGATATAAATTTTGATGCTCAACATACGGAAAAATTGTTAAATGTGCTTTTGAATCTGGGCTATAAAATTGATACAGACTGGAAACCGGTTAGAATAGAGTTATATAGTGATGAACTTGGTTACTTAGACATTCACCCGTTCGTTTTAAGTGAGGACGGAACTTCAAAACAAGCTGATTTAGAGGGTGGCTGGTATGAGTTTGAAAAAGATTACTTTGGTAGTGCTTTTTTTGAAGGAAAAACAATTCCTTGTATATCCTTAAAAGGCCAAAGAGTTTTCCATTCAGGTTATGAATTAAGAGATAAAGATAAGCATGATATTTCAATTCTTGAAAGTTTATCAAAATAACATTGCTGTAATTTCTAAGATAAATTCCACTTTATCGCTTTGAAATTTTAACTGAATAAGTATAGCACCAACCGCTGCTACATGGAAGCAAACACAACCATGCAACAGCGGTTTTTCTTTACCGTTTTTCCTTTGACTGATAGGAGTTCCTGTTTTCTTTGATTTTTGTAGAATCCGAATGAGCCAGCGAAATTCTTCGTCTGACAGATTTTTATAGTTGATGCCGAGCTGCTTGCAGTAAAGGACAACCAGCTTTTCATCCCGACTGCCCTTGAAATTTTCAACCGCTTCCAAATTTTCTTTCAATTCATCGGCAACGGTGGTCTGGGGCGCACTCTCGCTGTCCTTTTTGTGGGCTTCCCGAATATCCCGGATAATGAGATTGAGGTCATCAAGAACCATGTGGCTGAAATATTCATCATCGCTGATATGGGCGGCTTGCAGCACTTTCAAATGCGGGTCGTCTTCGCCGGGGCGATACCGTTCAATGATTTCATGCCGGACAGTATCGACAAGGGCGTTGAGGTTTTGAATCTGCATGGTGGCAATCCCATCTACATAAATCTCAATGTCCGCAAGAAACTTGATAAAGTCCTTATGAGTGGCAAGCTCACAGAGCAGACGGTTGTTAATCCGACCGCCTTTCAGAAGTGCCACCATCTCATCATTCAAATGCAGCTCTGTTAGTGGCGTGTTGATCTGCTCCCGGTTCTCTGTCCGGCACAGCAGATAATCAACGGAAACCCCATAGAAGTCTGCCAGCGTGATAAGGTTGCCATGATTGATTTCCTTATAATCCTCTTTTTCATAACTGCCAAGAGCTGATTTGGAAATGCCCGTCAGCTCTGATAATTCTTCCAGATTTAAGCCTTTGTCCTTGCGGAGTTCCCAAAGGCGTTCCTGTATGCTTGTCGCTCCTTTCATGGGCGCACGCTCCTTTCCGGCGGTTTCATTACTGCCGCTTAACTGGATTATATCATACTTTCCGCAATCGTGGAAATTTCTGATTTTTACCCTTAATTCCTACTTTGTGGACATACGGCACAGGGCACAAAAATGTTCTATGATACAGGTAGTTCATCGATGGATTATTCCAATCGAATGACCAGCCTGTGTGGGATATGCTTCCCCGGCGATGTAGCGCCATGACTTTTGGCAGGGATATGGAGGAACCCTGACCGAAACGAGCGTACCAAAGGGAGCAATACGCCGCTGTGAGATTCAGGGGAGGAACGACACCGGGGAGAACTGGCGAACTGATACCGAAATGATACCGAAACACGACAATCTGATAGGGGGATAGTCTACCCTATTGCTGATACTTCTGGAGATTTTAGACGGCTCTATGACCGTAATTTTGCCGAAAATCGCCCCGAAACTATACACTAAAACGGGAGGAAACGCAATATGCCGAGAATGAGCAAAAAGAGGAAGCATGAGCTTTCTTTTTACCTCAATGACCGGGGGCGTGTCACTTACAACGAATTATGCCGGAAATGCAAGCATGGGTGCAAGCAGAGCTTCCGGGCGGTTGTGGTTGACTGCCCCCGTTATTTATCCAAAAGAGCAAAGAAAAAGGAGGAACACACCGAATGAATTTTGAATTTATGACGATAGGCACACCGTTGCCGCCCTGTATGCCCTTTCCCAGAGCGTTGACAGGATTTCCAGTCAGCAGCACCGCAAAGGTCATGTACTGCCGGATGTTGGACGCTATGCTATCCAACGGACAGGAGGACGAGAACGGAATCCTGTTTATCTGCTTCCCTGTCACAGCCATTGCCGCAGTCCTGTCCCGCAGCCCCATGACGGTCAAGCGTTCTCTGAATGAACTGGAAACCGCCGGACTGATCATGCGAGTGCGTCAGGGCGTTGGAGAACCAAACAGGATTTATGTGCTGATACCGGGAAAGGAGGACGCTGCCCTTGCCTGATACCTCAAAGCTGGAAAAGCTCAACCGAGAGTTGGAAAAGAGTGAAAAGAAACTGCGGAAAGCCATCAATGATGAAAAGGCATTGCAGCACCAGCTAAAGCAGCTTACCCGAAAAGAACGGACACACCGGCTCTGTACTCGTGGCGGTATGCTGGAAAGTTTTCTGCAAGAGCCGGAACGCCTGACAGATGATGATGTCATGCTGTTGTTGACACTCATTTTTCACAGGCAGGACACGCAGGAACTATTGAAGAAACTGCTGGAACGTGAGAAGCCGGAAACCCCTTAGTTTACTAAGGGCGCAATTATACACCACCCAGAGGTTGGTGCATTGCGTTCTCCGAAGGCTCCTCACCGGAGGGCTGTGATTTTCCGCAGTCATGGTCTGCTCCAAATCAAACAGGGGACGCTACGCTTCCCCTGCGCTGGCTGCCGCCAGCTACCCTTTTGTGGACTTGCCATCTGGGGACACCTTGCGTTGCAAGTTGTTCCCAGCCGACAAGTTTTACAAAATCTCTCTATACTTTGACGGTCGAATAAAGTATAATGAAGTCAACGACTAATCGGAAGTTCAATGTGAGGAAAATTAGATGAAGAAAAAGTCTTATTGGTTAAGTATTAGTGTGTTCGTATTGATACTGATATGGACAGTTTATTATTATGCAATGCAGTACACAGGAGGATTTGCAGACTTAAAGGACTCTATTGTTTGTGGGATTGTAGGTTTGATATGTATCGTATTTATCGTGAAAAGAACTATTGACTTTTTGAAAAACAAAAAATCGTAAAATTCAAGTTTGCCACCCACACATCGGGTCAACTTGTCCCGAACTTTTACAGCTAAATATCCGCCGCCTTCACAGCGGCACACCGAGCAGGAAATCTGAAAAAGGTCTCCTGCTTTTTTTCTGCCAAAATGAGGTGGTAAAACGCCACCCCATCCACCAATTACCGAAAGGAGGGACACGAAATGCCCTGCCCACACAACGAAATCACGATTGTTCAGCGCAGCCAGCGGCAGTCTGCGGTTGCCGCCGCTGCTTACCAAAGCGGCGAAAAGCTGTTCTGTGAATACGACCAGCAAGTGAAGCACTACCCGGAAAAGCGTGGTATTGTCCACAATGAAATCCTGCTCCCACCTAATGCCCCACAGGAATATGCAGACCGCAATACTTTGTGGAACGCCGCCGAAGCGGTGGAAAAACAATGGAACTCCCAGCTTGCAAGGCGGTGGGTGCTTACCATCCCCAGAGAGATACCGCCCGACCAGTATGCTGTCCTTGTCCGGGAGTTTTGTGAGCAGCAGTTTGTTTCCAAAGGCATGATTGCTGATTTTGCAATCCATGACCCCCATCCGCCGGGACACAATCCCCACGCCCATGTCATGCTCACTATGAGGGCAATGGACGAACATGGAAAATGGCTTCCCAAGAGCCGCAAGGTTTATGACCTTGACGAAAACGGGGAACGGATAAAACTTCCGTCCGGCAGATGGAAAAGCCACAAGGAGGATACGGTTGACTGGAACGACCAGAAGTATTGCGAAATCTGGCGGCATGAATGGGAGGTCATCCAGAACCGCTATCTGGAAGCCAATGACCGCCCAGAGCGTGTGGACTTGCGTTCTTATGCCAGACAGGGGCTTGATATTATCCCTACTGTCCATGAGGGAGCTGCTGTCCGGCAGATGGAAAAGCGGGGTATCCAGACGAACATCGGCAACCTGAACCGGGAAATCAGAGCCGCCAACCGCCTGATGAAGTCCATCCGGCAGCTTATCCAAAACCTCAAAGGCTGGATTACCGAGCTGGGAGAAAAACGGAAAGAACTGCTTGCACAAAAGGCGGCGGAGGAAGCGACACTTCTTCCCAATCTACTGATGAAATATATGGAGATACGAAAGGAAGAACGGAAGGACTGGACGAGGTCTGGACAGAACCGGGGGACTTCACAGGACTTAAAGGCAGTCAGCGAAGCCCTGTCCTATCTCCAGCAAAAGGGGCTTTCCACTGTGGAGGACTTAGAAGCATTTCTGGAATCTTCCGGGAAATCAGCCGCAGATTACCGCAATCAGATGAAGCCAAAGGAAGCCCGAAGCAAAGTGATTGACGGGATTCTTGCCAGCCGGACAGACTGCAAGGAATGTAAGCCTGTCTATGAGAAGTACCAGAAGATATTTTTTAAGAAAACAAAGGAGAAATTCAAACAGGAACACCCGGAGGTTGCCCGGTATGAAAAAGCCGCCACCCACCTTGCCAAGCACCCAGATGATAAGGACAGTACCCAAAAGGAGCTGCAAGAGGAGCAGGAAACGCTTCTGGAAGAAATCGCAGAGTTGAAAGTACCACTGACCGAGGTACAGGAGGATTTGAAGAAGCTGCGGGACATCCGCTACTGGGTACGGAAAGCCACACCCGGCACAGAGGAAAGTAAAGAGCCGCCCAAGAAGCAGCCCATCAAGGAAGTCTTGCAGGATAAGGCAGACGAGAAAAAGGCTCAAAGAACCGCCCCGGCACAGGCGAAACACAGACAACAGGATATGGAACTTTAACAGGCACTTGCCATTTTCAATCAGAGAATGTCAGGTGCTTTTCTTATTTTCAAGGAGGGATAGATTTGAATGTATTTGAAGCTGTGAAGCAGTCCGTCACAACAAGACAGGCTGCGGAGCATTATGGAATCCATGTAGGTCGGAACGGGATGGCTTGCTGCCCGTTCCATAATGATAAAACCCCAAGCATGAAGCTGGATCGGCGTTACCACTGCTTCGGCTGCGGTGCGGATGGGGATGTGATTGATTTTGCCGCCGCCCTGTATGGGCTGGCAAAGAAAGAAGCCGCCGTACAACTGGCAAATGACTTCGGGCTTTCCTATGAGGACTGGAAACCGCCGGGAAAGGCAAAAAAGCCCAAGCCCCGGCAGAAATCCCCGGAGGAACAGTTTCAGGAAGCAAAGAACCGCTGCTTCCGTATCCTTGCCGATTATCTCCACTTGCTTATGGCATGGAGAACGGAATATGCCCCGCACTCCCCAGAGGAAGCCTTTCATCCCCGGTTTGTGGAAGCCTTACAAAAGCAAGCCCATGTGGAATATCTGCTGGATGTGCTGCTGTTCGGGGAGACAGAGGAAAAAGCGGCTTTGATTGCGGACTACGGAAAGGATGTGATACAGCTTGAACAGCGAATGGCAGAGCTTGCAGCCGCAGACGCAGCAAGAACTAAAAAACACCATGAACGCCATGCAGCCGCCCCAGAGCATTGAGGAAATCAAGGCGGGGCTGGAAACCACCGAGAAAGGCGGTGTCCGCCAGAGCATACGGAACTGCCTGACCGTATTCCAGCGTGACCCTCTGCTTTCCGGGGCTATCGCATACAACATCCTGACCGACCGCAAGGACATCATAAAGCCCATCGGTTTTCACAGAGAAAGCACAGCCCTGAACGATACGGATATGAAGTATCTGCTTCTCTATCTGGAAGAAACCTATGGGCTTACCAATGAGAAAAAGATTGATAATGCCATCGGGATTGTGGCGAATGAAAACAAGTACCATCCCATCCGGGACTACCTAAGTGCCCTTGTGTGGGACGGGACAGAACGAATCCGTTTCTGTCTGCGGCACTTTCTGGGGGCTGACGCAGACGATTACACCTATGAAGCGTTGAAGCTGTTCCTGCTGGGTGCAATCTCACGAGCCTTTCAGCCGGGGTGCAAGTTTGAAATCATGCTCTGTCTGGTAGGCGGTCAGGGGGCTGGAAAGTCCACCTTCTTCCGTCTGCTGGCAGTCCGGGACGAGTGGTTCTCCGATGATTTGCGGAAGCTGGACGATGACAATGTGTACCGTAAGCTGCAAGGTCACTGGATTATCGAAATGTCGGAAATGATGGCAACCGCAAACGCCAAGAGCATTGAGGAAATCAAGTCATTTTTAAGCCGACAGAAAGAGGTTTACAAGATACCCTATGAAACCCACCCAGCAGACCGCCCCCGTCAGTGCGTGTTTGGCGGCACTTCCAATGCCCTTGACTTCCTGCCCCTTGACCGTTCCGGCAACCGCCGCTTTATCCCCGTCATGGTGTACCCGGAGCAAGCCGAGGTTCACATTTTGGAGGACGAAGCCGCTTCCAGAGCCTATATCGAGCAGATGTGGGCAGAAGCGATGGAAATTTACAGAAGCGGCAGGTTCAAGCTGGCTTTCAGCCCTGCCATGCAGCGGTATCTCAAAGAACACCAGCGGGATTTTATGCCGGAGGACACCAAAGCCGGGATGATACAGGCGTATCTTGATAAGTACACCGGGAGCATGGTCTGCTCCAAGCAGCTCTATAAGGAAGCCTTGAACCATGCCTTTGACGAGCCGAAGCAATGGGAAATCCGGGAAATCAACGAGATTATGAACCAGTGCATTTCTGGCTGGCGGTACTTCCCGAACCCAAGAATGTTTTCCGAATATGGCAGACAAAAGGGCTGGGAGCGTGAAAACCCGGCAACGGACTCCGGCAACCCGTCTGAAAAAACGATGGACGGTTTTGTGGAGGTCACAGAACAGATGGAGCTTCCGTTCTGAAAATGGCAGCCCGTTGCACCCCCTGTTGCTATCCCGTTGCCGAGCCGGTTGCCGGGGAAAATCCCGAAACTATCGGCTTTTCTCCCCTATGACAACCAAAACAACAGAAAAATAAAAGAAAAGTATAAATAGTAACCATCGCCAGATTGAGATTGTTTGCAAGGTCTTTTGAAGCCCGTTGCCGGACTTCGTTGCCGACACCCTCTGTCTGGCTATTTTCATGTATGGAGGATAACTGCCTATGGCAAAAAACAAAACAGAGATTCATGTTACAACGGTATTTGACGGGGAACTGGACGCAACCGATGTGTTCGTCAGCCTGATTTCCCAGAAATACGGTAAGACAAATACGAAAGAATATCTTGCTAAAAGGAAAGATATGAGCTATAATGAAGATGAGGTTCAAAAGAGCCAGATACCGTCTGGATTGTGTGGGTAAATGGCTATGATGAACGAAATGGAATACAGAACAATCGGTTCGGCACTTGCCGGAGGGTATCGTGCAGCGGTCTATTGCAGGCTGTCAAAGGACGATGACCTGCAAGGCGAAAGTGCCAGTATCGCAAACCAGCGTGATATGCTGGAAAAATACTGCGAAAAGCAGGGATGGGAGGTTGTGGCAGTCTATCAGGACGATGGCTTCACAGGTCTTAATATGGAGCGTCCTGATTTACAGAGAATGTTGAGAGCCATTGAGCGCAGGCAAATCAACCTTGTCATCACGAAAGACCTCAGCCGACTGGGGCGTAACTATCTGCAAACCGGGCATTTGATTGAGGACTTTTTCCCAAGAAACGGTGTCCGCTATATCGCCATGAATGACGGTATCGACACCCTGCGGGATAACAACGATATTGCCCCGTTCAAGAATATCCTGAACGAGATGTACAGCAAGGATATTTCCAAGAAAGTCCATTCCTCTTATCTTCTGAAAGCGCAGAAAGGACAGTTTACCGGGTGTCTTGCCCCCTTTGGGTATCGGAAAGACCCAGAGGACAGAAACCATCTGCTCATTGACGAGGAAACCGCCCCGATTGTGCGGCTGATTTTCGGATATGCCCTGAACGGTCATGGTCCGAACTATATCCGCAGACGGCTGGAGGAAGAAAAAATCCCCTGCCCCACATGGTGGAACCGGGAACGGGGGCTTCGCAATACCCGCACCAAATGGGAAAAGAAAGACCCGGAAAACGGACGGTATATGTGGGACTTCTCCGTTATCAAAGACCTCTTGATGAATCCCGTCTACACCGGGGCGATTGCTTCCCAGAAAAAAGACTACCGTTTCAAAATCGGCACGATTGGAGAAAAGAAGCCGGAGGACTGGATTGTGGTGGAGGGACAGCATGAACCGCTGATTGACCGCATGAGCTTTGACATTGTGCAGAACAAGCTGAAATCCCGCCAGCGTCCGGGGCAGACCAATGAAATCAGCCTGTTTGCCGGACTGATAAAATGCGGCGAGTGTGGGAAGTCGCTGACGATACGCTACACAAACGCAAAACATCCCCAGCAGATTTATTCCTGCAAGACCTACAATGCCTTTGGAAAGAACCACTGCACCCAGCACCGGATTGACTATGACACCCTTTACAGCCATGTGCTGCGGAAAATCCGGGAATGTGCCAGAGCTGCCCTGATGGACGGGAAAGCGGTTGCCGACCGCCTGACTAATACCTGTGAAGCCGAGCAGCGGGAACAGCGGGAAGCAATGGAACGCTCCCTTACAAGGGACGAGGAACGGATTGAGGTTCTGGATAAAATGGTCATGCGGCTTTATGAGGATATGATTGCAGGGCGTATCAGTGAGCAGAATTTCAACACCATGCTGGAAAAGACACAGACCGAGCAAGCGGAGCTTAAAGCAAAAGTGTCCGAGGGCAGAAAGCGGCTGTCCGATGAAGTCCAGCTTGCCAATGACGCAAAACAATGGGTGGAAGCCATTCAGGAATACGCCAATATCACAGAGCTGGACGCAGCCACCCTCAACCGCTTAATCAAAGAAATCGTCGTGCATGAGCGCATTGACGAAGATAAAACAAGACACATTTCTATCGAAATTCATTTTAATCTCAAACCCATCCCAGAGGTGGAACAGGTCACTGCCTGACCTGTCCCGCCGGGACGGTTCTCTTAAAAACACCATATAGATTTTTTGTACGCCGCCGCCCGCCATCGAGCAGAGTTTTACACCTAATTGGGGATAAAACAGCTCATGGCGGGCGGCGGTGTCGTTCTGATCGGCCTTCAGCTTATCCCTCTGCTGTCCGGCCTGTTCAGCTAAGTGTCACCCGTTGTCCCTTTTCCAGAAAAGGAGCTGATGTATGGACTTTATCATCGACGCAATCGTTGAATGGCTGAAAGGTCTGCTCGTCGATGGTATCATGGGAAATCTGGATGGCCTTTTCGATAACGTCAATCAGAGCGTTGGCGAGATCGCCACACAGGTAGGCACGACCCCGGCGGACTGGAACGCCGGGGTCTTTTCCATGATACGACAGATCTCCGAAACTGCCATTCTGCCAATCGCCGGGGTCATCCTCACTTTTGTTATGACCTATGAACTGATACAGATGCTCATAGAACGCAACAACCTCCATGAAGTTGACACATGGATGTTTTTTAAGTGGGTGTTCAAAACCTTTGTGGCTGTGATGATCCTGACGAATACCTTCAATATCGTGCTGGCGGTCTTTGATGTGAGCCAGCATGTGATACAGCAGTCAGCGGGCATTATCCAGAACGGGACAGAGATCACGCCGGATGTGCTGGACAGTCTGCGGACAGAGCTTGAGGCGATGGAGTTAGGCCCTCTGTTCGGACTCTGGCTCCAGTCCTTCCTGATCCAGCTTACCATGATTGCCTTAAACATCGTGATTTTCGTCATCGTATATGGCCGTATGATTGAAATTTATTTACTCACAAGTTTAGCGCCTATCCCGTTTGCCACAGTCCCCAACAGGGAAAACGGACACATGGGGCAGAACTATTTCCGCTCTCTCTTTGCGGTGGGCTTTCAAGGTCTATTGATCTTGGTCTGTGTCGCCATCTATGCGGTGCTGATCCAGAGTATCGCCACCGACGGC
This sequence comes from Roseburia inulinivorans DSM 16841, assembly GCF_000174195.1. Taxonomy (GTDB): domain Bacteria; phylum Bacillota; class Clostridia; order Lachnospirales; family Lachnospiraceae; genus Roseburia; species Roseburia inulinivorans. The sequence continues at coordinate 30,988 of NZ_ACFY01000113.1, read as the reverse complement.
GACCCCATCGGGGCAATCTGGGGCTGTGTGGGATATACGGTGCTGCTGTGTTTTACCTTATTCAAAACAGGCAGTCTTGCAAAATCCATCTTCGGCTGCCATTAAGAGACTTCGGGCCATGCTGACCCGAAGCGGAAAGGAGAAATCCATGCAGGAAAAAACTGCGGGCGGAACACCAGCCGCCCCTATAAAGCTGGATGTAAGCGTGCGGGTCATCGAACCTGTGAAAAATCTGATGGGCTTTGCCAGCGTGAAATTCAATGACTGTTTTGTGGTGGAAAATCTGAAAATCGTACAGGGCAGCAAGGGCCTCTTTCTTGGGATGCCCAGCCAGCCGGACGGCAAAGGCGGCTACCGGGATATGGCCTACCCTGTCACAAAGGAGTTCCGAGAACAGCTCAACACCGCTGTTCTGCAAGCCTATGAGGCAAAGCTGGAACAGATGGCGGAGCGCGGCTCTGTGGGGCGTGCGTCCATCAGCGACCAGCTCAAAGCCGGGAAAGCGGCTGCTGAACAGGCAAAGGCAGAGCGGCCTCCGAAGGAAAAGCCCAGCCGCAGTGCAGAGCGTTGACCTCGGGCCATGCTGGCACGAAGCAGAAAGGAGGCGGGAACCATGCCACGCAAACGGACGGGCTATGACGCGGCCTGCTATTACGACGGAAAACTGCTGGGCCGCTGTACCAAAGCGGACAGTGACGCCTATACCCTGTTGATGAACGCCTGCGGCGGGGAGGCCGCCCGTGTCCTTCGGGAATACGCCTACTTTTCCCCGGAACTTCGCGCCATCTTGGAAAAGGCGGCGCTCATGCAGGCGGACCGGAGCCGGACGGGCGGAATGTTCCATGGGCCGAAAAGTTCCCCGTGGGGCGAGGTGCAGAATTGTGAAACCCTCTGTCCGGGGGTGTTTCTGGTATCTACCGCCAGCCACGGCGGAACGATGGTGGCAAATGAGGTAGCCGCCGTCCTCTCCCCAGCAGCGAAAAAGTGCGGCTTCAAGGACAAGGGCTATATCTGCTATGAGGAGGACGCACAGGAAAGTGTGGTGCTCCGGGAGCTGCTGGACAAAAAGCTGTGGAAAATCCCTGACCGCATTAAGGACAAAGGACAGTTTGAAGAAAAACTCAATCAGTCCATCCGGCAGTATCACCCCGAATACTGGCGGGCAAGGCAGAGCGGACGAGAGGCCGCCGAAGCTGCCCGCAGCACAGCCCCGGCCAAAGAGGCCGCAAGATAACCTCGGGTCATGCTGGCCCGAAGCAATAAAGGAGGTGTACCCAAATGGCCTATGTGCCAGTACCAAAAGACCTTTCCAAAATCAAGACAAAGCTGGCCTTCAATCTGACGAAGCGCCAGCTTGTTTGTTTTTCCAGCGCGGCGGCGGTGGGCCTCCCGGCTTACCTGTTTTCCCGTGGCAGTATCGGGAACAGCGCCGCCATGTTCCTGATGATCGGCCTCATGCTCCCGTTCTTCTTTCTGGCTATGTATGAGCGGGACGGCCTGCCGCTGGAAAAAGTGCTGAAAAATATCATCCGCACCCGGTTCCTCTATCCCCGTGTGCGGCCTTACAAAACCGAAAACTTCTATGCGCTGCTTAGCGCCAGAAAGGAGGCGCAGCCGATTGCGAAACAGCAGAAGGGCCGGAAAGCCCGCAGGCAGAAAGCCTGAAAAGCAGGGCCTTACCGGCCTGTTCACGAAAGGAAAGAACATTCCCACCACCGCCCAGCAGACCCTCCCTTACCGGGAAATGTACCGGGACGGGGTGTGCCGGGTAGCGGACCGCTATTACACCAAAACCATTGAATACGAGGACATCAACTACCAGCTCGCACAGTCCGAGGATCAGGCGGCCATCTTTGACGGGTGGAGCGCCTGCCTCAACTACTTTGACAGCAGCCTTCCGTTCCAGCTTTCCTTCCTCAACCACCGAAGCCGCCCGGGCAGCCGGTACAGCGTGAACATCCCCATGCAGGACGATGATTACAACAGCGTCCGGTGTGAGTATGTGGAAATGCTGGAAAACCAGATCGCCAAAAGCAACAACGGCATTGTCCGCACAAAGCTCCTGACCTTCGGCGTGAACGTGGACGACCTTTCCACCGCCAGGGCAAGGCTGGAACGTGTAGAGGCGGACATTTGCGGGAACTTCAAAAAGCTGGGCGTCAAGTGCCGTTCCCTTTCGGGGCTGGAACGGCTGGAACTTCTTCACGGGCAACTCCACCCCGGCAGCGGCTCCCCCTTCCGGTTTTCATGGGATATGATCCCCAAAACCGGGCTTTCCACCAAAGACTTTATCGCCCCGGACAGTTTCGATTTTCGTTTCAGCCGTCTGTTCCGGGTGGGGACGACTTGGGGCGCTGCCTCCTACTTGCAGATTTTGGCCTCGGAGCTCTCGGACAAGCTGCTGGCGGAGCTTTTGGAAATGGACGCGGAAATGACCATCACTCTCCATATCCAAACCGTCGATCAGGCCGCCGCCGTAAAATCTATCAAGGCCAAAGTCTCCGACATTGACAAGATGAAGGTGGAGGAACAAAAGAAGGCAGCCCGGTCAGGGTACGACATGGACATACTTCCGCCCGACCTTGTAACGTACAGCAACGACGCAAAGACCCTTCTGGAAGATTTACAGAGCCGGAATGAAAGAATGTTCCTGCTGACCTTCCTTGTGGTAAACATGGCCCCGACCCGCCGGGAGCTGGACAATGACCTGTTCACGGTGTCGGGTATCGTCCAGAAATACAACTGCACCTTGAAGCGGCTGGACTTCCAGCAGGAGGACGGTTTTCTTTCCAGCCTTCCGCTGGGTCATAACGGCATTGAGATCAAGCGTGGCATGACGACCAGCTCCACGGCCATTTTCGTTCCCTTTATGACGCAGGAGCTCCGCATGGATGGCGAAGCCGTCTATTACGGGCTCAACGCACTTTCCCATAACGTCATCATGGCAAACCGGAAAAAGCTCAAAAACCCCAACGGCCTGTTCCTCGGCGTGCCGGGCTCCGGCAAATCCTTTGCCGCAAAGCGGGAGCTTGTGAACGTGTTCCTTGCCACCCGTGACCGGATCATTGTGGTTGATCCGATGGGCGAATATTCGCCCCTTATCAAGCGGCTGGGCGGTCAGGTCATCGAGATCGCCCCGGACAGCCCCCACCACATCAATCCGATGGACATTGATTTGAGCTTCGACGAGGAAAACCCGATGGCGCTGAAAGCCGACTTTATCCTGTCACTGATGGAGCTGATCGTCGGCGGCAAGGACGGCTTGCAGCCGGTGGAGCGGACCGTCATTGACCGCTGTGTACGCCAGATGTACCGGGAACACTTGCAGGACCCGGAAACAAGCAAAATGCCGACCCTCCAAACCCTGTATGACCTGCTCTGTTCCCAGCCGGAGGGCGAGGCGGTACGGCTGGCAACTGCCCTTGAAATCTATGTGTCGGGTTCCCTTAATGTGTTCAACCATGAAACCAATGTGGACCTGAACCGCCGTCTGGTATGCCTTGACTTAAAAAAGCTGGGGGCCGGGCTTCGGACGATTGCCATGCTCATTATGCAGGACTTGGTAAACTCGCAGGTGTCCATGAATTTCCTGCGTGGTATCGCTACATGGTGCTACTTCGACGAGTTCCATGTGCTGCTCCGCGACCGGCTGACGGCAAGCTATTGTGTGGCGATCTGGAAAATGCTGCGAAAAAAAGGGTGCGTTCCGAGTGCTTTAACGCAGAACGTAAAGGATTTTCTGGCAAGCCCAGAGATTGAGAACATCTTTGAAAACTCGGACTTCCTTGTGCTGCTCTCGCAGGCACAGGGGGACCGGCAGATTTTAGCTAAACAGCTTGGGATCAGCCCCCACCAGCTTTCCTATGTGACCCATACCAATTCCGGCGAAGGGTTGCTGTTCTTCGGGAATACCACCATCCCGTTTGTTGACCGCTTCCCGCAGAATACCGAGCTGTACGCCATTATGACCACCCGCCCGGAGGACAAAAAACAGGAAATGAACCGGGCATAACACACTTCGGGCCATGTTGGCCCGAGGTTTGGAAAGGAGGGATACGTCATCGGAAAGAAACCGGACAAACGGAATTTTCAGAGGCCGGGGCCGACGGAGGATACCGGGGGCAATCGCCCCGGACCGGCTGAACGGGAAGGACCTTCCCCCGCACCATCCCGGCGTCTGCGGTTTGAGGACGAGGATACCGGACAGGACAGCCCTTCGGGCCATGATGGCCTGAAGTCCAAAAGCGGTAAGTTTCAAGAGGACAGCCGGAAAAGCCGTTCCTCTGACCGCATGAGGCAGGAAGATGAAGCGGGCGGGCCGCAGGATACCGGCAAGGCACAGGAGCCGGAGGGCTCCGCCGAGAAGGCCGGGAGCAAAAAGGACAAGTACCAGAAAGCACAGGCAAAAGCGGAACACGCCGGGGAAAAGCTGGGAAAGGCCCGGGAGAAACTGGACAAGACCGAGGCAAAACGGGCAGCGAAGAAGCCGCCGGGGCTTGCAAAAAAGGCAGTCCGGGGAGCCCGTACAGAAGCGTGGTTCTATGTCCACAACAAGATACACGAGGTTGAGCATGAAAATGTGGGTGTGGAAGGAGCCCATAAATCCGAGCTGGCCGCAGAGGCCGGAGCCCGGAAACTGACCCGCTATGCCAAACGCCGCTGGCGGGAACACCCAGCCCGGAAGGTGGCAAAGTGGGAACGGAAGGACATAAAAGCCCGGGCCAATGTAGATTTTCAAAAGATGGCCTCCGAGCACCCGGAACTTGCCAGCAATCCGCTTTCCCGTGTGCAGCAGAAATGGAAACTGAAACGCCGGTATTCCAAAGAAGCAAAGGCGGCTGCAAAACAGGGCGCAAAGGCCGCAAAGAAAACCGCTGCCGCTTCGGGAACTGCGACCCGTCGGGCGGCGCAGTTTGTGACCCGTCATCCCGTGGCGGTGCTGGTCCTGCTCCTGCTGTTGCTGCTCTGTTTTCTTGTGTCGGCGGTAAGCTCTATCTTTCCCACGCTTGGCAGCGGCCTTGCCAATGCGTTATCCGGCACCTCCTACGCCTCGGAGGATACGGACCTGCTGGGCGTGGACGAGGACTACACGGCACTGGAAAACGAGCTGGCGCAGACGGTAGCGAACATCGAAAGCACCCATCCCGGCTATGACGAGTACCGCTATTCCGTGGACGAGATCGGCCATAACCCCTATGAGCTGGCGTCCTATCTCTCGGCAAAGTACCATGTGTATTTCCGGGAACAGGTGCAGGACGAACTGCGAGAAATCTTTGAGGCACAGTATGAGCTGACCTTGACGGAGGAAGTCGAGATACGCTACCGCACCGAAACCAGCACCGACCCGGAGACAGGGGAAACCACCACCGAGGAAGTCCCCTATGAGTATTACATTCTCAATGTGACCCTCACAAACAAGACGCTGCCCGCCGTGATCCTGCCGAGGCTTAACGAACAGCAGCGGGAAATCTACACCGTTATGCAGCAGCTCAAAGGCAACAAACCCTATCTGTGGGAAGGGATTTACAACGGTGGCGAAGATACCGGCCCCAGCTATGAGATACCCGGCGAGGCGCTGGATGACCCGGCTTTTGCGGCGCTCATGGAAGAAGCCACAAAGTACATCGGCTGGCCCTATGTGTGGGGCGGCTCCAGCCCGTCCACCTCCTTTGACTGTTCGGGCTTTGTCTGCTGGGTGTACACGGCCAGCGGCGTCCACAACCTGCCCCGTACCACGGCGCAGGGCATTTACAACCAGTGTGCTATCATTTCTCCCTCCGAGGCAAAGCCCGGCGACATTATCTTTTTCACGGGAACCTATGACAGCCCCGGCCCTGTATCCCATGTGGGAATTTATGTGGGCGACGGGATGATGCTCCATTGTGGTTCGCCCATCCAATACGCAAACATCAATTCAAGCTACTGGCAGACACATTTCTATGCCTTCGGGCGTTTGTGAGCCAGAGGAAAGGAGTCCTTGCATGAACAAAATCGACAAGCTCGATAAGGAACTGGAAAAAGCCCGGGAGAAGGCCGCCGAATGGCAGGCCAAAATCCGGGAGCTGGAAAAGCAGAAACAGGAGGAAGAAAACAGCCAGATCGTGCAGGCGGTGCGCTCCCTCAAACTGACGCCCGCCCAGCTTATGGCTTTTCTGAATGACCCCAAAAACAGCCTTACCGCTTCGGGCCATACTGACCCGAAGCCGGAGGCACCCGAAAAGGAGGACACGGCCCATGAAGAAAACTAAATTTCGCAGGCTGGCGGCGATGGCTGCCAGCCTTTTGTTTTGCCTGATCTTTACGGTCCCGGCCTACGCCCAGAGCAGCGAGCCGCAGCCGGAGACAGCTCCCTCCCCGGCAGAAACCGAAGCAGAGCCGGAAACCCAGAACCCCTTTACCCCGGACGGGACGGGAACCGTGGTGGACAACGCCACCGACGAGGATGGAAAGGAGTTCTACACCATCACCACAGCAGACGAGAGCGTGTTTTATCTGGTGATCGACAAACAGAAAACCAGCGAGAACGTCTATTTCCTCAATACCGTTACCACAGACGACCTTCTGCCTCTTGCTGAACAGGGTAAGGAACCGCCCAAAGAAGTGACCCCTGAGCCAGAGCCAAAGCCCACCGAACCGGTGGAGGAAGTACCGGAACCCAAGCCGGAGAAAAAGGACAGCCCCCTTCTCTCTCTGCTCCTAATCGGTGCGGTGGTGCTGGCCGGCGGTGGAATTGGTTACTATTTCAAGATTTACAAGCCGAAGCATGAAGCCCCGGATTTGGAAGATGATTACTGCGAATATGAGGACGGGGAGCTGGAGGAGATCGCAGAGGAACCCGAGGACGAAGATACCCCGCCATGGGAGGAAGATACGGAGGAATGAGAATGAATTTTACAAGCAGCCCTTTTGAACGAATGATGAAGGAAGTACCGCACCCCGGCTGGGACAATGACGACCCTTGTAAGGGATGCCGTTATTACAAGGAGTGCAAAGGAAAGAAAAAACAGTGCCGGAAGAAGTTCCGGGCGCTGATCGTGGAGCCCCGCCCTTCGGGCCATCGTGGCCCGAAGTCATAAATGGACGCCCGGGAGCTGACCCGTGACGAGAAGAAGAAAATCCGCACTCTGGTCACGGGGGTGTGCGCCAACTATGACCGGGAAAGCGGCCTGTGCCTTCCTCTTGACTGTGCCTGCTATATGCTGCACAAGTGCTGGACAGGGGCGTACTGCCGTTACTTCCGTGAGGCTGTCCTGCCCCTTAACCCGGAGCTTCAAGCGGCGCTGACAACGGAAGGCATCTCCCCGGAGCTGCGGGCCTGTGCGGTCTGCGGAAAGGCATTTTTGCCCGAGGGGCGTCAAGCCTACTGCTCCGACGCCTGCAAGGCCGAAGGGAACCGACGGAAAAGCCGGGAACGCATGAGGAAAATGCGGGAGAAAAGGCCGGGCGGCTGTTACGATTTGCCGCCTCCAAAGGCTTGACATTCCGGGCTTTTTTGAGGGTGTTTCCGGGGTGGGAATATCTTATTACATTCCTCCCCGGTCTGCCCTCTTATTTCGTAACATCCAGCACTTCGGGTCATGTTGGCCCGAGGCACAGAAAGGAGGAATCTCTTGGAGACAGTACAAGGATATGTGATTTTGAAAGCTGCCACCTTTGAAACCGGACACGGCTTTGCGCTGGGGCATAATCCGGGAGCGCCGAGCCCCTTTGTGACCTGGCAGTTTACCGAGGGGGAAAACGGCCATCGGGATTACTACTGGGGCCGCTATGGAACCAGTCAGGCGTGGGCGCAGAGGGACTTTGACCGCCGGGTGGACGACTATCAGCAGTTTTACCATGCGGCGGTCAAGCATACCGAGCTGGGACCGGAGGGCGTTTACCGCTATTATTCCACCCAGCGGCCCGTGGACATAGGAACTTACCCGAAGCCGCCGGATAACCAGCCTCTTTCCATCGTCAACTACGATGATGACAGGCGGCGTCCTGTGGCAGACGGCAGGCTGATGGCATGGGGCGAACTGACCTACGCAAAGCCGCTGACCGAAAAGCAGATGGAGGATTATGAGCTGAAACCAGCACCGGGCAATCCTGACCGGGTGCGCCCATCCATTACTGCCCGGCTCAAAGATGAAACCAGAGGGCAGGAACCCCCGAAGGAACCCGGCCAGAAGCGAAACCATAAAAACCATGAGGAACGATAAAGGAGGATCGCCATGCACGAAAAAGACAACTATCTGAAAACCGCCGAGCTCTCCACAGAGCAGAACTGCAACATGATCGACGGCGTACCCAACAACACGCCCATCCCGCCCACGCCCCCGGAGTTGGACGCAAAACCGCTGGATAAGGTAAAGGAGCCCAAAGAACGCCGGAAAGGCCGGGAGCTGGAACGCTGATGGAGAACCGCAAGCGGAATGTCCATCTGCACGTCATGGTAACACCGGACGAGCTGGCGGCCATCCATGAGCGGATGGCCGAGGCGGGCATTTCCAACGCCGGGGGCTTATGTACGGAAAATGGCTCTGAACGGGTATATCCTGCACATCGACCTTGCGCCCGTAAAAGAGCTGATCTCTCTGCAACGGCGCTGTTCCAACAATCTCAATCAGGTCGCCGTACACGCACAACCCATGGCGTGTACCCGGAGGAAATCGACGGATTGAAGCGGGACTATGAAAAGCTGTGGGGCGAGGTGTCAAAGGTGCTGCGGGAGCTTTCCGAGCTGGTGGCAAAGTAAGACGAGGGCGGCAGGCTTCCGTTGCGGGGCTTGCCGCCCTGCTCTTTTTTTACCACTTCGGGCCAGTATGACCCAAAAGTTTGGGACAGGATTTACTAATCTTTCGCAACATTTATGTCCCCGGGCAAGCATGATAAAATAGAGGTAGGAAGGATAGATAAAGGAGGTTTTGAAGATGAAGATACTGCTGAAAATATTGGTTGCTCCCTTTGCTTTAGCGTTGTCCCTTCTGGCGGCTCTGCTGGTGTTCCTATTTGATATTTGTGCCGTCCTGCTGACGATTGCCTCTGTGATCCTGACGGTGCTGGGTGTCGCTCTCTTTTTCACGCCGACGCCCATAGGCGGGATTGTATTTCTGTTTCTTGCCTTCCTTCTTTCGCCGTATGGACTGCAAGCGGCGGCGGGCTCCCTTCTTTGGGCGCTGGACGGAGGCAAATCCGCTCTGTACCGGTTTCTGGCAAGTTAAGCAGCCTCGGGCCATACTGGCCCGAAGTCGGGGCGGTCTGAATGGACCGCCCCTTTCTCATGGAAAGGAGGAATGATTTTTGGCTACCACAACTTTGTTACAGCGCCATGCGGGCGAAGGCGAAACGATTGCTGAGGCTATCCGGGATTGTCTGGACTATGGCAAGGACCCGGAGAAAACAGAAAGCGGAAAGTATATCTCCGCTTATGAATGTGATCCGGCCACCGTGGCGGACGAGTTCCTTTTGGCAAAGGCCAGCTATGCCGCTATGACGGGCCGGGAACAGAAGAAAGAAAATAATGTGCTGTGCTATCAGATACGACAATCCTTCTATCCGGGCGAGATCACCCCGAAGGAGGCGAACCGTATCGGCTATGAGCTGGCTATGCGCTGGACAAAGGGGCGGCACGCTTTTATCGTTACCACGCACACCGATAAGCAGCACATCCATTGTCACATTTATTACAACTCCACCACCCTTGACTGCACCCGGAAATTCCGAAATTTTTGGGGCTCCAGCTTCGCCCTTCGGCGGCTCTCTGACAGGCTGTGCCTTGAAAACGAGCTATCCATCGTGGAGAACCCGAAGCCCCGGAGCAAGGGCAAGTATCGGAACTATGGAGAGTGGCAGAAAGACCGGAAAGGGCCGCTTTCCTATCAGGACAGGCTGCGCCTTGCCATTGATACTGCGTTGGCGGAACGCCCCGCTGATTTGGACGAATTTCTCAATTTGATGAAGCGGACCGGGTATGAGGTCAAGAAGGTTCGGGGCGGTGGTATCAGTTTCCGGCTGACCGGGCAAGGGCAGGAACGCTTCACCCGTCTGCGTGCCTCCACGCTGGGGGACGGCTACGACTTGCAAGATGTTCTGGCCGCCATTGAGGGCAAAGAAAAACGCCCCGGGCACTCGGAACGGAAAATCAGTCTGGCGGTGGATATTCAAGCGAAGCTGGCTGCCGGTAAGGGGCCGGGATATGAACGCTGGGTGAAGGTATTTAACATTAAGCAGATGGCCGCCGCTCTTGCCTATATACAGGACAATAACCTGACCGATTATGAGCAGTTGGCGAAGAAAGCCACCGAGGCGGCAGACCGTTTTCATGCCATTTCCGAGCAGATCAAGCAGACGGAACAGGCCATGAAAACCAATGCCGGGCTAAAGGCCGCAACGGTTCAGTATGCCAAAACCCGCCCAGTCTTTGAGCAGTATAAGGCGACGAAGTACAGCCGGAAATTCCTTGCGGAGCATGAGGCCGACCTTGAACTGTACCGGGTTGCACAAGCGGAAATGCGCTCTCTGCTGGGCGGGGCGAAGCTCCCCAAAATGGATGTGCTGAAGGAGGAAGGCCGTAAGCTCACAGCAAAGAAAAACAGCTCTATGGAGAATATCAAAAGACACGACGGGATATGCAGGAGATCGTCACGATCAAAGCGAACATTGACACTCTGATGGGCTACACCGAACCGGGAAGAAAGCAGGAAAAGGAGCGTTAAGGTTATGAAAACAAGGAGCAAAGCGACGCTGACACTTCGGGCCATGTTGACCCGAAGATACGGGTTTGGGGCGAGCCCCAACAAGCCGCCTTTGTGCCACTTGTGGCCACAGAGGCATTGCTTGCCATTTAGCGGAACCCCCGAAAAGTACTCCAAAAAGCCAGAAAAACGAAGGCCCTTTTACATGACCTCCGTTTCTCTGGCTTTTTGTAGTCCCTCTGCTGTGGCCTCCATGACCGTCAATTCCTTTTCGTCCATTGAGTTGAGCAGTCTATCAATGTGCTGGCGGCAGTCGCTTTCGCTATTTTGCCTGTCAGGATAAAAGAATTGGTCTACGGAAATATCCAGCAAGGTGACGATTTGGTAAAAGGTATTCAGGCTTGGATGCTGACCCCGGTTTTCAAAATACATGATAGAGCGTGGGGTACGGTCTACAAGCTGTGCAAGATATTCCTGCGTCCAACCTTTTGCCTCTCTCTTGCGCTTGATCTCCCGGCCTAATGCGTGGAAGTCAAGCCGTCTGGTGTCTTGGTACATTCTCATATCACCCCTATATTATTTTACATTTCGGGTTTGACTATGAGAACGAAACACGATTTTATGTTTTAGTAGTATTTTATTGCCCGTCGGCAAGGTTGCCGATGTTACACGGACAAGGTATAATAACAGAAAGAAAATTTGAAAACTACACTTTAATCACAAAAATCTATGATACGCTATCTTTGGAGGTGTTATTATGCAAAGGATTTTAGTCGTTGAGGACGATTTTGATATTCAAGAACTTTTACAGAATTTTTTACAAGAAGCAGGATATGAAGTAGCTGTTGCAAATGATGGTGTCGAGGCACTATCTTTATTTGCGGGAGAACGATATGACTTGATTGTGTTGGACATTATGCTCCCCAAAATTGACGGTTACGGTGTCTGTGAATTGATACGCAAGCAATCTGATGTTCCTATCATTATGCTAACCGCATTAAGCGGAGAAGAAGATCAGATTAAAGGATTGGATTTGCAGGTGGATGACTACATCACAAAACCGTTTTCTATGCCTGTCCTGCTCCGCAAAATTGCGGCTGTACTTCGGCGCAGTAACCGGGAAACAGATGAAAAGTATCAAATCATTACTTATGGCAATTTGCTTTTGAACTGTGACAGCTACACCGCCACCGTGGACGGAGCTAATTTTGAACTGACACAAAAGGAATTTGAAATACTGCGGGAACTGCTGACCCATCAGGGCCGGATATTGACCCGGCAGAACTTGTTGGATAAGCTGTGGCGATATGATTTTTATGGGGACGAGCGTGTTGTTGATACCCATATCAAAAATCTACGAAAAAAATTGGGAATAGATTTCATTCAAACAATCAGAGGGGTGGGATATAAAGTTGATAAAGAGAATTAAAGGCAGTCTGTTTGCTAAAGTCTTTATTCTGACTGTGGCAGTTTTGCTCTGCGTGAGCTTTCTTGTCTATGGCGTTTTGGCTTGGTATATGCCTCAAACCTATTCTAACAATCTCAATGCGGCATTAGATGAACAGACAAGCGACTTTATTTATGAATTAGAACATATCCGTATGCAGGATAGCGGCGGACTTTTTGATCAGTTTCTTCAAAACACGACAATTAGCATGGTGGAGCTTTATACTGCTGATGGTGTTCTGGTGGAAACACCGTCTAACCAAAATAGCTTTAACGATGGGATCACCGGGGAGGCTCTTGGCGGAGCATCTTATGAAAGTGCGCCGATTATATCCAACAGCTATTACTTCTCATTTGCAGATGATAATAACCAATATATTTTAACAGTTTATGGAGAAGCCTCTCAAATCGCAGAACTGCGGCAATCATTTGTAAGCGTATTACCGATTTTGTTTTGCGTTATTCTCCTTGTATCGTTGGCAACTGCTTGGGTGTATTCTCGTATCATTACAAACCCGGTATTAAAAATCAGTCGGATTTCTAAAGAGATGTCTGATATGCGGCTGGAATGGCAACTTGAGGAACGCCGTTCTGACGAGCTGGGTGTACTGGAGAATAGCTTGAATACGCTGTCCCGGAAACTATCTGCTACCTTGGAGGAGTTGCAAAGTGCAAATCTCCAGCTCCAAAAGGATATTGAACATCAAAAGGCGCTGGAACGGGCACAACAGGATTTCTTTTCTTCCGCTTCCCATGAACTGAAAACCCCTATCACCATTATCAAGGGTCAATTAGAGGGGATGCTATTGGGTATAGGGGCATATAAAGACCACGAAAAGTATCTTGCCCGATCCTTGGAAGTTGCAGCTACGCTTGAAACGATGGTGCAGGAAATATTAACGATTTCAAGGCTGGAAACCAATGTCGATTTCAAAATGGAGCATTTTGATTGCGCTCCCATGATACATGGCTATTTGAGGGAGATTGATGATTTAGTGGCAACAAAAGAGCTACAAATACATCTTGCTATACAGTCTCCCGCTTTTATCAATGTGAACAAATTACTGATTGAAAAGGTGTTCTCCAATTTGATTTCAAATGCTGTAAAGTATTCGCCGCATGGAGCAAGCGTTGATATTATTTTACAAAATACCAACGGACGCTTTTTGTTCTCCGTAGAGAACACAGGTACACATATACCAGAAGATGATATTCCCAAATTGTTTGACGCTTTTTATCGTATGGAGCAATCCCGCAGTAGAAGAACAGGCGGCAGCGGCTTAGGGCTTTATATGGTTCAAAGAATTTTACAACAACATAACAGCTATTGTGAGGCTTGCAACACAGAAAACGGTGTTAAATTCTTCTTCACGATTTAGCGGACAATCAGCGGCAGGTGAACAACCTGCCGCTTTTTTTAACTACACATAAATCACAAACTAATCCCAAAGGTATCCCAAAATGCTTTGCTATACTTGGGGTACATTCAAAGAAAGGATTGGTAAACACTATGAGAAGAATGGCATTATGCGCTGCGTCCATGCTCTTGTTAGGCTGTTTGGCTGGATGCAGTACGACACCACAGAACAGCCAGGAACAAGGTAATCCCGTTATCAAGGAAGAAATCAGTCAACCTCTTGGCGGTTCTGAGGCGCTGGGAAACAGCGAGGACAGCTCGTCACTCTCCGCCGCAGACAAAGAAAAAATGTTTGCACCTTATGAACAATACGGGATGACCTATGACGCGGTCAAAGATGAACTTACCTATAACGGGAATTTGGTTCGCTGGTTTGAGGACTATTATCCCATCAGTAACAACGAAACCGCCGGTATTGATTTTCTAAATGAGAACGGCACAGTAGATGTGTATGCTGTACGGGATTTAGAGAGCTTTTCAAAAGCGGCTGACGGCTCCGTTGATCCGGCGGGTAAACTGATTGGCTTAAAAGAGTTTACTCAGCAGGAATTTGACGCACGGGATATTGAGGCGTTGAAAAACAGCACATCCGTTGCTATGGCAGGAACGCCGCTTGAAGATAGCGAAACTGCAAAGCTCGTTGCAGAGTATGAGGCATTTGGAGTAACCTATGATGCCGAAAAAGATCAGTGGTATTTCAATGGTGAGGAAGTCCGCTATTTCCGGGATGTTCTCACTTCTAATGGTGAAAGCCTCACCAGCGGAAAATTCCAAGGCGAAATGAGAACGCTTGGAAGTGGTGTTGGCACAATAGACATTTATACCGTTCGTGATTACGGCCACTTGAACAGCGAACATCACGGAACATTAACTGGCATCGAGAAATACAGTCAAGAGGAATTTGACGAGCATACACAGGCCGGAATGTCTGGAAATCAGCCCATAGGTAATGCAAGCCATAACTAAATAAACCATCTATCTGCCGCACGACGGCAAAAGAAAAAAAGCCGTCGTACAGCAGCCTATCAATACGTCTATTTGAAACGGCGGCTCAATTTTCAGAGCCGCCGTTTCTCTTTGGATATTCAGTAACCCCACGGCGGCCCATAGGAGGGTGTCGCCGTGTCCATCTTACTTTCTCACAATTCCCATGACCTTCACCAGCTAAAAAAAGCGTAGCTCCCCCTCCGGGACAGTCTGGCTATGAAGGTACAATATATCAGTACAATTATGATAATGTAATTTCATGCGTCTGCATAGTGTCTTGCTGTGCGGGCGCATTTCTTTTGCTTTGCCTCGGGCCAACTTGGCCCGAAGTCCAACCCCGGTGTCGCTCTCCGCCGCCCTCCGCTTCGGTCGCTCGTCAACCAACAACCGAAACGGAGGTCAATATGGCTATTATCAATTTGCGGGACTATTACCCATTCTATACATCAGATTGCTTCATGGAAGTATCGGAAGAAGTTGCAGAAATGTTCAAAGAGTTTGATCGTAAAGAGGCTGCCTACCGGCTGCGTACATACCGCCACAAAGCCTACTATTCCCTTGATCGGGATGACGGGCTGGAGCATGAAGCTGTCTTTGTCGCCTTATCTCCCCATGAACTGTATGAGCGGAAAGTGACCATGCAGGAGCTTCATGCGGCGATTGCCAGTCTGCCGAACAAACAGGCAAAACGGATTTACGCTCATTTCATTCTCGGCATGACCAAACAGGATATTGCCCGGGCAGAGGGCGTCCATGAAAAAGTGGTTCGTGTCGCAATCGAGCGAGGTCTGCGGCACTTAGAAAAAATTTTGAAAAATTCTTTGTAAGGCGTACCGATTTAGGCCGGAAAATGAAATGGCTTATGAGAGGCAAAACACTTCGGGTCACAATGGCCCGAGGTTCAGACAAGCCTCATGCAGATTGAAAATTGAATAAAAAGACACCCGGATACGAAGGGAAACGCGCTGTGTGACAGACCCGCCATGACCTCGGATTTCAGAGAATACAGTCTTTGTAAAACTGAGCGAGCGAACAGGTCCATGCCATAGGTGGGGCAAGGCTGGCTCCACCGGAACAGGCGCAGAACCCGGATACTTGCGTTTAGTCACAGTCCGAGCGTTGAAGCGGCCTTGTAAGCCGTGAGCCGTCGCAGGCAATGAGAACGCCTTGCCATCAGAATGGGGAGAGTTGAAATACTATGGGGCATGAAGCCTATGCCCGTCCGGTGTGTCTGAAATGAAGTGAAAACCTATGGGGAGCCCCCGGCAATGCTGTCTGATGATAGGCCAACCAATCCGGCGTGGCTCCCCATCTTTTCAAAAAAAGGAGCACTTTATGGGAAATGCGTTTGGAATGATCCCCGGCTTGGAACCGGACGAATGGAGCAATGACGCCTGCCGTGGTTATGTCATTATGGCAATGGAGGACTGCGGATTTTCAAAGAAGGATATACGGCGTGTTGTGGGGCAGCTTTATGAAGTATTTGACCTCAACAGCGTGGAGGACGCCAAAGAAAAGTACCATTCCAGTCCTTACTGACCTCGGGTCACATCGACCCGAAGTGGAGAAAGCTCAAAGGGCGGCACCTGCTGGGTGCCGTCTTTTGACATTTCCCCACGGGACAAGTGGGAAAGGCAGGCATATACACGCACTTTCGCAAAGGAGGTTTTCAATGACGCAAGCTGTCACTTATGAACGAGAAACAAAGTCTGTCGCATTTCAAGGGAAGATCATTGTGCTGGAAAGCCTCACGCCGGTACTTCCCCCGAAGGAGAAAGCACAGCGCAAAAAAGAAATTGAGCGTTGTCTTTATGAGGTGTTCCGCAAATATGGAGACAGATTTCCCTAATCATTCGCAACATTGTTGTCCGGGGCTGCTGATGGTATAATATAGTTGTAAGGTTGGTAGCTCCATTCCAACAAGGAAAGGAGCCCAATATGGAATTTATCAGAGAAGATTGTATTTACGCAAGACAGTCAGTAGACCGCAAGGACAGTATCAGCATTGAAAGTCAGATTGACTTTTGCAAGTATGAATTGAAAGGTGGGAGCTGCCGGGTATTCAAGGACAAAGGCTATTCCGGTAAAAATACGGACAGGCCGGAGTTTCAAAAGCTGTTGGGCGAGATCCGCAAGGGAAAGGTCAGGCGGGTCATCGTGTATAAACTGGACCGTATAAGCCGCTCTATTCTGGACTTTGCAACGATGATGGAGCTGTTTCAAGAGTACGATGTGGAGTTTGTATCCTCCACGGAAAAGTTTGATACTTCGACCCCGATGGGCCGGGCCATGCTGAATATCTGCATTGTATTCGCCCAGCTTGAACGTGAGACAATTCAGAAGCGTGTCACAGACGCCTACTATTCCCGGTGCCTGAAAGGCTTTCACATGAGCGGACAGGCACCATACGGTTATCAGTTAGAGCCTACTGTGGTAGAGGGTATCCGCACAAAGAAAATGGTTGCCGACCCCGTAGCCGCCGACCATGTTCGGCTGATGTTTGAAATGTACGCTGAACCGGAAACCTCCTTCGGAGATATTACCCGATACTTCGAGGAACATGACATAAAAATTTATGGCAAATCCATGTTCCGTACATTTCTTTCCCAGCTTTTAAGAAACCCCGTTTACGCACAGGCCGATTTGGAGCTGTACGAATTTTTCAAGAGCCAGGGCGCAGCGATTGTCAATGACGCTTCCGACTTTGCCGGAACAAACGGCTGCTATCTCTATCAGGGGCGGGATGTGAAGGAGGACAAGGACAGGTGCTTAAAAGACCAGATACTTGTTATCGCTCCCCACGAAGCACTCATTTCCTCTGACACATGGCTTAAATGCCGGAAAAAACTTATGGCAAATACCACCTTCCAGCAGGGACGGAAACCGAAAAATACTTGGCTGGCCGGAAAAATCAAATGCGGGCATTGTGGGTATGCTCTGAAAGCCACCCATGTACCAAACAGCACCGGCTATTTCCGCTGTACCAAACGGACGGAAAACAAAGGCTGTCCGGGCTGCGGGAAAATCCGCAAAGAAGAATTTGAGCAATTCATTTTCTCGGCCATGCAGGAGAAGTTCAAAGACTTTCAGATACTCCACGGCAGGGAGGAAAAAGTCAATCCGAAGCTGACCACCTATCAAGTGGAGCTGGCACAGGTGGAGGCAGAAATTGAAAAGCTGCTGGATACGCTGACCGGAGCCAATGCGACCTTGCTTGCCTACGCCAACAAAAAAATTGAAGAACTGGACACCCGACGCCAGACCATTTCAAAGGCAATCGCTGAATTGAGCGTTGAAACCATATCGCCCCAGCAGATAAAGAAGTTATCCTATTATCTCGACAACTGGGACAGCATAGATTTTGACGACAAAAGAAAAGCCGCCGATGGTTTGATCTCTACGATCAAGGCCACCAGCGACCGTGTTCAGATAGAGTGGAAAATCTGACATTTCCGCTCTATCGCCCCTCATTTCTATTTTATCTCGTTTGTACCCCTTGTACACCGATGTTTGCCAATACGAATATATAATTTTGTATTAAGTGCTGATAAAAAACAAACGATTCCATATGCACAGGCAAATAGAAAGATTCCTCCCAAAAAAGTGACAATTCCATTTTCCACTGCAAGACTGTCTATCATTTTATTCACACATACCGGGATTGTCATCTCAAGTGCAAGCAATATCACCATAACAGAAAAAGCCTCTGCTAATACTCTTTTATTACCAGAAAACATTGCTTTTACAATTTTTATATAGCTTTTCATTTTGTGTCCCCTTTATAATACCTGGTAATGGAAAGATATATGACCTTTTCATTCACAGCACTGAATCAATGTAACAATATCCAGCCTATCCATATCATTATATAAAGTCTTTTCCTTTATCCATAATCTCATAGAAATTCTTGTATCTTTTTTCAAATCTGTAAACTGAATTAGTTCATCATTAGTATTAACAATTTTTATCTGATCTGAATTATAAATTTGATGGTTCTTTTTCCATGATAGTCTCCATATAAAATACGTATTTCTATTTAACTTCAATTTAATATATTATTGCTTTCCAATCAAGGGACAGAATTGTCCAAAAATTTATTTCAAAATTATTTATCACACTAGTACTTATTTGCATTATTCAATCAAAGCTACCTTCTCGTAACTTTGAAATTCCATTCATACAATATATAGAATCTATTGCCCCATATAATGATATTCCTAATTATCCTGAATATAAAGGTTAATCATTTTTTCTCTATATATTTTTTCGTAAAAAGGCTGTTTCACATAATGACTGATGGATATGCATTTCATTAATCCATCGGTCATTTCCATATTCCGTTTTTTTTCTTTGTTTTTCTTTTGTATTTCTTTCTCATTCCATAATATATCATATATTTTATAATGAATATCCCACACCCTTCTACACGATAAGCTTACCTTAATTGATTTTCTGTCTATTTCTTCTGCCCTCACATGTTCCCCATTATTTCCAAGTTCATTTACAGCAGCTTCAGTTACAATTTCATACACTGAAATTGCCTGTGACAATCCATTATTTAAAGCATAGTTATCATAAAGTCTAAGTATTAAATTAATAGATTCCCTTTTCTCTTTTCCCTCCATCCCTTTCCAGCTATTGCTAATACAGATTATTTCCCTCTCTGTCAGATACACGTTCTCTTTCCTATAAAGATTTTCCGCACGCAGCGTACATTCCAGAGCCTCTTTTTCCATCTTTACAAATTCTTCTCTCGTTACTTTTCCCTGTTCAAACTCTAGTAATGCCTGCTTCTCTAAAAAATATTGTTTATTCTGCGGAATATCCAGATCAATCCGTGATTTCAGGCTTTCCAATTGTTTACTTGCCACAGAAAACTTCCGGTCATTGATGTAATCTGCCAGTTCTTCTGCCATTCTTATGACTTCGCGGTCACTTGTGATAAGTCGTGACCACTGCATTTGTCCTGACAGTCCCAGTCTGTTTAATAATTTTTTGAGTGTTTCCCTCTGCATATCTGTCTGTCCTTTTTCCGCCCTGCGAAGTGATTTTACAGAACATATTCCCTCACAGAGCTGCTCCTGCGTTAATCCGAACATTTCCCTGCGGGTTCGCAGCACATCTTTCATACTAAAGATCCACTTCTGTTGGTAAAAGTAGGTGCAATCCTGCATATATGCCGGAACTTCATACTCTGCATACAAGTTTTTAATCACAGACATTAATTCTCTTGCATTTATCTTATCTGCCTCATTTTTTTCTAAATGCTCTGTAACTGCATCCTCTGGCATTGTCTCTAATATTTGTATTTCTATTTCCAGCAGTTCGACCAGATAATATGTCCGCCCGGCATCTCTTAATTTGTCAATAGCTTTTTCACATATCTTCAAATTTTCAGTCTGTGTTTCCATATTCCAATACTCTTTAAATAAAATCTGCTTTTTCAGATAATAATAAACAATTTTAGGATATATTTTTGCTTTCATAATTTCATCATAATATCCTGTGTCTATATACTCCATGAGCACTCTGCATTTATGCAAATAATCCATGTTGTTTCCATATATAATTGTTTCCAATAGCAGATTCATCTCCAATACCGATAATGGTCTTTTCTCCCACCATACTTTTTCTGCATCCGGTATTGTAAGTATTACGGCTTTCCGATAGCATTCAGCAATTTTTTCTTTCGAAGCCCCTTCCTGTTTCAAAACTTCTCCCCACATTGCCAAAATAAACTGATGATTTATTCTATCATTTTCCCTTAAATGTGCCTTATATTCTTTAAGCAAACGATATGCATCCTCTATTTTTTTATTCTGAATCGCAGATAAAATCTTCTTCTTATAATCCCATTCTTCGAAATCGCATAAATCTAACAGGTTTTCGTATAATTCTTTCGCTATACCAAGCCTCTCTAACAATCTGTCTCTGATATTTTTATTAATGGGGCGCTCTCCGTTTTCAATTTTCACAAGCTGGCTGGCACTCATTAATCCCATCGCTAACTGGTCTAATGATACCTTTTCTTCTGTCCGTATATTCTTTAGTAATTTTGCAAAATCCTGATCTGCTTCTGACTGCGGATAAACTTTTGTTTCCTTCATACAATACTCTCTTTTCTCCATCTATAAAAATGTCTGCCGATATATCTTTTATGATAGTTTAAATCACAGGACTTTTCAATTTATATTTGCCCATATTGTCTCTGCTTTTGCCATCGCAGGCACAGAAACTGTCAATATCAAACACAAGCTGAAGACACTTTGTTTCCAAATAAATGATTGAAAAAGTGCGATTTTGTGGTAATATAATAGAATAAAAAGTGCGATTTTGTGGTAATATATCAAAATAAAAAACGCGATTTTGTTTGGAGGATCTATGTTTAAGCGAAAAATATACAGTAAACTACTATCCTGGAAAGAAGAATCCAACGGAAATACAGCATTGTTAATCGAAGGTGCGCGGCGAATTGGAAAATCTACGGTTGTGGAATCTTTTGCTAAGAATGAATATCAAAGCTATATATTAATTGATTTTTCAACTGTATCCAAAAGTATCAAAGCTCTTTTTGAAGACATTTCCGATTTAGATTATCTTTTTTTACAGCTTCAGTTACAATACAAGGTTGATCTTCACGAAAGAAATTCTCTAATTATCTTTGATGAAGTTCAACTATGTCCACTTGCAAGACAGGCAATTAAATCATTAGTAAAAGACCACAGATATGACTATATAGAAACCGGTTCACTGATTTCCATAAAAAAGAACATACAGAACATCCTTATTCCGAGTGAAGAAAGAAAACTCTCTATGTATCCCATGGATTACGAAGAATTCTTATGGGCTTTAGGTGATCATACAACCACCGCCTTAGTAAGAAAACTCTTTGACTCCCGCCATCCAATCGGAGATAAATTACATCGGAAATTAATGAGAGACTTCAGACTGTATATGCTTGTTGGTGGAATGCCACAGGCTGTAAATGAATATCTCCAGACAAATAATTTTCGAAAAGTCGATACCATAAAACGTGATATTTTAAATCTTTATGAGGATGATTTCAAGAAAATAGACTCAACAGGAAAGCTTTCACTTCTTTTTGATGCAATTCCTGCCCAGCTAAATAAAAATGCTGCACGATATCAAGTTTCCAGTGTACTGGCAAATGACCGAGCCGATAGTATATTAGAATTAATTGCCGAATTAAAAGATTCAAAAATTGTTCTTGTTTCATATCATGCCAATGATCCAAATGCTGGAATGTCAACTAATAAAGACCTTTGTAAATTTAAACTGTTCCTCTGCGACACCGGACTTTTTACTACATTGATGTTCAAGGACAAAGACTTTACAGAAAATATAATATACGAAAAACTATTAAATGATACGCTCAATACAAATCTCGGATATCTCTATGAAAATATAGTTGCCCAAATCCTTACTTGTAATGGCAATGAATTATTTTATTATACCTTTTTCAATGAAACTTCGCGGCATAATTATGAAATTGATTTTCTTCTTGCAAGTAGAAATAAAATATGTCCGATTGAAGTAAAGTCAAGCGGATACAAAACACATAAATCTCTTGATGAATTTTGCAAAAAATATTCTGATCGTATACTTGATAAGTATCTTGTGTATACCAAAGATTTGGCTAAGGACTCTGACATTCTTTGTCTGCCAGTTTATATGGTTCCTTTTCTATAAATTAGATTTGTATATAGGTGACGGCAAACTTAAAAAGAACCCCCGCAAACAGCTTCTTAAAACTGGATGCGAGGGTTTTCTCATAAAAATTTTCTACTGTCTGATATCCACATACCCAAGCTGTAAGCTTGTCTCATCATAGAAATGGCTGCCACCATAATTGCTTAAGGTGAAGTACATCTCATTTAATTTTTCTTCCGGCACTTTGAATGCCATACGCACGGTGACGGTTTCACCTGGATTTATCGTATTAATGTAGTTGTTGTGGCGTTCTCCTCCATGAACATCCGATAAATAAACTTCCTGACTAAATCCAATAGATTCTTCGTTTACGCAATCCCATATATCGCCTGTTCCCGGTTTTTCATTCATGTATGCGTCAAACTGCATGTTTTCTCCATATTCTGCCAGAAGTGCAATGCCGCCGTTAAACATTACATTGGAAAGTGCCGTCTTTCCATTATTTTTATAATCCACTGTCACTGAAACAATTTTCATTGGAATCTCTTTGGTCTCCACAACTTCATCAACTGTGTTGATACCGTCTCCGCTCTTTAAATATTCCACTTTCATTGGCAATAAATTACCGTCTGTGTCAAATGCTGCTTTTGTATCATCCTCCAGCATATTTTCTGACAAACTGCTGATATTATCGGAAATTGTTACATCGGAAACGATTGCTGTAAGTCCCGGTGTTGCTTCAATTCCGTTCTGATCCAGAGAAATCTCACCGCCAATGAGGTGTATATTTTTCATTTTCTCTTTTGGAAATGTCATCAATGTTTCTGATTCATCCGTTTCCGGTTCTCCTTTTCCTGCCTCATTTTCCATGTCATTCCAACTGCACACCTGCATAACATTCTCTCCTCTCGTTTCTTCTGTCGGAGTAATGGAAACACCCTCTGCGATCTGGAATGCTTCTTCTTTTGTCACATCCGGGAAAATGAACATCTCAAGGAGGTAGTTGTGTTCCGCGTAAATCATATATATTTTTTTTGCACCGGTTGTATTTTCATTCGCAGTTCCTTCTGTAGAAGAATTTTCTGCTGAATCACCCTCGGCAGGAGCTGTTTCCATGTAAACTGCCGGTCTGCCACCGATGCTGGTTTCCTCGCTCACAGCAATGCCTGTATTTTCAATGTCTGCTATTGTTTTTTCCGGTGTCAGCTGGTACACGATCATGCTGACTCCACCCTGCATATAATTATCTTCAAAACTGAATTTTCCTTCCTCTGACTGCACCATACCTTTCGGCAGATAAGAGATTTCCAGTCTGACATATTCGGCTGCTTTACCCGCTCTCTCTTCTGTCGTCTGATCTGCCATATTCTCCGTACTTTCTGCCGCTGTCTGTGGTCCTTCAATCTGTGTTTTTAAGCCATATTTTCCAACCTTCTGATTATGCATCTGGTAAGCAACACCTGCACAGACCGTTGTTGCAAGTGCCAGAGCAGCCACCATAGATGCCACCAGCATACGGTGTGCCATTGTTTTTTCTTTCTTTTCTTATAAGTTACAACTTTTGGATTGTCATTTTCTTTCTCCTGCCCGATCTGCACTGCAACTTCCTGCTCAATCATCCGCTTCATGCTCTCCGGCATTTTCGGAAATTGTTCTCTCATATCTTCTAATCTCATACTGTTACCGCCTTTCCTGCTATCCAAACGATACGAAATTTATTATTTTTCATTCGATATCCGTGTTTTTGTATGTCTGTTCCAATGGATCATCACTATGTCTCAATCTGCCAGCGCTTCTTTTAATTTTCCCCGCGCTTTTGCCAGCCTGTTTTTTACTGCACTCTCTGTCGTATCTAACAATGCTGCGACCTCTTTCACACTGTACCCTTCCATATAATACAGTGTGACGCACAGTTTTATCTGCTCTGGCAAATGGAAAATCGCTTCATATAAATCTGAATAGTCTTTGGATTCCGTTTCCTGCTCGTTCATCTGATAATCCTGCAGGGAAATAATTTTTTTCTCTTTGCGCATGATCGCATAACACTCGTTCATCACAATGCGGATGAGCCATGTTTTTGCATACGAGTCATCCTTTAATGTATGTAATTTTGCAAATGCTTTTACAATGGCTTCCTGTATCGCATCTGCACAGTCTGCGTCATTGTAGAGCAGAGACTTTGCAATACGATACATTGTTTCCTCGGAACCAATAATCAATTGTCCTAATGTTTCTTTTGTCATTTTATTTTGCGCTGTTTCCACTGACTTGTCCGTGGCACAGCATCCTTTCTGCCGGCTTTTTACTTGTTTACATAGATTAGATGCATGAGAAGTGGATTTGGTCTCTGTGTATTTTTACTTTTTATAGAAAAACCTCACCAGCAGATTATACTCAGCCAGTGAGGTTTTTACTATCAATATTTTTTTGTTATGCCCCTTCAATCTCCTTGATACTGAATCCGTTTCCTTCCAGAAGATACGTGGCACTGCTTCCACAGTGCGGACATATTTTTGCATACTGGACTGTGGAATAGGTTTTTCCACAGTCCTCACACATGGTAACACCAGGTATGATCTCGATTTTTAATTCTGAGTCTTTTAAAAGCTCTGATCTGCTTCTTGCATAGCCCCAGCAGTCTATCATGTATTCCGGGACAACGCCGCTGACTTCTCCAATCTCACAGGTCACGGATCTGATCTCTGTGAGATTGTTCTCAGCAGCCACTTCCTCCACGGTACGCATAACATGTACAATAATTCCCAGTTCGTGCATTTTATTCCTCTCCGTAAATTCTTCACGAATGAATTATTTATAAAACTCCTCTAGAACAAATATAATTTAAGTTTTACAATCCTTACTTCTTCTTGGAGAATTTAATCTTAATCGCCTGTTTTGCTCCATTCGGAAGGATATATTTCAACTTATCTTCACTTGGAACCATCTTGCTGCATCCAGGCAGATCTCTATGTAACTTGATCGCATCAAACTCACACTTCGTTGTACAGATACCACAACCGATACATTTATTCTGGTCAACCACAGAAGCGCCACATCCAAGACAGCGCGCTGTCTCTGCTTTGACCTGTTCCTCTGTAAATACAAGCTTTGCATCACGGAAGGAATGTTTTGTATCGATGGAAGCATTATGTCCCGGTATCTGACGGCTGGAGTTGTCATAATTTTCCACTTTGATATCGTTTTTATCTAACTCGATGAAATCATTTCTGTTACGTCCGATCGTAAGGCTCGAATGTGGCTGTACAAAACGATGGATGGAGATTGCACCCTGTTTTCCGGCTGCGATCGCATCAATTGCGAATTTAGGACCGGTGTATACATCTCCTCCAACGAAGATATCCGGCTCTGCTGTCTGGTAAGTAAGCGCATCTGCAACCGCTCCGTTGCCGCGTCCAAATTCCACTTTGCTTCCCTTTAATAAGTCGCCCCATACGATCGACTGACCTACGGAGAAGAATACATGCTTACATTCTACTGTCAAAAGCTGGTTCTCATCATACTGTGGATTGAATCTTCCGTCTGCATCTTTTACAGATAAACATTTCTTTAAAACGATTCCGCGCACTTCACCGTTCTCATCCACGAGAACTTCCTTTGGTCCCCATCCCGGATTTACAACGATTCCTTCGGACTCTGCTTCCTCGATCTCCTCCACGGAAGCCGGCATTGTCTCTCTGGATTCCAGACAGAACATGTTGACTTTTGTGCTGTCACTGCCGCATCTCTTGGAATCTCTTGCAACGTCGATCGCAACGTTACCGCCACCGATGACAACAACATCACCTTTGATGTCATATTTCTCATTTGCATTGACTTCTTTTAAGAGGTCAACTGCAGAAGAACATCCTTTTGCAGTATCGTTAGGAATGCCCGGAAGTCTTCCGCCCTGGCATCCGATCGCAATGTAGAACGCTTTGTATCCCTGCGCACGGAGTTCATCTAATGTGATGTCTTTTCCGACTTCCACTCCGGTTCTGATCTCAACGCCCATCTCCTTGATGATATCGATCTCTGCCTGCACAACGTCTTTCTCTAATTTGAAGGATGGGATACCGTATACCAGCATACCGCCGGCACGCTCATTTTTCTCAAAAATAGTAGGTTTGTAACCTTTTTCAGCCAGATAGAAGGCACAGGATAAACCGGCAGGGCCACCACCGATGATCGCGATTTTCTCCTCAAAATATCCTCTGACAGATGGGACAACTTTCTCTGGAATGTAACGTGTCTCAGCCTTCAGATCCTGGGCTGCGATAAATTTCTTTACCTCATCGATCGCAATTGCCTGATCGATCGTTCCTCTGGTACATGCATCCTCACAGCGTCTGTTACAGATATGTCCGCAGACTGCCGGGAGCGGATTGTTTTTCTTGATCAGCGCCAGCGCATCCTGATATCTTCCCTGCGCTGCCATTTTCAGATAACCCTGAACTGCAATGTGCGCCGGACAGGCTGTCTTACATGGAGCTGTACCAGTGTCATAGCAGTTGATGCGGTTGTTATCACGGTAGTTTTCATCCCACATCTCCGGTCCCCATTTTTTCTCAGATGGAAGGACATGTTTTGGATATTCCACATCAGAACCGTCTTTTCTGCAGAGTTTCTGTCCAAGTTTTACTGCACCTGCAGGACAGTATTCCACACATCGTCCGCAGGCTACGCAGTTCTCTGTCTCAACCTTAGCAACATAGGCAGAGCGGGACATATTCGGTGTATTAAATAACTGTGAAGTACGGAGTGCATAGCAGACATTCACATTACAGTTACAGATCGCAAAAATCTTGTCCTCACCATCGATATTGGTGATCTGGTGGACAAATCCATTCTCCTCTGCCTTCTTTAGGATATCTAATGCTTCCTCTCTTGTGATGTAACGTCCGCCCTTATTCGTCTCAACAACATAATCAGCCATGTCGCCGACTGCGATGCACCAGCTCTCCGGATCATCCGCACATCCTTCTTCATACGTCTGGCGGGAGCGGCGGCAGGAACATGGGCTTGCTGCATACTTTCCTTCATACTTATCCAGCCAGTGTGAAATATGCTCAATGGAAATAGACTGGTTCTCCATAGAGATTGCTTTCTCGACCGGAATAACATGCATACCGATGCCGGCTCCTCCTTCCGGTACCATAGGTGTTACCTTTTCCAGTGGCAGACGGCTCATTCTCTCGAAGAAACGTCCTACTTCCGGATGTTCCTCTAACATCTGAAGGTTCATATTTCCAAACTCAGCACTTCCCGGTACAAACATTGGAAGTACATACTGTTTCTCATGCTGTGGATTTTCCCAATTATACTCGATCACACCATTCACAGCCATCTGCTGTAAAACCTCTTCCAAGTGCTTTTTCTCAATGCCTGTCAGCTTTACCATCTGATCTAATGTCTTTGGCTTACGAACACCCATTTTCAGTGCGATCTCTGCCATCTCATCTGTACACATTGCAGATAATCCCCAGTACTCCGGATCATACTTTGTGATCTTTTTCATTCCAAGTTTCTGCGGAACACGGTCTGTGATCATTTTAGCAAGCTTTACAATAGCTTCTCTCTCTACTTCGTTTTCAATAAATTCCGGTACAAAATTTCCCAATGGATCTGCCATTTCTTCCTCCTTATATGCGGAGCCGTCACTCTGCCGGCTCCTGTAAAAAAATATTTTATTCTGCTTTCACTTATTTCTGATATTCAGAAATCTCAGTGCGGATCCAGTCCGCCCACTCATCAAAACCTTCTCCTGTCTTCGCTGAGACAAAGAAAATCTTTGCATCTGGATTTAATTTCAAGATGCGTTCTTTCACAGCCTCTTTGCTGAAATCATCAAAAACACTTAATGTATCACATTTGTTAATGAGAACCACATCACAGATAGAAAACATTAATGGATATTTTAAAGGTTTGTCATCCCCTTCCGGCACGGAAAGGATCATGGCATTCTTTGTACTTCCGGTATCAAACTCTGCCGGACAGACCAGATTGCCTACGTTCTCAAGCACAACAAAATCAAGGTCTTTTGTTCCGAACTCCCGGATTCCCTGCCTTGTCATGTCCGCATCCAGATGGCACATTCCGCCTGTATGGATCTGGATGGCACGCACACCGGTCTCACTGATCGCCTGTGCGTCCACATCAGAGTCAATATCTGCTTCCATGACACCAATCTTCATCTCGTCTTTGAGCATGGAGATCGTGCGTTTTAATGTCGTTGTCTTTCCTGCGCCCGGAGAAGACATAAGATTTAACAAAAATGTCCCCTCTGACTTTAATTCTGCGCGTAATTTGTCAGCATCCGCATTGTTGTCTTCAAAAATACTCCGTTTTACCTCAATCACTTTAAAGTCTTTCATCTATTCTCCCTCTTCCCTTCTTCTATGTTCCGGCTATCCCATGTTTCCATATCAGATTTCCAGTGTCTACTCTCTGGTATAACCAGATTGTTATTTATAAAACATTCTATCTATAACATACATTGCATAAGTATTATTGTCAATGATTTTGTTAAAAAATGCACAATGTTTTGTCACTGGTATGTCCACAATCCATCTGTGTAAAAAAAGAAACTCCCTTCACATCCGGAAAGGAATTTCTTTTTCACTGTCTCTATTCTGTTATTTTTACCCAAGAGCCACATCCAGCGACATCATCACCGTAAATCCCACTGCAAAAAAGATCGTTCCAAGGTCGGAATGTTCCCCCTGGGACATTTCCGGGATCAGTTCCTCCACAACCACATAGATCATCGCTCCGGCTGCAAAGCTTAACAGATAAGGCAGAGCCGGGACAATATATCCAGCTGCAAGGATTGTGAGCATTGCACCGACCGGCTCCACAATCCCCGAAAGCACACCGCCTGCAAAAGCCTTTGACACTTTCATCCCTTCGGCCCTTAGCGGCATGGAAATAATCGCCCCCTCCGGGAAGTTCTGGATTGCGATCCCTATTGACAATGCCATAGCTGCCGCCACTGTGATTTTTGCATTTCCAGCCAGATATCCTGCATACACAACCCCGACTGCCATTCCTTCCGGAATATTATGCAGCGTGACGGCCAGCACCATCATGGTAGTTCTCTGCAATCTGCTCTTTGGTCCCTCTGCGCTGACACTGTACCTGTGTAAATGCGGGATAATGTGATCTAACAGAAGCAGAAACAGAATGCCTCCCCAAAAACCTGCAACTGCAGGAACAAACGCAAACTTTCCCATCTCTTCCGACTGATCCATCGCCGGGATCAGTAAACTCCAGATGGATGCTGCCACCATCACCCCCGCAGCAAACCCGGTAAGGATACGGGACAACCGTTCGCTCATATCATGTTTCATAAAAAATACGCACGCTGCACCAAGCGACGTACCCAAAAACGGAATTAAAATTCCATAAAATACTGACAAATTCATAAGACACCTTCCTCTCTTATTATTAATAAGTAATTGCAAACTTTATTTCAGTTATTTTCTTTAAGTCCTCAATCAATTTTACAATTTCGTATTCTATTCATAATGTATGTATTTTGTTAGTTAGTATTAACTAACTTCATTGTAACAATAAGAGAAAAAATGTCAATAGGTAGAAAAAGAGGTTACTACACAAAGCTGACATTCTTTCTGTAATAACCTCTTTATCCTATCCCGGTATTATAAAGCAAGTACCGCAACAACATACACCAAAATAAACAATATCGACAATAATATTCCGAATATTCCTGTAATAATCCCTGCAATCGCAAGTCCTTTGCCCGGCCGCTTCTGCACAAGACTTACAATTCCCTGTGGCAATGCGATCAGTGCAAGAATAATTCCAATATAAGGCAAAAAGCTGAATACAATCGCAAGAATTCCAAGTACCAGCGAACAGATTGCAAGGTTCTTGGTCGTTCTCTTATCCGGAACCGGTTCCCCGATCACGATCACCTGCTGTCTCGGTCTCGCCTGCTCCTCATATCCTCTGTCAAAGTTTTCTCCATAGTTTCCCTGTTCCATATGTAAACCGTCCTTTACTATGCAAGCTGAAGAAATACTACAATGACCATGATCAAAAGCTGTATTACCGTACATCCAACAAAAGCGCCGACAACATTCCCCATCTTACCTGCCAGTCCCTGTCTTACATAAACTGTTCCAAATAAAGCTCCGATCAGTAAACCCAACCATCCGCAAAGAAGAAATCCAGCGATACAACTGATCCCGATAAACACATTACACATTGTCGGTGTTTTATGCAATGGCTGATACTGCTCGCCGCTGCCCTGATATACTCCGTTCACAGCAAGATCAACTTTATTTCCGATTGCCACAACACGAATTTCCGTATCATCGATCATAATTGGATAATCCACCATCATCACCCACCAGTTCTGTGATTTCACCTTGTACGCCTGACCATTCACCAGAATCTTTGCTCCAAATCCTGCCTTGTACTCAATCACATTGTTTGTTCCATTTACCGTTACTTCCCATTTCTTTGTCATTTTCATGCTACTCCTTGTCTCCACGGTCTTTCTGCCGTATTCTTTATCATTTTACCACATAAAAGTATAAAAGAAAACCTTTTTTCGACTAAATTAGAAAAGGATTTTTATGTAACTTTGATTTCTTATTGCAAAACTGCGTTTCTATGTATCAGGAACATTTCACCGTAATTTCCTGTTACACGAAAAAAGCTTCGAGAAAATCTCAAAGCTTTTTGTTAGTAGCGAGAGGGGGAGTCGAACCCTCGACACCATGGGTATGAACCATGTGCTCTAGCCAACTGAGCTATCTCGCCATAT
>NZ_ACFY01000114.1 GCF_000174195.1 Roseburia inulinivorans DSM 16841 | reverse complement strand
CGGGAGTTTGACAGTTGAATATCAAGAAAAGTACTTGCAGGTCTTATAAAACCTGCATTTTTTATGTCAATTTTTATGTTTTATATGCTGTTATTTTATGTTATTGTGTGTTATAATAAGCATTGGAGTGGTGCTTATGAATCTACATATAACAAAATCCAAAAATGCAGAATCCTTTTATATTGCAAAATCTTATACCAAAGCCAATGGCAAAACATCCTCTGTCATTGTCCGTAAACTCGGCACTTTGAACCAGCTCATTGTCGAACATGGACCAACCAGGGACGACGTTCTTGCATGGGCAAAAAATGAAGTTAAGCTTGAAACCGAAAAATATAAAAAAGATCAGCAGACAAAAGCTGTCCAGATAACCTTCCATTCTGATCATAAGTTAGATTATGGCCAGCAGGTTCTCTACCGTGGCGGTTATCTTTTCCCACAGACTTTTTATTACCGCCTCAAGCTTGATAATATCTGCCGGAAACTCCGCGATAAATATAAATTTAAGTATGATATCAACGCGATCCTATCTGATCTCATCTATGCCAGGATCTTAGAACCTGCCAGTAAACGGTCTTCCTATAAAACAGCTTCTGAATTTCTGGAAAAACCATCCTACCAGCTGCATGACATCTACCGGGCACTCGACGTTCTTGGAAATGAATGTGATTTTATCCAGTCGGAAGTTTATAAAAACAGTCATCTTCTCGGAAAGCGAAACGATACTATCCTGTATTATGACTGTACAAACTATTTCTTTGAGATTGAGCAGGAAGATGGGGACAGAAAATACGGCAAAGGCAAAGAACACCGTCCTAACCCGATCATCCAGATGGGGATGTTTATGGACGGTGATGGGATACCTCTTGCTTTTTCACTTTTCCCCGGAAACGCAAATGAACAGACTTCCCTGAAACCGCTGGAAGGAAAAGTCCTCCAGGACTTTGGCTGTACAAAATTTATTTACTGCAGTGATGCCGGACTTGGTTCCGAAGCCATCAAAAAGATAAACCATGCCGGTGAACGTGCTTTTATTGTCACCCAGTCCATTAAAAAGCTGAATAAAGATGATAAAAAATGGGCTCTGGACAAGACCGGCTTCAAACGCGTATCAGATGATATGCCTGTTGAACTTTCAGAAATCCCGGAAGACGATAACGGATTGTATTATAAGGATGAGCCTTATACACCCCACACGCTGCACCAGCGTCTGATCGTAACCTATTCGCCTAAATTTGCAAGATATCAAAAAACAATACGTGATCTTCAGGTTGAACGTGCCAAAAAAATGCTGCAGTCAGGAAACATAAAAAAAGAACGGAGAAATCCAAACGATCCGGCACGTTTCATAGGAAAGACAGCCGTAACGGAAGACGGTGAAGCCGCAGACATCCGCCATTATCTGGACACAGACAAAATCGAAGATGAAGCACTTTATGATGGAATGTATGCAGTTACTACTGATCTGTTGGATGATGATGTAAAAGACATCCTAAAAGTCAGTGAAGGGCGTTGGGAAATTGAAGAATGTTTCCGCATCATGAAAACGGATTTTGAAGCAAGACCTGTATTTGTCCATGCTGACGCACGCATAAGAGCACATTTTCTCATCTGTTTTCTTTCCCTGGTGATATACCGGTATCTTGAAAAAGATCTGGGACAGGATTTTACCTGCGAGATGATCCTGGATAAGTTGAAGTCCATGAATTTCGCAGATATACAGGATCAGGGATTTATCCCACTTTATACACGCGATAGACTGACAGATTCCTTACATAAGATCTGTGGTTTTGATACAGATTTCAAATTTATCACCAAAAGCCAGATGAAAACCATCCAGAAAAAAAGTAAAGGAAGGGAATAAAATACTATAGTTTAAAACAACAGTCAAAATCGCTACAACGCCTATATTTTCTGGCGTTGCAGCGATTTTATTTTTTGAAACTGTCAAAAACAGGATTATA
>NZ_ACFY01000115.1 GCF_000174195.1 Roseburia inulinivorans DSM 16841 | reverse complement strand
TTATTGGAGGAGTGCCTATAAGATAAGGTCAAAACTCAATCTGCATCCTTGAAATAAATGAATTAGGACTTCTTTAAATAAATTTTAATAGAATAAAATAGAATGATTTGTTTACTAAAGAATTGTATACTTGAAATTGACAAATCTCTTTGAGCGAGGGATACTTCTTGTCCGAATGGTAAGAATATGGAACTGAAAAGAATAAAAACAATATGGCTTTGAACGAAATAATACATTTTTTCTTGACAACCTAACAATTGTTAGATAAAATGCATCTAACAACTGTTAGGTGCAAGGAGACGCTATGGAAACAAAAGAACTTATTTTAAAAAAGGCGTTGGATATGTTTGCTAAATCAGGTTATGATTCTGTATCAATAAGAGATATTGCAAAAGCTGTGAATATAAAAGAAAGCTCTATTTACTATCATTTCAAAAATAAACAAGATATTTTAGACTCACTTGTAGAAAAGTTTGAGAGCCATATGAAAGAACTTACAGATATGTTGCAGGCATCAATGTCTGATTCACATAATGTTAACGCATTTTCATGGGATTGGCTACGGGAGTTTTATTTTGAACAATATTTATTTGATACATTTTGTAATCAAATGATGCGCTTTATGATGATCGAACAATTTCATAACGAAAATATGAGAATGTTGTATGAACGTTATCTATTTGAACTCCCTCATAAAATTCAAACACAATCATTTATGATGCTTAGCAAGCTTGGAATTTTGAGTGAACAACAAGCAATAAAAGTTAGTAATGATTTTTTTGCAAGTATTACAATGCTTACATTTAAATATTTATTAAATGGGAAATTGACAAAAACAAAAAAAGAAGCTTTTAGTGAAGAAACTTTCACATATATCAATAGAATGTTTCAGGAGGATTGAATATGTCAAATATATTAATTGTAGGCGCTAATCGGGGCATTGGTTATTACATGGCAATTCGTTTACTGGAAAAGGGAAACAACGTGACGGTTTTGGACATTCAAGACGACCACATAAGTGAATTAAAAAAGAGGTATCAGAATTCTCTTCTCATTATCAGATCGGATGCAACAGATGAGGATTCATTATCAGAGGGCATAAAAAATCAATCAAAGAATTTGGAAATGTAGATATAGCAATTCACAATGCGTGCCTTTGTACGTTTGCTAATGAGCAAGATACAGGTTACGAAGTATACAAAAAAGTAATGGATGTCAATTATTTTGGAGCATTAAGACTTTCAAAATTAATTCTCCCATTTATGCGTGAGAAGAAAGAGGGTAGAATCATATTTACCAGTTCCGGTGTTGGGGTTACAGGCTTCGGTAATATATCACCTTATGCGTCTTCAAAAGGTGCAATAGAATCTCTTGCCAAATGTCTTGAGATTGAAAACCAAGATTATGGAATAACATTCCATATTATGCACCCGCCACTTACAAATACAGCATCTTCTTCAGAACTTCCCGTACCCAAAGAATTTATGGCCGATGCTGAAAAAATAGGAAAGGGACTTGCTGATCATGTTTGGTCAAAGAAATTCGTAATCTGTCATTCTTTCAGTCAATCATTACAAATGAAATTATGTTATTGTTATCCGCTCTATATGGGAAAAATGATGTGGAAAATGACGCAGAGAGCAATTAGAAGATAAGTTGTGAAAACCCGTCATTCTAGATTACGTGCGGCAGAACCCAATATAGGCACTCATCCCCTGACCGTGAGTTCCATAACGTAAATTGCAGATTTTGTGGTGCGATTCATGATGTTGATTGGGCAAATATAAGCGTCCTCTCGCAAGTCATTCGTAACGTAAATGAAAGAAAAACGGTGCAGACAAATATGATTTCCTTTGTGAGCCATGGAGACAAGACTCTTCAGAGGCTTGTCGGAATGCCCGGCGAGCAGGAACATCATATTTCGTCTGTACCGTTTTTCTTTTCATAAACCTATAAAATCACGACTTGCGAGAGGACGCTTATATCTGCCCTTCAAGCCCTAAGAAAGCACCACAGAATCTGCGACACTATGCTAGTGAAACTCCGGTTTATTTCTGCTCTGCTTCATAGGCTTCGCGACAGGCTTTGGCAAGCTGGTCTCCGCAGGAAGTTCCGCGTCCGTTGCAGGAAATTCCACCGATTTTCTGTTCTACCTGCTCAACGGTAAGACCTTCCACAAGCTTTGGAATTGCCTGAAGATTTCCATTACATCCACCGGTGAATTTTACATTGTGAACAATATTTCCCTCTAATTCCAACTCAATCAGAGTGGAACATGTACCTTTTGTTTTGTATACATACTTCATAATATATGCAGACCTCCTCTTTTGATGATACGATTCCATACATTATATATCATCCCGGAAGTGTTCGACAAGTTCTTTTTTTGGAAAATCAAAATACCCCGGATGTTATACCGGGGCATGAGTTAGTTGTTTATATTGTTAAAGTCGATACATAAATCTGGATAGATTCCTACGTTAATCGTATCTGAGAATGAGTATTCGTCAATATCCCCATGTTCCAGATCGTATACAGTAATCCGTTTTTTGTCTGGATCAACAATCCAGTATTCACGAACACCAGCAGTACGGTATTTGAATAGTTTTGTGTAATAGTCCATTCGTCTGCTGCCAGATGATACTATTTCTATAATCCAATCTGGTGCACCATTGCAGCCTTTATCTGTGAGTTTGGATTTGTCGCAGATGACGCTTATATCCGGTTCAACATAATTTTTGTCATCTGCATTTAGAAAAACGGCAAATGGAGCGATATATGGCTCACACGAACCCCCTCTTGATTTTATATAGGTGTTAATGATGGTAAAGAGATTGCCGGCTATAAGCTGATGTCTGCGTGTGGGTGGAGCCATGTAATAGATTTGACCATCGATCAGTTCGGCGCGTTCCCCATCCGGGAGGTTATAAATATCATCTGTAGTATAGATTCTTTCCTGTGGTAAAGTCATTAGAACACCACCTTTCATAAATAATAGGGGATAAGAGTATCTTCATCATCTTGCAATAGAATTATAGCTTATAATTAAAAATATGTACATAATATAAAAAAATAAAGATATCTGTTTGCGGAGGGTTACTGTTGGCTTAGCAGTAAAACACTTGCTATTTTGCTGCGGAGGACGGCAATTAAATTATGTATACATAAATCCGACAGGATAATTTTCAGTTAATAAAAAATTCACAAATCGTTTACGCCTATTTTTGTTGTGGTGAAGCCTAAAAAGTGTTACAATAGCGATACCGTGCGAGGTTTCTGCATAAATGACAGAAATTTTTCAAATAACAGAGCCGGGACAGGAATAGGAGTTTTTATGGGAGCATTGACAAAAATCTTCGGGACACACAGCGAGAGAGAGCTGAAAAGAATCTATCCGCTTGTTGACAAAGTAGAGTCTTATCGTGACTCTATGCAGAAACTTTCCGATGAAGAATTAAGAAACAAAACAAAAGAATATAAAGAGCGTCTGGAAAAGGGCGAGACTTTGGATGATCTTTTGCCGGAAGCATTTGCAACGGTTCGTGAAGCAGCAAAACGTGTGCTCGGCATGGAGCATTACCGCGTACAGATTATCGGTGGTATCATTCTTCACCAGGGACGTATTGCAGAGATGAAGACCGGTGAAGGTAAGACACTTGTTTCTACACTGCCGGCATACCTGAATGCACTGGAAGGCAAAGGTGTCTGCATCGTAACCGTCAATGATTACCTTGCAAAACGAGATTCTGAGTGGATGGGACAGGTTCATGAATTCCTTGGACTGAAAGTCGGTGTCGTGTTAAATTCCATGACGAACGATGAGCGCAGGGAAGCATATAACTGTGATATTACTTATGTTACAAATAACGAACTTGGTTTCGATTATCTGAGAGATAACATGGTGATCTACAAAGAGCAGCTTGTTCAGCGTGGATTGCATTATGCCATCATCGATGAGGTCGACTCAGTATTGATCGACGAGGCGAGAACACCACTGATCATTTCCGGTCAGAGTGGTAAATCCACCAAGCTATATGAAGCGTGCGATATTCTCGCAACACAGTTAAAACGTGGTGAGGATGTGCCGGAGTACTCCAAGATGGATGCCATCATGGGTATTGAACAGGAAGAGACAGGAGACTTTGTTGTCAACGAGAAGGACAAAGTTGTCAACCTGACACAGGAAGGTGTGAAAAAGGTTGAGCAGTTCTTCAAGATTGATAACCTTGCAGATGCAGAGAACCTTGAGATCCAGCACAATGTGATCCTTGCTCTGAGAGCACATAATCTGATGTTCCGCGATCAGGACTATGTGGTAAAAGATAACGAGGTCATGATCGTTGATGAATTTACCGGACGTATTATGCCGGGACGCCGTTATTCAGACGGACTTCATCAGGCGATCGAAGCGAAGGAGCATGTAAAAGTAAAACGTGAGAGCAAGACGCTTGCAACGATCACATTCCAGAACTTCTTTAACAAATTTGACAAAAAGGCCGGTATGACTGGTACAGCACTCACAGAGGAAAAGGAGTTCCGTGATATTTACGGTATGGACGTTATTGAAATCCCGACCAATAAACCGGTCCAGCGTATCGATCATCATGATGCCGTATATAAGACCAAGAAAGAAAAATATCGTGCAGTTGTCGAGGAAGTGAAGAAGGCACATGAGAAAGGACAGCCGGTACTGGTTGGTACGATCAACATTGATACTTCTGAGTTACTCAGCGGCATGTTAAAAAGAGAGGGAATCCCTCATACTGTATTAAATGCGAAGTTCCACGAACTGGAGGCTGAGATCGTAGCAGGTGCCGGACAGCATGGAGCAGTTACAATCGCGACAAACATGGCAGGCCGTGGTACGGATATTAAGCTTGATGACGACGCAAGAGCAGCAGGCGGTTTAAAGATCATTGGTACGGAACGTCATGAATCAAGACGTATTGACAATCAGCTTCGCGGTCGTTCCGGACGTCAGGGAGATGTGGGAGAATCACAGTTCTTCATTTCACTTGAAGATGATCTGATGAGACTCTTTGGCTCTGATAAACTGATGGATGTGTTCAATGCACTTGGTGTTCCGGAAAATGAAC
Source organism: Roseburia inulinivorans DSM 16841 (assembly GCF_000174195.1). GTDB lineage: Bacteria > Bacillota > Clostridia > Lachnospirales > Lachnospiraceae > Roseburia > Roseburia inulinivorans. The sequence goes on along the minus strand of NZ_ACFY01000115.1, from coordinate 12,659 downwards.
AGATCCAGCACAAGATGCTTACCTCTGCCATCGAGAAAGCACAGCAGAAGATTGAGGCTAATAACTACGGAATCCGAAAGAATCTGTTGGAGTACGATCAGGTTATGAATGATCAGAGAGAGATTATTTACAAAGAGCGTCTGCGCGTGTTAAATGGAGAGAGCATGAGAGATGCGATTTTCAAGATGATCACAGACCGCGTAGAGAGTTGTGTGGACACCTGTATTTCTTCTGAGATTCCAAAAGATGAGTGGGATTTAAATGAACTGAATCAGTTACTGCTTCCTATCATTCCTCTGGAACCTATAACGGAAGAAACGATTGCTGATATCAGGAATAACAAGGAACTTAAGCATCTCCTGAAAGAGAAAGCAGTGAAGTTATATGAAGCAAAAGAGACAGAGTTCCCTGAACCGGAACAGTTCCGTGAGTTAGAGCGAGTTGTCTTATTGAAAGTGATTGACCAAAAATGGATGGATCACATTGATGACATGGATCAGCTTCGTCAGGGTATCGGACTTCAGGCATATGGACAGAGAGATCCGCTTGTTGAGTACAAGATGGCAGGATTCGATATGTTTGATGAGATGACAGCCAATATTCAGGAAGATACGATCCGCCTGTTATATCATGTGAAGATTGAACAGAAAGTAGAACGTGAGCAGGTTGCAAAAGTAACCGGAACGAACAAGGATGATTCAGCTCCTGCTGAACCGAAGAAACGTGCAGCAGCAAAGATTTATCCAAACGATCCGTGTCCATGCGGTTCTGGAAAGAAATACAAACAGTGCTGTGGAAGATTTGCAGAATAGAAATAAAATGTGCAGAGCATTTAGATTCACAAGAGTCTGAATGCTCTGTTTTTACACATAGAAAAAGAACGAATGCCAGAATAAAAGAGTGAAATTGTAGTTGTAAGAAAAAATACGAGAGGATATAATAGTAATAGACACAAATCGTTTTGAAAGGAGTGCAGATATATGTTATATACAACAATAGAAATACACATACCAGAAGCAATGAAACCATATGTTACAGAAAAAAATGCAGAAGATGAATTGCAGAGAAATGCACTGTTATTGTATCCATATGTATTACAGAAGAAGATATCCAATGGAAGAGCAGCGGAAATCTTGGGAATTTCAAAATTAGATTTGATTGATTTATATGGAAAGATGGGATTCTGCTATTTTGATCAGACAATGGATGAATTAGATAAGGATCTGGAAACATTTAAGTCATTAGGGTTAAGCGGGGTGACTGTATGATAGTTGTTTCTGATACAACACCATTAATTTCACTCTTAAAAGTTGGACATTTGGATTTACTGGATAAATATTTCGGGGAAGTTCAGATACCACAGGCAGTTTTTGATGAACTGACGTCAAACAAAAGGTTTGCATTAGAAGCGGAGGAAATAAGAAATTGTCCATATATTCGTGTGGTGCAAATAGAAGATGACAAATCTGTAGATATTATCCGGAGAGTTACGGGATTAGATCTGGGAGAAAGTGAGGCAATCATTTTAACAGATAATCTGCATTCAGATTCAAAAGAGGCTGAATGCTCTATATTTTTATCAGAACTAATGTTCGGATAAAGCCTATACAAATTTTCAAAATTGTGTTATATTCTTAAGAGACATTCGTCCGTATATTCCCTCAGAAAATATACCATACTTTATTAAGATAACCCCCGGAGGTGATTTTTGTGCAAAATGAACAACAAATCTTCAAATTACATGCCCCATACCAACCCACCGGTGACCAGCCGCAGGCGATCGAAGAACTGGTAAGAGGCTTCAAGGAAGGCAACCAGTTCGAGACTTTGCTCGGTGTGACCGGTTCCGGTAAGACCTTCACGATGGCGAACGTCATCGCACAGCTGAATAAGCCGACTCTCATCATTTCGCACAATAAGACACTGGCGGCGCAGCTTTACGGTGAGTTCAAGGAGTTCTTCCCGGAGAATGCAGTGGAGTACTTTGTCTCCTATTACGATTATTATCAGCCGGAGGCTTATGTACCACAGACGGACACTTATATTGCCAAGGATTCTGCGATTAATGAGGAGATTGATAAATTGCGTTTGTCTGCCACGGCGGCACTCGTAGAGCGTAAAGATGTGATCGTGATCGCCTCGGTTTCCTGTATCTATGGTCTGGGCAGCCCGGAGGACTACCTTGGAATGATGGTTTCTCTGCGTCCGGGAATGGAGAAGGACAGAGATGAGGTCATCCGTGCACTGGTCGATATCCAGTACACAAGAAATGACATGGATTTTCACCGTGGTACATTCCGTGTGCGCGGTGACACGGTAGAGATTTTTCCGGCAAACTACAGTGATACGGCGATCCGGGTGGAATTTTTCGGAGATGAGATTGACCGGATCACCGAGATCGATGTGCTGACAGGGGAAGTCAAGTGCAGTCTGGAACATTTTGCAGTTTTTCCTGCTTCACACTATGTTGTTCCGATGGAAAAGATTCAGAAGGCTTGTGTGAATATCGAAGCAGAAATGGAAGAGCGCGTAAAGTATTTCAAGGGGGAGGACAAGCTGCTGGAGGCACAGCGTATCGCAGAGAGAACCAATTTTGACATTGAGATGTTGAAAGAAACAGGATTCTGCAGTGGTATTGAAAATTATTCAAGACATCTTGCAGGACTTCCGGCGGGAGCAACGCCACATACATTAATGGACTATTTTAAGGACGACTTCCTGATCATTGTGGATGAGTCGCATATCACGATTCCACAGATCGGAGGAATGTATGCGGGTGACCAGTCCAGAAAATCAACGCTTGTTGATTACGGATTCAGACTTCCTTCTGCAAAAGATAACAGACCTTTGAATTTTGAAGAGTTTGAGAGTAAAATTGACCAGATGCTTTTTGTTTCCGCGACACCAAATACGTATGAAGATGAGCATGAGTTACTCCGTGCAGAGCAGATTATCCGGCCAACCGGTCTGCTTGATCCTGAGGTGGTAGTCCGGCCGGTAGAGGGACAGATTGATGATCTGATCGGAGAAGTGAATAAAGAGACGGCAAAGAAGCATAAGGTTTTGATCACAACTCTGACCAAAAGAATGGCAGAAGATCTGACGGACTATATGAAAGAACTCGGTATCCGTGTAAAATATCTGCATTCGGATATTGATACTCTGGAGCGTGCAGAGATTATCCGTGATCTGCGTCTGGATGTGTTTGATGTTCTGGTTGGAATTAATCTGCTCCGGGAAGGACTGGATATTCCGGAGATCACACTTGTGGCGATTCTGGATGCAGACAAAGAGGGATTCTTACGTTCTGAGACATCCCTGATCCAGACCATTGGACGTGCGGCGCGTAACAGCGAGGGACATGTCATCATGTATGCGGATAAGATTACCGATTCCATGCGCAATGCGATCGACGAGACAGAACGGCGACGCAGGATCCAGCAGGAATATAATAAAGAACACAACATCACGCCGAAAACAATTCAGAAGTCTGTCCGTGATCTGATCAGTGTATCTAAGAAAGTGGCACAGGAGGAACTGAACTTCAAGAAAGATCCGGAGTCCATGAACAAGGAGGAACTGACGAAGCTGATCGCAGATATTCAGAAGAAAATGCAGAGAGCAGCGGCAGATCTGAACTTCGAGGCGGCAGCAGAATACCGCGACCAGATGCTGCAATTGAAAACAATGCTTCAGGATTTATAATAAGGTGGAAGGGCAATTGCTTAATAAAATATAGAAGGGTGCAGATATATGAAAACATCAGAGAACCGCAAATACATCAAGATACGCGGTGCGAATGAACATAATTTGAAGAATATTGATGTGGATATTCCGAGAGATGAATTTGTTGTGCTGACCGGACTTTCCGGTTCCGGTAAATCATCTCTTGCGTTTGACACAATTTATGCGGAGGGACAGAGACGGTATATGGAGTCATTGTCCTCCTATGCAAGACAGTTTTTAGGACAGATGGAAAAACCAAATGTTGAGAAAATCGAAGGGCTTTCTCCGGCAATTTCCATCGATCAGAAATCCACAAACCGGAATCCGAGGTCAACGGTCGGAACGGTCACGGAGATCTACGACTATTTCCGGCTGCTTTATGCAAGGATCGGAGTACCACATTGTCCAAAGTGTGGAAAAGAGATCAAAAAACAGACGGTCGATCAGATGGTCGATCAGATCATGGAGCTGCCGGAGCGTACTAAAATCCAGCTTTTAGCACCGGTGGTCAGAGGAAGAAAAGGGGAGCATCAGAAGTTTTTTGAGCAGGCAAAGCGAAGCGGTTATGTCCGTGTCGTTGTAGATGGAAATCTCTATGAACTGTCTGAGGAGATCAAGTTAGAGAAGAATAAAAAGCACAACATCGAGATTGTTGTGGATCGTCTTATGGTAAAACCGGGGATCGAAAAACGACTGACAGATTCCATTGAGAATGTACTGCAGCTGGCAGATGGATTGATGATCGTGGATGTGATCGATGGAGAACCAATTCAGTTTTCTGAGAGTTTTTCATGCCCGGACTGCGGTATCAGTATTGATGAAGTGGAGCCGAGAAGCTTCTCTTTCAACAATCCGTTTGGTGCGTGTCCGACCTGCTTTGGACTTGGATATAAAATGGAGTTTGACATTGATCTGATGATCCCGGATAAGAGGTTGAGCATTTCGGAGGGGGCAATCCAGGTGATGGGCTGGCAGTCCTGCACTGATAAGAGCAGCTTCACCTATGCGATTTTAAAAGCGCTGACGGAAGAATATCATTTTTCACTGGATACACCGTTCCGGGAATATCCGGATGAGATAAAAGATGTTTTGATCAATGGAACACACGGAAAAGAACTGAAAGTACGCTATAAAGGACAGCGCGGTGAGGGCGTGTATGATGTCGCATTTGACGGTCTGATCCGCAATGTGCAGAGAAGATACCGTGAGACTTCCTCTGAGACGATGAAAGCAGAGTATGAACAGTTTATGCGTATCACGCCGTGTGAAGCCTGCCATGGACAGCGTCTGAAACCGGAATCCCTCGCAGTAACGGTTGCGGACAAAAATATTTATGAGATGACCTCCATGTCGGTGAAGAATCTTAAGACATTTGTAGATCAGATGGAACTCACAAAGCAGCAGCATCTGATCGGCGACCCGATTTTAAAAGAAATCCGTGCAAGAGTGGGATTTTTAAATGAGGTTGGACTGGATTATCTGTCATTGTCGAGAGCGACAGGAACACTGTCCGGTGGTGAGGCACAGCGTATCCGTCTTGCAACCCAGATTGGTTCCGGTCTTGTGGGAGTTGCCTATATTCTGGACGAACCGTCGATCGGACTGCACCAAAGAGACAACGATAAGCTTCTGGGGGCATTGATGAATTTAAGAGACCTTGGCAACACGCTGATCGTTGTGGAACATGACGAGGATACGATGAGGGCGGCGGACTACATTGTGGATATCGGACCGGGAGCCGGCTCACATGGTGGACAAGTGGTTGCGTGCGGCACTGCAGAAGAGATCATGCAGAACCCGGATTCTGTCACAGGGGCATATCTGAGCGGAAGAATCCAGATCCCGGTTCCAAAGGAGCGCAGAAAACCGACAGGCTTTCTAACGATCAAGGGCGCAAGGGAAAATAATTTAAAAAATATCGACGTGGATATTCCGTTGGGCGTTATGACCTGCATTACCGGTGTTTCGGGTTCTGGAAAGAGTTCGCTGACAAATGAGATTTTGTACAAACATCTGGCGAGGGATTTAAACCGTGCAAGGTGCATTCCGGGAGAACATGACGATATCCTTGGACTGGAGCAGCTGGACAAGGTGATTGATATTGACCAGTCTCCGATCGGCAGAACGCCGCGTTCAAATCCGGCGACTTATACCGGTGTCTTCGATATGATCCGCGATCTTTTTGCGGGAACACCGGATGCAAAGGCAAAAGGATATAAAAAAGGACGTTTCAGCTTCAATGTGAAAGGCGGACGATGTGAGGCATGCTCAGGGGATGGAATTATCAAAATTGAGATGCATTTCCTGCCGGATGTCTATGTGCCTTGTGAAGTGTGCGAAGGAAAGCGGTATAACAGAGAAACACTTGAAGTAAAATATAAAGGAAAAACATTTATGATGTGCTGGATATGACAGTGGAGGAAGCATTGGAGTTCTTTAAGAACGTGCCGTCCATTGAACGCAAGATCCAGACTTTATATGATGTGGGACTTTCCTATGTAAAACTTGGACAGCCATCTACGGAACTGTCCGGTGGTGAAGCACAGCGTATCAAACTTGCAACAGAACTCAGCAAGCGCAGCACAGGTAAGACCATTTACATTTTGGATGAGCCGACAACAGGACTTCATTTCGCAGATGTGCACAAATTGATCGAGATTCTGCGCAGACTTTCAGATGGAGGTAATACCGTAGTCGTCATTGAGCACAATCTGGATGTGATCAAGACTGCTGATTATATCATCGATATGGGACCGGAAGGTGGAGACGGCGGCGGAACTGTGATCGCCAAAGGAACACCGGAGGAAGTTGCCAAAGTGAAAGGATCCTATACCGGACAGTATGTAAAAAAATATCTTAAGAAGTAAATAGCAGGATGTACGCTTAGCGTACATTCTGCTGCAATGGACAGAGATGTGATACACTGCAGATTTGCGGTCGTCATAACAAAAAAGGTGTCTCGCATGAGACACCTTAAAATTTCGGGGAGTGCTCCTCCGATATCCGTAGATATCGAAGAAGCATGAGTTATGAAAAATTATATTAGCCGACTTAATAAGTCATATTAGCTAGTACTATTATAATATAAAAAGAAAATGTGACCATTTTGTGATGAAAAAATAAAAAAATCTTATGAAGCATCATTTATTAAAAAAATCTTATTTTTCTTGAAAAATAGGATTTTCTGGAAAAAAACTTTGAAAAATATAACTTTTTGTATATAATAAGATTGTATATGTAAAAATAGGAGTAGTATCGTACTTCTTATTTTAATAGTGCAGAAGAAAAAAGTGATTTTTAATGTATTTCCGTATATCTCATACAGGAAAATATTGACATACATTCCAAACAATTCCAGAAAGGGGAATATCATAATTATGATGAGTACAGATATTGGTATCGATCTGGGTACCGCAAGTATATTAGTATATATCAAGGGCAAAGGGGTTGTATTAAAAGAACCGTCTGTTGTCGCTTTTGACCGTGATACAAATAAAATCAAAGCCATTGGGGAAGAGGCAAGATTAATGCTCGGCAGAACACCGGGGAATATTGTTGCTGTAAGACCACTTCGCCAGGGCGTTATCTCGGATTATACAGTTACAGAGAAGATGATCAAATATTTCATTCAGAAGGCTCTTGGCAAGAAAACATTCCGCAAGCCAAGAATCAGTGTCTGCGTGCCAAGTGGTGTGACAGAGGTTGAGAAGAAAGCCGTTGAGGATGCGACCTATCAGGCAGGAGCAAGAGAGGTTTCTATTATTGAGGAGCCGATCGCAGCAGCTATCGGAGCCGGAATTGATATTGCAAGACCTTGTGGTAATATGATCGTAGATATCGGTGGCGGTACAGCAGATATCGCTGTCATTTCTCTGGGCGGCTCAGTTGTGAGTACTTCAGTCAAGATCGCCGGGGATGATTTTGACGAGGCAATCGTCCGCTATATGAGAAAGAAACACAATCTTCTGATCGGTGAGCGGACCGCAGAGGATATCAAGATTAAGATTGGAACATGTTTCCCATTAGCACAGAATGAGACGATGGATGTGCGTGGACGTAATCTGGTGACAGGTCTTCCAAAGACAGTAACGGTCTCTTCAGAGGAGACAGAGGAAGCGCTGCGCGAGCCTACTTTGCAGATCGTCGAGGCAGTACACTCTGTATTGGAGAAAACTCCACCGGAGCTTGCTGCCGATGTTGCAGACCGCGGTATCGTACTTACCGGTGGCGGTGCATTGCTTCGTGGTCTGGAAGAACTGATCGAGGACAGGACCGGAATCAATACTATGACAGCAGATGATCCAATGACATGTGTTGCGATTGGTACAGGAAAATATGTAGAATTTTTATCTGGAAAACGTGATGACGATTAAGCTAATTTTTCTGTCAGATCGACCGAAATATAATATTGGATAAAACGTGTCCGATAGGTGGATACACAACGATTGATGCGAGGTGTAATATATGATCAAAGGCTTATATACAGCATATACAGGTATGGTGAATGAACAGAAGAGATTAGATGTTCTCACGAATAATCTGGCAAATGCAGACACAAATGGCTATAAAAAGAAGGGACAACATCGCAGACGTTTGCGGATGAATTGGCAATTAAGATAAAGGATACCTCTTCTTATGGCCTGAATAAAAACTTGGTGTGATCAGTATGGGTGTGCACCTTGGTGAGACTTATACCAATTATGATCAGGGAAGTATCAAAGTGACGGACAATGAGACAGATGTGGCATTGGCTGGAAATGGATTTTTTGCAATTGCTTTTACGAATAAAGCAGGGGAAACTTCTGTGAAGTATACAAGAGATGGAGCTTTTACCGTGAATACAGAGGGCTATCTGGTGACAAAGGATGGCGATTATGTGTTGAATCAGGCGGGTGCACAGAATACCGATCCGAATGCAAGAATCCGGTTAAATCCGAATGCGAAGATTACCATTGATGAGTTAGGGAATATTTATCAGAATGACCAGCTTGTTACAAGAATAGGCGTTGTTGATTTTGATGATTATAATTATATTTCCAAGTATGGTGAGAATCTGTATGATCTTGTGGATGGAGGACAGATCACAGCTTCTGATGCAAAGGTGCAGCAGGGATGTATCGAAGGCTCTAATGTGAATGTTGTGGATGAGATGGTAAAGATGATCACTATCTCAAGAGCTTATCAGGCAGGACAGAAAGTGATCAATACAGTAGACGAGACATTGGACAAGACCGTAAATCAGGTGGGAAAAGTATAATATAAGGTATAGTTGGAGGAAATCAGACTATGATGAGAGCACTTTATACTGCAGCTTCCGGAATGAGAGCGCAGCAGACCAACGTAGATAATATTTCAAATAACATTGCGAATGTCAATACAACAGCATTTAAATCCCAGAAGACAGAGTTTAAATCACTGTTATATCAGACCATTCAGACCAGAACGACAAGTGCAAATGGTGAGGAAAAACCGATCGGAGCGCAGGTGGGACTTGGAACAAGAGTTGCGTCCAACACCACAAGCTATACGCAGGGTGCGCTGCTCGAGGATGAGAGCAAATCTGCTTTTGCAATCGAAGGAAATGGATTCTTTCAGGTGAGAGGGGCAGATGGGACAACTTACTATACCAGAAATGGTAATTTTAACTGGAGTATTGGTCCGACAGGAACAACCCTTACCAATACCGATGGATATCCGGTTCTGGATTCCAATGGAAACACCATTGTTCTTCCGAATAATGTCAATTCTGGGAAGGCGGTAGTGACAACGGATGGTCAGGTTGGCTATTATAACAATGCGGGTGCTTATGTAAGTATGAACCGGACAATTGGCCTCAGCCAGTTTAACAATCCTGCAGGCTTGGAAAAAGCAGGATCTAATCTTTTGAGAGCGACAAATGCATCCGGGGCAGCACTTAATGAAGCAACCAATGCGAACCTCACAAGAAGTAAAATCCATCAGGGTTATCTGGAAGGCTCAAATGTACAGGTAGCAGATGAGATGGTAAATCTGATCGTGGCACAGCGTGCATATCAGTTAAACTCAAAAGCGATCACAACATCCGATGATATGTTAGAGCAGGCAAATAACCTGAAACGTTAGTTTTTTACATTCTACAGGAGGCTGAAAAAATATGAGTATGTCAATTGACAGCATGGCATCCATGCTGAATACGACCAATACAGATGCAACAACCAATTACAATGCCAATGCATTGAAAAAATCATTAAACGGTGTATCTTCCGACACATCTGCGGATGAACTGATGCAGGTTTGCAAAGATTTTGAATCTTATTTCGTAGAAGAAGTCATAAAAGAGGTAAAAAAGAATTTACTCCCGGATGATGAGGAGAAAGATGCATCATTATCCACAATGACAGATTATACGATGGATTTTGCAGTGGAAAAGATTGCAGACGAACTCATTGATCAGGTTGGTGGTAACTTTACACAGTCATTGTATGAGCAGATGAAACGTAATTATAATATTGATTGATCAGAGTACATAGAACGATACCATTCATAGCAGGACTCAGACAGTGTCTGGTATGAATGACAGAAATTAAGAATCACAGGCTGTCGCTTTAAGAGATTATTTCTTAATGCGGCAGCTTTTTACTTTACGAATCATTTGGTTTCAGATAGAAAGAAATGGATTAGAAAGTTATGGAGAAATTAGCAGGATATGTGGAGCATATCATATACCGCAATACGGACAATGGTTATACAGTACTCAATCTGGTGAGCGGCGAGGATGAGATCACCTGTGTCGGCATTTTTTCGACGATCGCAGAAGGGGAAAATATTGAGGCGACTGGCGATTATACCGATCATCCGACGTATGGCACACAATTTAAAGTGGTGAGCTTTGAAGAGAAGGCGCCGGAAGATCAGGAGGCGATCGAACGCTACCTTGGATCGGGTGCGATCAAGGGAATCGGGCTTGCAATGGCAGCCCGTATTGTGCGGAGGTTTAGGGAAGATACATTCCGGATCATTGAGGAAGAACCGGAGCGGCTTGCGGAAGTAAAAGGAATCAGCGAGCGGAAGGCAATGGAGATTGCAAGTCAGGTAAATGAAAAGCGAGACCTGCGGCAGGCGATGATCTTTTTACAGCAGTTTGGAATTACTATGAACCTTGCGGTAAAAATTTATAATAAATATGGACAGGAAGTGTATGGAATCTTAAAAGAGAATCCGTACCGGCTGGCAGATGATATTGAGGGAGTTGGTTTCCGGACAGCGGACGATATTGCAGCAAAGGCAGGAATACGGACGGATTCTGATTTCCGTGTGCGAAGCGGGATATTGTATACACTGCTTCAGGCGTCTGGTGAGGGGCATACCTTTTTGCCACAGGAGGAACTGACAGCAAAAACAAGTGAATTGTTGGGAATCGACAAAGATATCATCGAAAAAAATTATATGGATTTGTCGATTGACCGAAAAATCATAATGAAGCAGTCAGGAGAGCAGACGCAGATTTATTCAGCTTCTTTTTATTATATGGAAGCAAATACAGCAACAATGCTCCGGGAACTGGATATTGCCTACGATGTAGCTGATGCAGAGATAGAGCAGCGGATCCATAACATTGAGAAACAGACGGGAATGCAGTTGGATGAACATCAGGTGCAGGCGGTAAAAGAGGCGGTACGAAACGGTCTTTTGGTCATCACAGGTGGTCCGGGTACAGGTAAGACAACTACGATCAATACGATCATCCGATATTTTGAGATGGAAGGCATGGACATTTTTCTGGCAGCGCCAACGGGACGTGCCGCAAAAAGAATGAGTGAGACAACCGGATTTGAAGCGCGGACGATTCACCGCATGCTGGAATTAAATGGTGGTATGGAGGGAAGTGCCGGATTTGAACGTAATGAAACGAATCCATTGGAAACAGACCTTGTGATTATTGATGAGATGTCAATGGTTGACATAACGCTGATGAATTCTCTTTTAAAAGCGATCGCACCGGGAACAAGACTGATCCTTGTAGGGGATATCAACCAGCTTCCAAGTGTCGGACCGGGAAGCGTGTTAAAGGACATCATCCAGTCGGAAGCCTTTAATGTGGTTATGCTGACAAAAATTTTCCGTCAGGCGTCGACGAGTGACATCATTGTGAATGCGCATAAGATCAATCGTGGGGAAGAGGTTTCCCTGGATAATAAAAGCATGGATTTCTTTTTTCTGAAGCGATATGAGGCAGATATCATCATCAATGTGGTACTTCAGTTAGTAAAGCAGAAACTGCCGAAATTCGTGGATGCAACACCATATGATATTCAGGTGCTTACACCTATGCGGAAAGGTCTTCTGGGGGTGGAACGACTGAATGGAATCCTCCAGCAGTATCTCAATCCGCCGGATAAATCAAAGCGGGAAAAAGAGCATGGCGATATGGTATTCCGTGAGGGTGATAAAGTCATGCAGACCAAGAACAACTATCAATTGGAGTGGGAAATCCGCACGAAATTTGGTCTCACTGTGGATAAAGGAATGGGAATCTTCAACGGTGATATGGGAATCATTACAGAGATCAATGATTTTGCAGAGACGATGACCGTGGAATTTGACGAGGGAAGAAAAGTAGAGTATTCTTACAAGCTTCTGGATGAGCTGGAACTTGCCTACGCCATTACCATTCATAAATCACAGGGAAGCGAATATCCGGCTGTTGTGATCCCTCTGCTCAGTGGACCATCAATGCTTATGAACCGGAATCTGTTATATACGGCTGTGACGAGGGCAAGAAAATGCGTCACACTCGTTGGAAATGATACAACCTTCAATCAGATGATCCAGAACACGTCACAGCAGAAACGCTATAGTGGACTGTGCGACCGCATCCGTGAAAGCGTGTTGTAAACCGGAGTTTAACGGACGTAGTGTCGCAGATTCTGTGGTGCTTTTATAGGTTGTGAGGG
>NZ_ACFY01000116.1 GCF_000174195.1 Roseburia inulinivorans DSM 16841 | reverse complement strand
TTTTTATGAGTTTTAGAATATGTTGAGTTGTTATCGTTTTTTGCTTGTTTCATAGTTTTTTGGATTCCTTTCTTAACATAATTTAATTTATAATTTGAACTTATGGAGGATTTTAATGATCGATTTTACAAATGCATTTAACAATATTAGCTACTTATATCAACATCAACAGCGAGATGTGATTCAATACCATTTTATGTTACACGGATATCATATCAACGTCGCATATACTAAATGTGCAGGATTGTCCCGTCAGATTTCAGTTACTTTTGAAACCGGTGAACGAGAGGTGATTTTTTTGCCTATTCGTATAACTAAAAAAGGTGAGTCTTTATTAATAAGCGCACATGTTGGGGAATACATGTCACTTTTATACCCATTTTTTGAAAATTTTACTAGGGATGGACGTATTTCGACCACTGTGTTTTTCGAGGAATTGACAGTACGTCTTGAATCCTTAACTATGGATGACTTGCGCTATGAAAATATCCATGAATTTAGTGATCGTATTAAGCATACTAAGCATCCTCGAAGCAAAAATAAAAGCGATGACTATTATAATCCTTATTTCTTTAACATTATCCACAAAAATTTAAGTGATCGAATGCGACAGAAAATTTTTGATATGTATGATAATCCTCACGAAATTATTAAATTTCTTAAAAGTAATGGCTTAACATTAGCATTTACAGAAGATATAAATAAAGCACGTGATTTCTATACTGTGTTTAATCAACGTCGTTTAGAGATTGAGGGTAAATGCTAGTTATATAAACTTTACAAACTATATTCTATGGCTATGTGATTGTGTTCGGCATAGTCTAATAGTTCAGCTATTGTTGTTCCGGAAGATTGATTTATCACTATGCCACCAGTAGTATCATCGTTACTGTAAAAAAATAGTGTCCAATCGTCTTCATATTTTTTCAATACAATTTTTTCAATGGAAAACGGTGCTGCGTCATTTTCATATTGCTTGATCCAATCGGGAATGATATATTTTTTCATAATTTTATACCATAATATCCTTTCATATAAATATTTGTTGCTGACGGAAAATGTTTTCCGTCAGCATGTGATAATTATTTTCCTAGAGTTCGGAGCCATTCCATTAAACCATCATCACTATTCCATTGCGGCATCGCCGGAGTGTCTTTAATAGGATTTGCTTTTTCGAGAGCTTCCCGTTTGAGCGTTGTATCTGCTCGCGCATATATTTCTGTTGTCGTGACACTACTATGACCAAGTAGATCGCGAATATAAACCAAATTCACATTTGCCTGTAATAGATGCATTGCTTTTGAATGCCTGATACAGTGAGGCGAAAGTTTTTCGGGAATAAGTTCAGGATGAACTTTCCTCGCCATATCTGCGTATTTGGTTAAGATGTAGCTAATTCCAAAGCGTGAAAGCTGTTGCCCGCTTCTATTTTGAAACAGGTATGCATCATTTCCACCTGCATCAATTTTAAAATCTTTAATATATTGCTTTAATATATCCTCGGTTCTAGAAAGAAGTGGAACAACGCGTGTTTTATCTCCCTTTCCGGTTATTCTTATTGTTGCAGGTGCGCTAAAACGAATATGAACTATTTTAATATCTGCAATTTCTTGAACTCTGGCGCCAGTGTCGTACATAAGACTAAGAATGGCCAGATCACGGCGACCGTATTTGGTTTTTATATCTGGTTGTTCAAGAAGTAATTTTATGCCGTCAATAGTAAGATATTTTAACCCAGGTTCTGGTTGCTTCATTGGCCGTATGGCTAAATTTTCCTGACATTGCAGGGCACAGTCTGGTAGTGCGAATTGCAGATACCTGAAAAATGATTTTAATGCGCCTAATCGTTGATTGCAGGTACTTGCCCCACAATTTCTTTCCTTTTTGAGCCATAGCATAAAATCTTCAATTTGTTGAACATTAAGCATATCTAATGTCAGCAAATTTGGTTTTATATGTTTTTCCGTATCGTAAAACAAAAGCAGTAACCGAAATGTGTCACGATACGTAGCTATTGAATTAGGACTTAGATTTCGTTGTATTGGCAAGTATTCTGTGAAAAATTTGGTCATGTGATATGCAAAATCAGGTGTTTTATTCTTCATACATCACACCTCCGACTTCTGGAAATACATGCCCGGTTAGCTCGTCCATTTGTTCTAGCACATCTGGAAAAGCTTCAGCGGTTAATTTTAAATAATACTGTGTCGAAGCAATGCCTGTATGTCCAACGTATTTAGACAAAATAGGAAGCATCGCAGTAAGGTCAACACCTTCTTTCGCCCATTGGTTTAATCTATGACATATAAATGTGTGACGTAGATCATGAACCCGTGGTCCCAGTTCCTTGCCAAGATATGGGATTCCTGCTAACCATAGTTGTTCGCGAAAATGTCGTTCTATATTACTTACACAATATCCGGTTCCGTCTTTTTTGAAGAAGAATGGAAAGTCTTCTTCATGATCATTGTGAACAGATTCTGTATATGTTCTGCATCGAGCTGCTAGTGTTGCTGCCATTGGAACGAGTCGTTCATTTCCGTTTTTGGAATCATGAATATGAATAATTCCACGTTCGATATCAACATCGCCAACTGTAAGATTAAGAAGCTCCGATATGCGGAAACCGCATCCATAAAGCATCCGGTATAAAAGCGGAAACGAGAGATGGCGGTATGGAGAATTTGGAGTATATTCCATTTGATCTAAAGAAATAAATAGTTTCTTAATCTCTGCTTTGGTGAATACATATGCCGTATGTTGTGAAAAATGATATTTTTGCGGTGGGGCTATATAGCCGGAGTAGCCTTGGCTGTTTAAAAATATAGCAAAGTGTTGAAGATACATAATCCTCGCTGATCTTGTAGTATCATTTTCATTCGGCCGTTTTTGTGACCAAGCCAGAACAATTTCTTTCGACAATTCGTAATTTTTCACTTCATATCGTTTGCTGAATGTATCAAATACATGTAATGCGTTATATCCACCCACATAATCATATCCTAGTGCCTGCTTTTGCTTTACAAACAAATCCAACATGGGAGCAAATGGTCCATCAAAAGATCCAACTGTTCTTTTCTTCATAAGTCCACCTCCAATCCACACAGGGCAAGTTGCTTTATACTGATTCTCAAGTAAACTTCTGTGCTTGAGATATCTGCATGTCCAAGTGTTTGTGATATAACAGGGAGAGAAACATCATTTTCAAGCATTCTGGTAGCCAAACCGTGTCGAAACGCGTGCATTCCAGTACGTTTATTAGCGGGAGTATTGATACCTGCTGTTCGCATCTGTCGTGGAATAACATTACCAAGAGAATGTAATTCTCCATAAGGATACATATGAGACACAAAAATGTTTTTAACATTAGTTTCTGGACGCCCATTTTTTAAATAATCTATGATAGCCCAGCCCACGTCATCTGGTAGTGGCAAAGAAAGTGCGTGCCCAGTTTTTTGCTGACAAAACGAGATGAGTTTATCGTCCCAGTTAATGTTTGAAAATGTCAAAGTTCGGATATCGCTACTTCTAATTCCTAATCTTGCTGCAATCAGAAAAATGGCATAATTTCGTTTACCGATAGGATTTGAACGATCCACAGAATTAAGTATTTTTTCAATTTCTGTGTCGGTAAATGTGCTGGGGATTTTCTGTTGGCGGATGTTTTTTACGTGAGGGATGAAATCCGAAAGCGGAGTGTCAATAAATCCATTTTCATATCCAAAAGTTAGTAGCCTGCGAATTTCGCGTAGTGATTCAGAGACATAAGTTGTAGAATATCTTGCAAGTGATAAAATATAAGTGTTTATAATAGAGCCTGTTACAGACTTAAAATCTCGAATCCCAATATCATAAAGATAATCATGAAATCGCATAAGCCTTCCACGTAGCTGTTTCATGGTGCTTTCGGAAAAATGTCTATGCTCCTCAGCTTTTAAGAATTCCGAAAAAAGATCATGTAACTCTTCCGAAAAATCTGTTGATGGTGTACAATACTGACGGAAGATAACGTGAAATTGTGTAAAATCTGAAAGCATGTTCACAGCTCGTGTGATGCGATACATAGAATCACGTTTTTCTAAAGCTTCGGCACATACATCCTGAAGGAATTGTTGACGAAAACCCTCTGTGAATTCTTGATTGGGCTGAACTGAAGCATAAGACAATATAGATTGCCAAGTTTTATTGTAGGTCTGTACTTGACAATCGCTATATCCCTTTTGAAACATCACCTCCTTTAATTCAGAAACATAGGTTTGCAATTCTGATGTAAAAACCTTATTGAGTCCTTCCATTCTCTTCTCCTTTCTTGCTATAAATGGGTTGTTACATTAATAACCATATCAAAAAGGAAAGAAAATGTTGAGTAATTGTCGTTGTAAAACTAATAAAGAAAGGAAAGAGTCATCTGACTCAACATAATATATGACTCATAAAAAA
>NZ_ACFY01000117.1 GCF_000174195.1 Roseburia inulinivorans DSM 16841 | reverse complement strand
GAAGATAAGATCAACGCAGTTTACGCGATGGGCGAGTATTTTGCCTTGCAGGGAAATGGAACAAACTATGAGGCACAGACAGTCATTCTTGCAACCGGAGTCAGCACTGCAAAGGCATATCCGGGTGAGGAGCAGTTTTTAGGCAGAGGCGTCAGCTACTGTGCCACCTGCGATGCACCTTTATACAGAGGAAAAATAGCAGCCATCATCGGTTTTTCACCAAAAGAGGAAGCGGAAGCCGACTTTATGGCGGAGATGGCAGACAAAGTTTATTATATTCCAATGTATGAAGCCGATGTCAATGTGGCAGATTCCGTCGAAGTTTTGAGGGAAAAGCCAGTGTCCGTCGAGGGATCATTAAAGGTTCAGGAACTTGTGACAGACCGGAACCGTTATGATGTGGATGGAGTATTTTTTTTAAGAGAAAGTGTTTCTCCTGCACAGTTAGTGCCAGGACTTAAAATAGAGGACAATCATATTGCGGTTGACCGTCAGATGCGCACAAATCTTGCAGGTTGTTTTGCCTGTGGCGACGCGGTCGGTGCACCGTACCAGTATATCAAGTCTGCAGGAGAGGGCAATGTAGCCGCACTTTCAGCAGTTGCATATCTGGCAGAGAAAAAACGGCTGTCAAAGTAAATGATAAGAAGGAGAAAAAATTATGGTAAAGAAAATTTCACAGAACGAATTTAACGAAGTAACAGCAAGTGAGGTAGCAGTCATTGATTTTTCTGCTACATGGTGTGGACCATGTAAAATGTTAGCACCTGTATTGGAGGAGGTTTCCGAGGAATATGCAGGAAAAGTAAACTTTTTCAATGTAGATGTTGATGAGAACCCGGATCTCGCAATGCAGTACAAAATCATGAATATCCCGGCACTTGTCGTATTGAAAAAGGGTGAAAAGGTCGATACACAGGTAGGTTTCGCTCCAAAAGAAAATATTGTAGAATTTATTAAAAAACAGTTATAATAAAAGAAAGCGGCGCTTACCACAGTAAGGGCAACAGGATGACAATATGGAAAAATACGATGCATTGAAACTGGAGAAACAGCTTTGTTTTCCATTGTATGCAGTATCAAAAGAAATTGTAAAAAAGTACAAGCCATATCTGGATGAACTGGATCTGACTTACACACAGTACATTACAATGATGGTCATGTGGGAGTATAAGGAGATGAATGTGAAGGAGCTTGGGGAACATCTGTACCTCGACTCCGGAACACTCACCCCGGTTTTAAAAAAGCTGGAACAAAAAGGCTGGGTGAAACGAAACCGGGCAAAAGAGGATGAGAGAGTTTTGATCGTCACGCTCACCGCAGAAGGCGAAAAGTTAAGAGATAAAGCAGTGGAAATTCCACAAAAAGTTGGTGGGTGCGTCTGTCTTGACCAGGAAGAGGCAGCATCACTTTATAAAATTTTATATAAAATATTGGGGAATATGTAATTATTTGCAGATTTTCAGATTGATTGCATAGGGCAAAAGAAAATGTTGCGGTAATCATTAACAATTTTAACAGGTCAGGCGTATTGCCAGACTACATAGAAAAGGAGAAGAGCAGCATGGAAAAAGTGAATTTTGGTGTAACAAAGCGAGGGGAAGAAGCCTCGTTATATGTGTTGGAGAATAAAAACAACACAACGATTAAGGTGACAGACTACGGTGCAACACTGGTTTCTCTTTTATTTGCGGACAAGGCAGGGGTACAGAAAGACCTTGTACTTGGGTATGATAACGTGACCGGATATGAGGAACATACCAGTTACTTTGGGGCGATTATCGGACGAAACGGAAATCGTATCAAAGACAGCCGGTTTACGATCAATGGAAAAGAGTACAGGATTGACGAGAATGAGAATCATAATAATCTCCACAGTGGAAAAAACGGGTTTAACACGGTCATCTGGGAAGTGAGAGAACACACGGACAATAGCATCACATTTTATCACTACAGTTCAGAGACAGAGCAGAAATTCCCGGGCAACATGGAGATTACCGTTACATACACGATTGCAGATGATAATACACTGCATATTGTATATAATGGAAAAGCGGATGCAGATACGATTATGAACTGCACGAATCATTCCTATTTTAATCTGAATGGTCACGAGAGTGGAAGCATTGAAGGACAGGTATTGCAGATTTTCGCAGATGCCTATACGCCAGTCGTGGATTCAAGTGCGATTCCGACAGGAGAGATTGCATCGGTGGAGGGAACGCCGATGGATTTCCGAACAGAAAAACAGATTGGACAGGATATCAGGGCAGATTTTGAACAGCTTCATTTTACAGGCGGTTACGATCACAATTATGTTCTCGGCAGACCAGGTGAGAAAAAGATTATGGCAAACGCATACTGCCGGGAGAGTGGAATTGCCTTAGAAGCGGAAACTGACTGCTGTGGTGTACAGTTTTATGCAGGAAACTTTATCGGAGAGCAGACCGGAAAAGGTGGTGCAGCCTATCACGACAGAAGTGCATTTTGTCTGGAGTCCCAGTTTTATCCAAATGCGGTGAATGAACCGGATTTTCCGTCACCGGTGGTGAAAGCGGGACATACCTATCACACGGAGACAAGTTACCGGTTTTATCTGAGATAGGGTTGAAACGATAAACGAATCAGGATGAAAGTGCTGATAAATTGTATTGACAGAACAAACAGCCGATTTTGTCAGAAATATAGTTGACTTCGGGGGAAAAAAGTGCTATTCTCCAACATAGCATGAAAAGTGATAATTATGAGTGAGTCTATAGCTGATAATTAAGTGAAAGCGATGATAAGAGTTAGTACGTTTCCTATGATGTGCAGAGAGAAGGCGGTCGGTGCGAGCCTTTCATGATGAAAACGGAACCTGTCTTTGAGCGTGAAGTGAACGTGGGTGTTAGAACTGCGGACGGCATCAGATGCTAGAAAGCAGAAGGATTCATTATTAAGCTTCATCGGGAGCTCCCGTTACAGAGCTGGCATATCGGATATTTCCTGTATGCGTGAGAGCGGTTTTACCGAAATTAGGTGGTACCACGGACAGATAGTTCGCCCTAAGCTGATATTTTCATATTGGCTTGGGGCTTTTTTAGTGCTTCGAAAATATCTGTATTCAAAAAAATAGACAATTGCGAAACTCATAACAACCTAAATTGAATTGTGAGAAATTGACAAAAGACATGAAAGACATTGGGGAGCCGCCGGCACTTAGAAGGCAGATACAACAGTAAGTTGTGTCTGGCTTCTTAGTACCGTTGGGAGCGACACATAGCGAGAGCGTGTCTTGAATGTTTTTGTTAATTTTGAACAATTGAAAGAAGACTAGGATGAGTTTCGCAAACGCCTAATTCAAAAAAACAAGAAAAGGAGAAAGGATTATATGAAATTAGAAAAATTAGTAGGTGACAGATTTAAGGAAAGACCGGCGGATTGTCAGGTAGACAGCCACGCACTTATGATCCGTGGTGGTTACATGAAGAATGTGGCAAACGGAATTTACTCTTCTTATATGCCACTCCGCAGAATTACAAGAAAGATCGAGCAGATCATCCGTGAGGAGATGGATGCGATTGATGGACAGGAAGTACAGTTTCCGGTTGTTATGCCGGCAAGTCTCTGGCAGGAGTCTGGCAGATACGACAGCATCGGAAAAGAACTTTTACGTTTTACAGACCGAAACGGAGCACCGATGGTTCTTGGTATGACACATGAGGAGGCAGCCGTTCAGTTAGTAAGAGAATATGGACAGAGCTATGCAAAATACCCATTCATGATTTATCAGATCCAGACAAAATTCCGTGACGAGGCACGTCCAAGAGCAGGATTGATCCGTGTGCGTGAGTTTACCATGAAAGATGCTTATTCTTTCCACACAAGTCAGGAAGATTTAGAGCAGTACTATGATAAATGCCACAAAGCATATGAGAGAATCTATGCAAGAGCAGGTATCCCGGAGGTAGTTTCTGTAAAATCCGATTCCGGTATGATGGGCGGAAATGTTTCCCATGAGTTCATGCTTTTAACTCCAATCGGAGAGGATTCCATCGTAATCTGTAATGAGTGTGATTACCGTGCCAATATGGAAGCAGCCGAAAATATTGTAGAGAACGAGACAGAGGCTATGCAGGAGCTGACAAAGGTTCATACACCTGAGATGCATACAATTGAACAGGTTTGTGAATTTTTACATGTGGATGCAAAGAAATCCATGAAAGCCGTTGTTTACCAGAAAAATTCCGATGACAAATATATTCTCATTTTTGTGCGCGGTGACCTCGAAATTAATGAGACAAAGCTGACCAATTACCTTGGCTGCGATGTCCATCCGGCAGTGATCACAGAGGAGAGTGGCATTCAGGCAGGATTTATCGGACCGGTGAACCAGAATGCAGACTGTATCGTTTTATTTGACCGTTCTTTAAAGGGAACAACAAATCTTGTCTGCGGCGCCAATGAAGTGGATTATCATTACACAGGCCTGAATATGGAGCGCGAGTTCCCGGATGTAGAGTATGTTGATCTTGCAAAAGTTGTGGAGGGCGGTATCTGCCCATGCTGCGGTAAGAAATCACTGACCATTTCCCGTGGTATTGAGGTTGGTAACATCTTCCAGCTCGGAACGAAATACACCAAGACCATGAACATGACCTATGTGGACAAAGACGGCATAAGCAAAAATCCAATTATGGGTTGCTACGGTATCGGTGTCGGACGTATGGCAGCTTCCATTTGTGAAGCACATCATGATGATTATGGTCCAATCTGGCCAATGAGCATTGCTCCGTGGCAGGTTCACATCTGTGCGATGAACCTTGACAAAGAAGGTGTCAGGGAAGTAGCAGATACTTTATATGAGAATTTACAGAATGCCGGTGTGGAAGTGATCTATGATGACCGCTCCGTAAGTGCCGGAAATAAATTCTCCGATGCAGACCTTTTAGGGGTTCCGGTTCGTGTTGTTGTGAGCCCACGTAACTTAAAAGAGTCTGTTGTGGAAGTTTCCACCCGTGACAAGAGCCTTATGGAGAAAGTTCCGGTAGAAAATGCCGAGCAGTATGTAAAAGACCTTGTAGAGAAAATGAAAAAAGAGTGTAATCTGGTAAAATAAATGGAAAAAATAAACGGAATCCCGATGATTCCATTTGGACTTCTTGGCGGTTTCTGTGATCATCTGGAAATCAGAATCACAGGACTGTCGGAGGAAGGTTTTTCGTTTCGTGTACCGGAAAAAATAGAAAAAGCGGCGTGCCTTGAGATTTGTTTTTTTGACTTTTCTGCTGACTGTTACCGCAAAGTGCAGTTGGCAGAGAAGGAAAGAGAGATGAAGTTAACAGAGGAGACGCCCTTTTTCTTTATCTATTCGGTGTGGACAAAAAACGGGGAATACAGGGAGCAGGTAAAGCGTCTGGTGACAGATTATGACAACTACATATCGCTAAAACTCGCAGGAGATGATGCGTATCTTTCAGAAAAAATGGTTGGTTATCCGGCAGAATTGGACGAAGTTTACGCAGAGAGCTTCGAAGAGCAGAAGAAAGAGTGGTTCAGTTGTGTTGGTGATGGAATACAGGAGTGCAGGAATACATGGGAGCATAAAAAGTGTAATATTACAGATTTCCCTGAATTCGAGCTCGCCATCACAATAGACCGCCCGGAATTATATTATGATTTTCTACAAAAAGACTGGACGAGATTTTGCCACGATTACTGGAAAAACAATTTTTTGGAACATCACACATTGAGTCAGAAGAGAGTGACAAGAATCTACATTGGAAACCAGTTCTGCCACAACCTTTTTCCAAAGAAAAAATTGCTGTTTCAGGTGTTGGAGAAAGCGTTGGAGAACAATCTTGCGGTGACGCTTGCCTTCTCATATATTAGGAATCATCTGTTGGAAGAGATTGATGAACTGTTGCAGGAACTTGAAGTATGGTGCCAAAGCAGAGAAAAAGAGGCAGGCAAGGAGCAGGAGGAAATTATCGTAAACGACTGGGCGATGCCTATACTTTTGCAGGGAAAACCACACTTAAAACCAGTGTTGGGAGTTCTGTTAAATAAACGCAGAAAAGATGTCCGTTTACCTTATAAACATGGTATCGGGAATCATGTGGACAGTCTGGCAGAAAATAATTTGAATTGTGGATTTTATCAGGATTATTTAAAAAATACATTCGATATACAAAGATTTGAATTTGAATCATGTGGATATAAGGTTACAATCCCAGATGGACACCACAGCCTGCATCTTCCTTTTTTCCAGACAAATACCTCGCAGTATTGTACGCTTTATGCCGTTTGCAGATATGGTGACAGGGAAAAACAAAAGTTGCCGGAAAACTGCCCGAAATATTGCGAGCAAAAAGTATTTCTATATCCGAAGCATCTGAAAATGGTGGGAAGATATAATTCACTGTTTGGATATGATGAGAAAATACTTTGGGATGAAAAACAGTTGCAGGATTATCTCGAACAGGGGATTGACCGGATAGTTGTGAATGTTTCTTTGTAATAGTAGGACATTGTCTGGACAGGAATGCATTTTTATATAGAAAACGATTCCGCTGAGATGCAACAGGGGAGAAAAATACGATGGAGTCTGTTCTTGACCGTGTAATCAAGCAGAACACGGAAAATGTAAATTTATTAAAAACAAAAGATTACAATATTTTTTCTGTTTTACAGATACAGTCAAAGGAAGTTCTGATCTGCCGCATGATAGCTGACCTTTTAAATCCGAGAGGGCAGCATGGCGCAGGGGCAGAGTACTTAAAAATTTTCCTGAGAGATTGTCTTGGAATGGAAAAAATGGATACAAAACTGGCAGATCAGGCAATTGTGACGGCAGAATATGCGATTGATGATGAGCGGAGAATCGACATTGTCATCGAAATGGGCAGCTATTTTCTCCCAATTGAAGTGAAAATATATGCGGCTGACCAGAAAAGCCAGTGCTTTGATTATTATCAGTATGCAAAAAGAAGAGATGCGCAGGCGAAGGTGTATTATCTGACGTTGGATGGACACAGACCAGGAAAAGACAGCACATCTTCCGGCAGCCAGTCAGTACCGGAGGAGGATATCGTCTGTCTCTCATTCCGTGAGCACATTTTAAACTGGCTGAAAGCATGTAAAAGTTGTGAAAATACAGGAATGGTTCCTATTTTGGAACAGTTTATCCAGAACATAGAACAAATCAGCGGTTATACAAGTGAGAAGGTGAGAAATATGGTAATTGATGAACTGCTTAAGTCGGGTGATTCCCTAAGAGCAGGGATGCAGATTGCAGATTCTATCAATGCTGCAAAAGCAAAGCTGATCTATCAGGTGATGGAGGAATTTGAGAAGCAGTTAGCAGGAGTTGCGGAAAAGAATCATTGGACAAGGGAGAAAAACAGTAACTGGTACGAATATAAAGAGCAGGCAGATGAATTTTTTTATAAATGGTATTCTACCTATCCGGGAATCAACTACATTGTAAATGACGCCCCGATGCCGGATGGAAAGCAGCTCTGGTTCCGTGTGGAGGTAGAACATTGTCTGTTCGCGGGATTCTGTGTCTTTGATCCGAATGCAGAATCGGAGGAAGGACACGGGGATCAGGTGGATGAATATGATGCTGCAACTGTAAAAGCAGTCGGGCATTATCTGAAAATCAGTGCGGCAGACCACAAGGACTGGTGGGCAACCAGGTGGTATCTGCCAGCCGGAGAACAGAAGCCAAACGATTCCGTTCCGAACTTTAAAATCATGAATGATGCAGCAATCGCACTGGCAGATAAAGAGTGCCGGTCGGAGTTTGTATCATTGTGTGTTCGTAACATTGAGGAGATGGTGGAGAGAGTGCTTGCTATTCCAGAATGAAAAAATTATAATAAAATAAGTATGTAGTGGATTGGAAAGGAGAAGCTGTTATGAACAAACGTAAGAAACTTCCAATTGGAATTGAGAGTTTTGAAGAGATGCGGAAAGAAGATTTTTATTATGTTGATAAAACGAGATGGATCGAGCAGCTTCTCGCCCAGTGGGGAAAGGTAAATCTTTTTACCCGTCCACGCTGGTTTGGAAAATCTTTAAATATGAGTATGCTTCAGACATTTTTTGAGGTAGGAGCAGATGCATCACTTTTTGATGGATTGTATATTTCAAAGAATAAAGAAGTCTGCAAACAGTATCTTGGAAAGTTTCCGGTTGTATCCATCAGTTTGAAAGGCGTGAATGGAAACACTTTCGACGAGGCACGGAGCTGTCTTGTAAAAGTTATCAACAGAGAAGCGCGTAGATTGCAGAACTTATCAGAAAGTGAAAAACTGACACAGGTTGATAAGGAACTTTTTGAAAAATTGCTTTCTCAGATGAAGGATGATGGAACGTTAAGCAGCAGCTTATTGGAACTTTCAGAACTTTTGGAAAAACATTATGAAGAAAAAGTGATCGTTTTGATTGATGAGTATGATGTGCCACTTGCAAAAGCAAATGAAAATGGCTATTACGATGAGATGGTACTTTTGATCCGTAATTTATTTGAAAATGTGTTAAAGACGAATCACAGTTTGAAGTTTGCTGTGTTGACAGGATGCCTTCGGGTTGCAAAAGAAAGCATTTTTACAGGATTGAATAATTTTAAAGTTTATTCCATTACGGATGTTGATTTTGATGAAAACTTTGGCTTTACAGATGATGAAGTAAAAGAGTTGCTTCATTATTATGGTCAGGATACACATTATGAGACGGTAAAAGAATGGTATGATGGGTATCGTTTTGGAAATGTTGATGTATACTGTCCATGGGATGTGATTAACTATTGCAGTGATCATATTGCAAATCAGGAGTGTGCACCAAAAAATTATTGGGTGAATACAAGCGGAAATGATGTGATCCATCGCTTTATCAATAGTATTTATGAACCGCAGAAACTCACAAAACTGGAGTTGGAACATCTTGTGAATGGTGGAAGTGTCCAGAAAGAAATCAGTCAGGAGATGACCTATAAGGAATTGTATTCATCAATCGATAATCTCTGGAGTACCCTTTTTATGACAGGGTATCTGACAAGCCGCAGCAATACGGATGGAAACAGGTATGATCTTGTGATCCCGAATAGAGAAATCAGAAATATTATCACAGAACATATTCTGAAATTATTTAAGGAGAATATTAAGCAGGATGGTCAGAAAGTAAACGCTTTTTGTGATGCCTTATTAACAGAGAAAGCGGATGTGGCAGAGAAGCTTTTTTCAGATTACATGCAAAAAACGATCAGTGTGAGAGATACTTTTGTACAGAAGCCGACAAAAGAAAATTTTTATCATGGAATTTTGCTTGGAATTCTTGGGTTTAAAGAAAACTGGCTTGTGACATCAAACAGAGAATCTGGAGATGGATTTAGTGATATCATGATCCAGGTAGGAGATTCTGAGGTCGGGATTGTTATTGAGGTGAAGTATGCCAATGATGGTAATCTGGAAGCAGAGTGCAAAAAAGCATTGAAACAGATTGATGATACAGGGTATGCAGAAGCGTTGCATCAGGACGGAATCTGTAAAATCTTAAAATATGCGATCGCATGTTATAAGAAAACCTGTAAGATTATGTTAGAGGCAGAAAAATGTTAAAAAATAAAATTTTTACATGGATGACATTGGGTGAAATATCTTTGTTATAACATGGTTCAGAGAGGATTTTTTTATGGGAAGTTATCTTAATCCGGGCAGCACAGCATTTCAGGGAAGTCTGCGGTCACAAATTTATATTGATAAAAGCGGACTGATTGAAAAGACGAACACAGTGCTTGGCACAGAGCAGAAATATGTCTGCGTGAGCAGACCAAGACGATTCGGAAAATCTATGGCAGCAAATATGCTTGCGGCATATTATGACAGAGATTGTGATACGAAGGAATTTTTTGATAAACTTAAAATCAGTCAGTCAGAAGAGTATCTGAAACATTTGAACCAGTATGATGTGTTAAAAATTAACATGCAGGAATTTTTGAGCGCAACACAGGGCATGGAGGAAATGTTAAGATTACTGCAAAAGAGGCTGATCACAGATTTGAAAAACAGATATTCTTCATATGAGATAGAAGATAATCTGGTATTTGCGATGCAGGATGTCTATGCCAACACGCACCATCCGTTCATCATTTTAATTGATGAATGGGATTGCCTGTTCCGCGAATATCAACAGGATAAAGATGCACAAAAAAAATATCTGGATTTTCTGCGTTTCTGGTTGAAAGACAAAGACTACATTGCTCTTGCATACATGACAGGGATACTTCCGATAAAAAAATACGGTTCTCACTCGGCACTGAATATGTTTATGGAGTACTCGATGACCGATCCGGGAGAACTCGCAGAATTTTTTGGGTTTACGGAAGAAGAAGTTAAGGGATTGTGTGAGGAATATGCCATGAACTTTGAAGAAGTCAAAGCGTGGTATGATGGATATGATCTGATTTCACATAGTCGTTTTGGCGACAAAAGATATTCAATTTATAGCCCGAAATCAGTGGTAGAAGCGATGCTGCGGCACAAATTCGGCACATACTGGAACAGAACAGAGACCTATGAGGCACTGAAAATATATATTCAGATGAATATGGATGGATTGAAAGATTCAGTGATCCAGATGCTTGCAGGGGAGGGTGTGCGTATTAATACCGGAACATTCAGCAACGACATGACAACTTTTGCAACAAAGGATGATGTACTGACCTTACTGGTGCACCTTGGTTATCTGACATATAACAGTGAGACAGAGAAAGTGACCATTCCAAACAAAGAAGTGTCACAGGAATATCTCAATGCAATCAGTACCATGGACTGGCACGAGGTAATGCGTTCGGTTGAAAATTCGCGTAAGTTAGTGGAAGCATTATGGAATCAGGATGCAAAAGCAGTTGCTGCCGGAATTGAGAATGTCCATGATGAGATTTCAATTCTTCAGTATCATGATGAAAACTCATTGAGTTGTACCATTCATCTGGCATTCTATTTTGCAAGAGAATATTATACGATCATCCGGGAACTGCCGACAGGAAAAGGTTTTGCAGATATCTGCATGATCCCAAGAAAAATACACGCAGATAAGCCGGCAGTGATTATTGAATTAAAGTGGGATAAGGATGCAGAAGGTGCAATCGCACAAATAAAAGAGAAAAAGTATGTGAAATCCTTAGAGGATTACAAAGGTAATCTTCTGTTAGCCGGAATTAATTATGATAAAAAGACAAAGACACATACCTGCGTGATTGAGAAAGTGGAACTTTAACAGATGAAAATTGTCGCAGGTTTAGGAAGTATTGATGAATATGAGACATTTGTAAAAGCGGGGGCGGATGAATTCTTTTGTGGATATGTGCCGTTTTCCTGGGCGGAAAAGTACGGTGTGATCCATCCATTAAACCGTAGGGAAGTACTTTTTTACAATGTGCAGATTGGTTCCATGAGCGAACTGCAAATCCTGAAAAAAATGGTGGACTATTATGGCAAGCCGGTAAAATTGACGTTTAATTCCCTTTACTATACAGGGGAGCAGTATCCTGTCATAGCGGAGATCATCACACAGTGCATGGCAGCAGGCTTTGAAAATTTTATCATTGCAGACCCGGCACTGATGCTGTACCTCAGACAGCAGAAAATCAACTGCGGAATCCATTTAAGCGGTGAGACCGCGGAAGTGAACCGGGGAATGTTAGAACAGATGTTACCGTTTGGAATCCGCCGTGTGATTTTTCACAGAAAAAATTCGCTGGAAGATATGCAAAGCTGTATTAAATTTGTAAATGATAAGAAAATAAACTACAAATGTGATATGAAGGAAAATATAGAGGAAAAATATATGTTTCCAGATGAATATGAAGCCTTCATTTTGAATGAACTCTGTCATTTTTCCGGGGCATTCTGTAATTCCCTGCACTGTGATGAACTGACACATCTTTGCAGAGTACCATATGAACTGGGAAATCTGCACAAGAAAGAAGAGACAGATGCTGCGCAAAAAGATGTGGCAGAAACAGACAGAATACAGGAAAAAGAGGGGAAGGGACTTCCTTTGGATGAAGATGGTTATCTGACCGGCAGTACCGGCTGTGGGCTCTGCGCACTTTACCGCATGAAACAGGTCGGCATTACCCATTTAAAACTGGTTGGTCGTGGCAATTATACCGATTTTATGGAAAAGGATATAAGGCAGTTGCGGAAAGCTCTGGATATTCTGGAAAAATCAGACAATGAGTTGCAATATCAGAGGGAAATGAAAGCGTCACTTTTTCCGGATGGATGCAGTCAAAACTGTTATTATCGGTGAGAAAAGAAGATCTGAGGAACATTTTTATATATTTGAACAGATAATTATTAGTTATATCGATAAAATTCATTAATAATAATGACTTTTCAGGAAAAGAGAACCTATGCTATACTGCTATCGGATGATAGGAAAAACAGGATGAAAATATATGCTGGCAGATAGAAAAAGCCGGTTCATTCAGACTGTCTGTAACAAAAGTAAAAATAACAGGAGTTTAAAAAATGGAAAAACAAAAGAGTACACATCCCCTTATGAAATGGACGGAAGAATTCCATGGCCGAAAGCGATCGTTTATGGTTTGCAGCATGTTCTGGCAATGTTTGTCGGAAACCTGACACCGCTGATCGTGATCTGTGGTGCATGCGGTATTGGAGCAGCATCTGACTTTGCAGAGGTTTATGTGGAATTATTACAGAATGCAATGATCATTGCCGGCGTTGTCACATTGGTTCAGCTTTTTGCAATCGGTCCTGTCGGTGGACGTGTTCCGATCATTATGGGAACGAGTTCCGGTTTTATTGGTGTATTTAAAAGCGTTGCAGGTGTTATGGGTGGCGGAGTGATCGCATATGGCGCGATCATGGGTGCATCGATCATCGGTGGTCTGTTTGAGGGCGTGCTTGGATTTTTCTTAAAACCGCTCCGCAGATTTTTCCCTGCTGTGGTGACAGGAACAGTAGTTTTATCGATCGGACTTTCCCTGATCAGTGTTGGTGTCAGCTCCTTTGGAGGAGGATCTTCTGCGGCTGACTATGGTTCATTGGAAAATTTATTCATCGGTCTTGTTGTGTTGATCATTATTCTTGGGGTAAAACACTTTGCAAAGGGAATGGCAAGTTCTTCCTCCATCCTGATCGGTATTATTGCAGGATATGTGTTATGTTTTATTATGGGAATGATCCTTCCGACAACCGCAGTGAATGCTGACGGAGTGGAATACACCAAGGCATGGGTTTTGAATTTTGATAAAGTGAGAGAAGCTTCCTGGTTTGCATTGCCGAAAGTAATGCCGGTAAAACCGATTTTTGATATGCGTGCGATCGTGCCGGTACTGATCATGTTTATCGTGACAGCCGTGGAAACGATCGGTGATATTTCCGGTGTTATGGAAGGCGGACTTGGACGTGAAGCAACAGACAAGGAACTTTCCGGAGGTGTTATGTGTGATGGACTTGGTTCTTCGCTTGCTGCGTTATTTGGTGTACTACCGAATACCTCTTTCAGCCAGAATGTCGGACTGGTTACGATGACAAAGGTTGTAAACCGCATGGCACTTGCGTGCGGAGCAGGAGTATTGATTCTCTGCGGACTGTTTCCTAAGCTTGCAGCATTGATCTCTATTATGCCGCAGAGTGTTCTCGGTGGAGCAGCAGTTATGATGTTTTCCTCTATCGTAGTCAGCGGTATCCAGCTGATCACAAAGGAAAAACTGACCGGAAGAAATATTACGATCGTATCTGTCGCACTGGGACTTGGTTATGGACTTGGAGCAAACAGTGACATTTTAAGAATGCTGCCGGATACCATGCAGTTGATCTTCGGTGGTTCCGGAATCGTTCCGGCTGCAATTGTTGCACTGGTCTTAAATATTGTGCTTCCTAAGGATGAGGCTTAAGAAGATAGGTAAATAGAAGAAAAAGTGTATGGATAAATAGGATTTCCTTTGTGAGTTCTGCGAACAGGAACATCCTATTTGTCCGTGCACTTTTTCTTTATAGAAGTATCAGAAATAAACTTGTGGAAGCCTTTAAAAATAGTGTATAATAGAAAGACAGAGCTTTAAACAAAGGAATTAAGATACATGATTTTAAAGAAGAAAATTCCAAATGATTTTTATAAATTATTCCGCACAAAAAACAGGGAAGCATATATGCAGTTTGTCACAGCCATTTACGAGGAAAACAATGAAGTATATGCTTCTCTCGGTCTTACGCAGGAAGAGTGTGCGCTTATTATTGAGAATACGATCGAGAAATCAAAGATCGTGTGGCAGGAAGAGGACGATATGGAGGAAGGAGAAACGCCGGATGCATTATTTCCAAGCGATTCTCCTTCCGGCATGTTAAACCACCTGATCCGGTGGGGATGGCTGAAAAGTGATTTTGATGAGAAACTGAATACCTGTGTGATCTCTTTCCCGGAATACAGCCAGTTGTATGTCGAGTTGTTTAAAAAGCTGCAGAGTGATGATGACAGCCGGGAAAGAGAGAGCATGCTTTCCATTTACAGTGCGTTGTTTACTTATCATTCTGACAATGAAAAAAACAATGATATTTTAAAAAGTGCACTGCGCACATCCAAAAGTCTGGGGCAGCTGCTGTCCAACATGCAGGATGGAATGCGTTCCTATTTTGATGAGCTTTCCTCCCAGAAACATTTTATCGGGATTCAGCAGGTGCTTGTGGAGGAGATTAACAACAGCGACAGCAAAAAATATGCAATCCTCACAACGACGGACAGTTTTTACCGGTACAAGGAGGCAGTGAAAGAACTTATCAGTGAAATTTTAAACGAAAATGATGAGAAAAAAGCAGTGCTTCTGAAAGAAAAAAAATCTCTCGAAGCAGGCACGCTTTTACAGAAGAGAAATGAGTACAGATTGCAGTATTGTGAGGATACGAGCAGGATCGTGATGCAGTTGGAGCGGGAATTTGACATGATCGAGCGCAAATACAATAAACTCATTGAGCAGAAAACCGTTTTTGCAAAGCGTGCGCTGGCCCGCATCCATTACATTTTGCAGGAGGGCGTCAGTGAGGAAGATAACATCATCAAACTGATCAATCTGTTAGACCGCAGTGAGAAAAAAGATGAGATTTTGGTGGAAATGAGAGAGCGTATCCGTTTTTCTTCGCAGTTTAAAAATATTACAGATAACAGTTTTGCTGGAAGAAGAGACCGCGGGGACGGAGCATTTGCACCGGTGATGCTGGACGAAGAAATAGACGCAAGGGAACAGCACATGACGGATTTTGTTCCAAAGCCGTTGTATACAAGAAACGAGTTACAGAGTTTCCGAAGAAAAAATACCGTGGATGGAGTCTTTGTGGCAACAGAAGAGACCGTACAGTCTGTGGAGGATCTGGAAAAACTTCTTTTCCTCTGGCAGGAAGAGACGGAGGAACGTCTGGCGGAAGATACGGTATCGGTGGACGGCGAGATACGGAGTGAGGACGGACTAACTTATTCGAGACTTGTGATCGGGCAGAATCAATAAAATTGCGTTACTATACATGAAAGAAGGCATTGGAAAAAAGATGTTACAATATATGGAGACTGTCTCACAGGGCGAGGCAGAAAATATCAGAAAAACGATACAGGATTTATTCCGGCAGACATGCATTTTACAGGTGAAATGTGACCCGGCAACTCTGGTACAGCACGACAATCCGAGGTATCAGGTGTGTCTGCGCCACAGAGAGTTTATCGCGGACTATCTGTCTGTGCTGGACTGCGAGCTTGTGCATGATCCGCAGGAACATATTTTCCGGATCACGGGGGATGGCGTTATGACAGAGCGTATGAGCCTTATGACAACGAAGCTGGTCATTCTTTTAAAAATGATTTATCGTGACAAAATCATGGGGGAAGGTCTGCATGCAACTACTACAAATCTGGCAGAGATCCGTGAGTATGGAAAAAATACAAACCTTATTACAAGACGTCTCACAGGACAGGAGTGGAACGATGCACTTGTTCTGATGAAAACGCATCAGATGATCGAACTGCCGGGTGCCGTTGCCAATCTGGAAGATTTTACCCCGATTTATATTTACAGTACCGTAAACGTGTTCTGCTCTGCGATGGATATCAACGAGCTGGTGCGCACCTATCAGGACGAGGTGGAAGAACTTCTGACAGAAGAGGAAAAAGAGAATTAGATCATTGACAAAAGGAGCAGTACATTTGAGCCAGGCAAAGAAAATTTTCACCCGCATGTGTCTGAACAACTGGGGTGGAATTAATCATAAAGTATTAGAATTTAATGAATATGTGAATTTATTCAGTGGAAAAAGCGGATCTGGAAAATCGACCGTTATGGATGCAATCCAGGTTATTTTATATGGAAGCTTCAGTCCGAGTTTTTTGAACAAGGCGGCGGATGATGCCAAAAACCGCAGAAGTGTCTTAAGCTACCTCCGTGGTGAGCAGAAAGATGGTTCTGCAAACCGTGGAAACTGCGATTTCTGCTCGGTCATTGCGTTGGAGATCAAGGACACGGGAACGCACATCACTACGTGTGTGGGCATTGCGTTTGAAGTGAGAAGAAATGATTCTGAGATCAAAAAGTTTTCCTATTTCAGCCATTCCGGAAAGATGCCGGAACCGGGGTATATCACGGAGGAGGGCTTCTGTTATTCCAATCAGGATATCAAAAAGCTGGTAAATGAGAGAGCCGTATCGAAGGATAACCGTGGAAAAGGGGATGTCAACCGTATTTACGCTTCCAAGGAAGCTTATCTTGGAACGTTATATGATGTCATTTTAGGTTACATTGATCCAAACCGTTTTATCACGATGGAAAAGAGTGCAATCGCACTGAAAATGACAAACGGAACAGGACAGTTTATCCGTGATTATATGTTTCCAAAGAGCACGTCAGACACGATCGGAACGATCAGTGAGCAGTTAGATGCCTACCGCCAGATCAAGGAAAAAATTGAGGATATGCGGAAACGTATCGAACTTTTGACAGACGTAAAAGAGACCGGGCAGGAGCTGGTGACGCTCCAGACCGATATGATCCGCACAGAGAGTTTTATCCGCTGCATTGATATTGAGGATCTCCGGGCGAAAATAGAGGCAGCCGAGGAGGACAAAAAAAGATTGAAGAAGAGCAGGCACAGCTGCAGCAACAGGCAGACACGCTCGCCGAAGAGCGCGGAGAGGTCGAACAGGAGCTGATCCGTGTAAGTGCAGATTTAAAAGCCAGCGATCTTGGAAACAAACAGCAGCAGTTAGAGGAATTAGAGCAAAGAAGCCGTATGCTGATCGATAACAGCAGACAGTGGCGCAAAATCGTTCAGGGATTGAAACAGTGGGAAGAGGACGAGGTCATCACCGATTATATCAGCAATCCGGTTCTAAATCTCATTGAAACAATCGAAAATGGAAATGTGACAGAGGAAAACTGTCAGGAACTGCATTTGAAAATAGAGTCTGCAAAGCAGGATATTGAAAACGAATTTGAAGATTACAGTGAGCAGAAGCGCGAGACAGGAAAAGAACTGAAAGAAAAGCAGAAGCTTGTGGATGATATGAAAAACAATCGGAAATCCTACAGCGAGAATCTCCGTTCTGCAAGAAGTTCTCTGGAGCGGAAATTAAGCGACCGTTACGGAAGAACGATAAAAGTCCAGATTCTGGCGGATCTTTTTGATGTGGCAGACGAAGAGTGGAAAAATGCGATCGAGGGCCGTATGGGAAGGCTGAAGTTTTCTCTGATTACAGAGCCAAAGTTTGCGCATGATG
This sequence comes from Roseburia inulinivorans DSM 16841, assembly GCF_000174195.1. Lineage (GTDB taxonomy): Bacteria > Bacillota > Clostridia > Lachnospirales > Lachnospiraceae > Roseburia > Roseburia inulinivorans. The sequence continues at coordinate 28,025 of NZ_ACFY01000117.1, read as the reverse complement.
CGGCGGCGGTCTTTCGTGAGATGAAACAGTTTGAGGAAGTGGATCTCATTAATTCCAAAGCGATCGCAGATAGCGAGCCGCGTGCCATGGAGAACTCTCTTTATGAGGCGGTTGAGACGAAGGAAGCCTATGTGGATGTGTGCCTGAAACGTTACCTTGGTCATATTATAAAGTGTCATTCCGTGGAAGAGTTGGAGCAGGTGAAAGACGGCGTGACACCGGATTGCTATTCCTACAGTAATTTTATTTTCCGTCATCTGCGGAAAAAGGATTATACCACAAATGCGTGCATTGGAGAGAAAGTGTCAAGGGTACGTCTGGCAGAGTACGAGGCTGACGTGGAGAGGCTTGAGAAACAGTATCAGGAACTGCATTACATGACCGAGCGCTTAAAGGCGGCAAGGGATTTTGAAAGTCTGAAAGAAGAAAAAGAATATTATGTAAACCTTTCCTGCGCAGAAAAAGAGCTTGGAAAGGTCAATAAGAAAAAATCCACACTTGAGGAGACAATCCGCACTTTGCAGGAAGGGCAGTATAAGGAATTACAGCAGAAAGAGCAGAGCCTGAAACAGCAGATGCGTGAGCTTCAGGCTTCAATCGGCGAAAATCAGGGACAGATGAGTGAGAAAATACGCCGACACGAAAATCTTTCCGGCGCAAATGACCAGCGTCGTCTGCAGTTAGAGGAGATGCTGCAGGGATACGTGCCAAATGAGGAGATTAGTCAGGAGGTGCAGGAGCAGTTGAAGAAGCGCTCCGGCCAGTCCTTGAAGAATCAGAAAAACGCAGAACTTGCAGCCCTTTCGGCAGGAGAGCAGGAGAAAGCCGAGACACTGCGCACCGCCAGAAACCGTTACATTTTTGCTTATCCGTCCAGCCAGTTTAACGGTTCAGAAAAGTCTAATGAAGCCTATGAGAAGCTTCTGGAAGAATATCAGACGGACTATGAGCCTGCATACGAAGCAGAATTTGAAAAACAGTGTGATTTTATCTACAAGAGTCTGCGTGAGAATGTGATCGCAACCATCCATGGAGATATCAAGGCGGCAAAACGCCACGCTTACGAGATCAACCGGTTACTGCGTGAGACAAACTTTTCCGACAGCACCTATCAGATCAAGATCGAGCCGGCAAAGAATGAGAATGGCCAGTTCTTTGAGATGTTAATGGCAGAGGAATTAGACAGCAAAAATCTGGATAATGCAGGTTTTGATGGCCAGCTGAGTTTTGGGGAGGATACCTTTTACCAGAAATACGAGCAGAAGATCAAACTCCTCACCGATAAATTCATGCCGCCGAGAGACGAGGACGAGCAGGTGCGCGCAAAGAAGCGTCAGGAGATGGAGCAATACGCGGACTACCGCAATTATCTCTCCTTCAGCATGTTTGAACAGGTGACAGACGAGCAGGGGAATGTCATTCGTGAAAATTTTGTCGATGATATGGCAGGAAGAGATTCCGGTGGAGAGGGACAGAACCCGAAATATGTGGCACTTTTGGCAGGTTTTGCAATGCTGTATATGCAGCAGAGCAACCGGGATTCCAAGATCAAGCTGGTGCTTTTGGACGAGGCATTTTCCAAGATGGATCAGGAGCGGAGTGCCGTCTGCCTGAAATATGCAAGAAAAATGGATCTTCAGCTCATTGTCTGTGTGCCGGATGAACGTCTGCAGTCGCTGATCCGCAATGTGGACTGTGTCTACGGATTCAGGCGTCATCAGAACCAGATCTCCATGATGCATATTGATAAGGGAGATTATTTAAAGCTCATGGAAGGTGAGCATGGACAGGGAGAGCCGGAAACTGTAAAATAGAGATAGGAACAATAGTCAGGGAGGAGACAGCATGCAGACAGGAAAAGGAATTTTAATACCATCTATATTAAAAGTTGGAAATGGTACTTTGAAAAAAATCGGACAGTATCTTAAGGCAGAGAATCTGGAACAGGTTGTAATTTTTTTCGGAAACGGACTGATCGACCTGTTTGGCATGGATGTCATGGATTCGCTGAAACAGGAAGGAATCACGGTATTGGAGTACAGCGAGTTGGACACAGTCGATATCGATGATATTATCACGCTGGCGTTTGCAATGCCGAATAAGACGCAGACCGTGATCTCGATCGGAGGCGGAAAAGTGATCGACGCCGGAAAATACGCAGCTTTTCTGCGTAATATTCCATTTATCAGTGTTCCAACCTCAAGTTCCAGTGATGGATTTTCCAGCGCAAGTGCATCTCTTTTAGTGCATGGAAAAAGAACTTCCGTCCCGGCAAAGCTGGCATATGGAATTATTGTGGATACGCAGGTCATAAGGACTGCACCGGATAAGTTTATCTATTCAGGTATTGGTGATATGATCTCAAAGATCACAGCGCTCTATGACTGGATTTTTGAGGAGAAAAGCGGATATTCAGAAGTGAATGATTTTGCGGTGATGATCGCGAAAAAGGCGGTGAACAGTTTTGTGCGGACACCGTATGAGACGATAAAAGATGAACTGTTTTTGAAAGAACTGGTGGATTCGCTGGCAATGAGCGGAATCGCAAATGAAATTGCAGGAAGCAGTGCGCCGACAAGCGGCAGCGAGCATCTGATTTCCCATGCATTGGATAAAATATTAGAAGTTCCGCAGCTTCACGGTATCCAGGTTGGCATTGCAACTTATATTATGAGTAAGGTGCAGGATCACCGCTATGTCCGGGTGGAGACTGTGCTCCGTGAGACAGGATTCTTTGACTATGCGGCGACACTTGGCATGAAGCGTGAAGATTTTATAAAAGCGATCGAGATGGCTCCGTCGATCAAACCATTCCGTCATACTTATCTTCATGAGGAAACATACCGGGAGCTTGCAAAGAAGATTGTTTTGGAGGATGAGGTGCTGCAGAAGGTTTTGGTGTAAATAGCATGCTAGAAAGGAAAAACAAATGAAAAAGAAAAATTCTACATGGTTACATTGGTCATATGGATCATTTTATTAATCTGTATGCTTTTTATGGATTTTCACATCATACCGGATACGGAACCTAATTCCATAATGTATGCCGTGATCATCATTGGAATGATAAATTCTATTGTCCAAATATTGCGTAAAGAATAAAAAGGAAAAGAGGAAACTACAATGAATTTTAACTATCATGAGCAGGAATATGAAGAATTTCCAAACTTTAAAGGCGGAGAGAAATCGCTTTACGCCAAAATGTTCCACGATGAGAAGAACCGCATTATCTACGGAAAACTGATACCGGGAGCATCCATCGGCGTACACACGCATGAGACTAACAGTGAGATCATCTATATCACAAAGGGAACAGGCAGAGTTCTTATGGATGGAGAATATGAGAAACTGGAAGCGGGTATGTGTCATTATTGTCCGAAGGGACATACCCACAGCCTCATGAATGACAGTGATGCAGAACTTGAATTTTTTGCAGTTGTCCCGGAGCAGAACTAGCTTTCATGATTGATTGCAAAGGAAGAAAAGGAAGATAGCTTATGACACTTCAACAGTTAAAATATGCATTGACGATCGCCGACTGCGGTTCCATGAATGAGGCGGCAAAACAGCTTTTTATCTCACAGCCAAGTCTGTCAGAGACGATGAAGGAGCTTGAGACAGAGATAGGATTGGATATTTTTCTGCGTTCAAACCGTGGAATCGTCATCACGCCGGAGGGTGAAGAATTTTTGGGATATGCCAGACAGGTGACAGAGCAGTTCGGGCTGTTACAGTCCAAGTATATCGATAAAAAAGTAAAAGAGAAATTCAGCGTTTCCACACAGCATTATACGTTTGCGGTGAAAGCGTTTGTGGAGACGGTCAAACAGATCGGTATGGAACAGTACGAATTTGCAGTGCATGAGACAACGACCATCAGTGTGATCGAGAATGTAAAAAACTTCAAGAGTGAGATTGGTGTACTCTATGAGAATGATTTCAATGAGAAAGTCTTAAATAAAATGTTTAAGGAAAATGGGCTGGAATTTGTGGAGCTGTTTTCCTGCGATACATTTGTATATCTGTGGTCCGGACATCCGCTGGCAAAACAGGATGTGATCACAATGGAAGAACTGGATGAGTATCCGTGTCTTTCCTTTGACCAGGGAAAAAATAATTCCCTGTATCTGGCGGAAGAGATGAAGAGCACCTATGAGTATAGGCGGCTGATCAAGGCAAATGACAGGGCAACGCTCTTAAATCTGATGATCGGACTGAATGCCTACACGCTCTGCTCCGGTATTATCTGTGAAGATTTAAACGGCGACGATTATAAAGCAGTTCCGTTAAGGGAAACTGAGAAAATGAGAATCGGATATATCAAACGAAAAGGCGCAAAAGTCAGTCATATCGGGGAATTATACATTGAAGAATTGAAAAAGTATAAGGAAAAAGTAATGTAGCTATAGGTACAACCTATAACAGATTCAAGGTTTCGCGTATTAACACATTTTAAAAACTCTTGCTATAATGGTCAATGTGAAAGGGAGATACAAAGCACATGGATCAGAACAGCAGGAGTTTTGTATTTTCAAAAAGCAGAAGAAGCAGAAAGGAGAACCGGGAATGAGAACAGCTATTTTTCCAGAAAACGGCAGAAGAATGATGTCAGAAATGATGTGCATGTGCAGATGTATGTGTATGTCTTGTATGAGCTGCGGAAAAGAAAAATGTGCGCCAGATGTTTCGGTTTGAATTTTGCTTTTATAGATAGAGCATAATAGACAGGAATCATCTTCGCGATGGAGCCTGTTATTTTTTTGTGTAACAGTCGTAAATAAAAATCAATAGGTTTTTATTTTTGAAAAGAAAGGATTCGATATGTCTGAAATAGAAGTAAAACATTTGTCCAAGACATTTGAACAAAAAAGGTGTTCATGTGGATGCCTTAAAGGATATTAACCTCACGATCGGGGCGGGCGATATTTACGGGATCATCGGAATGTCCGGTGCAGGAAAAAGTACTTTGGTACGATGCCTGAACTTTTTGGAAAGACCGACTGACGGTCAGGTGCTGATCGAAGGAAAAGATCTTGGAACTTTAAATGAGAAGGAATTGAGAAAACAGAGAAGCGACATTGCGATGATCTTCCAGCATTTCAATCTCTTGATGCAGAAGAATGTGATCGACAATATCTGTTTCCCATTACAGATTCAGGGTGTTAAGAAAAAAGAGGCGAGAGCCAAAGCAAGAGAACTGTTAAAGACAGTCGGACTTGAGGAAAAAGAGAAGGCTTATCCGACACAGCTCTCCGGTGGACAGAAGCAGCGTGTTGCCATCGCAAGAGCACTTGCATCCAACCCGAAAATACTTCTCTGTGACGAGGCGACCAGTGCACTTGATCCACAGACGACTGCTTCTATTTTGGAACTTTTGAAAAGCATCAATGAGCAGTTTCAGATCACAATCGTGATCATCACACACCAGATGTCCGTGATCCGTGAAATCTGTAACCGGGTAGCGATCATTGAACATGGAGAACTGGTGGAAAATGGTCTGGTAGAAGATATTTTCAGCCATCCAAAGTCGAAGGCAGCCAGAGAACTGATTTTAAGAGATGTTCCTGAAAACAGTGGAAAAGCAGAGGGTGCAGTTGCAGCCCAGATGGAGAGGATCCAGGGAGATAAGAAGCTGCGTATTGTATTTACAGAAAATTCCGCATTTGAGCCGGTGATCGCTAATATGATCTTACAGTTTGGAAAACCGGTCAATATTTTAAGGGCAGATACAAAAAATGTCGGCGGTGTAGCCAAAGGCGAAATGATCTTAGGTCTGCCGGATGACAGACATCTTCAGATTGATATGGAACAGTATCTGACAGAACATGGACTTGAGATTGAGGAGGTGACAGGCGATGTGGAGTAGTGAAGTGACAAATATGATTATTACCGGTATCTGGGAAACTCTTTATATGACATTAGTATCCACATTGGTTGGTTATGTGATCGGACTTCCGATGGGAATTATCCTTACGGTATCAGACAAAGACGGGATTAAACCAAATGCAGTATTATATAAGATTTTAGATGTGATCGCAAATATCGTGCGGAGTGTACCTTTTATCATTTTGCTTGTATTGCTGATCCCATTTACAAGATTAGTCGTAGGAAAGAGTTATGGTTCCACGGCAACAATCGTTCCACTTGTGATCGCAGCAGCACCATATATTGCCAGAATGGTTGAATCTTCTTTAAAAGAAGTAGATGCCGGTGTGATCGAGGCAGCAAGATCTATGGGAGCATCCAATTTTACAATTATTACAAAAGTAATGTTAGTGGAGGCAAGAACATCCCTTTTAGTGGGAGCAACTATTACATTGGGAACAATCTTAGGTTATTCCGCAATGTCAGGAGCAGTTGGCGGCGGCGGACTTGGCGCTATCGCGATCCGTTATGGATACACCAGATGGCAGACCGATATTATGATCGTCACAGTTATATTGTTGATTATCTTATTCCAGATCTTCCAGACCGTTGGAATGAAACTGGCAGATAAGTTTGATCATAGAAAATAAAGAGGAGATATAAAAACAAGGAGGATTATTATGAAGAAAAGAGTATTATCAAGTATTTTAGCAGGAGTTTTAGTAGTCAGCGTATTTGCCGGATGCGGAAGCAAAACAGAAGACAACAGTCAGGCAGCAGCAGATAACAGCACAACACCTGCAACAGAAGCAGCCGCAGAAGAGTCTGCAGAAGCAGCAGGCGGCACAGTGGAATCAAAAGGAACAATTAAAGTAGCAGCATCTGCAACTCCACACGCAGAGATCTTAGCAGCAGCAAAACCTATTTTAGCTGAGCAGGGATGGGACTTAGAGGTTACAGAGTTTGATGATTATGTATTACCAAACGAAGTTGTAGAGAGTGGCGAGATGGATGCAAACTACTTCCAGCACGTACCATATCTTGACAGTTTCAACGAGGAGAAGGGAACTCACTTAGTTGAAGTTGGAAAAATCCACTACGAGCCATTCGGAATTTATCCGGGAACAAAGAGCAGCTTAGATGATATCGCAGATGGCGATGTGATCGCAGTTCCAAACGATACCACAAACGAAGCACGTGCACTTTTGTTATTACAGGATAACGGAATCATCACATTAAAAGACGGTGCAGGTTTAGAGGCAACTGTAAACGATATCGCTGAAAATCCTTACAATGTTGAAATTCAGGAGCTTGCAGCAGAATCTGTAGCAAGAGTTGCAGATGAAGTAGCATACGTTGTATTAAATGGTAACTATGCATTACAGGCTGGTTTCTCTGTAGCAAAAGACGCACTTGCATATGAGAAATCTGATTCTGAAGCAGCGAAAACATATGTAAACGTTATTGTTGTAAAAGAAGGAAATGAGAACAACGAAGGTGTGAAAGCATTAGTTGATGTATTAAAATCTGATGAGATCAAGAAATTCATCAATGACGCATACGATGGAGCAGTTATTCCTTTCGAGGAGTAAGGATAATAAATCGGAGTTTCACTGGCGTAGTGTCGCAGATTTTGTGGTGCTTTCCTAGGGCGTGAAGGGCAGATATAAGCGTCCTCTCACAAGTTGTGATTTTATAGGTTTATGAAAAGAAAAACGGTATAAACGAAATATTATGTTTCTGTTCGCTGGCCATTCCGATAAGACTCTGAAGAGTCTTATCTCCATAGCTCACAAAGAAAATAATATTTGTTTATACCGTTTTTCTTTCATTTACGCTGTGAATGACTTGTGAGAGGACGCTTATACATGCCCGGTCAACGTCATGAATTGCACCACAAAATCTGCAATTTACGTTATGGAACTCCCGGTTATGGGATGAGTGTCTATGAGATAACGGCAAAATTCAAGAGGTTCCTACTTTATAAATCTCACTGCTCAAAAGCTATTCAGAAATGGATAGCTTTTTTAATGTCACAAAATTTTTCGTGCAAAAATAGGAAGCCGTTTGGCTCTCGTAAATACTAATAAATATTGATAAGAGGTTATCTTTTGACAGTAAATATTACATTAAATTATAAAAAACTAATAACATATGTTAATTCATATAAACTTTAGGTACATGTACTTTTAATGTATCTAAAAATATTATACATCCTGTTTTAAAGACACCCTTTATTTGCTATATGAAAAAACAGATTTTTTCATATCCTTCCCCTTCACCTGTGTCATGTAAGGGGAAGGAATAGAGATTGTTAGAATTTTTTGCATGTTCTGTTTGCAAAAAAGCTCTTACAATCTCTTGGTTGGGGATAGATGTAATAGAATATTTTCTAACACTCTGCCAATAATTTTTTTTGTTCATGTCGAACTGCTGATAATACACAGGAATATGATAAATAGTTCTCAATCCCAATAAATACTGCATATCTTCTTTTTCTGGTTCATGCGCCGTAACAATAATCAGCTTATCAGCCTTGTTATTGTTAGGATAATGATTATACTCCAATAGCTGTCCCATGGCTTCTCTAATAGCTGCTTTTACTGTTTTTGCAGTTTTCAATTCAAAGAATATCTTTTTCCCAGAAGAATCATTGCAAGAAATATCTACATAATCGTCCTCCGCTTTCACGTTTTGATAGCCATTCTTCTTCAAATAATTAACCATCGCATTTGAAAGCTCATTATGTTGGAATGTCATTATGTAATCAGATGCTTTTACTTTCACTGCACCTGTCTTTTTTGCCTTCTGAATTGTTTCAATATATCCCTTATACCCTGGCAGTGCTTTCACATACTTATCGTCCAGCTCTTTATCCGCAAGGGGGATTCCACTTTCCACATGGCTGCTCAAATATTTATCTATTATGGGCTTCTCATTCAAAATGAAGTCTTGCAAAGTATCAAGGTAATACCTATCTGCTGGATAAAAATATCTCCACCTATTTGGCTTTGTTTCCTTAAATACCTTTCCCTGCGCCTCAATTAACTCTTTGACGGCTACTACATAGGGAACTCTCTCTGCATTATCTCTACAGGACAACTCTATTGAAGATACCCCATCAGAATCACAACTCCAATTTATATTATAGATAAATTCCTTGGAGTCTGCGTTATCCCAGAAAGTCAGAACCATATAATCATCATTTCCACGGAAATACATTCCCTGTTCAAGCCTATTCTTATTGTTAATCTTTCGTGGAACAAAATAAAAATCATCATGTTCCGCTTGCCAGTCCAAAAGGAAATCTAAGCAATTTTTGTGTATTTGTAAGATATCAGTCTTCATAAACGTAACCTACTTATGCCTTAGTATTTTTTATTTTAGTATATACCAAATCAGATACCTGTTCCCATCCATCATAAAATCGAGTATAACTATCAAGTTCAATCTTTCCATCATCAAGCATATCGCTTAATATTCTCAAAAAGAATTCTCTAAACTCAGTCGCAAACTGTCATATGAACATCTCCATTAACTCATACAGATATTATATTTTTTCTAGGATAAATTCAACCTATTTTAATTTTTCATAAACTTATTCAAGCACTTACATACTGGAAGTTACTTTTTTCTTTTCGCAAACTTATCAATAACATTGTCTGCCCAAAAGTAAAAAGAAATCTGCAATTTCAGCAAATAGATTAATAATAAAATCAAACATATAAGTTTCCTCCAACTTCCGATTGAACAACTTCATTAATATCATTATTCTACCATAATTACACTTACAATCCTACTTCATTCTGTTAAAATCGATTTACAGAAGTTATAATTAATTTACTTTGAGAATGTAGATTGATTTTTGCCATTCCCTCATAGGCGTCCATCCCCTAACCGTGAGTTCCATAACATAAATTGCAGATTCTGTGGTGCAGTTCACAGCGTAAATTGGGCAAATATAAGCGTCCTCTCACAAGTCATTCACAGTGTAAATGAAAGAAAAACGGTGCAGACAAATATGATTTCCTTCGTGAGCCATGGAGATAAGACTCTATAGAGGCTTATCGGAATGCCCGGCGAATAGGAACATCATATTTCGTCTGTACCGTTTTTCTTTTCATAAACCTATAAAATCACGACTTGTGAGAGGACGCTTATATCTGTCCTTCAAGCCCTAGGAAAGCACTGCAGAATCTGCGACACTACGCTAGTTAAACTCCAGTTATCAGATTTTGATCTTCACCCACTTGCCCTGCCTGAAGCGCACGGTCGCAAAGATAAATCTGGAAATCTGATCGCCAAGCACGCCCATCCAGATACCGATGATCCCCCAGCCGAGGACATAACCACAGAAATAGGAAATGATGGTACGGATGAAAGTGACGCTTATCATGGATGCAACGGCTGTGTAAAGCGTGTCTCCTGCACCACGCAGGCATCCCATGTAGATGACCTGACAGATCTGGAAAATGACAACAAAGATTATGACATGCATAATCTGGACTCCAATTGCCACAATGTGGTCTTCCGTGAAAAACAGATGGTAGAGACCGCTGGCACCAAAATAGTAGATCGCAACCAGACAGACAGCGATGACAGCACCGATGAGACGACAGGTGCGGCCGTATTCTTTGGCAAGATCCGGATCGCCGGCACCTAAGCTTCGTCCGATCAGAGCAACTGCCGTTGCCTGCAGACCGTCGCCAAACGCAAAGGAGAGTGCCATAATGTTCATACCGACCTGATGCGCCGCCATAGCATCCGTCCCCTGATCGGCAGCCATAATAGCGGTTAACATAAAACCGATCCGCATTAGTACTTGTTCGAAAAAGACACTGTAAGCAACTTTGATCAGATTGAGAAAAGCAGACAAAGTCGGGCGGATATGCTGCTCTAATATATATGGAATATTCAAAAAACTCTCTTTTTTGAAAATGGAAGCAACACTCATAATGCAGGCAACTACGGTCCCGGATATAGTTGCGAGTGCGGCACCGCGGATGCCAAGGGCAGGAAACCAAAGCGTCCGTTGATTAGCAGATAATTTAAAAGGATATTGATTGTGTTGGAGGTCACGTTGGTACGCATGGTGATCTTTGTGTTCCCAGCACCGCGCTGGGCAGCGTTAATCCCCATCTGGATGCAGTTGAAGATCATACCGCCCATAATAATGCGGAAATATACCACAGCATCAGTGTGTGTGTCTGCTGTAGAACCGCAAAAGCCGATGATTGCACTGGCAAAAACACGAATGCAATACTTGAGATGATAGCTGCGATCACAATAAAAAGATAGCGGTAAGCAGGATCTCATTCGCAGAGTCCTGCTTCTTTTCACCCCTTCTCCGGGCAACTAAGGCTGAGATTGCAACATTTAAGGCAAAAAACAGGGCAAGTCCTAACAGTTTTGGCTGTGTGGTAAGCCCAACTGCCGCCACGGCATAGGAGCCGAGCGAGCTGACCATTAAGGAGTCGATCAGTCCGGCAAAAGCCACGAAAAAGGATTCGACAATGGCTGGCCATGCCATATCAATGGTGATTTTTAAGGTCTCTTTGTGATAGTTTCTTTTTACAAGTTGTTTTTTTAACAGGTTCATTTTTTTTCTCCATTTATGAAAAAATAAATAATATTTACAGATAAAAGCGCAGGTAGTCATACGTATTCACAACTGTACATTATAGCATGTTTTATGTAATCAGAAAAGACTGCGTTTCCTTTAAAATCTGTGGCTGGAATTTTTTGTTACGGCTCACTTTTGAATCACTTTCTTATGCAGCAAAGCAGCAAGTGTTTTACTGCTGAGTGAACAGCAACAATCTTTCTTGTCAGAAAATCGGTAGTTGTATATAATGGTTACAAGGCATAAAAATAGAGCAGATGCGGGTAAATCTATTATCTGCATAATAGATTTGAAAAATGGCGGATCAGGGCATGAAGCGTGGAATAAAAGCGATTTATTTCTGTAATGTTTGATCTCTGCTTTAATAAAGGAAACAGATATGGCAAAAGAATTAACAGAATTAGAAAAGCATTATAATAAATTTAATGAAGAAAAAAGGCTCGGACGCCGTCATGGACAGGTGGAATACCGCATTACCATGGAATACATCCATCGCTATTTAAAGGAAATGGAGCAACCGAAAATCCTTGATGTGGGCGCCGGAACAGGGCGGTATTCGGTCGCACTGGCAAACGAAGGCTATGATGTCACAGCGGTGGAACTCGTGAAGTATAATCTCGGAATTTTAAAATCCAAGGGCAGCAGCGTGAAGGCATATCAGGGAAACGCATTGAAACTGTCACGGTTTGCAGATGAAACATTTGATATGACACTGCTTTTAGGACCGATGTATCATCTGTATACATTTGAGGATAAGGTAAAAGCGTTGTGCGAAGCGAAGCGTGTGACAAAAAAGAACGGTCTTATTTTTGTGGCATATCTGATGAACGATTATGGTGTTTTGATGTATGGATTTAAGGAAAATATGGTAAAAGAGTGTCTCGGAGATGGCAGGCTGACAGAAGATTTTCACTGTGTGTCAAAAGAAAAAGATTTGTATGAATATGTCACATTATCGGACATTGAAAAAATAAATGAGGCAGTTTCTTTACAGCGTGAAAAAATCATAGCACCCGACGGCGCGGCAAATTATATGCGTCCGGTCTTAAAGGAGATGGACGAAGAAACATTTGAGCTGTTCGTCAGATACCAGATGTCTGTCGCAGAGCGTATGGACTTGATGGGGGCAAGTGCCCACACGGTTGATATTTTGCGTGTATCGTGAAGCAGATAAAAATCAGATGCAAAATTGATTATGCAATATCAAATTGCAGATTATAATAATGGAATACGCGATCATTGCAGCTTGTGAATAAAAATGCTTGTACGTGATACCCTAACTGTGAAAACAGATGTGCAATACTATCTGAATAAACAGGAGGGAAATGGTATAAAAATAATTGTTAAATTGTGATATAATTATTTTTGCCAGAAAAAAGCGAAATGGGTAAAAAACAAAAAATAACAGTGCATACAATTGTGCGCCAACGGATAAAAAGGAGACTGTATACAAAAATGACACGAACGATGAATACGTTTATGAGAATGGACAGTACGAGAGTGCGCATGGAGGAAATGGCTGCCGCTATGGAACGAACCGACAGGTTTCCGGTGTTCATAAGACTTTGAACAGGGAAGCACAGAGGGAGTATCAGGCTTTGGAGAATGCCCTGGAATATGGAACCGCAGGAAAGAAAAATGCCGAACAACGGCATCGGCTGGATTCCGAACGTGAGCTTATGAAATATCCCAACGAATTAAGCCAGCTTACAGACCGCATGGCGTCGGACAGCTGGCAGGGATAAAAATACAAATATTATATCGAGGTTTAACAAATGAATAAGAACTTGGAAGAAATTTCAGACGGAAAAAGATATGGATTAAATGATATGGTACGGGCAGCCTGCAACGATTGTGCAGGCTGTTCTTCGTGCTGTGAGGATATGGGGGAGTCGATCATCCTTGATCCATTAGATATTTATGAACTGACGAAAAATCTGAATACAACGTTTGAAAACTTATTAAAGGAGCAGATAGAGCTGCATGTGGCAGATGGCATGATATTACCGAATCTGAAAATGACGGATAAAGATGTCTGTCCGTTTTTACAAGAGAAAAGATGCAGCATTCACAGATTTCGACCGGGTATCTGCCGTGTTTTTCCATTGGGGCGGATCTATGAGGAGAACAGGCTGGACTATTTTTTACAGGTGGAGGGCTGTGTCAAAGAGAACCGCAGTAAGGTGAAGGTTTGCAAGTGGCTGGATACACCGGAACTTAAGAAAAATCAGCAATATCTGATCGACTGGCATGCATTTCGAAAGAAAATCGAATGTATTTTAGGGGAAATGTCAGATGAAAACCAGAAAAAGACGATCACGATGTTTTTGCTGAATACTTTTTACATAAATCCGTATGACACGGAGCAGGATTTTTATCCGCAATTTTATGCGAGACTGGACAGAATTGCGCAGGTGATCGCCTAAATAGCACAATAACGGCAAGGAGAAGTTATGAATTACGAAGGAATTTTGGAATTTAAGGGAACATGGCGGAATTATCAGGCAAGAGTTTTAGAACATGCAGACAGGTACATGGCAGATGGAAAAATACATATTGTAGCAGCACCTGGTTCCGGGAAAACGACATTGGGAATTGAACTGATCCGCAGGATGAATGGAAAAGCACTGATTTTAGCTCCGTCCATTACGATCCGGGAGCAGTGGATCGCAAGGATTGAGGAAGCTTTTTTATGTGAGGGCGTGCAGGGGGAAGATTTTCTTTCACAGAATTTAAAACAGCCAAAGGCAATCACGGTTGCAACTTATCAGGCATTGCACAGTGCCATGACAAGATTTCAGGGAATGCAGGAAGATGCAGGTGAGGAGAGTGGCACAGGCACAGACGAGTGCCTGACAGAAAACGAGACAGAGGAAGTAGATTACAGCGGTTTTGATCTGGTTGCGGCGATGAAAGAGGCAGGGATCGAAGTGCTCTGTCTGGATGAATGCCACCATCTGCGAAGTGAATGGTGGAAAGCATTAGAAGATTTCAAAAAACAGGTGGATAACCTTAAAATCATAGCGCTGACAGCAACACCGCCGTATGATTCCACACCGGCTATGTGGACGCGGTACATGAATATGTGTGGAGAGATCGATGAGGAGATCACGATACCGGAACTTGTAAAAGAGGGAAGTCTCTGTCCGCATCAGGATTATGTTTACTTCAATTATCCGACAAAAGAGGAGGAGCAGGAAGTCAGACGTTTTGAAGAACGCAGTAAAGCAATGACAGAGAAGCTTATGCAGGATACACAGTTTTTCACATATGTGAGAAGCCATAAGGGGCTGAGTGGACAGCTATCGGATGACCTGTTGCTGGATAATCCTGCATATCTGGCATCGCTGTTGATTTATTTACAGAGCAAAAATGTTGCATTTCCGTCCAGGCTTCAGAGGCTGCTCGGGGCAAAAAAATTACCTTCCATGAATGTACAGTGGATGGAACGTCTGTTACAGGGATTTTTGTATGATGATGTGGATTCTTACCTTTGTGACAAGGTATATCGTGAATTGTTAATTGCAGATTTAAAATCCAGTGGTCTGATAGAAAAGAAAAAAGTCGTCATGACGAAAAGTGCAGCAGTGGAAAAAATGCTCACAAATTCTCTTGGAAAATGTAACAGTATCCGAGATATTGTGTTCCATGAGTATGAGACATCCGGTCAGAATTTAAGGCTGCTGGTTTTGACGGATTACATCCGGAAAGAATATGAAAAAGCAATTGGAAATACAGAATATGACGTAAACTCGCTTGGAGTGCTTCCGTTTTTTGAAATGCTCCGGCGTGAAAATGAAAAGAAAAACAAACAAATTCGTTTTGGAGTGCTTTGCGGGACGATCGTGATCATTCCGGCGGAGGCAAAAGAGGCGTTAGAGCAGGAGATCGGAACGAGTGGAAAAGTCACATTCAGCAGGATCGGAAATCTTCCTGAGACAGATTATCTTAAGGTGACGGCTGTTGGAAATGCACATTTTCTGACAGGGGCGGTAACCAATGTCTTCTCAAAAGGCTATATGCAGGTGCTGGTTGGCACAAAATCGCTGCTTGGGGAGGGATGGGATTCTCCTTGCATCAATTCCCTGATCCTTGCAAGCTTTGTCGGTTCATTTATGTTAAGTAATCAGATGCGTGGGCGCGCTATCCGTGTGATGAAGGAACAGCCGGAAAAAACAAGTAACATCTGGCATTTAGTATGCCTGAGACCGTGGGATGAGGTGCTGAAGGCAGACGACAATCAGATCAGCGAAGATTACAGTATGCTGGAACGAAGGATGGAACATTTTCTAGGTCTGCATTACACGGAAAATACGATCGAAAATGGAATAAAGCGGCTGTCAATTATTAAAACTCCATTTAATAAAACAAATATTGACAGGATTAACAGACAAATGCTGAAAATGTCGGGACAGCGCGATACGCTAAAAAAACGTTGGGACAGTGCGCTTGCAATCTATGACAAAATGGATATTGTGGATGAGACAGAGGTGAAAGACAAGTTTGTGACGAGTGTTGTTTTCTGGGATGCGATTCTCACAATGATCCTGTCAGCAATTTTATTCCTGATCGGGGCAATTGGGGCAGGTGTCGTGGCGGGAGCGTCCCGAAATGGACATTTAGCCGGAATCTGCTATTTCTTCATTGTTGTCGGACTGACTGGAATTATGATACGTTTTCCGAAAATTTTCATGCTGTGGAGTCCGTTAAAAAGATTAAAGGCATTTGGAAATGGAATCCGTAAAGCGCTGGAGGAGCAGCAGCTTCTGGAAGAAACACACTGCAAAGTAGTGGCAGAATCGCCGGGACCGGATAACCATATCATTTATCTGTCCGGTGGAAGCGGCAGGGATAAAGCGTTGTTTGCGCAGTGTGTCAATGAGTTTTTTGATGTGATCGACAACCAGCGTTACATACTTGTGAAAAAGAAGGGTCGGAAAGGACTGAACGGTTTCTATGCCATTCCAAATTGCTTTTCGAAAAAGAAGGAGGATGCGGAATGTTTCGCAAAATGCATGCATCCGTATATTGGAGGCTATGACTGTGTGTATACAAGAAATGAAAAAGGAAGGGAACTTCTGTTAGAAGGCAGGGTAAAGGCACTTGCCAATCGGGAGGAGCGTTGTATTTCCCATAAAAAAGTAAAAGGGGCATTGGAGTAAGATGACGCAGGACAAACTCCGGTCAGGAGTTTGTCTTACTGAAAAATGCAACGCAGATTCCGCCGGGACCCGTATGGGTTCCGATTGTGCTTCCAATGGAACTGATAGGCAGTTCTTCCACATAAGATTTCCAGAGATCGGTGTTATCTTCTATGTATTTTTGCAGAAGGGAATCTTCTAATCCGGTATAACCGAGACAAAGCGGCATGGAGAAATCAATACCATTGCATTTTGCAATTTCCTCCCGGAGCATATTGCAACCGTTTTTTGAGCCGCGAGCTTTTCCAAGAACGGCAACCTCCCCGTCTACAATTGCGATAACCGGCTTAATGGAAAGCAGATTTCCGGCGAGAGCGGCAGTCTTGGAAATGCGTCCGCCGCGTTTTAAATATTCTAAGGTATCTAATAACGCCAGAACGCGGACATCTTTCTTTTTCTGATCCAGAGCTTTTGCAATTTCAGAGGCAGAAACACCGGCATCTCTGAGACGGCAGGCATACATCACAAGAATCTGTTCGCCAAGACATACATTTTCGCTGTCAACGATCGTAATACAATCTTCATAACCATCCAATGCAATATTGGCACTCTGAAAAGTACCGGAAAGCCTGGAGGAAAGTGTGATGACAACTGCTGTGTCTTTTTTTTCTTTCACATCTGCATAAAGCTGCTCGAAATCATGTGGCGGAATCTGGCTTGTGGTCGGCATACAGTCACTCTCGATCAGTTTTTCATAAAATTGCTGGTGGCTTAATGTGATGCCATCCAGATATTCTTCCGTACCAAAAATTGTTTTCAAAGGTAAAAAATCAAGTCCTAATTTATCTGCCTGTTCCTTTGTCAGATCAGAGGCAGAGTCTATTATAATTCGTACACTCATCATAATCTCCATTTCAAAAATATTATTTTTGACTTCAAACATTGTGAAATCCGTTCTGAACAATGAAATAGTTTAGCCAGAAAAATTTATTTTGTTAAAATGCTTTGAGAATCAAACTATTATAAACAATAGGCGAAATGAAATAGAATGTCAATAGTATTTTGATAATCAAACTAAATGGAACGCATTGAATAATTATGAAACAATCCATTCATACTAATCATAAAATTGCTTCGCAAAACAAGGAGGCTAAATCCTGCACAGCTTGCTGGGCATTGCTCCGTGTAAGGACAGTCGCATTTTGCTTCGCAAAACAAGGAGGATTTATGAGTTCATTATGGACGGAAAATATAGAAATGCCGGAGTTCCCGACTTTGGAAAAGGACATCCGGACACAGGTTTTGATCATTGGCGGTGGTATGGCGGGTGTTTTGTGCGCCTATTTTTTACAGCAGGCGGGTGTTGATTACTGTCTGTTGGAAAAAGACCGCATCTGTCAGGGCGTGACCGGGCATACAACTGCAAAAATTACGGCGCAGCACGGATTGATTTACGAAAAATCATTACAGTCCATGGGACAGGAGCGTGCAGAACTGTTTCTGAAAGCAAATTTAAGAGCAGTGGAAAATTATAAAAGTCTGGGGCGTTTTCTGGACTGTGACATGGAAGAGACAGATTCTTATCTGTATTCTGTCAGGGAGCGTCGGAAGTTAGAGAGTGAAATACAGGCATTGGGCAGTCTTGGATTTCAGGCTGATTATACAGAGGACACGGAGTTACCGTTTGAAGTGGAGGGAGCAATACGGTTTCCGCGGCAGGCGCAGTTCCAGCCACTCAAATTTGCCGCCGGGATCAGCAAAAATCTGAGAATCTATGAACATTCCGAAGTGCGTGAGATGACAGAGTATTTTGCATTGACAGAAAAAGGTTCAGTCGCAGCAGAGAAAATTATCATTGCGACACATTTTCCGTTTATTAATACGAGAGGTTCCTATTATTTAAAGTTATATCAGAATCGTTCTTATGTACTTGCCTGTGCATATGGAAAAAATCTGAAGGGTATGTATCTTGAAGCAGATAATATCGGATTGTCCTTGAGAAATTACGAAGACTATCTGCTGATAGGCGGAGGCGGCCAACGGTCTGGAAAGGAAAAAAGCAACTGGGATTTACTGCGCGATATCGCAAAGGAATATTTCCCGGAAGCAAAGGAACGCTATTTCTGGGCAACACAGGACTGCATGTCTCTGGATAAAAGACCATACATCGGTCCATACAGTAAAAATACACCGGATCTATTTGTGGCAACCGGATTTGGAAAATGGGGGATGACAGGTTCCATGCTGGCAGCAATGATCTTGTCAGACCTCGTACAGGAAAAACACAATGAATATTCTACTGTTTTTTCACCATCACGCAATATGTTAAAACCACAGTTAATTTCTAATCTGGGTCATGCACTTGTGGGGATTGGAAGGATTGGCGGAAAAAGATGCAGTCATATGGGATGTGTCCTTCAGTGGAATAAAGAAGAACAGACGTGGGAATGTCCATGTCATGGCTCAAGATTTTCAGCAGATGGGAAGGTGTTGGATAACCCGGCCTGTGATGGACTAAAAAAGAAACATAAAAAATAGGTATTGAGATTCAAAATAAGCAGTGGTATGATACAAAACCGGAATAAAAACAAAGGAGAAAAATCATGAAATATGTAAGACAGCTTTTAATTATTCTGTTCATTTCTTTTTTAGGTGAACTTTTAAAATATATCATACCACTATCCATACCGGCGAGTATTTATGGCATGGTACTTCTTTTCCTTGCATTGGAATTGAAAATTTTAAAGGTATCAGACATCAAAGAAACAAGTAATTTTCTGATCGAGATCATGCCATTGATGTTTGTGCCGGCCGGAGTAGGACTTCTTGATTCGTGGGGAGCTCTGCAGTCAATCTGGATACAGGTGGTTGTCATTACGCTGATCTCAACGGTGATCGTCATGGGAGTTTCCGGAAGCATCACGCAGTTTGTGATCCGTAAAGGAAAGAAAAAGGAGGAGTAAGAACATGAAATCATTTTTAACAGATTCCGTTTTCTTAGGGGTTGTAGTCAGTCTGTTGACCTATGAGTTTGGTTTATGGTTTAAAAAGAAAGTAAAAATCGCAATATTTAATCCACTTTTAATTTCTGTAATTGCAGTTATGGTATTTCTGGTGGTGTTTCATATAGATTATGCAGATTATCAGGAAGGAGCAAAATACATAAGTTATTTGTTGACACCGGCGACTGTCTGTCTGGCAGTTCCTCTGTATGAGCAGTTTGAGTTACTCAGGAAAAATCTGAAAGCTGTCATAGCAGGAATTATTTCCGGGGTATTTACCAGCATGACATGTATTCTGGTTCTGGCTTTGCTTTTTCGTTTCGATCATCAGCAGTATGTTACATTACTTCCAAAATCTATCACAACAGCGATCGGAATGGGAGTTTCTGAGGAACTTGGTGGCTATGTGACAATTACTGTTGCGGTCATTATCATCACAGGAATTTTTGGATACATAACAGCAGATGCGGTATTAAAACTTTTTCATATTGAAGAACCTATCGCAAAAGGGATCGCAATTGGTTCTGCCTCCCATGCTGTAGGAACTGCAAAAGCGATGGAACTCGGCGAGATAGAGGGGGCAATGAGCAGCCTTTCCATTGCGGTTTCCGGTATTCTGACCGTTGTTGCCGCTATGGTTTATGCTAATTTGTTATAAAATTAAATTTGCTGTCTGTCTGTGACTATGTCAGATATATTTCTCCAAAAACAGGGAAAATGTGCAAGGATTATGGAAAAACTTACAAAAAAATTTATTCGGTGCAATAAAAACATCTATTTGTGCATTAATAGAGTGAAAGGAGTGAAATGATGATACTTTTTGCCTTGACGTCGGACATTAAGCAATCAACAGACTATGCAGATTTGGACAGTCTGCTTTACGGCATTTCCAACGGTGACAAGAAGTGCCTGGAGCAGCTGTATCAGGTTACGCACACATCTGTTTACAGTTTTGCCCTTTCGGTTTTGAAAAACCACCACGATGCAGAGGATGTTCTCCATGACTGTTACGTTGCTGTATGGAATGGAGCAGAAAGCTATGTTTCCCGGGGAAAACCGATGGCATGGATTATAACCATTGCAAAAAATCTGTGTTTGCAGCGGATGAGGGAGCGCAAGAAAGCGGAATGTACATCGCAGGAAGGCTGGGAACTTGCTATCCCGGATACTGATATGCTCACAATGGAGGACAGAAGTATTCTCGTCACCTGCATGGAACAATTGTCCGATGAGGAACGGCAGATAGTGATGCTTCATGCGGCGGTCGGATTTAAACACAGGGAAATTGCCAGGATTATGGAACTTCCGCTGTCGACGGTACTTTCAAAATATGCACGAGCCTTAAAAAGGCTGAAACAATATTTGCAATAGGAGGTGGCAGCAATGACAAATGACGAATTGAATGAGAAGATCCGGCAGGCATGTACTCACGCAGCACCGGATGTGTTGGATGCTGTTCTTTCCGACTGCAATGAGCAGAAAGGACGAGTGATATTGATGACGACAGAAAACAAGAAAAAACATGGGCAGTTCGAATGGCAGGTTTGGCTGCCGGTTTGTGCCTGATCCTTGGAGGTGGATTGGGAGTCAGGAATTATCAGGTCAATCATACGGTAGATGCTACGGTTTCGCTGGACGTAAACCCGAGCGTGGAGATTAAGATCAATCAGAAGGAACGTATATTGGATGTGATTCCGCTGAACGAGGATGGCAGAACCATTGTCGGTGACATGGATTTCTCAGGCAGCAGTCTTGATGTTGCAGTGAATGCCATAATCGGTTCGATGCTTCAAAACGGCTATCTCAATGAGCTGGCCAATTCCGTTTTGATCAGTGTGGACAATAATGATCCGGTTCGGGGCATGGCATTGCAGGAACGGCTGGCGGACGAAGTCAATAAACTGCTTCAGACCGATTCATTCAGAGGGGCTGTATTGAGTCAGACGGTTGTAAAGAGTGATGAGCTCCAGCAGATGGCAGAACAATATGGGATTACGCTCGGAAAGGCACAACTGATTCAGGAGATTCTCGGCAAAAACTCTTTACACACATTTGATGAACTTGCTCCATTGTCCATCAATGAACTGAATATTCTGCTGGGGAAGGAAGGGGCAGAAACCCATGTTGAGGTTGTTGGAACGGCCAGTGAAAAGGGATATATCGGGGAGACAAAGGCCAAAGAGATCGCACTGGCAAAGGCGGGTGTATCTGAGAGCGACCTGACATTTTATACAGTTGGACTGGACACGCATAAGGGAGTCATGGTCTATGATGTAGAATTTATTTCGGGCAGTTACGAATTTGACTGTGAGGTTAACGCAATGACCGGTGAAATCGTAAAATTTGAAAAAGAATACGATGGCGCTGCTGTTTCAAATGTATCGGTTGAAGAGCACGGGGAGCAGTCGGAGCACAGTCAGACGGAAGAAAACCAGGCTGTCAGCAATATTTCACTGGAAAAGGCCAAGGAGATTGCACTGGATCATGCAGGGGTAAAAGCTACAGATGCGACTTTTGTAAAAGCAAAAAGTGACTATGAAGATGGACGTGCTGTTTTTGAGATTGAGTTTGTTGTTTCTTCCGGCAATACCATCAAGGAGTATGATTATGAGATTGCTGCATCTGACGGAAGTATCATAAGCTATGACTACGGCATTGAAGGAGATAGTACACCTACAGCAATACAAGCAGGCAGCAGTCAGAATACAAGTGAAATTTCACTGGAAAAGGCCAAGGAGATTGCTTTATCCCATGCCGGTGTTGCAAGTGCCAATGCTTTTGAGATGGAGGGAAAACTGGATTGGGATGATGGCATGTCTATTTATGAGATTGAATTTAAAGCTGGAGGCTATGAGTACAGCTATGAAGTTGATGCAGCCACAGGATCGATTGTCGAATTCGATAAGGAGTGGGATGATTAAGTGATTCCAATTCGGTAACCAAACCCGCAGAATTTCATAAAATAATCTGAAAATATTTTTATGGAAGAAAATATGTATTGTCAGAATCGAATCAGTTATCGTGTACAGGAAGGAGACTCTCTGTACAAACTTGCAAAACAGTTTCATACAACCGTAACCGAACTTATCCTGCTCAATTCCGGGGTGAACCCATACAATCTTCAGACGGGAATGCGCCTGACGATCTGCCCGGGAGAGGGATATGTGGATGAGAATGAGAGCAAACCATCCGAGGGGAACACGAACAAACCAACTAAGACTCCTGTGGGTGGAATTGTCATTATCCCGGGAACCACAACGCAGCCGGGAAACAACATGGGCGTGGATCTGCGACAGCGCATGCGCATGGCATGGCTCAATCATATTACACTTGTAAAATTCTATCTCATCAGTTTTTTTGAAAACCTGTCAAGCCAGAATGCGTGGAAAGACGCCGTGTACAAAAATGCAGAGGAGATTCTTGCGATTTTTGCTCAGTATTATCCGGCTTCAGCAATGCATAGATTCCGCAAACTTTTTATGGAGCATTTGCGTCTGACCGATGAAGTTGCAGCCGGCTTAAAGGCTGATCCGGCTTTTTCGGGAGCAGCTATGGAAAACTGGTATATCAATGCGGAGGAAATCGCATCCTTTTTGAGCAGACAGACACCGGTCTACAACGAGACAGAGTTGAGAAAAATGTTCTACGATCATCTTGATATGGAACGTCAGCAGATGGAAGCATATCTGGACGGCGATTATGAGACAGATATTGAAATTTACTTAAGATCACAGCAGAATATGATCGAGCTCGCCGATTTTCTTACAAGTGGACTTCTTGCGCGGTAAATCGTAACAATCATATTATTACTTCTGATTTTAAGTGCCATAATCATAAATTATAAGTGGTTGACATAATTCTAAGTAAGAACGCAGAAAAGCCGAAAAACCGCTTTATTTTAAGAAAAATAGTTTGACGAAATTTGCATTTATGATAAGATATAGTCGTTAGTCCTGACCGGGAAAAAGAAAAACTGCAATCAGGAAAGTGACGGCTGGCTGTGATCGGCCGGTGATAATAGAGAAACAGAATCGAAGGAGTTTGAAAAAATGATTAAAGTTGTGAAATTCGGTGGAAGCTCTCTTGCAAGTGCAGAACAGTTTGCAAAGGTTGGTAAGATTATCCATGCAGACAAAGAGAGAAGATATGTAGTGCCTAGTGCACCGGGAAAAAGAAATTCTAAGGACACAAAGGTAACGGATATGCTGTATGCATGTTATGACCTTGTGGAAAAGGATGAAGATTTCCGTGTGATGTTAATGAAAATCAAAGACCGTTATGACACAATTATTAATGGTTTGAACCTAAAACTTTCTTTAGAGGAAGAATTTAAGAAAATCTCCGAGAATTTTAAAAATAAAGCAGGTGTTGATTATGCAGCGTCCCGCGGTGAGTATCTGAATGGTATCATTATGGCAAACTACCTTGGATATGAATTTGTGGATGCGGCAGAAGTGATCTTTTTTGATGAGGATGGCAACTTTATGCCGGAGAAAACAGATAAAGTACTGTCTGAGCGTCTTGCAAAAATAGAGCGTGCGGTCATTCCGGGATTTTACGGCGCAAAAGAGGATGGAACCATCAAAACATTTTCGCGTGGGGGTTCTGATATCACAGGATCTATCGTTTCGCGGGCAGTGCGGGCAACCTGTTATGAGAACTGGACCGATGTCTCAGGATTTTTGATCGCAGATCCAAGGATCATCGACAATCCAAAGCCGATCAAGACGATCACTTACCGTGAACTCCGCGAGCTCTCCTACATGGGAGCCGGCGTACTGCATGAGGATGCGGTATTCCCTGTGCGCAAAGCTGGTATACCGATCAATATCCGTAATACGAATGCACCGGAAGATGAGGGAACATGGATCGTGGAGAGCACCTGCCATCAGTCAAAATATACGATCACCGGTATCGCAGGTAAAAAAGGTTTCGTTTCTGTAAACATTGATAAAGATATGATGAACTCCGAGATTGGATTTGGCAGAAAAGTGTTATCTGCATTTGAAGATAATGGGATTTCATTTGAACATATGCCATCAGGAATTGATACAATGACAATCTTTGTACACCAGCCGGAGTTTGAGGGAAAAGAGCAGGCTGTCATTTCCGCTATCCACAGATATGCACAGCCGGACAGCATTGAGCTGGAGAGTGATCTTGCACTCATTGCAGTTGTTGGCCGTGGTATGAAATCCACACGCGGAACAGCAGGAAGAATTTTCTCTGCATTGGCACATGCAAACATCAATGTAAAAATGATCGATCAGGGATCATCTGAGTTAAACATCATTATTGGTGTAAGCAACGCAGATTTCGAGAATGCGATCAAGGCGATTTATGATATTTTTGTTATCACACAGTTATAGGATAAATGAAAAAACAAACTACTTTTCGTAAGACAATTGAAAAAGTATGGAAGAATAGGGCTGCAATCGTTATCGCAATTGCAGCCACTGTTTTTATGTGCGGATTGACGGCGCTGGAGTTTGTGGCGCTTCGGATGGAATGGAATCTTCCGGTGCTTGCGTATGTGACAGGTGATTCTGACAGCTATATTTTTGAGGAATACAGAAGTGATGAGATGAAACTGGATGAAAGCACGGAAAACGTAATGTTAGAAGAGGATATGCTGCAAGGCGAAAGTCAGAGCGAAAATTCCGGGAAAGATATCACACAGGGTGAAAGCCAGAGTGAGGATGATATTGTGCCAGGAGAAGGAAAGAACGAGAATGTTCGGCAGGAAGATACAGTGCAGGGCGAAAATCAGCAGGAAAAAGATTCGCAGCAGTCTGCTTCAGATGAAGCGGAATTTCCATATTACATAAAAGTAAATCGCAGACAAAACTGTATTACCGTATATACTTCAGACGAAAACGGCGAATATACGGTTCCGTATAAGGCAATGATCTGTTCCACAGGATTGTACAATGCAACACCGTGCGGCACATTTCATTTATCAACCAAATATCTATGGCGGGAACTGTACGGAAAAGTATATGGTCAGTATGCAACCCGGATCACAGGAGGCGTTTTGTTTCATTCGGTTCCATACTATAAAAAATCAAAAAGTGCTCTGTGCACAGAAAAATATAATAAACTTGGACAGCAGGCATCTATGGGATGTGTGCGGCTCACGGTGGAAGATGCAAAATGGATCGCAGATAACTGTCCATCGGGAACAACCGTGGAAATTTATGAGGATGATGATCCGGGACCATTGGGAAAACCTGAGGCAGCGCATATTGATACAGACAGTCCGAATAAAGGCTGGGATCCGACAGATCCGGATGTAGAGAATCCGTGGCATCAGCTGTCAGATGATGAATAAAAAATAAACATGAAAAAGGCGACATCGAAATTTTTTTTCTTTCAATGCCGCCTTTTAAACTATTTCGTCCATGGGACTATACCTCGCTATTCTTTTTTCTACTGTTCGTTCTGTTTGCCGCTTCATTTTGAAATTTCTAAACAATTTTTCTTATTGCCTATCATTTCTTTTATGAAACTCTCAAACAACTCTTTTGGACTTCTTCGCTTTTCTCTTCAATCTCTGAACCTGTTTTCTTATGACATTTGGAATTGTATCATATAAGAATGTTTCTGATCTGATACTAATTCAGGATTCCTTTCTTAGGATCGTCATGTTTTCATTTCATCTTTTGAAGGTAAAACCGAATGCAATTACTGTTTTGGTGGACTGTACCTCGATTCTTTTAAAATTCTTTTGGGTAAATCGTTATGTTTCTGGTGGTCCGTACCTCCTGTCTTTCATATTCTATTAGGTATTTCGTTACGTTTCTGGTGGACTGTACCTCCTTTATTTTTTTCTCTCTTGTTTTTTGTTAATTTAGTTATAACAGATAAAATAGAAAATGTCAATAATAAAATTAGAAAAATATAAAAAGATTTTTAAAGATAAAAATAATTATATTAATTTTGCGAAATATTCAGAAAATATAAAAAGCATAAAAAATATAAGCAGGAACGAAAAATCCATATGCAGGACAACTTTGCAAAACATCAGATGGGAAGGAACCGGGAAACATTTCTTTCATATAATAAAATGAAGGGAGCGTAGGTGTGAAGGATATGAACGGTCAAACAATACTTCTTATAAGTGATATGCGTCAGGTATATCTGGCAGAAATCCTGACAAAAAAGGGGATGAGTGTGCGCTGCCTGGACATCAGAAACAGTCAGACAGTAGAAGAACAGCTTTTAAAATTAAAAAAATTTCTTGCCGGGGCGGCAATGCTGGTGCTTCCAATCCCGGTAACAAAAGTTCCAGAGCAGGAGCGGCTGAATGAAATTTTAAATAAAAATCTGGCAAATGATACGCTGGTGCTTGGTGGATGTTTTACAGAAGAACAGCGGGAACTTTTGGACAGGAGAGGAATCCGTTACCTTGATTTTATGGAGGATGAAGTGGTGGCACAGGAAAATGCGGTGGCAACGGCAGAGGGTGCGATCGCAGAACTTACCAACCACAGTCCTTATAATATAGAAGGTGCCAAAATTCTGGTGACCGGATACGGAAACTGTGGAAAGGCAATCGCAAAGAAACTCCGGGGACTGGGAGCGAGGGTGACAGTGCTTGCCAGACGCCGCGAGGTAAGAAAGCAGGCAAAAGAAGATGGATTTTATGCAGTTGATTTTGCATTCGGACCGGAGGAGGCAATGGGAGCGGCAATGCTTGTAAATACTGTGCCGGCACCGGTTGTGACGCGGGTGATCATCAAGGAACTTCCGCGTGATGCCTATATTCTGGATATTGCCTCAAAACCTGGCGGAACAGATTTTGCATGTGCAAAAGAGTTTGGCATCCGGGCAGATTTAGTGCTTGGCATTCCGGGAAAATATGCGCCAAAAGAAAGTGCATATATTCTGGAACGATCCATGGAACGTTTTGCCGCAAAGCAAAAAAGCATAGACAGATAGATTCGTTTTTACAGAAAATGTGTGACAGAAAATATAGGTAATGAAATGATTCTTGATTTAAATAGAGCAGGAAGGTATGGAAAATGGATTTTTCAAAATGTAATATCGGACTTGGAATCACAGGTTCCTTCTGTATGTTTTCAAGAGCCAGAAAGGAAATAGAAAGGCTGACAGAACTTGGCGCAAATGTGATCCCTATTTTTTCATTTAATGCACAGACCTGTGATACCAGGTTTGGAAGCGCAAAAGATTATGTGGAAGGGATCTGTGATATCACAGGGAATGAGGGAATACGCACTATCTGCGCAGCGGAGCCAATCGGACCGAATAATTTTCTGGATATCATGGTGATCGCACCGTGTACCGGAAATACTGCGGCAAAACTCTGCAACGGGATCACAGATACACCGGTTCTTATGGCAGCCAAGGCACATATGAGAAATGGAAAGCCGC
>NZ_ACFY01000118.1 GCF_000174195.1 Roseburia inulinivorans DSM 16841 | reverse complement strand
TGTACTTAAGATTCTATTTCTGTTTTTCGCATAATCGGCAGCTCCAAATGGATTTCCATTGTTGGCAACCGAATTGGTCATGATAGAAAAATCCGGAACTCTCTCCGCAATCTCTTTCCATGTATTAGACATCATATCATTGCAGATAATATATGGTGTATGAATTTTCACGCGCTCTTTTGCATTTTTCATTAGTTCTCCCAGTTGATACCAGACTACTGGTTCCTTGGGACCTGTGTGGATAGGATTTGACACTAATGCAATCTTTTCTGTCTCAAAAGTTTCGTCCGTGTAATCGGTATCGCAGATTCTTTCCTTATTCTCTTCAAAATATTTCTGATAGCCGTTCTGCAGCTCTAAAACTGCGTTCTTTACAGATTTTCTATTTGCCAGTTTTTTATTGTCATGAAAATAACCACTGTCTTCTTGTTCCCATATCGTTTCAAAATACTCTAACAACTGATTAACTGAATTTTCTTTCTCAGGTTCATCGCAAACCACTAACACATCTCTGTCATAGTTCTTATGTCCCGGAAAATCACCCAGGAAATAATTGTATGTATTTCTTCCACCAAGAATATATGTCTTACCATCTGCAATCAAATATTTATCATGCATTCTCCCCATCATCTTCCATGGTTTCAACGGATTGGCCTTATTATACAGTTTAATTTCAACATTCTCATGGGAAGATAATCCATAGAAATACGGATTTCCTTCCATATCAATCCAGCTCTCCATTCCATCTACTAACAGACGAATATGTACACCTCTGTCTGCCGCATCATGCAGTGCTCCTAAGATCAATTTTCCACTTTCATCGGATTGAAATGCAAAAGTAGAAAGAATAATTTCCTTTTTTGCATTCTTGATCAAACGCACTCTTTGTAAAAGCGCTTCTGGATTCCTTTCTATGATTACTGCCCGTTCTGTATTTTCACTGCATTCGTTCCATGACCCATTTTTTGTTTCTTTTTTGGTTGTATTGGACACTTCCGGCTGCTTTTTATATGCAACGCAGATTCCGAGCAATTCATAAAAAAACCACACATAAAAAAATTGACAGTATAACAAAAACAATTTTAAATATCTTACGTTTTCCCATCGCACATCACCTGACTTTTTTTCATCTTATGTCTATACAATACAAAGTCAGCCTCAATTTAACCTCAACAAGGTTTGTTTTTTTCATCCATGCAAAATCTTCTTTGTACAACAGACTGTTAGATATAGCAAAAACGG
>NZ_ACFY01000119.1 GCF_000174195.1 Roseburia inulinivorans DSM 16841 | reverse complement strand
ACTAAATTCTATATTTTAGGGTTTGACGAAATGCGTCAAACCCTTTAAAGTGGAATTTAACCAGACATTGTTTGTGCATTTACTGGAAAAAGGCGTACTGATAAGGCAACTGGAATCGTGCCCTGTAAGACTAAATTCCACTTGCCTGGAGGAAAAAATATGCAAGACTCTTATCCGCAGATTCATATGTAATGTCTGGTTCTATTTTTGTAATAATGCCGGTGTCAATACAATCTCATCATCTGGTATCTCAGTAAGTCCAAAGTAATCTATTACCTCTGAAGGCAGCATGAGTTTTGCAAGCTTCAAGGGTGACATTCCACCCAGGCTCTGCCGGGGAGAACTGTTGATATGGCTCATCATCAGAGTGATGTCTTCCTGAGAGTAGTCATCAAAGGAGGTGCCTTTCGGGCATATTTTACGGATATATTCATGGTTTTTCTCACAATGAGGTTTTTGCCAGGAACACATAGGATCGCAATAATAAATGCTTGTACGAATCAGGTTTTCCTGTCCGCATTCCAATGCGGCAGGATTCCGGAATTCACCACCTCTGTCTGTCAGGACTAAAGAGAATACAGAGGAAAATGAAAAAGTTCCTAAGGAGCGTTCGATAGAGTCAAAAATGGCTTTTACATGACAGACCTCTTTACTGTCGAGAAGGTAGGCCATCATAAGGGAACAACAATCAAAGTGAAGGGTAAGTAACACTTTTTTTGAACCTTCACAGCCCAGGACAGTATCCATTTCCGTAACCCTTGTGTCAGGAAATTCCTTTAAAAAAGCCTGGTAGTCTTTGTAAGTACGTCCTTCATAAATGGTCAGATCGGCAGCTTCAGAAGAACTGCAGGAACGCACCTTATATTTCACCTTTTTAGGAAGGTCGATATTTTTCACACTAAGAGCTCCGGACTCGATGTAGTTATAAAGAGTTTTTTCAGATAGAGCAATTTCCGGATGATTGCGGAGGATCATGTAAGGAGACTGCCCCTGCAGAATGAGAGGGGTTACCAATTCATCCAAAGCAACAAGGTCAGCAGGCGAAATGTTAATACCTGCTCTTGATTCCACAAGGATGGTTTTATATTGCCTGTGTGCAGTGGATGAGCGGTAGTAGGCTTTATCGAGGCGGCAGGGATTCTTTTTACTGCAACCATTGCAGACAAAAGGGGCTTTATCCAGCAAACTGCAATGGTAAGATCGAGGAATAAAGTCCTCGCAGTGAGAGTTGCAATGATTGCAGGATCTGCACATCCTTTTGCAAACAGGGGCATAGGTACCACAAATATTTTTCTTTTTGCAATCTTTTGCCAAAGCACATTTGTTAGCAGGTTCATTAAAACGATTGTGTTCCTGGAAAGACCTGTGCTTTTTGATTTCCTTGGAGATGGTGGTGGGATCTTTTCCTAACTGTAAGGCAATGGAACGGAGA
>NZ_ACFY01000120.1 GCF_000174195.1 Roseburia inulinivorans DSM 16841 | reverse complement strand
AGTAGTCTGGGGCGTTTTGACGGGGATTATAGTATATGTTCTGTATTATGAGGATATAGATAAACCCTTAAGACGTATTATTGAATGTGAAGCATTAGTATTTTGTATGTCTGTCTGTGAATCATTGGGAGTGATTCTTTTACAATGCATTTTGCAAGCCGCAGATATAAAAAATGTGAATGAAACGATGCTTTATTGCCTTGAGGTAACATTTTCAAAGGTGATACTTATTTTTTTGTATTACACATTCATAAACAGGTTTGTGAAAAAAAGTGATGTCCCTTATTCAAAGACACGGTACATCATGTATGGAATTATACTTCTATACAGTCTGATTAACATGAGTGTAATTGTAGAGAATTTTAAAAATGGAGAAGAAAATTATTTGTGTGCAGTCAACATGGGATGTATTGTTCTGGCAGATTTATACCTTTTATATTTTGTAAAAATGGCAGATGAAAAGAACTATTACGAAAAGCAGTTGATCGCATTAGAGCAGCAGGCAAAGGTACAATACGAATACTATTTGACCCAGGCAAAAAAGTATGATCAAACCGTCCACATATTACATGATGTAAATAAGCATATTAAAGCAATCGAAGGATTATATGGTGCAGAGCAGGGGAATACGGCAGGAGAATATGCAGCGGAAATCAGAGAACTGTTAAAGCCGCTCATTCCGGTTCAATACACAGAAAATCCGATCTTGAACATTCTTCTTACCGATAAAGAATCCGTTATGAGGGAAAAAGGTATTTCAGTAACCATAAAGGTGGATAATGTGAATCTGAATTTCCTTGCACCAATCGACATTACAACTATTTTTGGAAATTTATTAGATAATGCGATTGAGGCAGCAGAGAAGCTGGAAGGAGAGAAATATATTTCGATTAAGATTGGCTCATACCATAAAATGATAGCTGCCAGCATCGAAAATAACTGCGGGGAGGTAAAGTGGAAAAATGGTTTTCCGGTATCAGCGAAAGGAAAAGGCGGTGGAATAGGACTGCTGAATGTTCAGAGCAGTGTAAAAAAATATGATGGAAATTTAATATTGAAAAGTGATGGAAATAAATTTATTGCTGAGTTATTCCTCAATTCA
>NZ_ACFY01000121.1 GCF_000174195.1 Roseburia inulinivorans DSM 16841 | reverse complement strand
GTGGTCTATCACGATTTCTTTGTACTTTCTCTGCATTGCTTTACAATCTGAAACCAGAACATCAATTTGAAAATCACGTTTCCGATAAACAATAATATCTGCCGGATCTAATGCAAGGAATTGATTTTCCCTGCAGCGCATAACCGCATAATTATAAACCAAATCATTTTTCGATACGGTCATAATCAGTTTTCCGTTATGAATGAATGTAATATAGTCTGCCACTTTTTCTAAATCACTTGTAATATGGGAAGAAAGTAAAATAGAGTGGTCTTCTTCCTGTACAAAATCAAGGAATGTATCTAACATCTCGTCGCGTACAACAGGGTCAAGTCCGCCAGTAGCTTCATCCAGAATTAGCAGTTGTGGATGGTGTGATAAAGCAACCGCAATCGCTAATTTCATTGTCATCCCTCTGGAATATTGCTTAATTTTTTGATTTGCAGGTAATTTGTATTCTTTTAAAAATTTCTGAAACAAAATATTGTCCCATTGCTTATAAAATCCTGACATAACTTTCGCTAATTGTGCTGCTGTCCAATAAGCTGGAAAATTATCTCCGTCATAAACAACACCTATTTTTTCCCGCATATCTGTATCTGCGTCTGTCATTTCTTTTCCAAACAACTTTACCATTCCGCTGTCTTTGGCGATTGTATTTAGAATACAGCCAATCGTTGTAGTTTTTCCGGCTCCGTTTTCCCCGACAAAACCCATAATAGAACCATACGGCAGAGAAAAAGTCACATTTTCTAACGCAAAATTTGACTTAGAAAATGTTTTGGAAACCTGTTGTAATTCTAAAATATTTTCCATGCTCATTCGTCCTCCTGATAGAATAAAGCCAACAACTCCGTCAATTTTTCAAGGGAAATATTACTTGTCCGTCCAATCTCTGCGGCGGCTTGTAAATGTTCCTCTGCAATACGTTGTTGTTCTTCTTGATAAAATTCTTTGTTTTGTGCCGATACAAAACTCCCCCTGCCAACAGTTGTTTCAATAAAACCGTCCCTTTGCAGATCCTCATATGCTTTTTGACGGTAATCACACTAACATGAATAGATTTTGCCAGTGAACGCATTGAGGGAATAGCGTCTCCAGCTTGCAGTTCTCCACTCATTATCATTGCTTTTATCTGCGATGTGATTTGCTCATATATCGGCTTGTTGGCGTTATTACTGATAATGATTTCCATAACTCACCGCCTTCGTTTTTTTGATTGTACTTAATGTACAAGTACATTATA
>NZ_ACFY01000122.1 GCF_000174195.1 Roseburia inulinivorans DSM 16841 | reverse complement strand
AGCTGCCCCTCACAACCTATAAAAGCACTACAGAATCTGCGACACTACGCCAGTTAAACTCCGGTTTTATACATTAATCTCGGCTGTCATGCCAAGATCTTCTTTGTTTGCCTCCAAAATTGGATTCACAACATTTGCAAGGAATTTGTCCACCTGGATCGGTGCACGTCCAACATATTTCGATGGCTCCATAGTAGCCTGTAATTCCTCTAAGGTAAGATTGAAAGATGGATCTGCTGCGATCAACTCCAACAGATTGTTATCTTTTCCTTCTACCTTTACATTCTTGCCTGCTTCCATAGAAAGCTGACGGATTTTTTCATGTAATTCCTGACGGTTGCCACCATTTTTCACAGCGTCCATCATAATATTTTCCGTTGCCATAAATGGAAGTTCTGCCATCATATGTTTTGTGATCACTTTATCATATACCACAAGTCCATCCACGACATTCAGGCATAAGTCTAAGATACCATCGATTGCTAAAAATCCTTCCGGAATGCTCAATCTCTTATTTGCGGAATCATCAAGCGTTCTCTCAAACCACTGGGTTGCAGATGTGATAGCCGGATTCAATGCATCTACCATCACATAGCGTGAAAGAGATGCGATACGCTCGGAACGCATTGGATTTCTCTTGTATGCCATGGCTGAAGAGCCAATCTGATTTTTCTCAAATGGTTCTTCCACTTCCTTTAAGTGCTGTAACAGACGGATGTCGTTTGACATTTTGTGTGCACTTGCTGCAATTCCTGCCAGAATATTGGCAACTCTTGTATCCACTTTTCTGGAATAGGTCTGACCGGAAACAGCATAGCACTCCTTAAATCCCATTTTTGCTGCAATCATCGGATCGATCTTGTCAATTGTTTCCTGGTCACCATTAAACAACTCCAGGAAGCTTGCCTGCGTTCCGGTTGTTCCTTTGGAACCAAGTAATTTTAAACTTCCCATGACATACTCAAGGTCTTCCAGATCCATGATAAATTCCTGTGTCCAGAGTGTTGCTCTCTTTCCAACCGTTGTCGGCTGTGCTGGCTGGAAATGTGTAAATGCAAGTGTCGGAAGATTTTTATATTTATCTGCAAACTTTGCAAGTTCATTGATCACGTTGACCAACTTCTTGTGAACCAGCTTTAACGCCTCATTCATAACAATAATATCTGTATTGTCACCAACATAACAGGAAGTTGCACCGAGATGGATGATTCCTGCTGCCTTTGGGCACTGCTGCCCGTAAGCATATACATGGCTCATTACATCATGACGAACCAATTTTTCACGCTCTCTTGCAACATCATAATTGATATCGTCAGCATGTGCCTTCAACTCATCAATCTGTTCCTGTGTGATAACCGGTTTTCCGTTCTCACTTAAGCCAAGTTCCATCTCTGTCTCTGCTAATGCAATCCATAATTTTCTCCAGGTCTTAAACTTCATATCCTGCGAAAAAATGTACTGCATCTCCTTACTGGCATAACGTTCTGACAGAGGACTTGTATATCTATCTGTACTCATTTTTATCTCCTTTTGCTGTAAATTGTAATCTATTTCATCATACCACACTTAGCGTTCGAAGTCACCACGAATGTCCTCTTTCGGTGGCTCCAATGGATATTTTCCTGTAAAACATCCTTCGCAGATATTTAAGCCTTCCACCATCTCATGCAAACGCTCCACCTTCAAATATCCGAGCGTATCCGCTCCGATAATATCACGGATTTCTTCGATGCTCCGGTTATAAGCGATCAGCTGCTCTCTCTCCGGGATATCGGTTCCAAAATAACATGGCCACAAAAATGGTGGGGAACTGATTCTTACATGCACTTCTGTTGCTCCTGCATCACGAAGCATTTTTACGATCCTGTCCGATGTTGTACCGCGGACGATAGAATCATCGATCATGATGATGCGTTTTCCGTTTACGGCTTCTTTTAAAACATTCAGTTTCACACGAACACTCGATTCACGGCTGCTCTGTTTTGGTTTGATGAAGGTTCGTCCTACATAACCATTTTTTACAAAAGCAGTTCCGTATGGAATTCCAGACTGTAATGAATAGCCCAATGCCGCTGCATTTCCTGATTCCGGCACACCGACAACAAGGTCGGCGTCCACAGCCGAATCCATCGCAAGAAACCGTCCCGCCTTGATTCTTGATGCATAGACACTGACATTATCAATACGGCTGTCCGGTCTTGCAAAATAAATATATTCAAAAATACATCTTGCTTCCTGCTCTTTTGGCAGTGCCATCGATAAATCGGACTGGATTCCATTTTCCGGTGTAATGGTCACTACCTCCCCAGGCAGCACGTCGCGGACAAAATCGGCTCCGATCGTCTCCAGTGCGCAGCTCTCAGACGCAAGAATATAAGCGTTATCACGTTTTCCGATGCAGAGTGGTTTAAAACCAAAAGGATCCCTTGCGCCGATGAGTTTTCGCGGACTCATGACAACCAGCGAATAAGCTCCTTTTAATTTGCGGCAGGCTCTTCCGACTGCCTCCTCGACTGTCTTGGATTTCAGACGCTCTCTTGCGATATGATATGCGATCACCTCGGAGTCAATGGTCGTCTGGAAAATTGCTCCGGTATATTCCAAATCTTTGCGAAGCTCCATTGCATTGATGAGATTACCGTTATGTGCCAGTGCCAGCGTACCTTTTACATAATTTAAAACCAATGGCTGTGCATTTTCACGGGTGGATGCACCCGCTGTGGAATATCGCACATGTCCAACTCCGATATCTCCCTTCATCGGTTCTAAATTATCCTGGGCAAACACTTCATTTACAAGTCCCATTCCTTTATGGGAAGTCACTTTTCCCTTCGGTCCCTCTGTCTCGCTGACTGCGATACCACAGCTTTCCTGTCCTCTGTGCTGCAACGCAAACAGTCCGTAATAAATGGTAGACGCCACATCTCCCCCATCAAAATCATACATTCCAAAGACACCACATTCCTCATGCAGATCATCCCATGGTGTATCTTTTTCAAACTCGTTGTTATACATATAATCGTTTCTGCCTTTCCGCTGGTTTCCTGAAAATCCAGGTCAGTGTAACTCCATCTATGCCCTTTGGCATTTTATTTAAATTCTTTACCGGTTAATAATGCAAATGCTTCTTTGTATTTATCAACGGTCTTTGTTACTACCTCTTCCGGTAAAAGGAAATCATTGTCAGGGTTTGCTTTTAACCAGTCTCTCACATACTGCTTGTCAAAGGATGGCTGTCCTTTTCCTGCTTCATATCCCTCTAAAGGCCAGAATCTAGAGCTGTCCGGTGTCAACATTTCATCACCGAGAACAACATTTCCATTCTCGTCCAAACCAAACTCAAATTTTGTATCTGCAATAATGATCCCTTTGCTCAAAGCATATTCTGCACATTTTTTGTAAAGGGCGATGGTTGCGTCTTTAATTTTGGTTGCATATTCCTCACCTTTTCCCGGATGAAGTTTCTCTAACACTTCCACACTCTGCTCAAAGGAAATATTCTCATCATGATCCCCAAGATCTGCCTTTGTACTAGGAGTATAAATCGGTTCCGGTAATTTATCGGATTCCACCAGACCTTCCGGAAGTTTGATTCCACAGACTGTACCATTTTTTTTGTAGCTTGCCCAGCCGCTTCCTGTGATATAACCACGAACGATACACTCGATTGGAAGCATGTTCAGTTTCTTGCACATCATGCTGTTTCCATCGTATTTTTCATTCTGGAAAAATTCAGGCATATCTTTCACATCTACAGAAATCATATGGTTTGGAACGATGTCTTTTGTATAGTCGAACCAGAACTTGGACATCTGTGTTAAGATTGCACCTTTTTTTGTGATCTTATTTTTTAAAATATGGTCAAATGCTGAAATTCTGTCGGTCGCTACGATGATCAGGCTGTCTCCGTTATCATAGACCTCACGTACTTTTCCTTCTTTTACTGGTTTAAATTCCTGCATTGATTTATCCTCCTTGTTTTTGCGGAGCAAAAATCCGAGTCCTATACGAGGAGAGGATTTCGCCTCCTTGTTTTTGCGAAGCAATATTATACCACTATTCTAATACACACGCTTTTGCAAAGTCAATGTGTTTACCTGTTCTTTGCCCTTTTACACATATAGAAAATCCGCCGCTTTTTATAAGTATTTTTGTGCAATTTATATCTGATTATTAGTGTTGCTTATATATGTATTTACCTGTTCTAATTTGACAGATATAAGATAAGTATCCATCGTTTCATTAGCGTAGTGTCGCAGATTTTGTGGTGCTTCCTCAGGGGCTGAAGGGGCATGTATGAGCGTCCTCTCACAAGTCATGATTTTATATGTAATGAAAAAGAAAAACGGTACAGACGAAATATGATGTTCCTGTTCACCGGGCATAGCGCTGGGCTTCTGAGCAAAAATTTTGTGAAACAGAGGCTTCACAAAATTTTTAGAACCCCAGCTCCATGGCTCACGAAGGAAATCATATTTGTCTGCACCGTTTTTCTTTCATTTACGCTGTGAATGACTTGTGAAAGGACGCTTATACATGCCCAATTTACGCTATGAACCGCACCACAGAATCTGCCAATTTACGTTATGGAACTCTTGGTTATAAGATGAACGCCTATGAGGGAATGGCAAAAACCAATCTACATTCTCAAAGTAAATTAATTATAACTTCTGTAAATCGATTTTAACAGAATGAAGTAGGATTGTAAGTGTAATTATGGTAGAATAATGATATTAATGAAGTTGATCAATCGAAATTTATAAAGGAGAATATTGATGAAATTATTTTTATGTTCGCACTTTTCAAGTGTAGGAAGTCTGATAAAGGAAGAAATTGAAAATAAGAAAGTCGCATTTATTCCAACAGCTTCACTGCGTGAAGGCTACACCGGTTATGTCGGCTCGGCTCGAAAATTATTCAAAAAGTTGGGAGCGATCGTAACTGAAATTGATATTTCAACGGAGGCTTATTCAACGATACAGTCTGTTTTTGAAGAAGCAGATGTGATATATTTTACCGGCGGAAATTCTTTCTTTCTTATGGACCAGCTCCGTAAAACGGGAACTGATGGACTGCTGAAAAAGGAATTGGCAAATGGAAAATTGATGATCGGCGAGTCGGCAGGCGCAATTATATGCGCTCCAAGCATCCAATATATCGAGCAAATGGATGAAAAGCCGGAGGACTACTCACAAGAAGATGATGCAGGGATTGATTTGATTGATTTCTATGTTCTTCCGCATTATCTTACAGCACCATTTAAGAAAGTTACCGAGAAAATAATGACTGAGTTTTCGGATTTGAATCTATGCCCAATTAACAACCGTCAGGGAATTGTAATTGATGGTGAAGATTCAAAGGTTATTTGCAAAGACTAATTTGAAAATTCCAGTTTTTAGAATTGATATAGCTTTGACATGAAAGGAAATCCTATGAGTGGTGCAATAAAAAAGGCTTTAGGAAATTTGGAAGAAATAGTGCCGGCTGGTGCTGATGGTTCTTATTATCAGGGACAGAAATTGGCTGAAAAAAGATGTCAGGAAGTAGCTGCATTCCCTGGGATTGATACATTACATAAGTTGTATGCAGTGTTGAGAAAAACGTGGACGGCAGAGACAGCATATCCGTCATGTCAGGCAGAATGGGTTTCGACCGATCCTTCCTATGGGCAATGTGCTATTACAGCAATGCTTGTTTATGATATGTTTGGAGGAAGTATTCATCGTATCAGAGTGAACGGAGGAGGAACACATTATTTCAATAAAATTGATGGATGTTATGTCGATCTTACCCGTGAGCAATTCGATTTATACGATATTCCGATCGTATACGAACCTAATGAGCAAATGAAAAGAGAGTATTGTGGAAAGACCCCTGACACTAAAGGGCGATACCATCAGTTGCAGAAAAATATTATTCGTTATTTAAAGATTGAATGAAATTCAAGTTTATAGTAGGAATTCATTCTATAACCGGGAGTTCCATAACGTAAATTGCAGATTTTGTGGTGCAATTCATGACGTTGACCGGGCATGTATGAGCGTCCTCTCACAAGTCATGCGTAACGTAAATGAAAGAAAAAGAGGCTGTGAAAAAAGAATAGTCCCGAAAAAAAGAAAGACCAAGAGTTTATAATGAACTCAAGGTCTTTCTTTCTGTTATAATTAATTTGTGAAAAAAATTAATAACATAATCTATTCTAACCCAAAACAGGCAGTTTTGCCAATGCTAATTCAAGATTATTTGGACATCTGTGATCCAGTGCTGACTTTTGATAGATTTATGGGAGAAATCGAACTGGAGAAATATCTGAAAAATATTCCTCAACATTATACAGGAAGACTCAGATATGACCCGGTCAGCATGTTGAAAACAGTTTTGTTTGGATTTATGGCGAATGGCTATATATCATTGCGTGAACTGGAGGATCAGTGTAAAGTCAATCTCCGCTTCG
>NZ_ACFY01000123.1 GCF_000174195.1 Roseburia inulinivorans DSM 16841 | reverse complement strand
AGATTTAATATGGAATGATTGAGCATATTTATACAGAATGTAAATATTACTGTGGTAGTCTCAATCACAATATATACATATCTATTTCGACTACTCTTTTTATACTTTCCATTCATAAACTGAAATAATATCGTACTTATTATAAAACATGAAAGTGCATTACATAATACCAGTAAAATCGTATTCATTTTTCCTCCTATGAATTTCTCTGCAAAAATTTATTTACTTCTTCTCTAAAATCGTTGCTTCTCCTTTGTGCAATCTGAAGTTCTTTTCCATTATCCATATAAATAATAAAGTCCTTTATTTTTTCAATATGCCTTAAATTAACCAGATTTCCTCTACAATTCACAACAAAATCATATGGTTGCAGTTCTTCAACCAGTTTTTCAAAGATACAATCATACTCATATGTAATATCAGACAATGCTATCAGTACTTTTCTGGATCTTTTTATGTATTCAAAATATAAAATATCCCTCAGTTTCAGTTTGATCGACAGATACTCTTTTCCATTGCTGTC
>NZ_ACFY01000124.1 GCF_000174195.1 Roseburia inulinivorans DSM 16841 | reverse complement strand
GTAAGCGATGAATAACATACCGTTCCAAATTTAATTGAAGATTTGGGATAATACAGTCAATAAACAGTAAACGACTACTTTATCTATTTTCAGATCTGGATGCGGACGTATCACTCTTCTTTTCTTAAGCAAAGGTAGCCGTTTACGGTGTTTAACTACTTTAGCTAACAGGAGGAGCAGCTTATGCGTAATAAGAGAAGAACAGACGAAGAATGGCTGTCATTAATTCAGCAATGTCGCAGCAGTGGATTTTCTGACCGTGTCTGGTGTGAGCAGAATGATATCTCTATCAATACGTTTTATAATACTGTCACAAGGCTGAGAAAGAAATCATGTATGATTCCGGAGACAGACAGGCTAATCGTGGATGCCACACATGAAATCGTACCACTTTCCATTACAGAAGAATCGCATATACCGATATCGAATCCAGTCAGACTGCTGTCAACAGATGCAACATCAGAGGGCGAAGCACTGACAGTTATCATAAACGGCTGTAAAGTTGCAATCAATAATCATGCAGGCAGGGATGTGATCTATCATACGATATCTGCCCTGCGGAAACTTTGATCGGTGATCTGTCCAGAGTACAGAAAATCTATCTGGTTACAGGAAGGACTGATATGAGAAAATCCTTTGACGGACTCATGGCAGTCATCCGTGACAATTTCCAGATGGATCCGTTCTCCAATGCGGTCTTTCTGTTCTGTGGACGCAAAAAGAATACGATGAAAGCCCTCTATTTTGACCGGGATGGATTTGTACTCCTGCAGAAGCGCCTGGACAATGGAAAATTCCAATGGCCACGCAATGCTTCAGAAGTCAGACCTCTGACAAGGCAGGAATTCCGCTGGCTGATGGAAGGACTTTCCATTGACCAGCCGAAAGCGATACAGCCTGCGAAAGACAGGGATTACTGATTTGTGCAATATGTAGATTTTGAAAAATTTTTCTACAGCCGGAGCAGGCTGTTGACGGAAGATATCCACAGATGTGAAATCATGGGGTGCGTTGTCCGGGGATAGTTGAGCATGACATCATCATGATGTGCATAACTTTACGGAAAATCCCGGAAACTGGCTGATTTTGAGAAAAAAAGGAGCTATCTGGCTTTCGGCATAATGCCAGTCTGATTTTGGACGGCATTTGCAACCATGCCTTCCTTTTCGTACAATAAAGGTAACGAAAAAAGAGGGAGGGATTCACCGTGGATTCAAAGGGACAGGACATACTTTTTAACAGTGAGATGAATCAGAAGGACCTTATGATCCAGATGCTTTCTGAACGGTTAGATGAAAAAGACGAAACCATCACAGAACTGAAGGAAACCATCAATGACCTGAAAGATACAATTGCCGGTCTCAGGGAAACACTGGATGAATTCCAGCGGAAACTCTTTGGTACAGGCAGTGAGAAGACAAAACAGGATAAGAAAACGGAAGAAACTGTGACAACAATCGTCAAAAGCCACAAACGGACAACACGCAAAGCGAAAGCGACACGTGAAGACCAATATGGAAATCTTCCGATCCATAAGGAAGTCATCCCCCTGCTGGAAGAAGATAAGTATTGTCCTTATTGTAATTCCAAGATGGAGTATGTGACGGAAATGTTTGTCCGTGAAGAACTACGGATCACCCCGGCAAAGGTGGAACGAATCCACTATTATCAGGAGAAATGGCAGTGCCCGGAATGCAGAAAAGATGGTGACGGGACATTTGCTGAATCCAAGATACCTACAGCATTGATTCCACACAGCCCGGCTTCCCCATCCATGGTCGCATATGTTGCAATGGAAAAGATCGGCATGGCAATGCCTTACTATCGTCAGGAATTTCTGATGAACCAGCTGGGATTTACCCTGCCACGGGAAACCATGGCGAACTGGATCATTTATACGGCAGAAAACTATTTCTATCTGATCTATGATCGGCTGCATGAAGAACTTTTAAAGCGGGACCTGGTACATGCAGATGAGACAACATGTCAGGTGCTGCGGGAAAAGGGACGTACGGCGGAACAGACCTCTTATATGTGGTTATATACAACCGGAAATGATGGTCTTACACCAATTGTCCTTTATGATTACCAGCCAAGCCGGAAAGGATCCTGTGTGCAGGAATTTCTGGAAGGA
>NZ_ACFY01000125.1 GCF_000174195.1 Roseburia inulinivorans DSM 16841 | reverse complement strand
CGGGAGTTTGACAGTTGAATATTTAAAAAAGTTATCGCAGGTCGCATAAAACCTGCGTTTTTTATGTCAAATTTTTTGCTTTGGTATGTACTCGTTTGTAATAGTGTGGTATAATTAAAAGAAAAAGGATTTTGTGTCATGTATATTGCAGTTACAGGTAGTAAAAATAATAAAGACGTTTACATTTATCAATCATTCCGAAAAAAGGATGGAAAGTCATCATCTCGCATTTATAAGAAGCTTGGAAAATATAACACCTTGTTGGAACAGTTTGATGGTGATAATGAAAAACTTATCGCTTGGGCGAAAAGCGAAGCTGCCAAAGAAACTGAACTCTACAATGAGCGTACGGGGAAAGTAACGGTTGAGTTCTCTCAAGCTGCCTGCATTCCTATGAACGAGGCGCGTTCTTTTCATGCCGGTTATCTATTTCTTCAACAATTATGTACAGAGCTACGCCTTGATAACATCTGTCGTGTGATTAAAGGACACCATAAATTTAAGTATGATCTTCATGCGATTCTAACTGATCTCGTTTATGCAAGGGTTCTCTCTCCTTCAAGCAAGCTCAGCAGTTATAACTTTTGCAAAACGCTTCTTGAACCACCAAAGTATGAGATTCAGGATGTTTACAGAGCTTTATCTGTAATCGCGGAAGAGTCGGATTTTATCCAAAGTGAACTA
The DNA here is from genome assembly GCF_000174195.1 of Roseburia inulinivorans DSM 16841. Taxonomy (GTDB): domain Bacteria; phylum Bacillota; class Clostridia; order Lachnospirales; family Lachnospiraceae; genus Roseburia; species Roseburia inulinivorans. The sequence goes on along the minus strand of NZ_ACFY01000125.1, from coordinate 1,310 downwards.
TACAAAAATTCAAACTTCATCCATCCAAGAAATCAGAAGATACTCTACTATGACTGTACGAATTATTACTTTGAGATTGAGGAAGAAAGCGGTTTGAAGCACTATGGAAAAGGCAAGGAGAACCGTCCAAATCCGATTGTTGGCATGGGGCTGTTTATGGATGCTGATGGCATTCCACTGGCATTTGATGTTTTTCCAGGTAATCAAAACGAGCAGACAACGCTTAAACCTCTGGAGAAGAAAATCATAAAAGATTTTAACTGTAGTGAATTTATTTTCTGTTCGGATGCCGGTCTCGGAAGTGCAAATAACCGAGCGTTTAACAGCATCGGGAATCGGGCTTATGTCATCACGCATTCCCTTAAAAAAATGAAGCAGGAAGACCGTGATATTGCCCTGAATCCAACGCAGTTCAGAAAAGTTGGTTCGACAGATTTTATAGATATCAGGACTTTGGACGAAACCGATGAAGACGTTTTTAACTCCATTTACTACAAAGAAGTTCCTATTGTCACAGGAAATATGGATGAGACACTAATCGTTACATACTCTCCGAAATATAAAGCTTATCAGCAAAAAATCCGGTCACGTCAAATCGAGCGTGCAGAGAGGATCATCAACTCTCCTTACAAAAAACGGAAGGGTAAAAATCAAAATGATCCAATGCGTTTTGTAAAAAAGACTGCTGTAACAGACGATGGTGAGATTGCAGAAAAGAAAGTATATGAAATTGACGTGGAACAGATTGCCAAAGAAGAACTTTACGATGGTTTCTACGCAGTAATGACAAATCTGGAGGGAAATATCGAGGAAATCATAAAGATCAACAAGCAGCGCTGGGAAATTGAGGAGAACTTCAGAATCATGAAAACTGAATTCGAAGCCAGACCTGTGTATGTCAGAAGAGATGACCGGATTAAGGCTCACTTCATGACCTGTTACATCAGCCTTCTTCTCTACCGTCTGTTAGAGCGGAAAATAGGAAATAACTATACAACAGAACAGATCATCGAGACCTTACGTTCTATGAAAATGACACTGTTAAATACTGCTAATGGCTATGTTCCGTCCTACACACGAACTGAAATAACAGATTCATTACACAAAACTTTTGGTTTTCGGACAGACTATGAATTCATCAAAAAATCTACGATGCGAAGCATCATCAGGCAAACAAAAGAAATAAATTTACCATAGCGTAAAAAATATAGCACAATAGCACATATCGTTACGAAACAAAAAACGGCTGCAAGCATTGATTTTACTGGCTTTACAACCGTTTTTTTGTTTTTCAACTGTCAAAGATGGGA
>NZ_ACFY01000126.1 GCF_000174195.1 Roseburia inulinivorans DSM 16841 | reverse complement strand
TAATCCTCCTTGTTTTGCGAAGCAAAATCCGAACCCTTTGGTGAGGAGAGGATTTGGCCTCCTTGAGCTTAAATTCTGAAATCCGTTTCCTTAAAAATCTGTACAACATGATTTCTCTTTACTGATTCTTTCGGCATATCTTTCTTTACAATAAACAGCGATGTTGTGAACCGCCCTTTTTTTGTTGTGAAGCAAATAAAAAACACTAAATATTCTGATGTTTCACAGATTACTTAGTGCTTTTTGTCCTTATTCTACCTGTAACATAATACTTAGAACCACTTCCTGATTCTCCTGCTCTAAAAATATATCTCCCATATACATCCTTGCAACCCTCCGGATATTATGCAGTCCAATTCCATGCTCCTTCCCGGATTTCGTTGTTTCCGGCAGATCACTGTCCTTATAATTTAACTCTCCCTCATATCTGTTCTTTATGGTTATCATAAAAATACTGTTTTTCCGAAAAGAAGAGAGACTGATATAAGGATTTTCTCCACTTACATTTTCCATGCAATTATCCAGTGCATTGTTTAAGATCACGCTTAAATCAAATGCATTTAATTTCGTATCCTTTGGATAATGAAAATCTGATATAAAACGAATCTGCTTTTCCTTTGCTTCTCTTAACTTTTCCATCAGAATCACATCAATGACAGGACTCCCCGTTTTTATCTCAGGAGATATTTTATTCCACTCCTTTTTCAAATGCTCCATATATTCTGCTGCATCATCCATATGATTCTCTGCCACAAGATGTTCCAGCATCTGTATATGATTCCCCATGTCATGACGCAGGCTGCGGATATCCTGATACAGCTTTTCCACTTCCCCGATATGCTTTTTCATATCACTGACCTGATTTAATACCAGCTCCTGCCCTGTCTGTTCTTCCTGTGCCACCTTCCAGTTTTGAAACATCGTAGTCATAACAAGAATTGCTATGATAGAGATAAAATAATGCACGAAGCTTAAAGTTCCATAAAATCCATAGGTATCTGTCAGACTCTTTCCTGTATCTTTTTCATAAATATTCAGATAATATTGCAGAATACCATACCCTGTAACTCCCACAAGAGAAGGTATGATAAGCATTACCAGCTCTTTAACGCTCATTTCATCATTTTTGTATACATATGCTTTATTGATCAGACCGATTGCGACTGCAAGGAAAATGATACAAAGCACAATATCCAGAATTCTCGTTCCAGCATAAATTACATATTGTAGCCATTGTCTTCCTGCAATCGTATTCCCAAAAAACAGAGCTTTTGTGATAAAATCATCCATTCTGCCTGCCATTGCAACCGCAAGCCAACGGATAGAAAAAAATGTCACTGCAAGAAATATTTTCTGATAAATGTTTCTTCTGTCCTGTACATACATCACAAGAAATGCAGCCACAACTCCCAGCATATATGCAGAAAAATTGCCAATCTGCTGCGGTATCAGATACAGCACAGACATAATTCCAATATAAACAATACTGACCAGAGCAGCTTCCCTTTTCTTTTTCATATATGGATATACAAAAACACCAAAACAGATTCCTGTAATAATCAAAATTGCAATAACAGAAAACTTCGATGTGATCATCCAGCATCTTTCCACTAAACTCATCTGACTTCATTTCCTTTCCTCTGGTTATACTTCAGATATTGCTTCACAAACTCCGGATAATTCTGTTTTGCAATCAATGCAGTTCCATTTTTCATAGTTACACAAGTTGCATCATATTTTTCTACATATTTAAAATGCACAAGATATGCTCTGTGTGTTCGGAAAAAATCTGTTCCTGCCATATCACTTAATTCCTGTAATTTACCATAGTATTCAATATCCGTACTTCGTGTATGGATAATAACTTTCCGGTTATACACCTCGGCATACACAATATCACGCAGAAAAATTTTTATATGACTTCCGGCGGTCTGTACCATGATATATTTTTCGTCTTTTTCAAGTCTGGAACTCCTTTTTATGTTATGGACTGCCTTTGTCACAACCTCTTTAAATTTCTCATCGGAAAATGGCTTAACCAGATAATGAAATGCTCCGACATCAAATGCCTGAAAAACATATTCCTCTGCTGCTGTCACAAAAATGAGTATCATATTCTCATTGTCCTGACGAAGCACCTTTGCCGTTTCCATACCATCCATTCCCGGCATCTGAATATCCAGAAAAAGAATATCCGGCTTACTGCCACTTGCGATCAGTTCATCACCCGATAAATATTTATCTATAACCGCATCCGGCAATAACTTTTTTATTTTTTCTTCCAGTATCTGAACCATAGATACTTCATCATCGCAGATAGCAATTCGCATATTGTCACTTCCTTTTTGTCTGATAAATATATTTATTATATCGGACGAACAGATTGTATGTGCCACAGTTGTTGTGAAATGACCTTTTTTTGTTGTGAAAAGGGGCAGCAAACCATTATCGGTTTACTGCCCTGTCTGTATCATATCGTAAATCCTTTTGCCTGTTGGCTCAATATATCATTTCTACAATAAGAGAGCCTTCCATTACTTTTATATCCTCAAATGAACTGCTATACAGACTTTTTGATACCTCCTCAAAAGTTAAGTTCTCATTATTTGTAAGAACGACAAAACAACTATCTAACTCAGAATTTGGCATTCTGCCATCGAGTTTCAATCGAAACTGATATGTTGTGTCCTCACATTGCCATGTTCCATCTTTCATTTCATAATATGTTTTTATTATTCCGTCCTGTTCTGATTGTTCATAGGTTTTAGCAATATCACTTTTCCCACAGCCAGTAAACAATAAAGCACAAAGAGCCAAAGACATTATTATTTTTCTCATTGCAATACCTCATTAATATTTGGTTATCATAAATATGTCAAATTTTAGTATCAAGTGTTGCCTGTGCCGGAGATTTTCCTGTCTCCGCAGACTCTCTTGTAACATCATCGAGTGCCCCAGCTTTGATTGGCTTACCAATTTCCCAGTTAGGATCAGCCTTTTTTGCAGCATCATAGAATGCCTGTCTGTAAATTCTCTCATATTTTTCAAGGGTGTACCCGGCAGCCAGCCTGTCCTTTTTGGACATTTTGCGATATAAATTGTTATACACATCTGTTCGTTTTGTTGTATCACCATTGCATACACCATTTTCACGCAGAAATTCTTTTTTTGTCAGTTCATACATTTCTTCTTTGCTGCTATCCGGAATTGATATAATTCGTTTTCTCGAATTCTCGTTTTCATCTGTCACCAAAAGTCCTGCCAATCCATTTACCGGATTAATATAATCTCCGTCCTTATCATAATGACTCATCAGATTTTTTATTCCCTGAATATTGCCATACATTGCACCATTTCCAGCAGACATCATTTGTTTTACAGCAGACTTATATTGTTTACTATTCGTGTTAATTCCAGCAGCTTTTAATTGTGCTTGAACAGAACTGCTATTCAACTGGGACAACTGAAAACTACCTATTGAATTCACTCCTGATGTTCCAAATGATTTTTGAAA
>NZ_ACFY01000127.1 GCF_000174195.1 Roseburia inulinivorans DSM 16841 | reverse complement strand
CTGATATCCCACAAACTTTCTTTTTTCAAAATACGCCTGCCCGCAAACACCGGAACCCTGATTTCCATGAAACTTCACACTCCTATTTCTTCCCGTCAAAAAAACTGTTCACCCAGTTATCACTCTCGAAACTGAAAAATTCTGCTTTCCCAAGATAAAGTTCATCCATTTCACAGTAAACTGGAACAACCTGAAATCCCCATTCCTCCTGTTCTGCCCATACGAAGAACTTCACATCTCCATTCTCAATACTGTCCGTCTCTTTCTGTAGAATATGGGAACCATAAACCGCTTCAATCTCCTCATAGCTTTTCTGTGAAAAATCTTCTTGCCTGCATACATACTGAAAACGGCAATGTTCCTCCCCGTCCGTATTTTTCAAATACAGCGGAAGAATCAAATCCTCCATATTCCTCGAAATAGTTCCCGCCGTATCCCAGTCTTTAAAACCATCCACCAGTACCACTTCTTTTCCATTATGGGTATAAGCGGTAATACGATAGGGGAGCACAGCTTTCCCATTGTTCAGGTGAATATCTGCCAGCCCATATTTCCGGTCACGCAGATATTTCAGCGCCCCGTCCACACAAGTCATCTTTAATTCAAAATCTGCCGCATCAATATTCGCCCTTTTCCGAAACTGTATCATTCTACCCGGAACGAACTCTTTTAACGCATCCTTGAACAAATCAATCTTGCAGGACTGCCCCGTCAACTTAATAAAGGAAAAATCCTGTATTCTTCCGCTGTGGTATAATTCCTCCATAAATTTCTGTACAATGCCGTATATCTCGCCGGATAACAGCAGCTCTATCTCAAAATAGTTCATCATCACTTCCGGTATCATCTTTTCCACCGTAAGGCTGTTCCCTTTCCAGAAAGACAGTTTCCATTTATCCAATAAAACGGTATTTTCCCGCTGTCCTTTTTGTTCCGAAGTTACCGTGACCTCCAATGCTCCGATTTTTCCGTAAAATAATTTTTTTATCTGCTCTGCTGTATTGAACAAGGTATAAAAATTATTTTTCACCTTGTAATACTCGCTGCGGTTATATCTTTCAAAATCGGCAAAACGCGTCGGAAGTATCTCTTCCGCTTTCTGATATTCCTGCTCTAAATACTGATAAAACGCCTTTACTCCATGAGAATCAATAAAACGATAAATATCCGTATCCATATATTCCAGGATTTCTTTCACACCGCTTACATTCTGATTTCCTTTAGCACGCACCAGTGCGATTTTCAATATCTGCATGATGCGGTATGTCAGGTTATTTCCACCAAAGTCCGTATCGCCATTCTCATAGGCAGTTTCCATATAAATTTTGTAAGCAGCTCTGCGGTCCTGAATACGGAAACGGTACGAACACAAATCCGTTGTTCCTCCTCCACAGTCAATGATAAGCGCTTCGTATTCTTCATTTTCTTCCAGAGTCTCCTGCTCTAACATATTGGAAATGGTGTTATATAATACAGCCATTCCCTCATCGAGCATCGTTTCCTGATCCGTCATATATTCCGGCAGTATCTCCCGGAACATTCTGCGGAAATAATGCTTCTGCTTCACCGGACTTGAGATATGTACCTGAGAAATGCGGCATTTAAAACGGTTCTCCGTTTTTCTTATGATATACAGGAAAAATCGACGTAAAATCTCCGCCCGCTTTACCAGCCTCCGCCGTCCCTGTCTGTCAACAATTTCTTCCTCTTTGTCATATTCCCCAATCCAGCGTTTCACATCATAAAAGACACAAAAACCCTCATCCACATAACTTGCATTTGCCAGCCTTATCGCATCATAACCGAACAGCAGCTTGTAATCCTCTTCTTCCACTGCCAATACTCCAATCACGCTGGGCAATAGCATACTTTCTCCGTTACCATCCTCAAAAGCTGTATAATTTATCTCATTTTCCCTGCAATTTTTTACCGCAGCCTGCTCTCCGACATTTTCAAAATAAGCAGAATCCAGATACACCCCGGCAGTGGTATTTACAGAACCAAAATCAATCGCCATGGGCAGCATCAGTGTGACAGGTTTTCTCACCACAAAATCAATCAGTGGTATACTGTAAACCTCGATATGCTCCGGCAATATTGTGTGCTCACCATAATACAAATGATACAAGCTCTCCGTTGTCTGACGTCCCATACAGAAAATTCTGTAATCTTTTCTCTGTGTCTCCCGTATCTCTAACTCCGCAGCCTTGGTCAGATACAATTTTTCCTGTCTCTCTCCGTGCTCTTTGAGATTTAAAATTGCACAGAGTGTCATATCGCTTCCCATTAAAAAGGCATTTGTTCCTGACAGTTCTTTCTTATAAGGAATGGTATAGCCGTCATAATACTCGATGGAAAGTCCCTCGTAAGCTAAAATCTGGGACTGGCAGTATAATTCTTTGCAAGGCTTTATCACAATTCTGGTCTTTTTTAAAAATTCTTCTACCCGCTCTTCTCCCCCTTTTTTCTTGTCACAGATAAAAAAGTCCTGTCTTTTTCCCATATAACGCATAATGGCCTGGATCAGTTCTTCTTTATCGAGAGGGTGTATGACACCATTCATGATTTTTTCACGACGGCAGATTTCTCTTAGCTGATAGGTCGTCATCAACTCCAGTTCTGATTTTTCATATTTTATTTCGTTTTTCTTTGTATCCGTTCTGGTTGCCTCCATACCTATCACCTCCACATTTATATTAAAAGTACCTTATCTATCACCATGGTTTCTTCCATATCCAGGATTCCAAAATGTTCCAGATAAAAGACTTCTGTCCTCATACCTATTGGCAAAAAGGTATCTAATAAAAACTGAACCCGCTCTCTTTCTTCCTGTGTCTCTGCACTTCCAACGTAAATATAAAGCTCATTGGCACAATCCATGCTGACGTATATCATGGAATTTATATATATCTCCTGAAACAACCATTTGAAAATTTCAAGATAATTGCGGGAAGCCACCACATCCATGAGAGCCAGTACAAGATATCTTTTTTCATACCGTGAAAATAACCGCATTGCCGCCTTTGCCTTACTTCCAAACTGTCCGCTTTCCAATTCCTCTGCTAAGAACTTAAGATAGTAATCTTTTTTGCTCATGCCCATCCTCAAGTCCGTCAATGCCAGATAATGAAAGACTGTATCCACAAAGATTTCCCTTGTCTTTTCATATTCCTTTTGGTTAATATCCAATATCTCACTGAAAATATCAAAAAAACGGTAAAATGGATTTACCTCTACAACAGTCTGCTCCACTGTCTGCGTATTTAAATCGTAAAAGGAAACCTCCAGATACGGACTTCGTACCTCTGGCACCTCATACTGCAAATCAGCTCCCCTTATTCCGTTTTTTTCCGCTGCCAGCACAACCTCCCAGATATACTGCATAAAATTTAAACTCCTTTGTCCTGCAAAATACCGACACACTTATATTCACAGACCGATAACTGTATCTGTGACACAAAAAAACGTACCATATCTTCGCAAAAATTGTTTTTCTGTCCCTTTCGTCTAAAATACAATGCCAGAATTTTTCTTGTCTCCATCGGGAAAATGGTATTTCCCAAAAATGGATTCATATCCCCTTCCAGACAGGACTCCGGTGGTGTTTCAAGCACCTCACACTTTTCTAACTCTACAGAACCATTATGTTCAAAACTCTGTACCATCCAAAACAACTCTGTCCGGCTGCCAAGGGAACTTTCCTGCCGTTCTCTGTAATTTTGAAAAAAACTGCTTTTTCTGCTGTTGCCCAACATTTCGTAGGTATACCCATGGGAACTTGTATCTATCTTTCCAATAAAGCGGTATGCCTCCCAATCACGAAAGGATTCTTTCAATGAGGTCATGATAATTTTGTCTTTTTCATGCCTGACCTTAAGAACATCCTCATTGATCCCAAGCATATATCCGCTGTCTAAATCATAATTTTTCAAATCCAACTCATGCTCATAATATTTCTCATCCATACACGGGACCATAAATTTACGGCATTGGAATGTGAATTTTTCAATATTCCATAACAGAAGCATGTCATTTTTGATATCTTCCTCATAGCTACCAAAATCTATTTTCAGACTGTTTATGTCTGTTTCCCCGTCCGCATACACTTCATAGAATCTGTCCAGATATCCCGTATTGACTGTCGTCCAGCCTATCTTGTTATAGACAAATACCTGATATAACTCTGACAGTGCCTGCTGATAGCATTTTGCCTTCCGTACTCTGACAGCATAGGAAGCACCATTGTCATCGAAACCCTGAAAATCTGCGGTTTTCTCAAATTCTTCTTTCTTCTGATAACTGCCTGCAAAATAGATAAGGCAGGGCATTGGTTCCGTTTTCTCCTGCTCCTTATCCTCCTGCACTAATACAGGAACAACCGGATACAGCGTTCCATTGATGGGGTCATAGTCCTTTTGCTTTATAACCGTCATAGAAACTGCATATTTTTCATTCGGAATCTCTATTTCCCGTTTGATTTGATTTTCCAAATCCAGATACCGTTTCTCCATCCGTTCAAAAATCGGCACAAGACCTTCTAACAATATCTCCCTTGCGTCCTTCCGCTCATCCAGATTCTCTATTTCTGTCAGCCTTTTTCGTATGTGCTGCTGTAAATCTGTAATACTTTCCACAATGTTCACCTCCTCCATCGAAAGCAATCCGTGAGAAGAACGCTGCTTTTGCGTTCTTCCGTGTGAAATTAGAACTTCTTCGGCGGTGCACCCAATGGTGCAGCGTCGATTTTAGAAGTTCTTTTCACATGCCATCCTGTCCAATCTGCGTATCAATATCACTTAAAATTCCCTCTATCCTCTGCACATCTTCATCGCTCCCAAGTTCCTGATAAATCGACTTTGCAGAGAGATACTGTGATTTTGCTCCCCACAAATCCCCGGACTGCCGGCAGATTTCTCCTTGACTTTCACAAGCAGCCGCTTTATTTTTCTGTTCTTCCTGAACACTCAACTTCTGTTCCACGGCATCCAGCTTTTTCTGCACAGCTTCCTCTCCCGCTGTATCTGATACTTCGCCATACTTGGTAACTGCCATGGTGTAATAAACTTTCGCCCCTACATAATCTTTTTCCAGACATGCCTTATCTCCCGCTGCCACCATCTCCGCTGCAGCAACTGTCTGCTGTGCCTGACTATCTGCTTCTTCCTTCGCTTCACTTTCGGCGTCCGCCTTTGCCTCATAAAGTTTTTCCAGTGAATCCATAGCTGTCTGTTTACCCTCTGTGTCATGTACGGACAGTGCAGCCTTTTTTGCCAGCAGATACTTCTCTTCTGCCCCATCGTAGTCGCTCTGCTCTAATAACGTATCTCCCAGATTAATATAATCCTCCACCGACAGGAATACGCTGATATTTTCCAGCTTATTTTCTATGTAATCCGTCCCTACATTGTCCGCATATCTGATACGATCCAATGCAGAAAGATAGTATTCTTCCGCCGCTTCATAATCTGCACTGCTGTAGCTTTCATCTGCCAGTATCACAGTCTCTATCACAAAGGAATATTCCTGCAGGCGCTTTCTCATACTGCTGTCCCTCAGCTTTTCTGCCAGTTCCTGCGCCTGCCCACATTCCTCTTTTGCCCTGACATAATTTCCGGTATTGATATATTCCACCGTATTTGTAAAATGATAGTTCATATCCTCAATGTGCTGCACCTTTTTATAATGTAGAAACCACAACACTACACCGATAATGATTACTGCTATGACAACAGCAACTGTAACCGTCAATACTTTTTTGATCCGTTTCCGTTTCTCCGGATTTTGATATACTTTATTGATAAAAATAACTGCCAGCGTATAGTTATCCAGATTCTCCGGCTGTCTCGAAAGCAGCAAATCCTCGATATTATCCACCGTTGTCTTTACTTCATTGTCAGCCTCTGCAAAGACATCGTCCAGCTCTGCCTCGTCCACATTCTCCCAGATTCCTCTTGTATACAAGGCGATCATGTCGTTTTCTACCAGCTTTATCTTCTTTGAAACCACGGGCTTAAAATTTTTCTGTCCCAGATAAGCATAAAGATTATTTCTCTCTTCATGCTTCATCAGTTCGTCTTTGGCGATTTTCTCCTGCTCCACCATCTCCTGGGCAAGAGACATATCCTTCGTCTGCCGGAAAACTGCCCCTCCCCGGTACATACGGAGCCTTGTGTTCCCCACATACCCATATCTCAATTTCTGATAGTCTGTTACAACGACTGTAATAGACGCCTTTAACCGTCTGTCACTTTCTTTTCCTAACAATGCCCGGTTTGCCCGTTTTAATAGGCCCTTTACAGACCACTTTGACATAGATGGTTTTTCCTGAAAACTCAGAATGACGGTCTCAATCGCAAGCCTTGCGCTTTCTACATCCGTGATCTCCGTGATTCCGTCCGCTATGACATAGCAGGCGAACTCGTCTAATTCCACATACCCAAAATAATCTCTGTTTTTTAACCTGCTTCCCTCTTCGGAAATAAACCGTGCTTCAAAGTCACTGTTCTGTTTTCTCATGCCATTTCTCCAACCTTTATCAGAACTACGCTGGCGTTGTCCTTATCGCCTTTTTTCTGATTTACCAGTTCCACCAGATCAAATGCCATTCTCCTGCAGCGTTTCTTCTGGGAAAGGCAGTCCTCCATCTCTTTCCATGTGACGCTCTCCTGCATTCCATTGCTGAAAATTGCCACCACGTCCTCTTCCTGTAAACGAATCGGTTTGTCGTAAAACTGGATTTCCTTAAAACCATCTCTTCCCAAGTAATTGTAAATTCTTTTTTCCTGCAGCATGGACAGGGCATCTTCTCTTGTCAGAACACCTTCCACATACTTATCCTGTGCCAGCACATCTACAGTATGTCCCGTTCCAAGAGGAATCAGTTCCTCATTTCGGAATACTGCAATCTTTACATTCCCGACAATCCCGTAAAACAGAAATCCTCCCTGTATCATAACGGCGCTGACCGCCGCCATTCCTCTTCCCTCATCCATCTGTTTTAAAATTTCCCGGTTTGCAGTCTGAAATGCTTTTCTGAAAAAATAGGAAGGGTGATCCGCCATGTTATATGTTCCAAAAATTTCTTTAAAAACCCGGATGACCGTTTTGGCTGCTATCCTGCCGCCCGCTTCTTTTCCCATTCCATCCGCCAGAACCGCCAGTAACCCATTCTCATTTTCTTCTATTGTATAGTAATCCATCTGTATTTCACGGCTGCCGATGGTCTTGCTTGCTCCTGTCTCATATCCTTCTCTGCTGCTCTGGAATACCAGACAAAACCGGTACAAAAATGCAATTCCTAATAACACACACAGGATGCAGATGGTCAGGTATGGGGCACTCATTTATCGTCCTCCCACATATAATGCTCTCCGCAGAAAGGAACAAAAAGGAATGTACTCTCTCCCATCTCTATCACGTCATATGCGCTCAATGGCTGCGGCAGATAAACCGCTTCGCCGTTCAGATAGACCAGACCATTACTGTCCCCCGGCAAAATCATATTCTCCCGTTTCTTTGCGTCGAATACAATCACCGCATGGTTTCTCCGTGCGATTTTGTTGTCCCCCAAAATCTGGATATCCATGTCGTCTGCCCGTCCCACAAAATTTTTCCCGTCCATTACCCGGTAATCCTTGCCTCTTCTCGGGCCTTTTACACATACAATCCAGCCGCAGACCGGATGCTCCTCCTCCAGAAAGAGAATATCCTCAATCTCTTCCTGAGATTTCTCCACTGACTTTTTTTCTTTGGTTGCTGTCTCAATATTGCAGTACGGGCATACTGTTCCGTACCTTCTGCTTGAAAAAAGATGTCCATTTTGACAGCGAATTAAATTTCCACTCATGTTTTGTCTCTCCTTATTTTGCCCTTAATCTTGTGTTCCCGATAAAAATAATGTCGCCTGCATTAATCCGGCATGGATGTTCCTTTGAAACCTGATACAGTTTCCCATCCTTTGCGTCCTGAATTCTTACACCGTTTCTGCTTCCTAAATCCTCGATATACCACTGTCCCGCCGCATAATTCAACACGGCGTGCTGACGGTCTACCATTCCGCCATACTCTGTATTTTGAAGGTTAATGTCCACATTTTCCTTGTGCTCGTCCCGTCCGATCAAAAGCGAGGTCTTTCCGCCAATATGCCAGGCAGAAATTTCGTTTCCCTCTTCATCTAACAGCAGAAGTTCCTGTATTCCCCGTCCGTTTGCGCCTCTTTTTCGCTTAGTCGGCAGAGAATCCATCACCGCCAGCAGCAGAAATGCCAGAAATACAATCCCGCAGACAGCTGTGAGTGTATCCCGTCCTCTGCTCTGCTCCATATATGTAAAACATAGAATTATAATTGCAGCGGAAAGGCTGCATATCATCATATCCATGAAATTTTTCTTATTCATTTTCACCTCAATATGCCCACAAATTTGCATTCATAAAGTCAAACCGTCTTTCTCAGTGTTTAAATCCCATATAACGCTCAAATAAGCCTGTCACATCCATGGGATTTATTTTTTGCTGTGAACTGTTTTCCTTCTTCTCGCTCTGCACTCCTTTGGAAAAAAATCGTTCAAATTCCTTTTCTATATCTCCCGGATAAATCGATCCTCCGGCGCTCCTTCTGCCTGTTTGGGCACTGTTTCTGCCTGTCGCACTTTCCTGTTCTCTCTGTGCTGCTCTGGCATCATACTCTTTTCTTTTTTGTTTATCACTGAGAATCCGGTATGCCTCTCCGATTTCCTTAAACCGTTCCTCTGCTCTTTTATCTCCCGGATGAGTATCGGGGTGGCATTCTTTTGCCGCTTTTCTGTATGCCTTTTTTATGATATCCTCATCGTCCGTCTGCGAAACGCCTAATACCTGATATGGATTCATGTTTATCCCAACCTTTTTTCATAACAATACAAATCTGATAACGCACACTTCTGATTACTGATTTAAGGCGCAGGCTGTCACATTTACTGACAATCTGCGCCCTGCCGTTATGCTGAATAATTTCCTTCTACCGCTACAGAAGCGATTTTGTCTTTCTTCTGTCTGAGCACTAACGTAAAGATTCCGACGCCTTCCTTGTTGTCAAAATCTTCGCTGTATTTAATGACAAATGCATTGGGAAAACAATATTTTCTTTCCATCACGCCGCCTGCCACATGCTCTACCGTCACCTTGCGATAACAATCTGCTTTCTCTGCCGAAACAACCGACCATAACGCCAGCTTTCTTGTACTGTCAGTGATATCCCCGTCCAAAGCCGCTAAAATCTTTCCTGTAATCACCATAGTTGCGCCGACGTCCTTGGTTCTTGCATTCGAATCCAACGGAATATCAGTGGTAACATTTACGCTTCTGACACACTCCTTAGCCACTTCAAAGCTCTCGCTTCCTTCAACTTTTACTAAAAATGACATAATTCCATCTCCTTTTTAAAATATTTAAAATCCGCAAGAAGAATACTGAACCTGCATTCTTCTCATGCTATTCGCCGTAACCGCCTTCAATCTTCACCGCATCATTTTCGTCCTTCTTCTGCTTGATATGCAGGTAGAAAGTACCCACGCCGGTTTCATCGTCCAAATGCTCTTTATATTCCATGACAAACGCATTGGGGATTGTATATTCTCTTACCACCTGCCCTGCTGATACAACGTCAATCTTTGCACTTCTGTAGCAGTCTGCCTGCTCGGACGGAACCTGAGACCATTTGGCTAATCCGAGTGTTCCGTCATCTCCGTCTGCTCCCACTTTATAGAGCATTTTTCCAGTAATCTTTACTGCGATACCGAAATCTGTTGCCCTTGCGTTGGAATCTGCTGCAGAATCAGAACCGAAACTAACTTTCTCGATGGTTCTCTCATCCAGACTGATGCTCTCTGCGCCTCCACTCACTGCTAATCTAAAACCCATGTTCATTTCCTCCTTCTTTTCTTTCGGACTTTATTTAAAATGTTCTGTCCTCATTGTTGACCCGGTTAATCTCGATTTCGAGGTTCTTCACATTGCCGTTGAATGCGATATCAAGCGTACAGTAGCCTGCCGTTTCGTCGATGGAATACCGGATATCATCTCCGTTTCCGATAATCGCATTAATGTAATCTTTTTTCTCCATCCACCTACTTCTCTGGCTGGTAGGCTTGCTGGAGAAAAACTCTACAATATTTTCCTGCTTAAAGTCACCTGTCGCCAGGCGCATCACCCTCTGAATATAAGTAGTCACCTGTGTCTTGTAGATTGGCTCATAGCTCTTTCCGTCTGTCAGCAGGTTACGCGCCTTATAAACCATGATGTTCTGAATATTCAGATCCTTAAGCACTGCGTTTTCCGAAGAAAATACAAATCCGAAATTCTTCCGGTTGATATCACTCTTAATATCATTCGTATATCCTGTAATCTCTTTTGCCATGGTTGTCCGAACCTGTAGCGCATGATCTCCTGACTCAATATCAAACCGAACACCTGGAAGCTGCTCGTCTACATTTTTCTTAAAAACTTCTTTTAAGTAGTCCGGACTCTGGTAAGCTGCCACCAGTCCGGCTGCCACATATGCGGCTCCTATATAAACGCCGTCAATCCAGATTTTCATAATATCTTCTTTTTCTTTGGAAAGTGCTGCCGTATTCTGTTCCGTGACATACATCCTGTTATCCAGAATCACTCCGGATTTATCTTTAGGGATCACTGTAAAATTCGGAATGCAGGGAATTGCATACTCGCTGAATGGCTTGCCGATTAGCTGTGCGCACTTTGTTTCATACTTTTCAATTCCCTCTGTCGCCATAATATTAAAGGTGGTCTTATCCCCCGTCTCATAGCTGAAGAAACACTGCACTTCGTAATCTTTCAGCGCATCCAGTATTCGAACCAGCGACTCCACGCTGTTCACATCCTCTTTCTCTACGTTCTCATTTCCCTGAAAACGCTGTCTTACCGCCTTAAGCTTAGAACTGCTGTTTAAAGAAACCGACGGAACAATCGCATACCAGATGGTATTCTCAAAATCATTTTTTGCATTTACTGTATTGAGGTATGCTAAAAGTCTCGGAATGTTGCTGCTCTTTGCCAACATATCGTTGCTTACATTGGAAATCACCATGGAAGGTCTCATGCCCTTGCAGTTTCTCGGATACTGCTCAAAGAAAGCCCATACTCCCATAATTTTCTCCACCAGTGGTTTTACCGTCTTGATAAAATCGTCCTTGCTCCGCTTGTAAAACTCAAGGTAAGAGTTGTAGTTCGATACTTCTTTCTCAATATCTACGACGCTCTCCATGGTAGAAGCCAGAGGGCAGAATGTTCTCGCAACCAGGGACTTCACATACTCATTTCCGTCCTCATTCAGATCCATATAATCTTTTTCGATTGCCTGAATCAATCCTGCATTAGCATTGTCGTCCAATACCATCAGTTCTTTTTTGTTTTCCTTTGGTGCCTCTAAAATCTTAAGTTCCCCGTGCTCGTCCATGCTGAGAACGCCAAGACTTAATGGGGCTTCGTCTTTCTTCGTCTGCCCGTCTCCCAACAGCAGCCTTGTTTTGATATCCTCTATCGCAAGCGGCAACATCGCCATCACATTATTGTAGTTTACGCTTGCTTCTTCAAACATCAGATTCAGCTTATCCGCCGTATCTAACTTTTTTGGATCGCCGTCCTCAAGTTTCGCATACTCACTGTATGTATACTGGAGCTCCTTCCGATTCTGCCGGATATCATCCATGACCTTTTTGGGGGAAATCATATCCGTCAGTTTCTCAAATTTAAAATCTACATTAATACTTCCCTCTGCCCGCTTTGCCTCAACAAGAGTCATCAACATTTTCAGATAATCATTCTGGCGGTTCAGATGGATTTCGCTTAATAACTCATCCTCAATGTTTTCCGGTTTTTTGAGGGTATAGATTACTTTCTGGTTGTTTGCGTCAAAATAAGAATATACTACCGGCTCAAATTTTTCTAAAAACTCATCGAAACTTCTCACCAGCAAGGCATCGTTTATTTCCTTGATTTTATCATCACTTACGCTGTTTACCCCTCTGACGTCTCCCACAAGTGTTAGAAGATTCAGCTTTTCCGGATTGATTTCCTCAAAGAGAATCGTCCTGTTTGTCTGTGTTATTGTATTCACTTTGTTCCTCCTTACCTTTCGCTTGGTTTCATATTTTTATAATGAAGTTCGATTTCTGTTCCCCCATTATTAAAAATCAACAGTATTTTTTCTCCATAACATAAGGAATATTTTCTCTCCCGTTTCAAAATCTGGTTTCCTTTTACGATGGTTGCATAACCGGTGTTTTTGAAACATAAGGTGTGGTCTTTCCCTCCGGTAAACCGGATTTTGTCTGCATCCGATAATTTATAATCAATCCCGCAGCGGTCTTTCACCCAGTCAAAGGATATACTTTTTCGTGATTTTCCAAATAATTTAATACTACAAGGCGGAATATCGTCTTCCCGCTCTCCCTTTAACAGATACACTGCCAGTTGTCCTGAAAAATCATACTTTGGCACCACAGGAGGTTCTGACGGTTCTATGATAATGGAACCCGCCTCACCATTCGTTTTTTTTTTGCTTTTTCCTTTCATATAAAACAGAAAGTAAAAGTGCCACTGCACATAGCGATATAATCACAATCCAAAGGACTGTATAATCAGGTTCTTCCTCTACAACCGGAACTGTCAATTCCACCATATCTGTTGTCTCTATGTAATGGATCACATTTCCTGATGTCTGAGTGGTAACCTCTACATTTACATTTGTTGTCTTGTCTGTCTGATACGGAACCAACGCTGTACCATTTTCCACTTCGTAAGAACTCTCCTGACCGTCTATCAACACAGAAATGCTATTTTTCAAGGTTTCTGAATCCAAAACCGGTTTATCCTGATGGTTTACAACATTTACCTTCAGGGTAAATGTCCCTTCCTCTGATGTATAGGATTTCTCCATATCAGCTTTTAAAAAATATTCTTTTATCAGATAAATATGGACATTTCCTCTGTTTTCCAGAGAATAGTCCATTGTAATCTGCCGTTCCAATGGATTTTCCAATTCAGCAACCGCAAACTTGTTTCCCTGAAGCATATTCAGGCTCTCACACTGTCCTGTAACATGAAAATCCTCGATGTTTTCCCCTGACACGAGAAGTATCTTTGCATTCTGCATATAAGTATCCTGCAGATCCACTGTCATATTTCCTTCTCCGGAAACCGCCTCGCCAAGTTCTATTTTTTCTATCTGTAACGTCTGGAACAGATATTTTGCAGTGATTTCTTCAATCGTCTGGTTTTCGCCTACTGTATACTGCTCTCCTGACGTCACTTTCGTTCCATACGAAACCTCATTCTCCGTCTTATCATTGGGGATTGCAAACATGTCAATTTTTATTCCCTTTTCTGCAATCTGATCCACCATATTTTCAAACTGCCTGATTGCAGTTTCTGTTTTGCTTTGATCCCGCAGAGAAATTTCCCCGTCGGAAATAAATACCACTCTTTTATCTGCCGCCGCACTGTCAAACATATCAGCCGCCGTTTCCAACGCCACCGCTGGGGTGGTGTAGCCCTGCAGCTCTACCGTCTCAAGTGCATGCCTGGTTTTCTGATTAATGTTTCCGAAATCTTCCTCATAAACAATTTCCGTGTTATATACCAGCAATGCCACTTCGTATTCTTTCGGCAACGCCGACGCTATCATGCATGCGCTGTCCGCTGCCTCAATCCACTGTCCGTCTCCCTGCATTGATTTGCTTGCATCCAGCAAAAATATAATCTGTTTCTTTTCAGTAATTTCATCCTTTTCTGCTGCAAGAGCCCTTACTGGAAACAGCAAAGAAAACCCTATCAGCAGCATTACTAATCTAATTGTTATCTTCTCTATTTTCTCCATTTTTCTCCATATATCTCTTTACTGGCCATGCCAGATAACTTACTCCGCACCAGATTACTGCGCCCCAAACCGCATAGGC
>NZ_ACFY01000128.1 GCF_000174195.1 Roseburia inulinivorans DSM 16841 | reverse complement strand
CAGATTAAAAAAATGATTCAAAAAAGCAAATAATAAAGCAGATATGACTGTTGAAAATACAAGTGCCAGCCAGATTGCACCAGTCAGACAGGATCGGATCCGCAATCCTTTTTCTTTCTTTTGTTCCATTATTTTTTCACCACCTTGTATCCAATTCCACGCATTGTTACGATTTCAAAATCAGGGTTATCTTTAAAACGCTCTCTGATTCTTCCTATATGTACCTCTATCGTATGTGGGTCTGCCTCCGTCTCGTATCCCCATACTTCATCCATCAACTGTTGTTTTGTAAATATTCTGCCTGGCGAAGCTGCAAGCTTATATAAAAGCAGGAATTCTTTTTTAGGCAAAACAAGACTTTCCTTATCAGTTGTAACCGTCATTGCATCATAATCAAACTCTGTTGAACCGATCACAATTTTGTGTTCATTCAGTATCTGTGCACGGCGAAGCAGTGCTCCGACTCTTAAAACCATTTCATTCACATTTACCGGTTTTACCATATAATCGTCACTTCCCGAAAGAAATCCCTGGCGCATATCATCAAAGGAACCTTTCGCAGTGATCATAAGCACTGGTATCTGATATCCTGCTGAACGAAGTTCTGACACCAGTTCATAGCCATCCATAACCGGCATCATAATATCAGAAATGATCAGATCAATATATTCCTTATCCAATACTTCTAATGCCTGTGCTCCATCCGATGCACTTTTGACCTGATATCCATTCTTCTCAAGCACTTTTTGGAATAGCTGGCTTAATTCTTTATCATCTTCTACAATCAATATTTGAAACACGTTTTCCTTCCTCCTTATTAAAACAGATACCTTGCCCATCCAAGCAGATGCTGTACCAAAAATATTTTTCTCTGACGTTTCTTTGTTAATTCGATTGGCTCTACATGATATGGATCACGATAGGTTCCATCTTCCAATACCTGGCGGGACACTCTTTCATATTCCATCATGCCCTCTTCCAACTGTTTATTAATATCTTTACTGCGAATTACAAGCATCAGTTCCGTATCCAGATATGCACTTCTCATGTCCATATTAAAGGAACCGATTACAGACAGATCATCGTCAATCAGAATACTTTTTCCGTGGTATGAATAACCGCCTTCATATTCCCAGATATTAATTCC
>NZ_ACFY01000129.1 GCF_000174195.1 Roseburia inulinivorans DSM 16841 | reverse complement strand
CAAAAAAATAGCCAAAAATGCTCTTTTATGAATTAAGGAATAACTCAGCAATAAATTTATTTCCATCATTCTTCAATGTTAAATCTCCATCATATTTTTTTATACTGCTCTGAACATTCAGCAGTCCTATTCCACCATTTTTCCTTTATTTGATACTGGAAAACCATTTCTCCACTTTACTTCATTACAATTATTTTCAATGCTGACAACTATCATCTTATGATATGAACCAATCTTAATGCAAATATATTTCTCGCCTTTCAGCTTTTCTGTTGCTTCAATCGCATTATCTAATAAATTTCCAAAAATAGTTGTAATGTCGATTGGTTCAATGAAATTCAAATTCACATTATCTACCTTTATTGTTACTGAAATCCCCTTTTCTCTCATAACAGCTTCTTTATCAGTAAGAAGTATATTCAAGATCGGATTTTCTGTGTATTGAACCGGAATGAGCGGCTTCAACAACTCTCTGATCTTTGTTGCATATTCTCCTGCCGTTTTTTCCTGCTCTGCACCATATAACCCTTCGATTGCTTTAATATGCTTATTTACATCATGTAATATCTGAATGGTTTGATCATACTTTTTTGTCTGGGTCAAATAGTATTCGTATTGTACCTTTGCCTGCTGCTCTAATGCGATCAACTGCTTTTCGTAATAGTTCTTTTCATCTGCCATTTTTACAAAATATAAAAGGTATAAATCTGCCAGAACAATACATCCCATGTTGACTGCACACAAATAATTTTCTTCTCCATTTTTAAAATTCTCTACAATTACACTCATGTTAATCAGACTGTATAGAAGTATAATTCCATACATGATGTACCGTGTCTTTGAATAAGGGACATCACTTTTTTTCACAAACCTGTTTATAAATGTGTAATACAAAAAAATAAGTATCACCTTTGAAAATGTTACCTCAAGGCAATAAAGCATAGTTTCATTCACATTTTTTATATCTGCGGCTTGCAA
This sequence comes from Roseburia inulinivorans DSM 16841, assembly GCF_000174195.1. Taxonomy (GTDB): domain Bacteria; phylum Bacillota; class Clostridia; order Lachnospirales; family Lachnospiraceae; genus Roseburia; species Roseburia inulinivorans. Next base: position 151 of record NZ_ACFY01000129.1, on the reverse strand, counting down.
AATGCATTGTAAAAGAATCACTCCCAATGATTCACAAACAGACATACAAAATACTAATGCTTCACATTCAATAATACGTCTTAAGGGTTTATCTATATCCTCATAATACAGAACATATGCTATAATCCCTGTCAAAACGCCCCAGACTATT
>NZ_ACFY01000130.1 GCF_000174195.1 Roseburia inulinivorans DSM 16841 | reverse complement strand
GGTCAAGCCCTCGATCGATTAGTAACAGTCAGCTCCATGTGTTGCCACACTTCCACCTCTGCCCTATCTACCTTGTAGTCTTCAAGGGATCTTACTCACTTATGTGAGGGATATCTCATCTTGAGGGGGGCTTCACGCTTAGATGCCTTCAGCGTTTATCCCTTCCGGACTTGGCTACTCTGCCATGCCGTTGGCCGACAGCAGATACACCAGTGGTCCGTCCATCCCGGTCCTCTCGTACTAAGGACAGCTCCTCTCAAATATCCTCCGCCCGCGCCGGATAGGGACCGAACTGTCTCACGACGTTCTGAACCCAGCTCGCGTACCGCTTTAATGGGCGAACAGCCCAACCCTTGGGACCTGCTACAGCCCCAGGATGCGATGAGCCGACATCGAGGTGCCAAACCACTCCGTCGATGTGAACTCTTGGGAGTGATAAGCCTGTTATCCCCAGGGTAGCTTTTATCCGTTGAGCGATGGCAATCCCACTTTATGCCACCGGATCACTAAGTCCTAGTTTCCTACCTGCTCCACCCGTCGGTGTCGCAGTCAAGCTCCCTTCTGCCTTTGCACTCTTCAAATGGTTTCCGACCATTCTGAGGGAACCTTTGAGCGCCTCCGATACCCTTTCGGAGGCGACCGCCCCAGTCAAACTCCCCGCCTGGCATTGTCCCATCACCGGATCACGGTGACTGGTTAGAAA
>NZ_ACFY01000131.1 GCF_000174195.1 Roseburia inulinivorans DSM 16841 | reverse complement strand
AATAACTCAACAGTGAATAACTTTTACTCGATTTCCTTAGAAAGGAGGTGATCCAGCCGCACCTTCCGATACGGCTACCTTGTTACGACTTCACCCCAGTTATCGAACCTGCCTTCGGCAGCTCCCTCCTTGCGGTTGGGTCACTGACTTCGGGCATTTCCAACTCCCATGGTGTGACGGGCGGTGTGTACAAGACCCGGGAACGTATTCACCGCAGCATTCTGATCTGCGATTACTAGCGATTCCAGCTTCGTGTAGTCGGGTTGCAGACTACAGTCCGAACTGAGACGTTATTTTTGGGATTTGCTCCACCTCACGGTCTCGCTTCCCTTTGTTTACGCCATTGTAGCACGTGTGTAGCCCAAGTCATAAGGGGCATGATGATTTGACGTCATCCCCACCTTCCTCCAGGTTATCCCTGGCAGTCTCCTCAGAGTGCCCGGCCGAACCGCTGGCTACTGGGGATAAGGGTTGCGCTCGTTGCGGGACTTAACCCAACATCTCACGACACGAGCTGACGACAACCATGCACCACCTGTCAC
>NZ_ACFY01000132.1 GCF_000174195.1 Roseburia inulinivorans DSM 16841 | reverse complement strand
AAATCAAAGCCAACCAAAGTTCCATAACGTAAATTGCAGATTTTGTGGTGCAATTCACAGCGTTGATTGGGCATGTATAAGAGTTCTCTCACAAGTCATTCACAGCGTAAATGAAAAGAAAAACGATATAAACAAATATTATTTTCTTCGTGAGCTATGAAGATGGGATTCTAAAAATATTTTCCCATGGTGAAATTATAGAACACTTCCAGAGCTGACGCTTCCATTGAAAGAGGCTGCTGCGGCAGATGAGCCACTGTCGCAGGTGGCTGTATCTACAGTGCCTGCATCGGCGGTGGCATTTAACTCGGCATTCATCTGAGCTTCCGTTTGTGCTTCCATCTGCTGTAATTCACTCATCTGCAGTCCGACATAAGACAGATCGACGGTTGCTGCACCGGCTGCAGTGGAAATACCGCCGTGTTTGTAATCCATAGTATTTTGCAGATATTTCATATCCGCTTCGTTGATGTTGCTGCGCTCTTCATTGCGGTGCATACGGCGTTTGCGGATGATTTCCTGACGTCTTGATTTCTCTTTCTGTACCTGCTGAATCTCCTCTGTCGCCATCTTTTGTTTCAGATCATTTTCTTTCTGGTGGACGCGGCGTTTCACTTCGGACTTCTGCTGCATTTCTTTTGCTGATTTTTCACGTTCATATTTCCGCTGTAAATTTTCTTCCTGTTTCAGATTAGACACCTTGGACTGGGCGCATTTTACCATTCTTTTTGCGTGTGCGAGGGCAATCTGTACCTCACTGTCATCATATTCCCCGGTTCCGAGGCAGTGCTGTAAATTATTGACTGTACTTTTTGCCTTGGTGAGAACCGCAGCGGCAGTCCGCGACTTTGTGGCGCGGATAAGCTGTGAGGAGATTTGTTTTGCATTATAATTAAGAGATTTTTTGGTTGACTTCCTTGTGCTAAAGGAACTGCTTTTGGAAATTCCAGTGTTTCTTGTGTTGATCGTGGCAGTGGAGAATCCATTCATCGTTCCGCCCAAATAATTGTTTACGGTTAAGTTCATCTTTATTTCCTCCGTGAAATAAATTAGACAACTTGTTTCGATAACTTATATATCGGTAAGTTGGGGGATTTTGTTCAGTGTATCTAAGTGCTTTTGGTTGCATGAAAATTTAAAAGAGGATATACTTTTTTATATATTTTAGCAAAAATGTATGGAATTTTTGCAGATAAGACAGGGATGCCTGTCCGATGAAGTTGTAGTATAAAGGAGCACACATACATGGAAAACGAAAAACAGAAAAAGATTTTATTTGCGCTGATTCCAATTGTGATTGCATTACTGTCATTTTTTGTGATCGCGCGGTTTACTTCTTCGACAGAATTTAATGCGAAGACAATCCAGTCATTGGACGATAAGAAAACAACCGTCATGGAGCTTGCCGCAGCATCTACAGCGGCATCAGCAGCGATCACATTGATTCCGGGGGATGTCGGAACTCCAATTGCTAACAAGCTGGCAGATTTGAGCAGTTATTTTCTGATTGTATTATGTGCCATTTATTTGGAAAAATATCTGGTGACGATCACCGGATATGCGGCATTTAAGATACTGGTTCCAATTGCATGTGTATTTTTCTCCGGGTATCTGTTGTGGAGGAAAGAGATATTGCGAGTGGTCGCACAGAAATTCCTGCTTTTCGGACTGGCAGTGTATCTTGTGATCCCGGCGAGCGTGAAGGTGGCGGATATGATCGAGACAACCTATGCGTCATCCATCGAGAGTACGATAGAGACTGCGAAGCAGACAACCGATGAGATAGAATCTGAAACAGGAGAAAGTGGACAGGTGGACGATAAGAGCAGCAATGAAAAATCCCAGAGTGATTCAGACAGTGACAGCAAAGAAAATGCCGGTGGATTTTTCTCAGGACTTTTTAATAAAGTGCAGGAAGGAGTGTCCACAGCGACTGCGAATGTGGAGAATGTGTTGAATAACTTTATCGAGGCATTGGCAATTTTGCTTGTGACTTCATGCCTGATTCCGATACTGGTGCTGATTTTCTTTGTGTGGCTGGTAAAGATGCTGCTTGGACTAAATATTGATATTCCGACATCTGTCAGAAAATAGGAAGGACTTTTCCATGGACATCAAAGACTGCATTATTTATGAAAAAACAATCCCTGCTCACCCGGCAGTATACGATGATTTTCCGGAGAATCTGCTGCCGGAACTGGCAGGGTATTTAAAAGAGCACGGAATTGAAAAATTATATTGTCATCAGACGGAAATGTTTGAGAAAGTGACTTCCGGGAAGAATGTTGTTATCACAACATCGACGGCGAGCGGCAAGACATTAAGCTTTCTGCTCCCGGTTTTACAGGACATTTTGAAAAATCCGCTGACAAGGGCAATTTTCATTTACCCGACCAAGGCACTTGCGGCAGATCAGTACCGTGCGATCGCACCTTATCTGGAGTATTTTGGAGAGAACCGTATTGTGGCAGGCGTGTATGATGGGGATACGCCGGTGGCGGAGCGTACAAGAATCCGGCAGAGTGCCAATATCATATTGACAAACCCGGAGATGGTGAATGGGGCTTTTCTGCCGAATCACAGCAAATACGGGTTTGATTTTATTTTTTCCAATTTAAAATACATTGTGATCGATGAGCTGCACACGTATCGTGGAGCGTTCGGTTCGCATCTGGCAAATGTGTTCCGTAGGCTTTCAAGAGTATGCCGTTATTATCATTCCAATCCGCAGTTTCTTTGCAGTTCTGCTACGATCGCTAATCCGGTAGAGCTAGCAACGGAGATTTGTGGAAAGCAGTTTACACTTGTGGATAAGGACGGCTCACCTGCAGCAGAACGTGGATATTATCTCATCCAGCCACCGAAGATCATGGGGAAAGACGATAACTATTATGGTCAGGTTCGCATTACAACGGTAGCTGCAGAGCTTTTGCCGGAACTGATGGATGAAGGGAAAAATTTTATTGCGTTTACGAAGTCCAGAAAGAATGTGGAGATCGTCTTAAAAGAGACGAGAGACCATTTGGAAGCGGAGGGATTTTTAGGCACGCATAAGCCGGATGAAATCTCCGGTTATCGTGGCGGTTACACGCCGCTTGAGCGGAAACAGATTGAAAATCAGATGATCTCGGGAGAACTGATGGGACTTGTTTCCACGAATGCATTAGAACTTGGAATTGATATCGGAAAGATCAGTACCACGGTGTTAGTCGGTTATCCGGGCACCAGAGCCTCATTCTGGCAGCAGACAGGGCGTGCCGGAAGAAGCGGGAAAAGGAGCAGCAACTATCTCATTCTCGACAATCAGCCGTTTGACCAGTACATTGCGCTTGAGCCGGGCTGGCTGTTTGAGGGAAGCAGTGAAAATGCTGTGATCGATAAGAATAATCTGATCATTGAGCTGGCGCATATCCGTGCGGCAGCAGCGGAGATTCCTTTGACGCTTGATGATATTTCCCTGTTTCCGGATCTTGGCGAGGCAATCCCGGTACTTCTCCGCGCTGAGGAACTGTCGAGCCACAATGGAAAATTTGCGTGGTCTGGCGGTGAGTTCCCGGCGGGTGATTTTTCCATGCGCAATATTGACGAAAAGCGCTATAAGCTTCTGCACAAGGACAGCGGAAAAGAGATCACAGAGATGGATGAGAGTCAGGCGTTCCGCGAGCTTCACGATGGTGCGGTCTACATGCATGACGGCGTTGCCTATCAGGTGACAAAGCTTGATCTTGAGAGCCGGACTGCCTATGCAGTGCCATTTAATGGAAATTATTATACAGTCGCGGCAGGGGAAGCGAATGTGAAGATCGTTCACGAGAGTAAAAATATGCCGCTTGCGCGCACAGAGCTTCATTTTGGCGATGTCAATGTGAGCGATTACGTTTATATGTTTAAGAAAATGCAGTTTCACAATCATCAGAATCTTGGCTATGAGCAGTTACCGAAGGCACTCTCCAAAGACTATGATACGGAGAGTACCTGGATGCGTGTGCCGGAGAATGTGGTCAGGGTTTACCGCGGACTGATCCAGGTGAATGAGAATACGAAAATGGTGCGGAACAATTATTATGAGGGCGTCTGTTTTGCATTGAAAAATGCTGCCCGGATGGTGACGATGACAGAGCAGGAGGACATCGGGGTCATTACATCGGCGAATGCACTGGAACTTGCGTTTGACACAAGCTCGGACGTAGACATCTATTTTTACGACAAGTATGTGGGTGGACTTGGATTCTCTGAAAAGATTTATGATAATATGGAAGATATTATCCAAAATGCCGTGAAGCTTGTAAAAGGCTGTGGATGCAAAGACGGCTGTGCCGCCTGTGTGGGAGATCACCGGCTTGACAGGCAGATGGTACTCTTCGGTCTGGAAAACCTGCTGGAACACTGGGATGTCCCGATGGGAGTGAAGACCGCAGAGCATGCGCCGTCCACGTTCAGGAGAAAAGAGTTCTCGTTTGAAAAGTTAGGAGAGCAGTGGCAGGAGTTCTGTAAAAAGATTAGTGAAAACGGAGAGAACTTTGCCGCATTTTTACAGACCGTTCCGGCGGTCGAAGTGAGAGAGCGGATGCTGATCTTAAAACTATCCAGCGCCTTTTATGCAGATTGGGTGATGGAGCCGGGAAACCGCGAGAGCCTTAAGAATATTATCAGTTATTATGCGGATGTGCCGGTTGGATTCCAGATCCAGGTGGCGCTTACGGATGAAGTGAAAGAGCCGGATAAGGACGCGATGGAGAAGATGGAACGGAGGCTAAAATGAAAACAAGAGAAGAAGCAACAAAATACGGACTTTCATTTCCAGACACTTATCTGGAAACGCCGTTCCATGATCCAAACTGGGAGTTAGTGCGTGTGCGTGGAAGCAAAAAGGCATTTTTGTGGGTATATGAGCGGAACGGTTACATTAATATGAATGTGAAAGTGCGCCCGGAGTGGCGCGATTTCTGGAGGGATGCCTATGCGTCCGTGCTTCCGGGATATCATCAGAATAAAGAACACTGGAATACGATCATTTTAGATGGGACAATCCCGGATAAGGATGTGAAGCAGATGATTGCAGAAAGCTATGACATTATCACAGACAGTCCGACAAAGCGTATTTATGAGGCGGTGAAAACCATTCCAAAAGGTAAAGTGGCAACTTACGGCAGGGTGGCAGAGCTTGCCGGAAATCCGAGAATGTCCAGAGCTGTCGGAAATGCCCTGCACCATAACCCGGACCCGGAGCATATCCCATGTTACCGTGTTGTGAATTCCAAGGGAGAATTAGCAGGGGCTTTCGCCTTTGGAGGGGAGCATGTGCAGGAAGAACTGCTGAAAGCAGACGGCATTGAAGTGGTGAATGGCAGAGTGGATTTGAAAAAATATGGAATTTGAGGATTGTAATAATAGATAAGTTCAAAAAGGAATATCCAAAGTGCAGTAAGGAGCAGTTTCTATTTCATTTCATGAAAAGAGAGATAGGAATTGCTTTTTTGACATGTAATCTGAAATCTGTCGGGTTGAAAATTAAAAATCAGTCGGAATTGAAATGCAAAATACATAGGAATAGAAATATAAAATCTATCTGGTTAAAAGTGCAAAATTTATCGTATTAGAATTGAAAAATCTATCGGATTAGAATATAATAAATCTTGAATATATGGGAATAATAGTTCTAGAAACATCCTTTCATTATATGGAGAAAAGTATGAATAAAAGAGATTATAAACCAAGACTGATTGATCGGAAATTAGAAGAATATCTAAACACATTTGGTGCAGTTTGTGTGGAGGGACCAAAGTGGTGTGGAAAAACATGGTCATCTTCTTATCACAGCAATAGTGAGATTATGATAGGTAATCCGGATGGAAATTTTCAGAACAGACAATTGGCGGAAATGAGTCCGGCACTGGTTTTGGATGGGGAAAGTCCAAGACTGATCGACGAATGGCAGGAAGTTCCACCACTGTGGGATGCGGTAAGATATAAAGTAGATCAAAGTGGGGAAAAAGGACAATTCATTCTCACAGGATCAGCAACACCGAACCACAAAGGCATACTGCATAGTGGAGCGGGAAGGATTGCAAGGCTTAGAATGCGTCCAATGTCATTGTACGAGAGTGGCAGCTCAAGCGGGGACATTTCTTTAGAAGCTATTTGTACTGGGGATGCGCCATCAAAGATAACGGGCGAAGTGGATTTAAGGAACATTATTGATTTTATTATCCGCGGTGGATGGCCTGCCAATCAGGAGACAACTTTAAAACAGGCAGCGTATCTGCCGGTGGAATATATTAACGCAGTGCTGGATGATGATGTATACCGGATTGATCATGTAAAAAGAGATAAACATAAAATGCAATTGTTATTGCGTTCACTTGCCAGAAATGAAGCAACAACGGTAACAAATAAAAAGTTAAAAAATGATATGAAAGAAATTGATGATGAAGATATTGATGTAGAAACCGTTGCAAGTTATCTGGATATTTTTGACAGATTATTTTTAACAGATAATCAAAAGCCTTATGATTCGAAATTACGTTCTTCTGTAAGAGTGAAACAGGCTGAAAAAAGACATTTGTCTGATCCGTCATTAGCAGCGGCACTTTTAAAAGCAACACCGGAAATGTTATTGAATGATTTGAATACATTGGGATTTTTGTTTGAAGCTCTCTGTGAGAGAGACATGAAAATTTATGCAGAATCGTTCGATGCGGAATTATATCACTATCAGGACTATAATAACAACGAAATGGATGCGGTTATCTCAATGCCGAATGGAGAATGGTGCGGTTTCGAGATAAAACTTGGGGCAAATCAGATTGATGCGGCGGCACAAAATTTAACACGTATCCGTAATGAGATAAGGAAAGATGGGGGAAAAGAGCCGGCAGCCTTATGTGTTGTCTGTGGACTTTCCAATGCAGCATATATGCGCCCGGATGGAGTCTATGTAGTGCCAATCACAGCATTGAAAAATTAATTTGTTATAGAAAAAGCAGGGAACACCATTGAATTTGAATTACACACAACAGCTACAACGTCTAAATGAATACCAGAAAGCAGCCGTTTTCGATGAGAGCAGCGCCTGTCTTGTGAACGCCAATGTGGGAAGCGGTAAGACGACGGTTCTTATCACAAAGGTCATGTATCTGCATTACGAGAAGCAGATTCCATATGAACAGATGGTCGTTCTGACTTTTACGAATAAGGCTGCGGATGAGATCAAAGAGCGTCTGTATGCGCTGGAGCCGGAGATCAAAGAGGAACAGTTGTGGGGCTTTGGAACATTTCACAGTGTGTGTCTTACGATGTTGAAGAAAATGCTTCCAGTGGAAAATCTGGGTTATACCAAAGAATTTATGGTGATGGATCCGGACGAAGAACTTGAGATGGCAGAGCAGTTGATCTTAACTTATCAGCTGAAAATCAAATATAAAAACCGGCTGAAAAAGCGTCTGGAACAGAAAAACAGCAAATATCAGGATGATATTGAAAAATTAAAGGCATTGCTAAAGGAAGAAAAGAGACGTCAGGATAAAATGACGTTTGATGAGCTGCTGGACAACACATGTAAATTGGTGAAGATGTCAGCAGAAATAGAAGAAGTATCAAAAAAGAATGCGAACTTGCAAGACAACGAGAATACAGGAATGCAAGATATCTCCTGGATCATCGTGGACGAAGTGCAGGACAGCGATGAGAAACAGTTAGAGCTCATCGACTGCCTGAAAAAAACACAGACCTGTTTTTTCGCAGTAGGTGATCCGAATCAGGTCATTTACAGTTGGCGTGGAAGTGCTTTTCATATTTTTTATCAGCTGAAGACCAAGTATCAGGCAACGGAGCTGACACTTCCGGTAAATTACCGTTCCAGCAGTGAAATCCTTGCAGTGGCACGGTGCTTTATGCAGCAGGGAGGCACATTGCAGGGCGGCAGGGAGAGCGGTGATAAAATTCAGATCCGGAATATGTATGATCCGTTTCAGGAGGCAGACTATCTTGCAGGCAGGATCAGGGAACTGCATGCGTCAGGACTTCCATATCGGGAAATAGCAATCTTTTACCGTTTGCAGAATCAATCGGAAATTTTTGAACATGTTTTTGAAAAAGAAGGCATTCCATTTGAAGTTTCGTTAAAAAAGACTGTGAAAGACATCCCGGTTCTGGACTGGCTGATCAAGGTACTGCGTTTTTCTGTCAATCCGAAAGATAAAAGCTCCGGTATAGCAGCACTTGCGGATAAGAAATATGGAGACGGCATGTCGGTGAAGGAAGCGGAGAAAACGATCAATATTCTGAGTGAAACCCGAAAAACACAGACAGAGATTTTAAAGTCAGAAAATGCGAAAAGCGGATCAGACATCTGTGAAAAAATGCTTGAATTTTCAAAAGTATATGCATCAAAACAGGTTGCACTTCCAGAAGACCTCTGGAGCTATTTTTCTCTGGAAAATCATCTTCATCCAACGACAGCTTCGTATGTAGAAGACAGAACCTATGTCATGGACTTTTTTACTCGCATGATCACCTACCAGAAAGAGCAGCAGAAAAATGTCGTGGAAGGTTTTTCGGAATTTTTAAATATGGCGTCTTTGTATGGAATGAATATTTTGAAAAAAGAGATACATAATGAGAACGATACCGTAAAGCTTATGACACTTCATGCATCCAAAGGGTTGGAATTTTCCCATGTTTTTATCACAGGTGTGAATTATGGGCTGATTCCATTGCAGACCAAAAGTTTTGAGGAGGAAGAGGAGGAACAGCGTCTCTTTTTTGTCGGAATCACAAGGGCGAAAGAACATCTGGAACTTTCCTATTACACAAGTCCGGGACAGTACCGGGCAGCACCCGGGCCGAGCAGATATCTGCGCATGATACCGGGAAATCTGGTCGAAGGACAGGAGAAGGACAGGGAGTCCTCGGCAACGCATTTACAGGATCTGAAGCGCCAGATCCTTGCAGAGCGTGGAGAGCATAGAGAACTGCAGGAAGCCGGCAAAATATCAGGGGGCAAAAATCCATCGGAGAATACAGGAACAAAGAACATTTCGGTAGGAAATGAAACTGTAACCACAGAAAAACGCCGCGTCCGTCATCCAAAATACGGCACAGGTTCCGTGGTAAGAGAGGATGACATGATGCTCACTGTTGACTTTGACGATTATGGAGAAAAAGAACTCATGAAAATGTTCAGCGGTCTGGAAGAATTGCCGTGATACTTATATATTGTCAGGTATCGGGCGGCTATGAAAAAGAATTGCGTACTTGTACAAAAAAGAAAACAATTCCTACCTTGACAAGGGGAAATAATGCGTTATAATACTTATATCATATCAAATAACTAGGAAATATCAATTACAAACTAATTTAGAGATAGAAAGAGGTACAAAGATATGAGTAAACTGATTTACTTAGATAATGCGGCAACAACGCAGGTATATCCGGAAGTGTTACAGGAGATGCTTCCATATTTTTCAGAAGTATACAGCAATCCATCTGCAATTTACAGTTTTGCATCTGAGAGCAAAAAGGCAGTTGATAAAGCAAGGACTTCCGTGGCAGAACTGATCAATGCGAAGACAGATGAGATTTATTTTACAGGTGGCGGCAGCGAGTCTGATAATTGGGCATTAAAGGCAACCGCAGACGCTTATGCGTCCAAAGGAAAACACATCATCACAAGCACGATCGAACATCACGCGATCCTTCACACCTGTGCTTACCTGGAGAAAAAAGGTTTTGAGATCACATATGTGAACGTTGACGAAAACGGTAAAGTAAAACTGGACGAGTTAGAGGCAGCAATCCGTCCTGATACAATCCTGATTTCCATAATGACAGCAAATAACGAGATCGGAACCATCCAGCCGGTCAGGGAGATCGGACGTATCGCACATGAACATGGCGTATTATTCCACACGGACGCAGTACAGGCATTTGGACATATTCCGATCGATGTGGATGAGATGAACATTGATATGCTGAGTGCCAGCGGCCACAAGATCAACGGACCAAAGGGAATCGGCGTAATGTATATCAGAAAAGGCGTGAAGATTCTTTCCTTCATCCACGGTGGTGCGCAGGAGAGAAAACGTAGAGCCGGAACTCTGAACGTACCGGGTATCGTAGGTATCGGCAAAGCAGCCGAGATCGCAAAAAATACCATGGCAGAGAGAAGTGCAAAAGAGATCAGCTTAAGAGATCACCTGATCGACCGTATTTTAACAGAAATCCCATATGTGAGATTGAACGGTGACAGACATGACCGTCTGCCAAACAACGTAAACGTATGTTTCCGTTATATCGAGGGTGAGTCCATGCTGATCTTATTAGATCAGGCAGGTGTCTGTGCATCCAGTGGTTCTGCATGTACTTCCGGATCCTTAGACCCGTCTCATGTATTGCTTGCGATCGGACTTCCTCATGAGATCGCACACGGTTCTCTTCGTCTGACACTTTCTGAGAAGAATACCGTTGAAGAAATCGATTTTGTTGTAGACGAGTTAAAGAAGATCATTGAACGCTTGAGAAGCATGTCCCCATTATATGAGGATTTCGTAAAAAAACAGAATAAATAAATTTTTCAATCACATGATTTTACAGTGATCAAAATAACAGGTTATATTCAAAGAAAGCAGGATAAAAAGTATGTATAGTGAAAAAGTAATGGATCATTTTAACAACCCAAGAAACGTTGGAGAGATTGAGAATCCAAGCGGTGTCGGTACCGTTGGTAATGCAAAATGCGGCGACATCATGAGAATGTATCTTGACATTGATGATAACGGGATCATCCAGGATGTAAAGTTTAAAACATTTGGATGTGGCGCAGCCGTTGCAACAAGCAGTATGGCAACCGAACTTGTAAAGGGAAAAACCGTACAGCAGGCACTGGAAGTGACAAATAAAGCCGTTATGGAAGCTTTAGACGGACTTCCACCGGTGAAGGTTCACTGCAGCCTGTTGGCAGAGGAAGCAATTCACGCTGCATTATGGGATTACGCAGAGAAAAACCATATCACGATCGAGGGACTGGAGAAACCGGTGAACGATATTTCTGAGAAAGAAGAAGGCGAAGAGGAAGAGTACTAAGCGCTTTTTCCGGAAGGCACATCAGACTGTCAGGCAGATTTATGAAAAGGTAAACTGCCGGCAGTCTTTTTTGTGCAACAGGAAAATTCTCATATCTATTTCATTCCAGTTATGGTAAAATATAGCTATTGCAAAAAGCAGAATAGCAGATTATAAGGAAAATGAATTGAGGATAAAAAGATAATGGAAGATTTACAGGTAGAAGATTTTAATGATCCAATAGAACATAAAGCTGAGCAGACGGCAGACGGTATTAAGACACCGGAAAAGCAGGAGAGTGATGAGGAACAAACCTCCATTTTCAAAGAGATCATGAGCTGGGTGATCCCATTTGCAATTGCCTTAGTGGCAGCGCTTCTCATCAAAAACTTTCTGATCATCAATGCGGACGTTCCAACCGGATCGATGGAGAATACAATCCTGCCGGGAGACCGTTTTATCGGAAACCGTCTTGCATATGTGTTTGGAGAGCCAGAGAGAGGGGATATTATTGTATTCCGGTATCCAGATGACGAGAGTGAGATTTATGTGAAGCGTGTGATCGGGCTTCCGGGGGATACCATCGCTATTGAGGATGGAAAAATATATATCAATGGATCGACAGAGCCTTTACAGGAGGACTATCTGAAAGAAGAATGGACTGTTGCCACAGGTCCATATACATTTGAGGTGCCGGAGGGATCGTACTTCATGATGGGAGATAACAGGAATGATTCCTGGGATGCGAGATATTGGAGTAACACTTATGTGACAAAAGACAAAATTTTAGGAAAGGCACTTTTTACTTACTGGCCTTTTGCACATTTTGGAAAACTGGAATAAAAAAGGAAGAGTGACATGGTAACATTATTAGCAAAAATATTTATCAAAGACTCAGAAGATAAAATAAAACAGCGCGAGGCATACGGAATGCTGTGCGGTGTGATCGGTATATTATTTAATGTACTGCTTTTTATCGGTAAATTTCTCGCAGGAACTTTAAGCAATTCCATTGCGATCACAGCAGATGCCTTTAACAACCTTTCAGATGCAGGTTCTTCGATCGTGACACTGCTTGGCTTCAAGCTTGCAGGGGCAAAACCGGATACGGAGCATCCATTTGGACATGGAAGGATTGAGTATGTTTCAGGTCTGGTTGTGGCTGCGGCAATCCTTTTGATGGGTTACGAACTCGTCCGTGACTCCATCGGAAAAATCATGCATCCGGAGGAAACAGAGTTCACGCTCCTTGTGGCAGTGATCCTGATCGCATCCATTCTTGTAAAACTATATATGGCATATTATAACCGTGCTATTGGAAAAAAACTGGATTCTGCAGCGATGAAAGCGGTTGCCACAGACAGTTTAAGTGATACCGCAGCGACAACGGTTGTGCTTCTGGCATCCGTATTCACCCATTTTACAGGAATCAAAATTGATGGCTACTGCGGTCTGGTTGTGGGCTTATTAGTCGGTTATGCAGGTTTTGACGCTGCCAGAGAGACATTAAATCCATTGCTTGGACAGCCGCCGGCACATGAATTTGTAGAAAAAATAGATGAGATCGTAATGTCACATTCGGAAGTATGCGGAATGCATGATCTGATCGTCCATGATTACGGCCCGGGCAGACAGATGATCTCATTGCATGCAGAAGTTCCGGCAGAGGGAAATATTTTGGAACTGCATGATGTGATAGACAATATTGAGAATGAACTGCGCGAGACACTTGGCTGTGAGGCAACGATCCACATGGATCCGGTCGTGACTTCGGATGAGCATGTGAGTGAGACGAAAGCAGCTATGGTATCTCTGATCAAGGCAATTGATGAAGATTTGTCCATTCACGATTTCAGAATGGTGAGTGGTGGGACACATACGAACCTCATTTTTGACATTCTCGCGCCATTTGGATTCCGTCTGACGGACGAGGAACTGCTCACAGAAGTGCTCCAGTCTGTGCATGAACATTTCGGTGATAACTATTACGTGGTGACGAAAATCGATCATTCTTACATATAAAAGTCGTCAATTGATAATCCCCGGATTTTCTTCTGAAATGCCGAGAAAAAGCTATAGACAACATGAAAAACACCAGATTTATTTTTATTTAAATGAATCTGGTGTTTTTACATTATACAAAAAAGTTTTTGAAACCTCATCCCCGGGTTGTGTATCTAATATATGAAAGGTGGGTGAAAGATGAAAAAAGAAGAGTACTCTTTAGTTTATAAAGCAATTCATGGGGACAGTCATGCATACGGCGAATTGATTCATCAGTATAACCCATACTTTTATAAAATAGCATTTTTATATGTAAAAAATGAGGACGCAGCAGTCGAAATTGTTCAGGATAGTGTCTATCAGGGATATCTGAAAATAAAGACACTGAGAAATCCGGAGCTGTTTTCAACATGGATGACCAGAATCATTATGAATAAAGCGGTTCGTTATATAAAACAGAACAAAAAAATTGTGGAATACGAGGAAGCATTTCATGAGGCTTCACATTCTGAACATGTTGAAGAAAAGCTTGATTTAATGAACGCAGTAAATCGGCTGCCGAAAAAATACAAAGACGTTATCATTCAAAAATATTTTCTGGAAATGTCTGTGGAGGAAATTGCAAAAAAGCAGATGATACCGGAGAATACAGTGACAATCAGATTTCCCAGAATCAGATTGGTTATGAGGGAATCACCAAAATAAAATCAGATGACAAAATTTATTCCTTAAATGATTGTGGAGCGGCAGGTGTGACCGGTAAATATGTGGATGAAAATACGTTTGCAGGATCACAGTATTTTGATCTTTCGGGAAAAGAATTTCCAGATCAGTTTCAATTGGAAATCTATATTTATAAGGTAACACTGATTGCAGAAAATGTAAAAAACCAAAATATTTCCATATGGGGACAATGGAAATTTTCAATCCCGATACAGGTCAACAAAGAAGATGTTACCATGTACGAAGTAAATGAATGGAACGAAGGATATTCCATAGATGAAGTGATTGTAACACCAATTATTACGACGATTAAAACGACTCACCCGGATATATACAGAGACAATTTCAATTATGATGTGCTTGTATATGGGGATGAAAATGGTACAGAAGAACTCACTATGCAGGGATTCTATGATGAAACGAAAGGTGTCTTTAAGGGTTCAACCAAAGATATTGCAACAGATTTGTATATTTATGTCATAGATGAAAGCAGGATGAGTAAAAAGAAAACGGACACAGATTTCAGGGAAGAATTGGAGCAGAGAGCGATTGTGCGTAAAGTGATTCATTTGCAATAAGAAAATCCCGGATGTAGATTTTCATACATCCGGGATTCTTTCTATGATTAATTATTTTCCTGAGTGTTTGTAGTCTCAGAATTTGCGGTTTCAGAGTTTTCCGTTTCGGAGGACTCTGTCTCGTTTACCTCGGTAGGTTCTTCGGTTTCTGTTGTAATGACATCAGGATCTTCATAAATTACCTCATCATTGCTTGCCCGTAAGATAATGCCCTGGGAACCGGTGATACTTACGGAAATCACATCGCCATCGGAAACATTATCCAGAGAAGTTGTCAGGATTCCGGAGGTAAGGTAAGTGGTAGGAACCTTCTCGCCATTTACAAAAATCTTGGCATTCTTTGTAAAGTTGGAACCGTAAACCGCTAAGGTATTATTCAATACATTTTTGCGGACGGATGTTACATTGACGTCTTCCACGTCCATGACAAGATCCGTTGCCGGATATAAATCCTCGCCGTTGTAAGCATATCTCTCACCGTAGAGAAGGTCATACTGGAGATTGTCAAGACCATTCTGGTAAGTGGAGGAATCTGCCTGTGTCTGTGTGTAAGTAAACATGGTGCCTTCATGGATACCCATCTGACCGGTAATGTGTGCTAATAACTGGTAAGCAGTAAGATCAGCGTCCTGTTTTGGAAGACCGAAATTATTCCAGGTTGCATATTTTGTCTTGAAAATATCACCGGATTTCATATCGGAATCTTCAAGACCCATCGTAGGAAGGTGATCGCCAAACATAACAATAATGGTATCCTCACCGCGGCGGTTGACTGCATCAATGAGGTTTGCAATGAAGTTATCTGTGTTGTGGATCATGTTTACATAATATTCCCACTGATTATTGGAGGCTTCATCGGCAGCTCCGGTTACAGTGATCTCCGGGTTCTCAATAATCTTTTCAGCAGGGTAATCGCCGTGGGAACCAACCGTGATCGTGTATACAAAGTCGGACTGATTTTCGGTTGCATCCATAGCTTTTACCGTCTCATTTACAAGAACTTTATCGGTTGGCCAGCTTCCACTTGGTGTGTACTCGGTAATGTTCATTAACTCTTTACTTGTAAATGTGTCAAATCCCATTTTTGAAAATGCATTGTTTCTGCTGTAGAAGGTAGCAGTGTTGTTATGTACTACATGTGTGCCGTAACCAATAGAGGAAAGGTCAGATGCAATACTTTCAACGCTTGGGCAGTCAGACTGTTTTAAAATTGTTTTGTAAGGATACTCGCCGGTACCAAAGTACTGCATGCTCATACCGGTTAAAACTTCAAATTCTGTATTGGCAGTTCCGGCTCCGACAACAGGTACGGTAAGATAACCGGTGGTGAAGTTCTGCTCTAAACTGTGGAATGTTGGAATCGGATCTTCTGACATCTGAAGGAAATTCACATCATATGGATCGATAAAGGATTCCAGCAAAATACAGATAATATTTGGCTCTTTGCCAGCAGAAACAGTTGTTTCTTCTTTGGAAGAGTCCACTAAAGTTTCAATAGCGTCAATGGTTTCTTTGGAGTAATCATCTGGTTTATTCATTCCACGACCGACAACGCTTGTAGAGAAACCATAAACAAATCCGTAATCAGAGTAACCCTGTGCAATATTTGCAAAGTAAGAGGCAATAATATTAGAACTCTGTGCAGCCTGCGTTGTGATCGGAATACCGACAACTAACAGTGCAACGATCGCAAGTGGGGAAAGTACAACGTGGCGTTTTCCCTGATACTTCGGTCCTTTGATAAAGAAGAGAACCAGAAATATAATGAAAGAAGCAACCACAGCTACTACAACGGTAGCCTCTTCCGCAGTAAAATAATTGGTGTTCTGCATTGCAAACAGGTCTGGAAGCATTTTAAAATCGGTGTAGCTGAATGGAGTTACACGGTTGGAAAGGATGATTCCGTTGACTGTTCCGAGGAAAATCCAGAGTCCGGTGATCAGAACACGAAGCTGTGCTCTTGTCTTAAACAGGTAAACAATTGATAAGGAAGCAAATACAATAAAGGCATTGTAAAGGTAAGCCCATGTATGATTGCCTACGAAGGAAACAGCAGAGAAAAAGTCTCTTCTGGAGATCACTTCTACGGTAAAAGTAATAAAGCATGCTAAAATAAAGTGGAAAATAAGAGAATATTTATTGAAAAATGCAATTCTCTTATAATATTTCTCACTGTGTGGTTTCCTTTTTGGTAATTTGGAAAGAAAAACTTCTGCTTTTTCCTTTACCGGTGCAAATTTCTGGAATAATTTATTCATTTTTTCTTTGACTGACTTGAAATTCTGTTTCATATACCCTCCTTGTTGGCATAGGAAAATACAAAAAATTGATTTTCCTGTCTGCATCTGAGCTTTTTGCAATCGCTTTTGCAAAAAAAATACAGGTGCGTTACATCTATCAGCAGTTATGATAATCTGCAATGAAAAAGAGTTTTAAAAGCTCTTTTATTGTCCAGGTAAAACACATGTAAAATTACAGTAAAAAAATTATTTTTGATACTAGAAGAATATATCGCTTATGAGGGAAAAAAACAATTGGAAAGATAAATAAAAAAGAAGGAAGATTTCAGGATTTTCTATAAAATATGAATAAAAAATGAACAAACTATGACTAAATGAGAACATATAGCACCGGAGGCTATTTCACAAACTTGTTAATAGCCTCGTTTAAGTCTTTTAATACCTGCTCATCACCTGTTTCGATCGCATCTACCAGACAGTGGTTAATGTGATCTTCCAGAATGATTTTACCGATATTGTTAATAGCTGACCGCACTGCCGCAATCTGGATCAGGACTTCACTGCAGTCCCTTCCGTCCTCGATCATGGTCTTAACGGCTTCCATATGCCCAATCGCACGGTTCATACGGTTTAAAACTGCCTTTGTGCTTTCGTGATGGTGAGGGTGGGAATGTGAGTGACCGTGTTCGTGTGCTTCCTCATGCGTGTGTGTATAAACAGTACCGTCCTTGGCGATATGTGTATGTTCCATATGTACTCCTTTGTATTCTATAGTTACCAGTCACTATCCCAGTCTGTTGTTCCGGAATCCCAGCTGTCTCCGGAATCCCAGTCATAACTGCTGTCGGAATCAGAATCGGAAGTATAATGCTCGTCATAGTAACTGCTGTCCTCAAATTCTGTAAAGCTGGAAGTCCATTCGCTATCATCATTGTAGTTGAACTGATAGTCAGTTTTATTTGCTAAGACGTCGTCCGGAATCGAGGATTTGCTGACTTTTTCATAATCGCCACCATAACCGTAGTCTTCGTACTCATACCAGCTATGGCGTGTGTTGGCGTAAATGGTGTCGTTATAGCGATAATAGCTGACATTGTAATAAGCGTGGAGCGGTGCAAATAATAAACAGAAGGAAATGACATAAATCACAACATAAGTCAGTAAAAATGCGCGACCGGACGACTTTTCCCCAATTACGTTATCATGAAATTTTTGCAGGAGAGGAACACGGCCACCAAATTTACCAGCCAGAATTAAACTTGCGATTGTCAGTCCGATTGCAAGAAAAACAGACCAGAACAGGGAAGCTCCGAATCCTTTGGCAAGCATATCGATAATGGCAATGGAGATCAGCCCCACAAAGCCGGCAAAAAAGATTGCAAAAGTGATGAGTATGTTTTTCCGCTTTTCTTTCTTCTGCTCCCGCGTGAGTGTCTGCTGTTGCTTTCTTGTCTGGTTATTTGCCTTCTGATTTAAAATCTCAGATTTTAATTTCAGATAAAGTTCATTGACAGCATAAGCTTCATCCGTGCCCTGATAGCGGATGGCACGTTCGCCGTTTGCCTTGTTTTTGTATACAATGAACTGGTCGCCATCCTGATAAATACCAAATGCTTTTGGTTTCTTATAATTGATGCCAATAAAAAATCTTGTTGTCTCATACGGCGGCAGGTGTCTGTCCTGATACCACTGCTGTAATTCGGCGATTGTTTTTGGTGTTTTATCGGCGGTTCGTTTGACTGCATTGTTTGTTGCCCCGCAAAATGGACATTTATCTGCAGTTTCTTCAATCATGGAACCACAGTATTCGCATTTTATCTGCATTTTCATTTCCTCCCCGGAAGTGGTGTGTTAGTCAGAATAGATTCTGTTTTACCACTTCTATATTATAAGGTAATGATTTAGTACTTTTATATTATTACAGTATAGATTATATTATGACATTTCTTTTTGACAGAATCAATAGAAAAACGTTAGTTATTGCTGTTACTGTTCATTCCTAAATCACTTTCTTACGCAGCAAAACAGCAAGTGTTTTACTGCCGGGCAAACAGTAACGCTTGCATTTCCTATATAAAGCAGATATAATTTCTACATCAGAATAAAAATGTTTCATCAACAAAAACTATACGATGGGGTATATCAGATTTGGTATACCCTGTTTTTTGCTTCGCAAAACAAGGAGACTAAATCCTCTGCTCACCAGAGGGTTCGCATTTTGCTTCGCAAAACAAGGAGGATTATGAATTTATTAGATATTATTGGACCGGTCATGGTTGGACCGTCCAGCTCCCATACAGCGGGAGCAGTAAAAATCGGGCGAGTCTGTCACAAACTGCTTGCAGAAAAAGTGGTAAGGGCAGATATTTATTTTCACGGATCATTTCTGGCAACAGGAAAAGGGCATGGAACGGATAAGGCGGTTGTGGCAGGGCTTCTGGGAATGCAGGTGGATGACCCGGCGATTCCGCACAGCTTTGAAATCGCGGAGCGTGAGGGATTGCAGTTCACACTGTCCGGGATCGATCTTGGGGATGTGCATCCAAATTCTGTCAAACTGGAACTTACAGGCGAATCAGGAAGAACGCTGGAGGTAATCGCGGCATCCATCGGGGGCGGACGTATTGAAATCTGTGAGATCGATGGTCTGACAGCAAATTTCAGTGGAGATTATCCGACACTGATCGTGCATAATATTGACCAGCCGGGGCATGTTACAGAGGTGACATCCATGCTTGCCCACAAATCGGTCAACATCGCAACGATGCAGTTATACCGTGCAAGCCGCGGTGGAAATGCAGTTATGGTCATCGAGTGTGATCAGGAAATTCCGGCGGATGCACTCAAGTGGTTAGAACGGATGGAAGGAATTTTAAAAGTAACCTATCTGAGTTTACTGTAAATAAATTTCTTGTATTTGCGAAACTCAGATTTATGTGATGAATGTTGTGTAAATGTGACAAAATTTGTAAAAATCAGGAGAAGAATCATGTATAAATCCTTGGAAGAAATATGCGAAATGACAACAAAAGAAGGAAAGCCCTTCTGGAAAATCGTGCAGGAAGATGATTGCAGGGAGCAGGGAATCAGCGAGGGAGAAGCCTTTGAGCAGATGCGGGGCATGTATCAGGCAATGCGTGAGGCAGATGACAATTATGATGGAAAGCTGAAGTCTGCAAGCGGTCTGGTGGGAACAGACGGGGAAAAAATGCATGCAGCAAGAGAAGCAGGAACTTTGCTCTGTGGAAAATTTATTGGAAAAGTGATGGAAAAAGCTTTAAAGACAGGTGAATCCAATGCCTGCATGAAACGGATCGTTGCGGCACCGACTGCGGGCTCCTGCGGTGTTGTTCCGGCAGTTTTTCTCACATTAGAAGAGGAAAAACATTTTTCCGAAGAAAAAATGGTGGAAGCCCTTTATGTGGCGGCAGGAATCGGCGGCGTGATCGCAAACAGGGCGTTTCTCGCCGGGGCAGCCGGAGGTTGTCAGGCTGAGATCGGCTCGGCTTCGGCGATGGCGGCTGGAGGAGTGGCATACCTTATGGGTGGAGATGCCGAGCAGATTTCCCATGCAGCAGCCCTGGCATTGAAAAATCTGCTTGGACTTGCCTGTGATCCCGTGGCAGGTCTGGTCGAAGTGCCGTGTGTGAAACGCAATGTGATGGGAGCGGTCAATGCAATGACTTCGTCGGATATGGTCATGGCTGGAATCACAAGTAAAATCCCGCCGGATGAAGTGATAGATGCAATGCGTGCGATTGGACGCAGCATGAGCGAGGATATCCGCGAAACTGGAAAAGGAGGGCTTGCCGGAACTCCGACCGGAGTGGCAATCCGGGAACGAATGGCTGGAACATTATAACCGGAGTTTCACTTACCGTAGAGCAGCAGATTTTGTGGTGCTTTCTTAGGGTG
>NZ_ACFY01000133.1 GCF_000174195.1 Roseburia inulinivorans DSM 16841 | reverse complement strand
TTTTTTTATTGTTTTAGTAACTCTGTAATATTGATAGTCAAATTGTCATAAATACATACCGCAATGTCATCGTCAAAACTGTATTGATCATTTAATTCTTCTTTTTCTAAATCATAGACATTCACTGTTCTCGTAAGAGGATTTACAATCCAGTATTCACGCACACCAGCAGAGCGATATTTGAATAATTTCACACCGTAATCCGTGCGTTTGGTACTTGGAGATGCAATTTCAATGATCCAGTCCGGTGCACCGACACATCCGCGGTCATCCAGCTTGGATTTGTCACAAATAACACTGATATCCGGTTCCACATAAGTTTTGTCATCCGCGTTTAGAAAAACGGCAAATGGGGCTGGAAAAACTTTGCAGGCACCGTTGTTTTTTTTGATATAATCAGTAATCTTATAGTGAAGTTCTGAAACGAGTTCCTGATGAAGCCGGTTTGGTGGTGCCATATCATAAACAACACCATCAATCAGTTCCGCTCTCTGCCCTTCCGGAAGAGAGAATATATAATCTGTTGTGAAAGAAGATTCTTTTGATAATGGCATAGTGTGTACCTCCTGAATTTATGACTATATTATAACATCTAATGTGTTTTATTGAAACAATAGAATGCACGCTCCGCGAACATTCTATTGTTTCAATAAAAAGAAAACCTTGAGATAACTATTCTCAAGGCTTTTTCAATAAATGTACCAATGCAGGAGATGGGACTTGAACATTACCCCAATAGCGCAAAGTCAGAAAATAAAGGATTTGAGGCGTCGACATTGTTAGGTCTCACCCTAAGTCTCACCATCTTTTTATAATCTGCATCAGAAAATGAAAATCTTTAATCAATAGTCTTAATATAATCAAGCCAGAAAGATATGTCAATATATTTGTAATTCTGCCGGAGAGATTTAAGTAATGCATTCAATATCCACGGAATGGCACACAACAAGTAAGGTTCTTGGTGTACAAGCATAAAATTTGCAAAGTAAAAAGATTACGAAGTGAGAGCGGGTATGTGTCCTGCTCTTATTTTTTGAAAGAGACGGAATCGAGAGAGATGACATTTTTAGAAAGAACTACTATGTAAACAACTACTAGTAAAAGAACTACTAGTAAACAAACTACTACGTGAACAACAACTACATGAACAACTACTACGTATATTTGAATTATCAATTGATAGAAGCGTTTTTTGAACACAAATATGCCCTTTTTGTAATCATGCCTGTAAAATCCACGATTTTAACCGATTTACAGGGGGAAAACAATAGACTAGGATTACAAACTACTACGTTATTAGATTATATAGTAAGTAATGTTTTCAATATTCTCGGAATTGCACACAAGGTTCCTTATGTCGTACGCGTTGACTGGACGCCAAGAAAATTGCATTCCAATGCTGTATTCTGGCACACTTTGGCGCCTGATAAATTAGAACCCCCGCACTCTGTTCCCATATCCCTTAAAACCCAGTATGTTCCCAAAGATCTGCGCCCACTATGTAGTTCTCGGTAATGCGGATCCTATAGCATTTGCATACTCATACTCTGAATCCGGGTGTTTTGATACCAGTCCATTGGCATACAGTTCAATCGATATCGTTTCAGTCGGTACACTTCTATCCGCATCCGATTTCCGAATCCCCATTCCCGACAGTACCCATTTACCTGATATCACAATATTGGTATGCGCACATTCCGGTATCGCTCATCCGATATCGCCTTGTTGGTATGCAATATATTCCGGTATCGCTTATCCGATATCAGCTAGTTGGTATGCAATATATCCCGGTGTCTCTTATTAGATACCGCCTTATTGGTATGCGGAATACCTCGGTGTCTCTTATTAGATATCGCCTTGTTGGTATACAGAATATCTCGGTAGCGTTTATCCGATACCACCTTACAGGTATGCAGTATATTTCGGCAACGTTTATCATGTATCACCTTACTGGTATGTAAATGCTTGTATCAACAAACGGCTTCCGATAGCTGCATACCATCTAGCTGATACGCACACCCGTTGCCAGAAGATACCGGCTAGGTGATATGCTTGTTGTGCATCCGGGAAGAGGGATATCAGGAAAGGGGTATCAATTGAAAGGGAGCAGAAGTGTGGGATACCGACTAGGTGATACGTGATATGGATATCGAAGAGGTGGGATGCAGACTGGGTATCATCTAGTTGGTATGGAAAGAACGGCGGATATGTCCAGTGGGCGAAAAAATATAATGTGAAACAGTTTGCGGAATCTATTCTGTTTTTACAGCAGCATGCTATTCACGATAAGAAAACGCTGGATGCATTGGTGGATGGGAGTTCTGCAAAATACCATGAACTTATGAAAACCATCAAAGATGCAGAGGAGAAGATGGCAGCAAATAAAGTGATAAAGACTCACATTATCAATTATGCCAAGACCAGGGAAACATACATTACTTACCGAAAATCAGGGTATAGTAAGAAATTTTTCGAGGCACATCGGGATGAAATCACTCTTCATAAGGCAGCCAAGGAAGCATTTTCAAAACTGCCGGATGGAAAGATCCCAAAGGTAAAAGATCTGAATGAAGAATTTGTAAGACTGCTTTCAGAGAAAAAGGCAGATTACAGCGAATACAAGAAAATAAAAAAAGAGATGCGGGATTATCAGATAGCGAAGCAAAATGTGGAATCCTTCTATGCTGCTCAGCAGAGCTGGGACATAGAGGAAGACATGAAAAAGAAACGGCAGCAGGAAAGATAAGCATGCGGGCAATCATCAAAAATATAAATTGGAGGTTGCCCTCTTTTTTATATTCCGGCAGAGCAGGAATGTATCAGCACTCACAAAGTGATGGCGCAGCTTGGCATCGAAGATGACATTCTAAGGGGATTGGGGATGTGCCTCCAACAAGCAAAACGCGCCCGTGTACGTACGGGGGCACTGCTTGCTAACTTGCGAAATAATAACAATATGGGGTACGTGTGGTAAAAAGACAGATTGCATATCTGCCTCATAATGGAGTATAATGGTAACGAGATTTATGCAATCCGATACATGAAATCCCTATTTCTCTTTGGACGGAGGTGGATAGGATATTTTCGATTGTACCTGACAGGTGTCAGATACTTTTGTATGAGAAGCATGGTCTCTGTTTCGTTACCATCGTGTTTGAGATATGCCCTGTATATGTTTACTGCGATGGCGAAATTAATTTTATAGACGTGTTTGGTATTTTTAGATGTTTTTACCACAGCGTGAGAAGTCACTAATTCACAGAAATTATACAGA
The DNA here is from genome assembly GCF_000174195.1 of Roseburia inulinivorans DSM 16841. Classification (GTDB taxonomy): domain Bacteria; phylum Bacillota; class Clostridia; order Lachnospirales; family Lachnospiraceae; genus Roseburia; species Roseburia inulinivorans. The sequence continues at coordinate 2,615 of NZ_ACFY01000133.1, read as the reverse complement.
ATCATACGGGCATTGCTTTCCTGAAGGATTCCATCATACTTGCTGCTGTGCCAGTTGATCAGACCGATGGTGTATTTGAGTTCACGGAAGCTTGTTTCCTCGCTCCAGCGCATTCGGTAAAGTTTATTGGTTTCTTCCAGAGGAAATTTTTCTTCTGAAAGATTGGTGGCAATACAGATATAGGTTCCATTATCAAGGCGAATACGTACAATGCGGAATTCAATATCGTAATACATGCAGTTTTCATCAAGAAAATCAAAATCGGTAGAAGGCTGAAGTATGGTATAGGTTTTAGGATTCCACAGTGTTTCTTTCGTATGGCGTCTGGTAAGTGTTGTTCTTATATGAGTATCGAATTCGCTGTCAGGCAAATCATAAGCGGAAAGGATACCATTACTGTTGATTTCCTTCATGTGGATAACGAAATACATTCCCTTCCGGATCAGGTGTGCAAAGGTATTAAAACTTTCGTAACCACGGTCTGCCATAAGGATGGTATTATTACAATACTTATGAAAACCATCAGATCAGTGCAGTAGATATGCATGTAGAAAATCTGGATAGTGATAAAATGATTTGTTATCCAGTAATTCAAGGAGAATGAATCAACTATCAAAATAAATAATGTTTTGAAATCAGGGATGGGTAGAAAGGAAAGTTCCATGACAAAAGATGAAGTAAAAAAACTCAGGATGAACAGTCCGGAATCACTACAGTTTTTAAATAATGCTACAAAATTTTATAATTTAATGATGATGTATCGTTGTGCTATTCGGGAGATACAAACTAAACTTGAGGTTTTGGATGATGAATTTTCAGTTGAGAACAATCGAAATCCTATTTCTTTTATAAAAACAAGAATTAAGCAGCCCAATAGTATTTACGATAAACTGCAGAAGATGGGATATGAATTTACAACAGAAAATATACAGACATATCTCAATGATGTAGCAGGCGTTCGAATAGTTTGTGCGTTTATTGACGATATTTATATGATATCAGATTTGATTACCCAACAGGATGATATTAAAGTTATTGAAATAAAAGATTATATAAAAAATCCAAAATCGAATGGTTATCGAAGCTATCATATGATTGTTGAAATACCAGTATTTTTTGCTAAGGGTAAAACACCTATGCGTGTAGAATTACAGATTCGAACCAATGGTATGGATTTCTGGGCAACATTGGAACATCAACTTCGCTATAAAAAAGGAATTGAAGAAATGCCTGGCTATGATGAGATAAGTGAAGAATTACTTCATTCTGCAAGAGCTATCATTGAAGCAGATAATGAAATGCAGAGAATAAAAGACAAAATTGGTATGTTCCACGAAATTTAGGGAGAAAACTGAGCAAGTAGGAAGGTGGAGTATATATGAAACAAGATACTTTAGAGGGCAAAGCAAAAACAAAAAATGGGGTAAAACGGCTGTGTTTTTCCATAATCTGCATTCTTCTGGAAGTGATTTTTATTATTACTATCGTAACACGCTTGAATGAATATGCAGAAATCATAAATTTATTTACAAGGATTTTGAGTGGGATCTTGGTTTTGGGATTGTACGCATCAAATAAGACATCCTCTATGAAAATGCCTTGGGTCATCTTAATTCTAATTTTCCCAATTATGGGTGTAGGCCTGTATTTGTTGATTGGTTTGAATGGTGGCACACATAAAATGCGTGAGCGATATGCAGAAATTGATAGCAAATTGTTACCAATGCTTCCGGACAGTCAGGAGTGTTTGAGCAGAATAAAAGAAACAATTCCGAAAGCAGGAAATATAGCAAGTTACATACAAAGAAATTCGCAGTATCCAATCTATCAGAATACGGATATTGTGTATTTTGATGAAGCAGTGAAAGGATTAGAGGCACAGCTTAAGGATTTGGAGAAAGCACAGAAGTTTATCTTTATGGAATATCATGCGATAGAAGACGCTGAAGCATGGCATAAGATTCAAGATGTTCTGGAAGAGAGAGTAAAAGCCGGTGTGGAAGTCAGGGTATTCTACGATGATATGGGTTCTATAGGCTTTATTAACACAGATTTTGTGAAAAAGATGGAGGCAATAGGAATTCATTGCCGTGTATTCAATCCGTTTATGCCAGGTTTAAATCTGTTTTTGAACAATCGTGATCATAGAAAAATAACAGTTATTGATGGAAAAGTCGGATTTACAGGTGGATATAATCTAGCAAACGAATATTTTAATTACACACACCCGTATGGACAGTGGAAAGATACAGGTATTCGTTTAGAAGGAGATGCTGTTCAGTCGCTTACGGTGACATTTTTGGAAATGTGGAATGCAGTAAGTGATAAGGCTGCTAATGATTCTGATTTTAGTAAATACCTTTTCCACTATGATTATGCGGCACAGCAAACTGGGTTTGTTCAACCTTATGCAGACAGCCCTATGGATAATGAACAAGTAGGAGAAGAAGTTTATATCAGTATGATAAATAAAGCTGAAAAATATTGTTGGTTTATGACTCCATATCTAATCATAACAGATGAAATGACGCATGCGTTATGTCTGGCTGCTAAGCGAGGGGTAGACGTAAGAATTATCACACCTGGTATCCCTGATAAAAAATTTATTTATAATA
>NZ_ACFY01000134.1 GCF_000174195.1 Roseburia inulinivorans DSM 16841 | reverse complement strand
TTCGCAAAGCTCACAAAGGAAATCATATTTGTCAGTACGATTTTTCGTTTATTTACACTATGAATGACTTGTGCATAGACACTGAGATATGCCCTGCTTATGTTCTAAATATAGCCGCAAAATCTGCCAAATTACGTTGTTGGCTCCGGTTTTCAATATCTTTGCAAAACAAATTCAGTTCTAACATACCTTATTCCTGCTTGTAACATAGATATGTCCAATCCCAAATATTACTGCAAATATAATCAAAAAATAATGTAACATTGTTATACCACTTAGTAAGAAGATGCCAGTCGGTATAACAGCCAATGCCATTTGCTCCCGGTAAGTCTGTTTATTAAAGTAAAGCATCCAGATAATCCAATATGAGAGCATTAGCACTGTATTTCCAACAAGATAAATAATAAACGCATTTATGGAAGGAAATCCAGATTCAACTATGCCAATATTGAATATCATAAGAAACATACATCCATAACGTCCTATCTGTTCCAGAATATTCATAAATTTATTGGTACATTTATTTTTCTGATTCTTCACCCGGACTGCATATATAATATTCGGAATTAAAAGAAGAATCACTAAAACAAGCCCAAACGTACTAAGCCAGTTCATTCCAAGTTTTCCTGCTACAAAAACAGATGTTGGGCCGTCTGCTCCACCAATTATAGATATATTATCTGACATTATTGCATCTCCCATAAAATAAATCAAAATTTAACAACTGACAAACAATGTTTTTAGCTATACTAGTTTCAAACCGATTTTATCATACCGGCAATATTGCTTTTTCAAGAAGTCCCTTATAAATCTTCTCAACATCATAATCCGGCGTATACTGGTCAAGCATCTCATAGATCTGTCTCATCAAATTTATCGGTTCTTCCAGCATATCTGCTGTTTCTTCTGCACTACAGCCTTTTTTATACTTCTTGATAATAAGCTCAATTTTGGCTTCCATTTTTCCTTCTATTTTTCCTTCGCGTTTTCCAGCATTTCTGCCTTTCAATTCTGATTCACGCAAATCATCCGCAAATAATTCCCGTAATGCTTGACACATTCGCCTTTCCTCCTTTAATTCTTTCCAGTTGGCACGCATAATCGTATCTGCAAGTGCCTGATATAATTTTGATTCTTTTTTCTTTCCATACTGTTCGATAAAATTCCGGATTTCACCACCTGATTTCAAATCATTGCGGAGATTGTTCAGCCAGTAGTTATTTTCTTTTGATAGTTTTGGAATGATGATTAGCTGTATTGGAATCAAATCTCCAATCAGATAGTAAATACCGTTTTCTATATTTTTTATTGACATTTTTTTGTCATATTTCAGCTTTTGCAGCATTTTCACCGGATAATGGTAACATACAAATGTAATGGTCAGTTCCGTTGCTGGTATCTGATCTACGTCACCTGTTTCGGATTTATAGAGACAGGCATATCCGTATATTTTGTAAAAATCATCAATATTCAGTTTGTCATCCGGTGATTTGTACTCAATAATATTATACTGCCGAAAGATTCTTCCGATATTCTTTTTGATTTTTACATCCTTCTCATTCTTTACCAACAAATCAATCTGCATTGGTTTCTTTGAAAGCAAATGTTCCGGCTCAAATTCCAGATACTCTGCTTCATCTTCCAGCTCAATCTGCAGCGCTGCATCAAAAGCTGGATGCCATTGGATTTTGTCATCGTTTGTGTTCAATCATTTTCCCCCTTTATGATAGTTGAATTTTCTGTATTTTTCAATGCGTATGTACTATTTTTATCACGAAATGCCCCCAAATACACATCAGTAATACACAATAGAAATCTTTTGCATTGAAAATGTTCATCAAAATGGAATCTCGTGCCGAAACGGCTATGATACTTGAGATATATTCCATCACCAGAAAACTGGTTTTGGATTTGCAAACAGGAACGATAAGAAAAAAGCAGTTATACTTACTAATAGCTGCGTATTGTTTTGTCTGCGACTTTGATGTAGCCATAGTGTAAGCTACTCTGTGCAGAATGTCAATTCCAAAATTGCCGTTTCATCTCATAATGCGAATAACCGGAGTTTAACTTGTGAACTGCCGCTTA
>NZ_ACFY01000135.1 GCF_000174195.1 Roseburia inulinivorans DSM 16841 | reverse complement strand
AAAAAATGATATACTTTTTTTGTTAAAGAACAGGAGGCCAAATCCTCTGCTCCTGCATGGGCAGTCGCATTTTGCTTCGCAAAACAAGGAGGCTTAGGATTATATGCAATTTGATATAAAGTTAAAATCTCAGGATATGTACCGATTTAATATGTATCAGACCTACACAGGATTTCATGGATGGTTTTCCATTATTGTATCCATTATTATTTTTATTGTGGCGGGCTTAACATATGGTGGACTAGACATTACCTATACGGTTTTGTATATTGCGTTTGGCATTATTTTCCTATTATATATGCCGGTCACGCTGTGGCTGCGTTCCAAGAGTGCACTTGCAGCATCGGAAGTGCTGCGTGGAACATTACATTATCTTGTAGATGAAAACGGATTTACCGTTTCCCAGGGGGAAGAGAGTGCAAACCTTCCATGGGATCAGATTTACAAAATGGTAGCGACAAAAAGCAATGTTTTGGTTTACAGCACAAGGATCAATGCGTATATCATTCCGAGAGAGCAGTTGGGGGAACAGTATAAGGAACTTGCAAAAATTGCAAATGAGAAGCTGCCAAAACATCGTGTAAAAATGCAGTAAGGAACATTTGACAGGAAGGATAGCGATATGAAAGAGACAATGATCGAGACATTTTCTCCCGAAGAGACACATGCCCTCGGGAAAAAAATCGGGCAGCAGGCAAAACCGGGAGATGTATACACATTAATTGGGGATCTTGGTGTCGGAAAAACTGTATTTACGCAGGGAATTGCGGAGGGGCTTGGTATCAGGGAACCAATCTGCAGCCCGACATTTACCATCGTACAGGTTTACGAGGAAGGGCGTATGCCGTTTTATCATTTTGATGTTTACCGTATCGGGGATATTGAAGAGATGGATGAGATCGGATATGAGGACTATTTTTATGGAAATGGTCTGTGCATGATTGAGTGGGCAAATCTGATCGAAGAGATCCTGCCGGAGAAAAGACATGATATTTCTATTGAAAAGGACTTGGAAAAAGGCTTCGATTATCGTAAAATTACCATTCGAGAGTTAGATTAGCAGGAAAGGCAAAAAACGTTATGAAAATATTAGGGCTTGACAGTTCAGGACTCGTCGCAAGTGTTGCGATCGTAGAGGACAATGACTTAAAGGGCGAATATACCGTTAATTATAAGAAAACACACTCCCAGACACTTCTCCCGATGTTAGATGAAGTGGCAAAAATGATCGAATTGGACTTAAATTCCATCGATGCCATCGCAGTTTCCGGTGGACCGGGTTCTTTTACCGGACTTCGTATCGGTTCTGCCACAGCAAAGGGACTCGGACTGGCGCTTGGGAAACCGTTGATCCACATCCCTACAGTGGATGCTCTTGCATACAATCTCGCAGGTAACAGAGACAACATCTGTCCGCTGATGGATGCAAGAAGAAACCAGACGTACACAGGCTTGTACCGTTTTGACGGAAATCAGATGGAAATTATAAAACCGCAGTGCGCAGTGGGAATTGATGAGATTATCGCAGAAGTGAACAAACTCGGACAGGCAGTTGTCTTTTTAGGGGATGGCGTGGCAGTGTTCGAAGCATATATCCGTGAAAACTGCACGGTGCCATATACCTTTGCACCAGCGCATGTGAACAAACAGCGTGCGGGAGCAGTGGCAGCACTTGGAGAGATCTATTATACAGAGGGAAAAACAGAGACAGCGGAGGAACACAAACCTGATTATTTAAGACTTTCCCAGGCAGAGAGAGAAAGACTTGAAGGGGAGCAGAAAAAATGATTCAGATTCGGGAAATGCAGGTGAGAGATACCAATGCAGTCGCAGAAATAGAACGGCAGATATTTTCACAGCCGTGGAGCAGACAGGGATTTTTAGATGCAGTCAACCTTGGTAATACGGTTTTTCTTGTAGCAGAGGAAAATAACCGCATCATTGGATATATTGGTATGTATCTGGCAATGGATGAGGGAGAAATTACCAATGTTGCAGTAGCACCGGTAGAGCGCTGCCATGGAGTTGGTGGTATGTTACTTACAGAATTATTAAAAATTGCAGAAAACAAAGGCGTCGCAAGAATTGTTCTGGAAGTACGTGCATCAAATGACAGTGCCATCAGGCTGTATGAACGCAATGGGTTTGTACAGTGTGGTATGCGCAAAGGATTTTATGAATTTCCAAAAGAGGATGCCTATGTAATGGTACACGGGCACTGAGAGATAGTATAGAGTTAGAAAAGGAGAAATCCATGTTAGACGTATGTCTTTTAGGAACAGCAGGCATGATGCCGCTTCCACACAGATGGCTTACCGCAGCACTGATGCGCTATAACGGCAGCAATCTGTTGATCGACTGTGGTGAGGGAACGCAGATCGCCATCAAGGAAAAAGGATGGACATTTAAACCGATTGACGTTATTTGTTTTACCCATTACCATGCAGATCATATCAGCGGACTTCCGGGGCTGCTTCTCACAATGGGAAATGCGGAACGGACAGAAACACTCACAATGATCGGACCAAAGGGACTTGAAAAAGTAGTAAGTGCGCTGCGCATGATCGCCCCGGAACTTCCTTTTGAGATCAGGTACATAGAATTGACCGGACCAGAAGAGGATATGGAGATCAACGGATATCATATTCATGCATTTAAAGTAAATCATAATATCAGCTGCTATGGATACACAGTCGAGATCAGACGTGCCGGACGATTCGATGTGGAACGAGCCAGAAACAATCACATTCCACAGAAATTGTGGAATCCGTTACAAAAAGGCCAGACAGTCACAACGGAGGATGGAATTACTTTTACCCCGGACATGGTGCTTGGAACACCGAGAAAAGGAATCAAGGTAACCTATTGTACGGACACAAGGCCAACAGAAAACATTGTAAAATGTGCAAGGCATTCCGATCTTTTCATCTGTGAGGGTATGTATGCAGAAAAAGATAAAATAGCAAAAGCAAAACAATACAAGCATATGACATTTTATGAAGCCGCAGACATGGCCAAAAGAGCCGGGGTGGAAGAAATGTGGCTGACTCATTTTTCGCCATCTTTAGTTCATGCAGAAGATTATATGCCTGAGGTAAAAAAGATTTTTCCAAATGCTTATCTTGGAAAAGATGGGAAGAGTGTCGAATTACTTTTTGATGAAAATGAATAGGATTTTTGGATCCTGAAATGTTACATGTAGTTTGGATAAAAAGAAAGGCAGGGCGATTTTATGAAGAATACAAAATTTGTGATCATAATCGTGGTGTGCGTGTGTGTAATATTGGGCGGTTATTACTATCTGACCAATCGGAACAATGCAAAAGAAGAAGAGAATATTACATTGACAGAGATACAGGAACTGACGACGAAAAATCTGGATAAAAATTTTCCAGCTACTCCTCGTGAAGTTGTGAAGCTTTACAATCGTATTATCACCTGTTTTTACAATGATGAATATACGGATGATGAACTTTATGATCTTGGAGATCAGGCGAGAAAACTTTTTGATGATGAATTGCTGGGAAATAATCCAAGAGATGAATATTTTAAGGATTTAAAAGAAGATATTTCAGAGTATCATGATAAAAATAAGACCATTGCGTCTTCTGCTGTAGACAGCAGCAATGATGTGGAATACAAAGAAGTAGATGGGGATGACTGCGCCTATGTGAAAGCTTCCTATTTTATAAAAGAGGGAAGCGCATACAGCAGGACTTATCAAATGTATGTTTTGAGAAAGGATGCAGATGGAAACTGGAAGATTCTGGTGTTCTATCAGGTGAATGGTGACTCTTCAGATGATGAATAAAGAGATAAAAATACTTGCAATCGAAAGTTCCTGCGATGAGACCGCAGCAGCCGTAGTAGTAAATGGCCGTGATGTCAGAAGTAATGTAATTTCATCTCAGATCGCACTGCACACGTTATATGGTGGTGTTGTACCGGAGATTGCTTCACGTAAACATATTGAGAAAATCAATCAGGTAATTGAACAGGCATTGTCGGATGCATCTGTTACGCTGGATGATATTGATGCAATAGGAGTAACTTATGGACCTGGTCTGGTGGGAGCTCTCCTTGTTGGAGTGGCAGAGGCGAAGGCAATCAGCTATGCAAAAAACATTCCATTGGTAGGTGTACATCACATTGAGGGACATATCAGTGCAAACTACATTGAAAATAAGGAATTAGAGCCGCCGTTTTTATGTCTTGTTGTATCAGGTGGACACACACATCTTGTGAAAGTACTTGATTATGGAAAATACGAGATCCTTGGCAGAACGAGAGATGACGCAGCAGGAGAAGCTTTTGATAAAGTCGCACGTGCCATTGGACTGGGGTATCCGGGCGGACCGAAAATCGAGAAAGTGTCACATGAGGGAAATCCACATGCGATGGAATTTCCACGTGCTAAAATTGAAGATGGACCATACGATTTCAGTTTTAGCGGTCTGAAATCAGCGGTATTAAACTATATTAACGGATGTAATATGAAGGGAATTGAGGTTGTGCAGGCTGATGTTGCAGCTTCTTTCCAGAAAGCAGTAACAGATGTGCTGGTTGGAAATGCGATGAAAGCAATCGATGAGTTTAAAATGGACAAATTTGCGATCGCAGGAGGTGTGGCGTCCAATGGAACATTAAGGGAGGCTATGCGTGAAGCCTGTGAGAAAAAAGGTGTGAAGTTCTATCATCCGTCACCAATTTTCTGCACCGACAATGCAGCGATGATTGGCGTTGCAGCTTACTATGATTTCCTGGCAGGAAAAAGGGATGGATTAGATCTGAATGCAATTCCAAACTTAAAACTTGGAGAACGTTAGTAAATAATTGGCTATAGAATCGATAATGGAAGGAACAGGGATGGAAAAACAAAAATATGCTGCAATTGTTCTGGCAGCAGGCTCCGGAAAGAGAATGAATTCCCAAGTGCATAAACAGTATCTTATAATACAGGACAGACCAGTCCTGTATTACTCGTTAAAAGAGTTTCAAGATAGTGCAGTAGATGAAATTGTTCTTGTAGTTGGAAAGGGCGAAGAGGAATTTTGCAGAAGAGAAATTGTGGATAAATACGGAATTTCTAAGGTCAAGGCTATCGTTGAAGGTGGCAAAGAACGCTATCATTCTGTGTTTGAAGGGTTAAAACAGACAAGCGATGCGGATTATGTGCTGATCCATGATGGGGCAAGACCTTTTGTGAATCAGGACATCATCAGGCGCTGCATGTTGGAGGTGCCGGAATATCAGGCATGTGTTGTTGGCATGCCGGTGAAAGATACCATTAAGATTGCAGATGAAGGAGGCTATGCAAAGCAGACACCAGACCGGAAAAACGTCTGGATGATACAGACACCACAGACTTTTTCGTATGCACTTATTTACGAGGCATATGAGGAAATGCTAAAAACAGAGGATGCTGCGATCACGGACGATGCCATGGTGCTGGAACGTACCAAAGGAAAAAAGTCAAAGCTGATCGAGGGGAGTTACCGCAACATCAAAATTACAACACCGGAAGACCTGCTGATCGCCAATGTTTATTTACAACACCCGGAATGACAATACATTTGAGGGCAAAACAAAAAATATCAAAAAATGTAAAAAAAATGGTTGACAGAGAGGAATTCTGATGATAGAATAAATCTCGCACTGATTGAGGTGCGAAACACGGAGAGGTATCGAAGTGGTCATAACGAGGCGGTCTTGAAAACCGTTTGTCCGCAAGGGCACATGGGTTCGAATCCCATCCTCTCCGCTCATTAAAAATACAATTGAGTTTGAAATTTTTAAAGAGCGAATTAAATAACGTGTAATATATTCGGAGAAGTACCCAAGCTGGCCGAAGGGACACCCCTGGAAAGGGTGCAGGTCGTTAATAGCGGCGCGAGGGTTCAAATCCCTCCTTCTCCGCTCGCTCGTCAGATGATGAACGAAATAAAATAAAAAAGTTGTTGACAAGCACAGATGATTATGATAATATATCAGAGTTGCTGAAAACAACAAAGAACATTGATAACTGAACAGTGAATAACCTTGAAAGATTCTAAAGCGAACAAGTCCGCAGACAAGCAAAGCTTG
>NZ_ACFY01000136.1 GCF_000174195.1 Roseburia inulinivorans DSM 16841 | reverse complement strand
TCAAACGAATTTGAACAAGTGTATGAAAGAACGAACACTGAGGCTGAGCTTCTGGCAGGTTAAAATGGGGAAAAATTTTTCATTTTAACTTGTACTAAATCTTGACATAGGACCAAGGAAGCTCTGGCAATCACTCCAGAACAGTATGCGATGCTCAGGCAGGGGCTGGAGATCATTGCCAGACGTCCGATAGAGCAGACCACAGATCCGAGAAAACTCATTTAGCTTTGTGCATTTCGTAGAAATTTTTTGTGGATATGTTTATCCCAAGAAAATTCATATCCGTTGTTTATCCACAATATCCAGGTCCTGTTAGTTGTACCGGGAGAAATAACAATCCATTTGTGGATAGCAGTACTGAAAATCTGAAATATAACAGTGATATCCAGGTTTTCAGTACTGTTATCCACCGTCATAATGACGGAAGGAAAACAGCCGCCGACTGGCGGAAATACGCTGTATCTGCTATAATGGAACCTAGGTAATTGCGAAATAAGTTCGCAATCCTGATTAGAATGCGGTAATAATCCTGCAATGCAGGATTACTAAGATGAGAGGCAGGTGACATCAAATTTAAACACGATAAAAAGACTTCCCAGATAAACTGCGAAGAAAAGATGTTATGAATATCGAACGTCAGGCAATCAAAGGTTTTAAGCTTCGTATGTATTGATGCTTATGGATTTTATCTGCAACAAGTACCGTAACAAGTTGTGTGATTCCTGCAAGAAGTAAATCAGCATGAAGCGTTTTTTCGTTCTGGGTTTTACGATTCGCAATGCAGAAACTATCTTTGAAATGGTTGATTGATTTTTCAACATTTACACGAATCTTCTAGGTGTCTTCCCATTTCTGCGAACCTTGTTCTACGCCAGGATAGGCACGAAGATTTTTCTCTGGATAAATATAAATCATTCGTCCGCAGGAAGAAGTGGTGCATGGATTATCATAGTGGCACACTCGACATTTCGATTTGTTGGCAGGATTGTATTCCCATTTCATTTTTGGACATACAAACTTCATGGTTGGTATTTTGCTTTTTAAATGAGATTTGCTTCCTTCCCATTTCATAGGAAGTGTTGGATCATGTGGACAGCAGGGAATACCATTTTCATTAACTGTGTAGTCCGTTCCTTCCATGGATAGTTTTACCCGGAGAGGAATAAAAGCCTTACGAAACCCGATATCATTGAAAAGAGATTTATAGATTTCAATTGTATCAAAAGCTACATCTCCAAGAAAAGTTGTTGGCTCTATTAAGGGATGTTTTTTGAAAAAACCGATCAAAACAGGAAGCAGAGCTTTTGAGTCGGCAAGCGATTTATCCTCATCCGGGGAATCCGATTTCTTTTCTACAACAATATCAGGATGTGCATTTAGGAAATCCTTGTTGTAGAAAGATATGTCGCGGACAATGCCAAGTCCATTTGTGACGATACCGAATTTATAGGCATAACAGAAGTGACCATTGATGTACATCTGCTGGATAGCCTGGTTGGATGCAGCATGAGTTGGCATGGAACCATAAGCAGCATTGTATGGATCATAGGAATCATCAAGGTTATGGGATTTCTTAAAAGCCTTCAGCTGTTTCATAATACGGTTGGCATACTTAGGATTATTTTCAGTAACCCATGCTTCAATACCGGAGGTATCAAAGATAGTCATGTCAGCAAGAGCCGGATTCAGTTTTTGGCATACCGGTTCGGTCAGGTCTACAAGACGATCGAACATAGATTGTAAGTCCAATAAGAAATCCTGTTTAAAACGGGTGAATTTTGAACCATCCGGTACAACATCAAAGCCACAGAAATCACGCAGTTCCTGAGAGTACTTCAAAAACACAATCAGGAGCGTGTCTGTCGGGATTTAAAAAATACGCTCGAGCAGAAATGCCTTGAGCATTGGATAAAGCTGGTGCTTGCGAGGTCTTCCGGTTCGGGCGTGAAAATGTGAAACAAAAGAAACAGGAACAATTTCATCAAGGTTAATGGCTTCATCAAGAAGAGAAAGAAACTGATATTTGTCGTTGTCGAATTTATTTTGACAATCTTCAAAAACTTCTGCCAAAGTGAGCTGCTTATGTGTTATCATATGAGTATATCT